>WFPC01000038.1 GCA_015487785.1 Gammaproteobacteria bacterium | reverse complement strand
GTGGTGGTGGAACATCCACCCGAGGATCGTAAACGGGTGTTCTTCGGAGCCTGGGTCAGCCTGGAGGACGAGGATGGCGAACAGGCCGTCTATCGCCTGGTGGGTCCCGACGAGATCGACCCTGCGCGCGGCTGGATCAGTATCGACTCACCACTGGCCCGGGCGCTGCTGAAACACCGCGTGGGTGACGACGTGCTGGTGCGCCTGCCGGCGGGGGAAAAGGTATACCACATCCTGGAAGTGCGCTACGCGCAGGATTAATCCTGCGCGTCCTCAATCCATTCCTGCAGGGCGGCGATGATGTTCTGCGCCTGTTCCCTGCTGGAAATGTTGAACTTGGATTTCTGCTGGTAATAGCCGTTGCGCTTCTGGTAGCGGCGGATGGTGTACTTGTCGGGCCCATAGGCCTCCTTGCGCCGGTCCCAGTCCTGATAACGGAAGATCACCGTCGCCCAGGCCCCCTTGGTGAGCACTTTCTTGTCCAGTTCCTTGACCGTCACCAGGCCGTCTTCGGTGTATTCCACGGTCAATTCGTCTACCGATTCTGCCATGTATTTTCTCCACTAGGTTGGTGTGTCATTGCCGATGCGCACGTCCCAGATACTGGCTGCTGCGCATTTCGTGCAAGCGGCTGATCGTGCGCCGGAAGGGGAACATCAGTTGCTCTCCCTGGTAAATCGCCTCGGGCGGGGCGTCGGCGGTCATGATCAATTTGGTTCCCTGGTCGTAGAGGGCATCGATCAACTGAATGAAACGTTGCGCCACGTCGTCGCTGGCCGCCGTCATCACCGGCACGTGATGCAGACAAAGGGTGGCAAAGCTCTGTGCCAGCAACTGATAATCGGCGGCGGATCTCGGTGTATCACATAATTCCGAGAAATTAAACCAGATGACGTCCTCGCTCAAACCCTCCACCTCCAGTTGGCGGCCCTGCAAGTGCCAACAGCCCCGGTGCACCTTGCCCACCGCCAGGCGCTGGAACTGCGCCGCCATCAGGTCGCGGCTGTGCTGTTTTTCCACCACATGATAGGTACCGTGCTGTTGCAGCAGGGCCTGGCGAAAATCGTGCTCGCCACCGAGCCGTACCCAGCGGGTATGTTGCTTGAGCAGGGCGATGGCCGGCTCGAAACGCGCGCGTTGCAGGCCGTTACGATAGAGTTCGTCCGGCGCGATGTTGGATGTGGTCACCAGGGTCACGCCACGGGAAAACAAGGCCTCCAGCAATCCCGCCATGATCATGGCATCGGTGATGTCGTCCACGTGGAATTCGTCGATCACCAATACCCGCAGGGAATGGGCCAGATCGGCTGCGATGCGCGGCAGGGGATCGGGCGACTTGGGCAGCCGCTGCAAGGCCTGGTGAATGTCCTGCATGAAGCGCTGATAGTGCAGGCGCCGCTTTTCGGCAAACGGCAGGCAATGATAGAAGTTGTCGATCAAGTGGGTCTTGCCACGTCCCACGCCCCCCCACAGATAGAGCCCTTGCACCGGCTCGCGCCGCCGCCCCAGCCAGCGTCGCAACAGACCCTGGCCTTGCCGCGGCGCAGCGAGCAGCCGCTCATAAAGCGCCTGGGTCTCCTGCACCGCCGCCTGCTGGTCAGGGTCGGGCAGGAAGCCGTCTTGCTCGATGTCCTGGCGGTATTTCTCCAGTGGCGTCATGCGTGTCACCCGTGTTCCATGGTGTGTTCATATCGGCCTCACGCCCAACCACCTTGACGGTTTCCATTCAGCTTTCGTTCACCTGCGGGATTCTATGATGGCCCCGCAGTCGAGAAATCGTCTCAACCAAAACAAACCGAAAACAAGGATCACATATCCCCAGATTATCGAGGAACCGATTGATGAAGAAAATCACCCTATTGGTTGCCGCGGCAGGCATCGCATTCTCCGGCTCCAGCCTGGCCGATGTCGCCCTGGCCAAGAAAAGTGGCTGCTTTGCCTGTCATTCCATCGAGCGCAAGATCGTAGGCCCTTCCTGGAACGATATCGCCGCCCGTTACAAGGGCGATGCCTCGGCCCGCGCAGCCCTGATCAAAAAAGTAAAAGCCGGCGGTAAAGGCAATTGGACAGAGGTCACCAAAGGCGTGCCCATGCCTCCCTATTCCCCTCGCGTCTCCGATGCCAACATCGAGAAGCTGGTTGATTTCATCCTGTCCCTTTAGGTTTTAATTGCCGTAGACCTAAGCCTTGGCGACTGTCCTCCCAGTCGCCTTTTTTTTGCCCGCTGCCGCGTGACGCTGTTTTTTTCCGTCTGCCCGCCGATCTATAATCAACTCTCCCAGCGGCAACAGAGATGGCCATGCGGGCACTCATCATCGAAGACGAACTCCAGCTCAAGGAGCAACTGGCCGAGCGCCTCGGCCAGGCCGGCTTCGCCGTCGACAGCAGCGACAACGGCGAGGAGGGCCGTTATCTCGGCAACGAATACGACTACGACATCGCGGTGGTGGACGTGGGCCTGCCCGGCATCTCGGGGTTGGAAGTGATCCAAGCCTGGCGCGACGGCCAGCGCCGGTTCCCGGTCATCATCCTCACCGCCCGCGGCCGCTGGCAGGAGAAGGTGGAAGGCCTGGAGGCCGGCGCCGACGACTATCTGGTCAAACCCTTCCACATGGAGGAACTGCTGGCGCGGGTGCGCGCCCTGGTGCGGCGCAGCGCCGGCATCGCCCAGCCTCGCATCCAGGCCGGCCCCCTGTGCCTGGATCCCTCCTCGCAGACGGTCACCCTGGATGGCCAGCCGGTGGAACTGACCGCCTTCGAATACCGCATTCTGGCCTATCTGATGCTGCATCCCGGCGAGGTGATATCCAAGGCCACGCTCACCGAGCACCTCTACGACCAGGATTTCGACCGTGACAGCAATGTGTTGGAGGTGTTGATCGGCCGCCTGCGTCGCAAGCTCGACCCCGACAACCGCCTCAAGCCCATCGAAACCCTGCGCGGCCGGGGCTACCGTTTCGCCCTGGGCGAACGCTGACTCTGCACGGGGCCCCGGCGCGCATGCGTTCACTCACCAGCCGCCTGCTGCTGGCCGTCAGCCTCAGCTTCACCACCTTTCTGGGGCTCACCGGCTATGCCCTGGACCAGGCCTTCCAGCAACATACCGAGGACGCCACCGCCAAGCGCCTGGAGAACTATGTCTACACCCTGGTGGCCATCGCCGAGATCGACGACGACGCCATTCGGGTCCCGGCCAATATGTTGCTGGAAGTGGATTTCCATCTGCCCAATTCCGGTCTCTATGCCCGCATCACCGGCAACGACGGCCGCCACCGCTGGCAGTCCGGCTCCCTGGTGGACCCCGACGTGCCCGAGATCAGTGGCCTGCCGCCCACTCGCCGCCTGTTCACTCGTGTGCGCGGACACGATGGCCGTGAGTATTTCGTGTTCGCCTTCGCCTTTTCCTGGGATACGCCGCCACAAGAACACGTCCACACCGTCAACATCATCGAGGCCGTGGACAAACATTATCTCAAGCAGGTGCGCGAATTCCGCCGCAGCCTGTTCAGTTGGCTGGGCGCGGTTACCCTGGCACTGTTGCTGGTGATCGGCCTGGCCATGCGCTGGAGCCTGCAGCCCCTGCGCCGGGCGGCGCACGAGATCAAGCGCATAGAACAGGGCCAGCAGGACATTCTGCGCGGCGACTATCCCAAGGAACTACGCGGTCTCACCGAGAATATCAACGGGCTGATCCAAAGCAGCCAGGCGCGCCTGGAACGCTACCGCAACTCCTCCGCCGACCTGGCCCACAGCCTCAAGACCCCGCTGGCCCTGCTGCAGGGCCTGGCCGACAGCCACGGCTCCAGCGAGGAGTTGCGCCGCGCGGTGGCCGAGCAAATTCGCCAGATCAACCAGATCGTGGAATATCAGCTACAACGGGCCGCCACCAGCGGACGCAATCCACTCACCCAGCCGGTCAACGTCTATCGCCTGATCGAAAAGGTGGTCAACAGTCTGAACAAGGTCTATGCCAGCAAGGGGGTGAAACTGCAGATTCTGGCGTCCAGGCAACTCCTGTTTCACGGCGACGAGTCGGATCTGCTGGAAGTGACAGGCAATCTGCTGGACAACGCCTTCAAGTGGTGCCGGCAACAGGTGGTGATCCAGGCCCGCATCCTGCGCCAGGGAGGCGGCACCCGCCTGCAGCTCGTGGTCGAGGACGACGGACCCGGTATCGACCCCCGCCTGGCCAGCCGGGTGATCGAGCGTGGCGTGCGTTCCGACGGCCATGCCGGTGGCAGCGGCATCGGCCTGGCCGTGGTCAACGACATCGCCCAGGCCTATCACGGCACACTGCACATCGATCAGAGCCCCGGCCTGCACGGCGCCCGTTTCCAGCTCACCCTCACCCAGTAGTCACACCATCTGGATCAACAACAGCACGAAGGCCACCACCAACAACAGCGGCCATAACACGCCTGCCCAGTCACCCTTCTCCGCCTTGCGGCTCTGGGCCAGGGCACGCTTGACGCCGGGATAGAACAAAAACAGGATCACCACGGCGGCGATCCCCGCCAACACCTTCTCCCAATCCATCTCAGCCCTCCCGCCGGTTTTCCCGCACGCCCCACTCTTGTACCATGATGAGCCCGCTCATCGAGGATGAAAACACGCCATGCAATACCGCTATCTGGGTCACAGCGACATCAAGGTTAGCATACTCTGCCTCGGCACCATGACCTGGGGCGAACAGAACACGCCTGCGCAGGCCTTCGCCCAACTGGACATGGCCACCGAGGCCGGGGTCAATTTCATCGACACCGCCGAAATCTACCCGGTGCCCACCGCCGCCAGCACCTATGGCGAGACCGAGCGCATCCTCGGTCAGTGGCTGGCCCGGGGCAACCGGCCCCGCGAACAGCTCGTCATCGCCAGCAAGGTGGCCAGCCAGGCCGATTGGTTGCCCTATGTGCGCGACGGCCACCCCCGTCTCGACCGGCGCAACATCGAGGCCGCCCTGGAGGCCAGCCTGCGGCGTCTGCAAACAGATTACATCGATCTCTACCAGCTCCACTGGCCAGACCGCAGCACCAATTTCTTCGGCAGGCTGGGCTACGAATACCCGGAGGAAGAAGAGGCCACACCCATCGAGGAAACCCTGCAGGTCCTGGCCGACCTGGTCCAGGCCGGCAAGATCCGCCACATCGGCCTGTCCAACGAAACACCGTGGGGCATCATGCAGTTCCTGCGCTGGGCGGAAAAACGCGGCTGGCCACGGGTGGTCTCGGTACAGAATCCCTACAACTTGCTCAACCGCAGTTTTGAGATCGGCTGCGCGGAGATCGCCCATCGTGAAGGCGTGGGCCTGCTGGCCTATTCTCCCCTGGGCTTCGGCGTGCTGTCGGGGAAATACCTGCAAGATCCGCCCGCCGACGGCCGCCTGTCGCTCTATGCCCGCTTCACCCGCTACAGCAATCCCCAGGCCCGGGCCGCCACCGAAGCCTATGCGGCGCTGGCGCGGGAACACGGTCTGGACCCCGCCCAGATGGCCCTGGCCTATGTCAACAGCCGCCCCTTTCTCACCAGCACCATTATCGGCGCCACCAAACTGGAACAATTACGCAGCAACCTGGCCAGCACCGAACTGGAGCTGTCCCAGACGGTACTCGACGGCATCGAAGCCATCCACACCCGCCAACCCAACCCCAGCCCGTAGCCGAAGGCGGTTCAATCCGATAGACTATCGTGATACGGCTATTATCCGGCTCGTGTCCAGGGCGTCTGGTGTCACACGCCGTGAGCACGATGCCGAATGACGACGAAACACAACAAGAACACCGTTCCAGGAGATCAGGATGAAATCACCCTTGGCCGCCATCGCCTCGCTGCTGATGGTGTTGCTGCTCGGCGGCTGCGCCGCCACCAGCCGCATCGTCGACAGTCATCCCCTGTTCGCCGGCCCCGGCGAAGACCGCGCGGTGATCTATTTTCTGCGCCCCATGCCCCAGCGCACCCGCGGCATCTCCGATGCCGACATCACCATCGAACTGGAACAACAACCGGTAATGAAACTCTCGCGTGGCGAATACGCCCGCATTGACATCAGGCCGGTGGAAACCGACGTGATCATCCGTTCCCTGTCCCATCATCCCTACAAGGCCATGCCGGAACCGGTATGGCGGGCGCGTCACTTCAAGTTCGAGGCCGGCAAGACCTACTACATCCTCGCCCGCTTCCAGCAGGAAGAATTCCGCGGAGTCTTTTTCATACCCACCGCCATCACTGAAGAGCAGGCCCGCCGCCTGGCCCGGCACATGACCCCGGCCGGCAAACTGGCCAAGGCCAAGCCCTTGGCCGGCAAGATCAAGAAACGGGACGATGCCGGCGAAATCGAAGAAGTCCTGGAATAGGCCTCGGCGCCGAATCATGTTCTTTGCACGCTTTGTCCCGGCCTTGGTGGCCAGCATCGCCCTCGCCGCCTGCACCCAGGTCCCGCCGCGCATCGTCGACGTGGAACCCACCCTGGTCAAATTGCGCCACGCCGCCACTGTACAAGTAAAACTGGAACCTCCCACAGCCGAAGTGCAGCTCAGTGTACTGCCCGGGGGCCCCTTCGTGCGCAACCGCATGACCCTGCCCCATCGTCCCGCCGGCTTCGCCCTCGCCGCCGGCCTGGTCTGGCTGCCGGGCCCCGGAGACGATGAATTACAGGCCTACCAGGCCGACGAGAATGGCGGCTTCCAGCTACACGCCCGCCTGCCCCTGCAACAGGCCGGCACCTTGCTGCGCGCCCATGGCTCGCGGCTCTACAGCGCCAGCGCCAGTCAGCTCGTCAGCATCGCTGTGAACGAATCAGGCCAGGGCCGGGTCATCGGCCACCTGGCACTGGACGCCCCCCTGCGGGATTTCGCCGTAGACGATCAACACGCCTGTCTGCTGCAATCCGACCGGCTGCTGCTGGCCCGGATCGATGAACGGGGGCAGGTGGCCGAAATTGTCGCGCGGCAAACCCTGGAACAACCGGCCAGCAGCGTGCACCTGGCCGACGATGCCTGCCTGCTGACCCATCCCCGCCAGGGAGTGAGCCTTTTCACAATGGGCGCCGATGGCCGCTTGCACCTCACCGGCCGCTACGCCGGCCCCGGCGCCCAGGATCTGGCCGGAGAACAAGCCCTGGCCGTGGCCAATGGCGCAACCGGCCTCACCCTGCTGGCGCACGATGCACGCGGCCGGCTCCACTGGCTGGGCAGCTACAACCGCCTGGGCCGGGTCCATCGCGTGGCCCTGAGCGGCAGCCGCGTGCTCACCGCCGACCAGAATGGCGTGTTGTCGCTGTTCGACATCGGCAATCCCGCCACCCCACTGTTGTTGTCGGACTTTCGCCTGCGCCAGCCCCTGCGCGAACTGGCCTATGCCGATGGCATGGCCATCGCGCTCACCGCCGGACAATTGCTGCGCATCGATTTCAGCGCCGAGGGCAGCCCGCCCATCAGCAGCCTGGGGGTCAACCTGGGTGGCAGCCGGCGGGCCGTGCTGAAGGACGACCGCCTGTATGTGGCCGACTGGTTCTCCGGCCTGCACATCTACGACGTGGCCACCCCCAATGCGCCCCGCCTGCTGGCCAATTTCCATACCCCGGGCTCTCCCAAGGGTGTGCTGGTGCGCGACGGCATCGCCTATGTGGCCGACGACGACCACGGCCTGCAGGTGGTGGATGTGAGCGATACCCGCCACCCCCGGCTGCTGGCCAACCTGCCCCTGGACGGCCTGGCCTATACCATGAAGCTACGCGGTGACCGGCTCTACCTGGCCGCCCATCGCGGCGGCATCCATATCATCGACGTGACCGATCCCCGCACCCCCCGGCTGCTGGGCAGTTACGACACCCCGGGCAAGTCCTGGGCGCTGGCGCTCAAGGGTGATTACGCCTTGGTGGCCGACGACAATGCCGGCCTGCTGGTATTCGACATCCACGATCCCAAACACCCCCGGCCGGTAGGCGGCTTCGACCCCGGCGGCCACGCCGAGGACATCCTCATCGATGGCGACATCGCCTATGTGGCCTTCTTCGACCAGGGCCTGCACGTACTCGACATCAGCGATCCCCCTCATCCACGGGCACTGGCACACCTGCCCACCCCTGGCAATGCCCGCGGCCTGGACCGGGTCGGCAAGCACCTCTATCTGGCCGCATGGGATGCCGGTATCCAGATCATCGACATAGCCCGGCCCGAGCAACCCCGTATCATCGGCCATTACGATACCCGCGGATCGAGCTGGGGCGTGAACGCGCGCGAACCCTACCTCTATGTGCTGGACTGGTGGGGCGGTGTGCGCGTGCTCGACGTGCGCGACCCCCGCAAGCCGGCGGAAGTGGGCCGCTACCAGGATATGGGCCGCATCAAGCACATTGCCCTGCAGGGTCGTTTCGCCTATACCGCCAGCGGCACGCGGGGCCTGCAGGTATTCGACATCACCAACGCACTCAATCCCGTGTGGGCCGCCGGAGTGGACTTCGACGGCCATGCCCACGACGTGGCCATCGCTGGACGGCACGCCTTCGTCGCCGCCGGTGACGGCGGCCTGGTGGTGGTGGACATCGGCCAGCCCTTCCAGCCTCGCTGGCTGGCCCAGGTGCGCCAGTCACACCCCGCTCACCGCATTCTCCTGCACCGGCAATACGCCATCGTCGCCAGCCTCGATGGCCGGCTCACCGTCTACGATATCAGCGAAGCCGCCCAGCCCCTGGTGGTGGCCGACTACAGCCTGCCCCTGCGTGATCTCTGGCTGGATGGCGAGCACCTGTGGCTGGCCACCCAGCAAGGCATTCGCGCCTATTCTGTCAAAAATCCGTCACACATTCGTCCTTTAGACGAAATCGCCACCCACGCTCCCGTCACCCTGGTGCGCGCCTACGGTGACGAGATCTTTGCCCTGGAAGGTGAACGGCTGTTGCGCCGCTATCGCTGGCATGAGGGCCGCCTGCACGCCGAAGCCAGCCTGCGCCTGGGTAGTGCCGTCAGCGACATCCAGCGCATCGGCCAACGGCTCTACCTCAGCGCTCCGGACTATGCCCTGCTACTGGTGGATATCCGCGATGGCCGGCTGCGCCTGAGCGCCGAATATCCCAGCAGTCACCGCATCAGCGCCCTGGCCTACAATGCCCAGGGGCTGTTCTTCGCCGGCGAGACCACCATCGCCTCGGCTCTGCGCCTGCCCCGCTTCCAGACCCGGCGCATCGCCGGCGGCATCGCCTTGCAAGTCCCCGCCGGCCTGCCCATGGGCAGCTACCACCTGCTGCTGCGCGATGCCGACGGCCGCCAGAGCCTGCGCCACAACGCCTTCAAGGTGGGTTTTCCCAAACGCAGCAAATCCCGTTTCACCCTGGAAGACCTGAAACGCAAGCTCCAACAAGAACAGTTCGAGGGCAAAGCGCCCTGAAGCGAGCATCGGCGGCATTCCGAGCACCGTAATCGTCCCTGCCAAACTCGGCACATGCTGTGCATCCTAGAAATACCGACCCAGCAGCCAGCGCCGTATCATGTTTGCAGTGAAAAAGGGACAGACTTCCGCCGCCCAGCGCAGCAGTGTCTTGCAAGGCAGGGAAAAGGAACTCTACTTCGAAAATCAGCGCCTCAACCGCAAGCTGCGCGCCTTTCTTGCCAAGGCGCGCCAGAACGAAGAGAAATACCGGCGCTTCCAGGAACTGGAATTGCGCCTGATTCAGTGCACCAGCCTGCGTGAATTGTTGCAGATCATACTGTTCGAATACCGGGTGGCCTCGCGCCTGGAACGCCTCAGCCTGATCCTGCACGACCCGGAATACGAACTGCGCCGCATTCTCGATGCCGAAGCTCCCGACCTGCGCCAGCATGGCGACCTCATCTTCGTCGACGACATGGAAACACTGGAAACCTTCTACGGCCTGTCGCTGGCGCCCTATCTGGGATGTTACCAGCGCGACCATCACGCTGGTTTCTTCTCTTCCCTGCTGCGCCCGCCGGCCAGCATCGCCCTGTTGCCCATGATGCGCAACGGCGAGCTGGTGGGCAGCCTCAATCTCGGCAGCGAGAAATTCGAACGTTTCAATCCCACCAGCGCCAGCGACTTCCTGCAACGCCTGGCCACCATCGTCGCCGTTTGCCTCAACAATGTCATCAGCCAGGAACGACTCAAGCGGGTGGGGCTCACCGACGTGCTCACGGGGGTCAACAACCGCCGTTTTTTCGATCAGCGCCTGCGCGAGGAACTCTCGCTGGCCCAGCGTCGCAAGCAGAGCCTGTGCGCTCTGTTCTTCGACGTGGACCATTTCAAACAGGTCAACGACCGCTACGGCCATCCCGCCGGTGACGCGGTATTGCGCGAAGTGGCCGCCATCATCCGTGGCCAGTTGCGTAACAGCGATGTCTTGGCCCGCTACGGGGGAGAGGAATTCGCCGCCCTGCTGGTGGATACCTCGCTGGAAAAGGCTTGCGAAATCGCCGAGCGCATTCGCGGCCGCATCGAAAAAACCGCCTTTCCTGTCGCTGAAGGCCTCAGCATCCCGGTCACGCTGTCGGTGGGCATCGCCTGTTTCCATGGCAACGACGACGGGCCGCTGGATCTGGAGCAGGCCGCCGACCAACTGATGCAGCGGGCGGACGAATGCCTCTACGATGCCAAGAACGGGGGACGCAACCAAGTGGTGTGCGAGCCACCCGACACCGCCGTGACCCAAAAACTGGACGCCGGCCCGGCACACGACGCCGAGCCGACAAAAACTAGCTGACCATGTCCTTGAGGCCCTTGAGGGGCGTCACCTTCACCACCTTGCGAGCCGGCTTGGCCTTGAACACGGTCTCCTCACCGGTAAAGGGATTGATGCCCTTGCGGGCCTTGGTAGCGGGTTTTTTCACCACCTTGATCTTCATCAGCCCAGGCACCTTGAACTCGCCGGCACCGTTGCGTTTCACATGCCGATAAATCAGGCTGGAAAACTCGTCGAACACGGCCCCGACCTCCTTCTTGCTCAGGCCGGTGGCGTCGGCCAGATGGGCATAGATCTGCGCCTTGGTCATGGGCGTTCTGATCGCCGTGGTCATGCCTTTCTTGACGGCCGTCTTCTTGGCCACCGTTTTCTTCTTCCCCACCCTCGCCTTTACGGCCGTCTTTTTCGCCACCGCTTTTTTCTTCGCGGCTTTTTTCTTCGCTACCATAGGTATTGACTCCCAGATTTGTGGCTTCACACATATGCCCACAGAGCGGACACTCATTCGAATGATAGACAAAAAGCCCCGCGAAATCCCGTCAAGACGCGCCTCTTGCGCAATTCGTGAATGGAGACGGATTAAGCAGACTCCTCTTCCAACAGCGCATAGTCGAAATTCCGCCGGCAGGCTACAATAGTCAATATTCATACCAACCGGTTAGTCACATGAACAAGCTTGCGAGTCTCATTCTACTGTCCCTGCTGGTGCTCGGCTGCACCGGCAACACTTATTCGGAGCTGCAACTGGCCGCCGCCCGGGGCCAGACCGACTATGTGATCGAACTGCTCGACCAGGGCGCCGATATCAACGAGGTCAACCGCCACGGCCGTACCGCCCTGATGCTGGCCAGCGAAGGTGGCAAGCTGGACACGGTGGCGGCCCTGCTCGACCGCCAGGCCCTGGTGGACGCGCAGGACGTGGACGGCCTCACCGCCCTGATGCTGGCGGCCTCCGAGGGGCATGACGACGTGGTGCGGCTGTTGCTGAAGCACGGTGCCGATCCCAATCTCACCAATCGTTACGATGCCACCGCCCTGACCAATGCGGTGTTCTTCGGCCACACCAAGGCCACCGCCGCCCTGCTGGCCGCCGACACCCGCCTGAGCAAGGCCACCACGGAAAACGCCCTGCTCATCGCCGCCGGCCTTGGCCACACGGAGATCATGCGCCTGTTACTGGACTATGGCACCGACATCGATGCCCGGGGCAAGAAACGCCGCACGCCGTTGATGGCCGCCGCCAGCTTCAACCAGGATCAGGCTGTGCGCCTGCTGCTGGAACGTGGCGCCGACACCGGCGCCCGCGACAGCGACGGCCAGACCGCCCTGCAGATCGCCGAGCAGCAGAATCACAATCTCATCGCCCAGTTACTGCGCGAGGCGCCGTCTGCGCCATGATCCAGCGCCTCATGGTGGATTGCCCCGGCCAGGGCCTGCATCTCATCACCCATCGCATCACGCCGCTGGTGAGCCAGGCGGGTATCGAGGAAGGCCTGTGCACCCTTTTCGTGCGCCATACCTCGGCCAGCCTGATCATCCAGGAAAACGCCGATCCTTCCGCCCGTCACGATCTGGAGCAATGGCTCAACCGCCTGGTGCCGGAGAACGATCCCCTCTACACCCATACCCTGGAAGGTGCCGACGACATGCCGGCCCACATCAAGAGCGCCCTCACCGCCTGCTCCCTGGGCATCCCCGTCGTCGACGGCCGCCTGGCCCTGGGCACCTGGCAGGGCATTTATCTCTGGGAGCACCGCCACGGCCGCAACCGGCGGGAACTCGTGGTACACATCGGCACCTGAACAAGGCGTTTCGGGAAGCGGCTCAATCGTCGTCATCAGCCGGAGCGGCAGCCGCCGCGGCTCCCGGTAACAAACGCTCCAGACCCAGTATGGCGGCCTGTTCCGGAGTGGGCGGCAGGGGATTGTCCTGGGGCCGCCACCAGGGCTCGGGAGAACCTTCATGGGGCACGCTGTGGCAACGCTCGCAGGTCCACAGGGGAAAGGCCACCTTGTCGTGACAACGCCCGCAATACTGTCCGGCGATAATGGCATCCATGCCAATGGAATTGGCTCCACGCTGAGGCAGGAAAATGGCGGGATGGCAATTGGAACAGTCCAGCCAGCGAGTATGCGCCAGATGGGGAAATCGCACCCAGGGCATGGAACCGGTATTGGTGAACAGGATGTCCATGTCCATGATGAGCATGTCCTCGTCCCCGCGCAGGCTCATGCGCGGATTGATCAGCCCCTGGTCTATGGCCCGCGCCCAGTTGATGCCGCCGCGCCGGTCTATGGGGAAGTCCTTCATCGCTTCCTCCGGCTCCTGCAGGCTGTTGATGGCATCGTTGCCCGGGTCGTGGATGCCATCGTGCCTGAGTGGCTGGAAGATGGGCCGGTCCACATAGACCCGGCTGTCGACCTCCTGGTAGACACTCTGATTGCCCTTCACGGTGTAATCGGCCACTCCACTCTGGCTCCGCAGACCACAGGCGCTCAGGGCCACGGCCACCACCGCCAACACGATTCCCCATCCTAGTAACGCCCCATCGATGCGCATTGCTCCCCCTCTGGTAACCCTCATGGCTGTGCGCCGGCCTGCTGCAAGAGCTGGAAGACTTCGTTGTGGTTTTCCGTTATGGCGATCATCATGGGCGTGCGGCCATCGTTGGTCCGCGCCTGCACATCGGCGCCATGCTCGATCAGCAGTTTCACCACCTCCGGGTGATCCTGTTGTACCGCCCACAACAGCGGTGTCCATCCCTGCAGGGTCTTGATCTCGGTATCGGCGCCATGCTCCAACAGCACCCGCACGATATCCGCGTAGCCCTTTTCCGCTGCCCGCGTCAATGCGGTCCAGTGATCCTTGTCGGTGGCATTAACATCGATGCCCTTGTCCAGCAGATAGCGCACCAGTTCCAGATGTCCGTTACGCGCCGCGTGCATCAGCGCATTCCAGCCATAGTTGTTTCGCTGGTCGATATCCACTCCCTGGTCCAGGTAGCGCTCGACCTTTTCCTTGTCGCCGGCGATCACCGCTTCGAGATATTCCGAATTGCCATCACACGCCGACAACAGCACCACCAACATGAGAAAAATCAGCGTCCTGAGCATCGCCATCACGAAGTTGACCCCATCAAAGGCGATACTATAGCATGCCCGGCGGTTTTGGAAATGGCGCCCTGGGCAGCCCTTGAAAAACCGCAAAGCGTCCCCATACACTTTTCCGGTTTACTTTCCCCGTGGAAGAAAGCCATACCACGTCGGGCGATAGACGCTATCGACCCGCATTTCGCGATGTATTTTATTTGTAGACATCTTTCGGGAATCACCCCAAGCAACACAAGAGGTTATGATGAATATGAATAAAATCAAGATCGCCATCGTCGGCGTGGGCAACTGCGCCAGTTCCCTGATCCAGGGCATCTATTACTACCGCGACCGCAACCCGGAGGAGGCCATCGGCCTGATGCACCCGGTGATCGGCGGCTACAAACCGTCCGACATCGAAGTAGTCGCCGCCTGGGATATCGATCGCCGCAAAGTGGGCAAGGACGTGGCCGAGGCCATTTTCGCCAAGCCCAATTGCACCACCGTGTTCCAGCCCGAGATTCCCGCCACCGGCACCCTCGTCCGCATGGGGCGCATGCTGGACGGTTATTCCCCGCACATGGCCGAACATCCCGAGGAGCGTACCTTCATCCCGGCCAACGCACCCGAACCCACCCAGGAGGAAGTAGTCCAGGTGCTGCGTGAAAGCGGGGCCGAAGTATTGTTGAACTACCTGCCGGTAGGCTCGGAGGAAGCCACCCGTTTTTACGCCGAATGCGCCCTGGAGGCCGGCGTGGCCTTCATCAACAACATTCCGGTATTCATCGCTTCCGATCCCGAGTGGGCCCGCCGTTTCGAGGAAAAGAACATTCCCATCATCGGCGACGACATCAAGGCCCAGGTGGGCGCCACCATCACCCACCGCACCCTCACCGACCTGTTCGCCAAGCGCGGAGTCAAGCTGGAACGCACCTATCAACTCAACACCGGTGGCAACACCGACTTCCTCAACATGCTCAACCGCGCACGCCTGGCGTCCAAAAAGGAATCCAAGACCGAGGCAGTGCAAGCGGTGGCGGCCGAACGCCTGGCCGAGGAAGACATCCATGTGGGCCCCTCGGACTACGTGCCCTGGCAAAAAGACAACAAGCTGTGTTTCATTCGCATGGAGGGCAAGCTGTTCGGCGATGTGCCCATGAACCTGGAGCTGCGTCTGTCGGTGGAAGACTCGCCCAACTCCGCCGGCGTGGCCATCGACGCCATCCGTCTGGCCAAGCTGGCTCTGGAGCGGGGAGAAGGCGGCGTGTTGCACGCGCCCTCGGCCTATCTGTGCAAGCACCCGGCCAAGCAGTACACCGACGACGAGGCCTACCGCATGACCGAGGCCTTCATTGCCGGCAGACTGGGAGAGTTGCATGAAGTGTCTGATTCTGGCCGCGGGCAGCGGCAGCCGACTCAGGCCACGGGCTGAATCCAAGCCGCTCTACCCCTTGCTGGGGGTGCCACTGATCGAACGAGTCATCCGCTCCGCCCGGCAGGGCGGGGCGGATGCTTTCGTGGTGGTGACCGGTCATGCCCAGGCACGGGTGAGCTCCTTTCTGCAAGGACTCGCCCGGCGCCTCGGCGTCACCATCGAGACCGTGGCCAATCCCCACTGGGCAAAGAGCGAAAACGGCCAGTCGGTGCTGGCAGCCGAAACGCGGCTGCAAGAACCCTTTCTGCTCACCATGGCCGACCACCTGTTCGATCCCGAAATGGTGCGCCGCCTGCTGGCGACCGGTGCGCCCGCCGACGGACTCACCCTGGCAGTGGACGGCAAGCTGGACAATCCGCTGGTGGATCCCGCAGACGTCACCCGGGTGCGACGCCGTGGCGATCACATCGAAGCCATAGGCAAGGGCCTGCAAGATCACGACGGCTATGACACCGGTCTCTTTCTGTGCAGTCCGGCACTGTTCGATGCCCTGCGCCAGGCCCGTGAAGCGGGCGACTCCAGCCTCTCCGGCGCCGTGCGCGTGCTGGCAGAACAGGGCAAGGCCCACGCCTGCGCAGCCGATGGCCTGTTCTGGATCGACGTGGACGACGCCGCGGCGGTGACACGTGCTGAGAAGGCCCTGCTCCAGCGCCTGCGGGGCAAGCGCAACGACGGCCCGGTGGCGCGCTGGCTCAACCGGCCGCTGTCCATCCACATCTCGCGCCGGCTGGCACGCTGGCCCATCACCCCCAACCAGATCTCGGCGGTTTCTTTCGCACTTTCGTTGCTGGCCAGCGCCCTGTTCATGCTGGGTGGCTACCCGGCCCTGCTGGCCGGCGGCATCCTGGCCCAGCTCGCCTCCATCATCGACGGCTGCGACGGCGAAATCGCGCGTCTCAAGTACCAGGGCAGCGACTTCGGCGGCTGGTTCGACGCCGTGCTCGACCGCTACGCCGATGCCCTTCTGCTGTTCGGCCTCACCTGGCACCTGCTGCAACAGGCCTATTCCCCCATCGTGCTGGCCACCGGCTTCGCCGCCATCATCGGTTCCTTCATGCTGAGCTATACCGCCGACAAATATGACGGTCTGATGCGCCGGCACACGGCGACCGGCAGGCTGCGCCTGGGGCGGGACGTGCGGGTCTTTCTCATCTTCCTCGGCGCCGTGAGCAACCAGGTCTTCTTCATCCTGGCGCTGATCGCCGTGGTCATGAACCTGGAAACCCTGCGACGGGTCTGGATCTGCCGGCATGGATAGCCTGCATTGCGCCCGCCAGCGCATCCGTGCCTTCATCGCAGGCTCCACAGTAGAGGAGGATCCACAGCACGCCGAGAATACCCTGCAATGGCTGCTGCGGCTGCGCCCCGATGCGGGCCCGGCCCTGCAACTGGCCGCCCTGGCCCACGACATAGAACGCGCCACCCCCGACCGATACCGGCGCGAACACTTCGACGACTACGACAGCTTCAAGGCCGCTCACGCCGAACGCGGGGCGCGCCTGCTGCACGGCATCCTGCAAGACTGCGGCGTGGACGAGGACATCGCCAGGGAAGCCTGCCGCCTGGTGCGCCTGCACGAAACGGGGGGCGATACCGATGCCGACAGCCTGCGCGATGCCGACAGCCTGTCCTATTTCGACATCAACCTGCCACTGTACTACCAACGCGAGGGCCATGCCGAAACCCTGCGCCGCAGCCGCTGGGGCCTGCGGCGGCTGAGCCCGGAGGCCCGCGCCTGGCTGACGCGATTACAGCACCATCCCCCGCATCTTCGCCGCCTCATCCAGCAAGCCATGGCAGACACAAACCTCTGACGGATCGCCTCCACATGGTTGACTGCTCAACATGCCGTGGCTGGCACACATCGAGAAACACCGGGCATGGCCCGGTGACTCACAAGGTTCCTTGCAACAAGGCCCGCAAACGGCGAAGGGAGCGGGTATTGAGTACATCTTTTTTCTCCAGCCAACCCCGACGCGCCTGTCCCACGCCGTACTTGAGATTGGCAAACTGCAGGGTATTGTGGGCATCGGAATTGATGCTCACCAATACCCCTTCGTCGCGCGCCATGCGGCAATACGCCGCCAGCAAATCGAGCCGCTCGGGATGGGCGTTGAGTTCGAGAAAACAGCCCCGTTGCCGGGCATGACGGACGATGCGCAGCATATCCACGTCATAGGGCTCGCGTCGTTGAATCAGGCGTCCCGTGGGATGGGCCAGAATGCTGAAATAAGGATGATCCATGGCCCGCAGGATACGCTCGGTCTGCTTGCGGCGGCTGAGATTGAAGCCACTGTGCACCGCCCCCACCACCAGATCCAGCCGGCCCAGCAAGGCGTCGGGCAGATCCAGCCGTCCATCCTCCAGAATATCCACCTCGATCCCCTTGAGCAGGGTGATGCCCTCGAGGCGCTCGTTGAGCCGGTCGATTTCGTCCATCTGCTTGAGCAGACGCTCGGGCGTGAGCCCCCGCGCCACGCTCAAGCGCCGGGAATGCTCGGTGATGGCCAGATATTCCAACCCGTGGGCCCTGGCCGCGGCGGCCATCTCCTGCAAACTGTCATGACCATCGCTGGCCCGGGTATGGGCATGCAAATCGCCACGCAAATCCTCCAGCACCACCAGCTTGGGCAGCGCCCCCTGGCGGGCGGCTTCGATTTCGCCCTGGTTTTCCCGCAACTCCGGCGGAATCCAGGGCAGCCCCACACTGTGGAACACCGAGGCCTCGGTTTCTCCCGCCACCCGCTTGCGCCCCCGGAACACACCGTATTCGTTGATCTTCAGTCCCTGCCGGCGCGCCAGGGCGCGCATGGCGATACTGTGGGCCCTGCTGCCGGTGAAATAGTGCAGTGCGGCACCGTAACTCTGTTGCGCTACCCGGCGCAGATCCACCTGCAAGCCGCAACGCAGAATGACCGTGGCCCGGGTATCGCCCCGGGAAACCACCTCCTTCACCTCGTCGTAGGCGACGAAACGCGCCATCACCGGGCTGGCACGATCGGCAATGACCAGAATATCGAGATCGCCCACCGTCTCCTTGGCACGCCGGTAACTGCCGGCGATCTCCACCGCCTCGACACCGGCCACCCCACGCAGGAAATCGACCAGGGGCCCAGCATACTGGCCGGCCAGGGCCAATTTGAACCGCTGCGGCACACCCATCCGGCCTTCCAGGGCATGCAGGATATTCTGCTCTGTCTTGACGCCAAAGCCGGGCAAGTCCCGCAGGCGGCCATCCTTGGCGGCACGGTGGAGCTGCTCCAGGGTATGGATATCGAGCTCATGGTAAAGCAACCCGACCCGCTTGGGCCCCAGCCCCGGAAGGGCGAGCAATTCACCGAGATCGGGTGGCAGACGCTTGTGCAGCTTGTCGAGCAGGGCACAATGTCCAGTGGCCAGAATCTCCTCGATCTTGGAGGCCAGGTCCTGGCCGATACCCGGCAGGCGGGTCAAATCCTCCCCCTGCGCCAGCAATACGCTCACTTCGCGGCCAAGCCCGCGCAGGGTACGGGCGGCATTACGATAGGCACGCACACGGAACGGATTGGCATGCTCGATCTCCAGCAGATCGGCGATCTCGTCGAAGATATCGGCAATATCGGCATTATGGATCGGCACGTCCCCAATCCTTTGAAATGAGCCCTGTTGTCGCCGCCAACCGCTGAACCAGCCCATGCGGCGGCCATAGCCCCACTATGGAAAAGACCGTGGCTTTTGGCAAGAAAGCACCTGCTTCCCCCGACTCCCGGACAACTCTCTCCGAAGCTTCTGATGCTGAAGCTCTGATGATGTTGCAGGGCATACAGGTCGGGCCGAGTGGGCGTGAGCGGTTTGGAAGGAATTTGAATCTCGGATAGGGATTTCCGTCTTCCGGCCGGGATCCGGGCTCATGTGTCCCTGGTCTGCGGCCATATTGAGGGTGAGACCGGGTCGTCACTATTCGAGCTGGCAGGCGGCGTGGCGAGGATGGACAAGTCAAGGAAGGTCTGAACATTTCATGATTTCTGCGCCATCACCAACCCATTCCTTGTTCCGCAAGGAGATTTGCGCAGAAATCGACCTGTTTATGTCATTTTTTCACGCCTCCCGGCCATCCATACGGCCCAGGAGGCGAATTCCGGGCACACGT
>WFPC01000037.1 GCA_015487785.1 Gammaproteobacteria bacterium | reverse complement strand
TCTTCCTGGCACTGGCCGGCATGGACGTGGGCACGGCCTTCGGCGGCATGGGGAGCTCCCGCGAAATGCTGATCTCCTCGCTGGCCGAACCGGCCATGCTGATGGCGGTGTTCACCCTCACCCTGACCGCACACAGCACCAACCTGGCGTCCGTGGCCGATTTCCTGCTCCACTCCGCACCCGCCCTGCGGCCCTCCTTCCTGTTCGCGCTGATGGCCATGCTGCTGGTGGGTATCGCCGAGACCGGCCGCATTCCGGTGGACAACCCGGCCACCCATCTGGAACTCACCATGGTGCACGAAGCCATGATCCTGGAATACAGTGGCCGGCACCTCGCCCTGATGGAATGGGCAGCGCAGATCAAGCTCCTGCTCTACGCCGTGCTGCTGGTGAACATCTTCTTTCCCTGGGGCATGAGCAGCGATCTCACGCCGGGTGGCCTGGCGCTGGCACTGGCCGCTCTGGCCGGAAAGCTCGCCCTGCTCGGCCTGGCGCTCGGCATCGCGGAGTCCGTGCTGGCCAAGATGCGGCTGTTCAAGGTGCCGCTGTATCTGGACATGGCCTTTCTGCTGGCATTGCTCGGCATGCTGAGCCACGTGATCCTGGAGGTCGGCTCGCAATGAACCTGTTGCATCTTCCGTTGCAGGAACAGGCCGTGTTCGTGCTGGCGGCCATGGTGCTGTTCACCTCCTTCCTGCTGCTCTCGCAGACCCGGCTGGTCACCTCGATCCACACCTTTGCCTGGCAGGGCGCACTGATCACCGGCGTCACGGCCCTGATGGCCTGGACCGCCGGCGAGCCCCATCTCTACATCTCGGCCACGCTCACCCTCACGCTCAAGGCACTGCTGATCCCCTGGATGCTGCACCGCCTGGTCCGGCGCCTGGATTGTTAGCAACAAATAGAACTGTCCGGTTTTGTAGCACATCAACTGTCCGCTCTTTGGACCGTGTCTAAGTGGTTGAGGAAGCGGGGAGGCGGACGTTGTCCCCGTTTTCCTGTTCAAGCGAAACCAGAGTCCCGTCCGGGGCATAGGTAGCCAGCTTCCTCGGCCCGTGGAAGAGGGCGAGGGTGCCATCGGGGTAGCGATGGACCCGGACCTTGGCCTTGACGTAGTGGGCCCTGCAGGGGGATGGGGGGATCTGCAGGACCTTGCCCTGGAAGTGGACACAGTTGTCCCGTCCGACGGTGCGCTCGAAGTGCTCGCAGAGGATGTCGTCGAGGTTCCCGCCGATGAAGGGGACGAAGGCGGATTTCTCGACGGCGGGTGAGACGGAGAACTCGCGGTTGAAGGCGGGCATGTAGTGTTTGCGGAGATAGTCGTTGGCGGCCTCCATGGTGGTGATGCCGGCGGCGGCCAGCTCCTTGGGGAGGCGGGCCTGATGGGTGGCGAACATGCGCTCGCAGCGTCCTCGGGCCTCCGGGGAATAGGCAGGGATCATCTCGATGCCGAGCTGGGCCATGGCCCGTCCGAACTGGGTGAGGCGGCCCTTGTCGACCTTGCCGCCGGCCTTGGGGGTGTGCCAGTAGTGGCTGCCCCGGTCGGTGTAGAGGGAGGAAGGCAGGCCGTGTTCGAGGATGACTTCCCGCATGGCCCGGAAGCTGGAGGCGGTGCCCTCCTCCTCGACGAAGAACATGGAGTAGTGTTCGGAGGTGGCATCGTCGAGGGTGATGATGAGATCCCAGTACTGGCCGGGCACCCACGGATGGGTGGAGCCGTCCTGATGGAGCATCATGCCCCGCATGGGGGCCCGCTCGCGGCGCCTGCGGTGCTTGCCGCGGCCGGGCGCCTTCTTGACCAGGCCGGCGGCCTGGAGGGTGTTGCGAACCCAGGTGTAGCTGCGGGTGCCGTTGTGACGGTCGCGGTAGAAGCTGTAGAAGTGCTTGATGGACCAGCCGTCGTAGCGTTCCTTGTAGAGGGCCTCCAGCCGCAGGACCTCGTCGGTGGGGGCCTTGCGGTGAGAGACCTGGGCGAGGCGCTTGTCGATCAGGCCGTCGAGGCCGGCCTCCTGATAGCGGTTGATATAGCGGCGGAAGGTCCGCTCATGGACCCCCAGCAGCCGGGCGGCCTCTTCCTGGGTCAAGCGCCGCTCGGTCCAGGCGCTGTAGACTTCCTCGAATCGCATTTTCCGGATCTCCTGTAGCAGTTCTGTCCGTCTCATGGCGCACCTCCTCGGCTACCATGAAACCGGACAAATCACGTGCTACAAGTCCGGACAGTTTATTTGCTCCTAACACTGGAAGGCTCCGGCCCTACCCCATCGCCTGCGCAGGGGC
>WFPC01000036.1 GCA_015487785.1 Gammaproteobacteria bacterium | reverse complement strand
CGCTACGGCCTCATTGAAGCGCATTGTCGCCGGATGCGCTTAGGCCGATGTGACGTGTTATCCGTAGCAAAACGCTACGGCCTCATTGAAGCATGTGGTTATTGGGCCAATGTGACAAACACAAGAACACGTTATCCGTAGCAAAACGCTACGGCCTCATTGAAGCCTTAAGGTTTTAAGCACCTACTAAAATTCGGTGTCGTTATCCGTAGCAAAACGCTACGGCCTCATTGAAGCCTGTGTCGCCCAGATTTGTTGTTTGGGCTTGAGATGCCTGTTGAAACCGGTTAGCGTTTATCAGGTATGTCGATTTTAACCGAGGAGTAGGTCATGGGTGCCGAAGACAATCAGCCCGATTGGGACAAGATGGCGGAGAAGTTTGATTATTGGTTGCCGCAGATTGCGCCAGTGGGTGAGGCGTTGATTCAGGCCTTGCAGGCGCAACCAGGTGACAAAGTGCTGGATGTGGCCTCGGGCACCGGGGAGCCGGCTTTGACCCTGGCGCGGCGTTGTCCCCAGGTGGATGTCGTCGGGGTCGATGCCGCCGAGGGTATGGTGCGAGTGGCCCAGGGCAAGGTAGGCCGCGAAGGCTTGGGTAATCTGCGTTTTCAGGTCATGCCGGCGGAGAAGCTGGATTTCGGGGATGCCAGTTTCGACCGGGTGTTGTGTCGTTTCGGTGTCATGTTGTTTGAAGATCCGCAGCAAGGTTTGTGTGAGATGCGCCGGGTGCTCAGGCCCAGTGGGCGCGCCGCTCTGGCGGTGTGGAGTACGGCGGAGACCATGCCCACCCTGTTGTGGGCCTATGAAGCATTCAAGGGTCGTATTCCGGAGGATGCCTATCCTCCTTTGCTCAAGGTGACTTCATTGGGGTCGGTTGGGGTTCTGGATGCGCTGTTGGATCGGGCCGGGTTCAGTCGCTATGACATAGAGAGCCGACGTTTCGATTACCGTTTTGATTCTTTCGAGAGTTACTGGGATACGGTGGAGGCCTCGGACATTCTCAAGATGCAATACGAGGCCCTGCCCGCCGAGCAGAGGAAGGATATTCGTGACGAGGTGGCGCGCTTTGCACGTGATTTTGTGACCGATGACGGGCTGGTGATTCCACACGAATATCTGCTGGCGGTCGCCGTGGCTTGAGTGGGGTTTCTGTTATGGATGCGTGTTTTTTTCGTGGGCCTGGCGGGAGCATCGTACAGCGAATGTTCGCCTCGTTTCATGCCGCGTCCTGGTGGTGGGGCTCGCTTCTCAGAGTTCGCCATGGCTGCCGTCACAGAAAGGTGGGTGCTGGGTGTGTTTGCAGCCACAGAGAAACAGGCTCTTGGGCTTGTCCACGGTGATTTCCACTGGCTTGAACCCGCTGCCCTCGTGACTGCCGTCGCAAAAGGGTTGCTTGGTGGATTTCCCGCAACTGCACCAGTAATAGGTTCCGGGTTCCACGTCGACGATGCAGGGGCTGGTCTGCGCTATGGTGGGCTTGCTCATTTGTTGTTTCCTCAACGATATATCTGTGAATAGAAGAACTCGGGCGCAGCGAAAGCCGCACGGTGGATGGCGGCATTGTAGTAACGGGTCTCGAAGGTTTTGTTTTCGGCCTCTTGTTCGCGGAAAGTGGTCAGCGTCTGGTCCTTGCAGGCCAGGGTGGCGGTCCACCAGCCGGAGGGGTAGACACACTGAGGAAAGAACAGGGTGGCGATGTCGATGAAGCCGCCACCACGCATGGCCTGATACATGTTGCGCAGGATGTCCATGTGATAGAGCGGTGACTCGCTCTGTTGCACGATGATGCCGTGCTCGCCGAGGATGCGCTGGCAGTCGCGGTAGAAGGGTTCGGAGAACAGGCCTTCGGCGGGGCCGATGGGATCGGTGCTGTCGACGATGATGATGTCGTAGCTGTTTTCGTTGCAATCCTTTACCCACTGGATGCCGTCGATGAACATCAGCTTTGCGCGTGGGTCGTTGTTGGACTGGCATAGTTCGGGGAAGTAACGCTCGGCCAGGCGGGTGACCCGTTCGTCGATTTCGATCTGGTGTACGCTTTTCACTTCCGGGTGCTTGAGTACTTCGCTCAGGGTGCCGCAATCGCCACCGCCGATGATCAGTACGCGCCTGGGGTTGGGGTGGCAGTACAGCGCGGGGTGACTCATCATTTCGTGATAGAGGAAGTTGTCGCGCTGGCTGAGCATGATGAAGCCGTCGATGACCATCAGGTTGCCGAAGGCTTCGGTGGCGTAAATCTCGATGCGCTGGTAGGGCGTGGTCTCCTCGTGCAGTTTTTGTTCGAGCTTGAGTGAGAAGGCGCTGCCGGCTTCGGGAGCGAGTTCGGTGAACCAGGTGTCGTCCAGTGTCATGTGAGAGTACTCCAGGATGCTTGGTGTTCGTTTTCAGTCCAGGGCGTGCCTCGTAATCACGGCGGCTTTTTCTTGTCTGTGTCGGGTTGCAGGCTCTCTGCCCATGTTGTCGGCCTGGCTCGGGATGTCGCCAGTATATGGCCTTCGGTGCTGTGAGATGTGTGGGCTTCGAGTCGGGCCGTGTCGTCGTCGGGCTATAGTATAATGCGTTTTCCAATCCGCGGGGACATTCATGTCAGACTGGAGTATCGAGCGCGCGCGCGCGTGTTATAACATTGCCCACTGGAGTGGTGGCTATTTCGATATCGGCCCTGGGGGACGGGTGCTGGCCTATCCCAGTCGCCATGCCCATGCCCGGAGTGTGGATCTCTATGAGCTGGCTCTGGAGTTGCGCGAGCAGGGGCTGAACTGGCCGGTGTTGGTGCGTTTTCCCGCCATTTTGCGTGATCGGGTACGGAAGCTGAATGCATGCTTTGCCCGCGCCATGGCTGGCCAGGCCTATGCGGGGCGTTATACCCCGGTCTACCCCGTGAAGGTCAATCAGCAGCGCACGGTGGTGGCGCATTTGCTGGACCAGCCGGAATCGACGGTGGGGCTGGAGGCCGGCAGCAAGCCGGAGTTGATGGTGGTGCTGGGCTTGTCGCGGCCTGGGGGGGTGATCATCTGCAATGGCTACAAGGACCGCGAGTATATCCGCCTGGCCTTGATCGGGCAGCGGCTGGGGCATGATCTGGTGATCGTGCTGGAAAAGCAGTCGGAGCTGGATTGGGTGCTGGCGGAGTCCGCGGCGCTGGGTATCGAGCCGCAACTGGGTTTGCGAGTGAGGCTGGCATCCTTGGGCAAGGGCAAGTGGCAGAATACCGGTGGCGAGAAGTCCAAGTTCGGTTTTTCCGCTGGCCAGGTGTTGCAGGTGGTGGAACGCCTGCGCCAGGCAGGCCGCCTGGATTGCCTGAAGCTGTTGCATTGTCATCTGGGGTCGCAACTGGCCAATATCCGCGATATCCAGAAGGGCCTGCAGGAGGTGGCGCGTTATTATGCCGAGCTGCGTGCCCTGGGAGCCCCCATTGCGCGGGTGGATGTGGGAGGTGGCCTGGGGGTGGACTACGAAGGTTCGCGCTCGCGCAGTTTCTGCTCCATGAACTACACCATGCAGGAGTACGCCAACGATGTGGTGTCGGCGCTGGCGGCGGTGTGCCAGCAGGAGAACCTGCCTCATCCCGGGGTGATCACCGAGTCGGGTCGGGCCATGACCGCGCATCATGCGGTTTTGATCTGCAATGTGATCGGGGTGGAGAAAAACCTCTCGATGGTCGGTGCCACCAGGGATGTGCCACCCCATCCGGTGTTGCAGGCGCTGGAGCGGACCTTGCGAGATCTTTCCGGCCGTTCTGTGTTGGAGGCCTATCACGATGCGGTGTACTGGTTGGCCGAGGCCCAGGGGCTGTTCAGTCATGGGGTGCTGGATCTGCGCCAGCGCGCCCGCGCCGAGCAGTTGTATTACCGTATCTGTTCCGGAGTGCGGCCCCTGTTGCGGGCTTCGTCCCGCGCTCATCGGGAGGTTCTGGATGAGCTGGATGAAAAGCTGGCGCAGAAGTATTTTTGCAACCTGTCCATTTTCCAGTCGTTGCCGGATATCTGGGGGATAGAGCAGATCTTCCCCATTGTGCCCTTGCAGCGGCTGGACGAGGCGCCCACGGTGCGCGCCACCTTGCAGGATCTCACCTGTGATTCCGATGGTGTAATCGAGCGGTTCGTGGATGGCGAGAGCGTGGAATCCACCCTGCGGGTGCATGAGCTGGCGCCGGGGGAAACCTATCTGTTGGGGGTGTTTCTTACCGGCGCCTATCAGGAGATTCTGGGCGACATGCACAATCTGTTCGGTGACACCCACGCCATCGATGTGGAATTGTTGCCGGAGGGGGGGTATCGCCTGGGCGAGGCAGAGCTGGGTGATACCGTGGACGAGGTGTTGCGCTATGTACATTACAGTCCTGCGGAACTGGTTTCGGCCTATCGCCGCAAGCTGGAAGCTGCCGGTCTGGGCCAGGATGACGCGGCGGCCTGTCTGCGCGAGCTGGAGGCGGGCCTGTGCGGCTACACGTATCTGGAGGATTGAGGCGTCTACCAGCGCAGGTTGAGGCGTAGTGCGGCGGGTGTGCGGATGACGGTGGTGTCCATGCTGCCGCCGTTGGCAGCCAGGATGATGTCCAGGGTTACCGCTTCCCGTGGCAGCCAGCGCAGGCCCAGGGCCAGGCTGGAGCGGTTGCTGGCCTGGTCGGAAAGGGAAAATTCCCCACCCAGTTGCCACTTTCCCCAGACCCGCGGCATGCGCAGGGCGAAAAAGGCGGCGCCGTTGATCACCAGGCGGTTGCTGCCCTGTTCGCGCAGGGCTTCCGGGTTGAAGTTGAGCAATACGCCACGCAGGGGTAGCAGGTAGCTGGCGCCGGCCTGCAGATAGCTGGCCTCGCGCGAGGAGGTGTTGATGCCGGCAAAGGCATAGGCCGCCAAGTAGGGTTGCAGGCGATGCTTGTAGCCCAGGGCGCGTTCGCTGAATATGGCCTCGCCCCAGGGCAGGCCCATGCGTATCTGGTTGTCGGTGGCCTTGCTCCAGGTGCCGGTGGAGTTGTAGAGGTCGAAGTAGAGTACGCCGCTGCTGGCGGTGCGGCCGAATTCTTGGCCAAAGCCGCGGCTGGGTGCGGCTGTCACCGGCAGGGCGAGAAGGCTGGCCAGCAGGCTTAGCCCCAGCGTGTGAGCGACGCGTCTCACCCGCCTCATGTGTGGTCAGCGCCGGGAGCTGCGCAGCGCGGCCACCAGGCGGTCTTCCAGTTCGATGCGATCAGCCAGGTGCTCCCCCAGTACCGAGAGGTCGTGCTCCAGTTGTTTCAGGCTTTCTTTGCAGTGTTCTGTGGTGTCGTACTTGTCGTTGAAGTCGAGAATGCGCTGGGTCGAAAGCGAGATCTTGGGGTAGACGGTCTGGGCGATGCGGGCCACGGACTGGCGGCGTTCGTTGCGGGTTTCGATGAAACGGTACAAGCGGAAATGGGCGTCGGCGGTGTAGTCCACCAGCGCCTGGCAGAACCGCTGGAGCAGCTCCAGCAGTTCCTCCGAGGGATGATAGGGGCGGTGGGATGCCAGCTCGCCGTACAGGGTTAGCATGTCCGTGCGATGGGCGATGAGTTTGGCAATGGCTTCGTGCGATCCCTTGCGACGTTCTACTGGATGTTCTTCTGTAGTTGTCACGATGGCGTCCTCAGGTAAACACGGTTGTCGTTATAGTGCATCATACCTGTTTGAAGCAGAAAATGTACCATGCTGCGCAAGCGTTCGACCGATGTGCGCCAAGTTCGTTATTTCATGGATGAGATTGTGGATAGTGATGCCGTTCCTTGATGTTCTGTCGATGCCGGAGGAGGCTGGACCGACACATGATCGTCAATAAAATGACGGGTGAGCGTTGAAAAAACGTGCTGCAACGGCAATAATCCTTCACATTACTACAGAGACAGACCCGTCGTGGCCGATTCCGAGCTGATTTTTCATATTCACCTCAGCCAGGATGAGTTCCTGGCCTATTATCAGGGCGCGGCGCGTTCCGTGTTTGCCCGTGCCACCGATGGACGCACGGTGCGTTTTCCCGCCAAATACCTGCAGCCGTTTCTCACCCATCAGGGCATTCACGGTGTTTTTGCCCTTAGCTACGACCCAGAAACCCGTAAATTCAAGGCGATGCGTCAGATCGGCTAGGCGCCTTCTGGCGACGGTGCTGGTCAAAACAGCAGGCTCCTCCCAGGACGGGTTTGCAAGCTCAGACAGGAGACCTGGGGCGCTTGCCGTGGCGCGGCAGGGCGATATGTTGTTGGCGCCATTGGCCGGGTGCCAGGCCATCCAGCCGCCATCTGCCGATGGCGCATCGAATCAGGCGCAGGGTGGGGTGTCCCACGGCGGCGGTCATGCGGCGGACCTGGCGGTTGCGACCCTCGCGAATACTCAGCTCCAGCCATGAGGTGGGGATTTGTCGACGTTGCCGAATGGGCGGGTTGCGTTCATGCAGGCCGGGAGGCTGTTCGATCTGCCGGGCCCTGGCTGGCGCGCTGCGGCCATCCTTGAGCATCACGCCCTGGCGTAGTTGGGCCAGGGCGGTTTCCGTCACCTGGCCTTCCACCTGTACCCAATAGGTCTTGTACAGCTTGTGCCGTGGATGGGCGATGCGGTGTTGTAGCTTGCCCGAATCGGTGAGCAGCAGCAGGCCCTCGCTGTCATAGTCCAGGCGGCCGGCAGGGTAGAAACCGGGCAGATCGATGAACTCGGCCAAGGTGGCCCGGCCTTGTTCGTCGGTGAACTGGCTGAGTACCCGGAAGGGTTTGTGGAACAGGATGATCTTGGCCATGGCGATCTCATTGTAGCGAATTAAGCCGGCGTTAATTCATCGATCATATGATATGATTGAAAAATATGAAAAACGTCGGCGGGCTGTGTCTTGCTCATAGCCTTGTCCTGCGGTAATTATTTCTAGTGGGGAACAATGCATGGAACGTTTTACCATTTCACTGGAGGATAACCTGGCTCGCCAGTTCGAGGCTTTCATCCAGCAGCAGGGGTATTCCAATCGCTCCGAGGCCATCCGTGACTTGATTCGCAGTCGCCTGGAAAGCGATCGCTTGCGCGAGTCGCAAAGCGGTGACTGTGTGGCGGCATTGAGTTATGTGTACAACCATCACGAGAGCGAGCTGGCCATGCGCATTACCTCGGCGCATCATCGCCATCATGACCTCACCCTGTCCAATATGCACGTGCACTTGGATCATGACAATTGCCTGGAGATCGCCATTCTCAAGGGGCCCATCAAGGATGTGGAGGAATTCGCCAATGCGGTGATTGCGGTGCGTGGCGTGCGTCATGGCAACTTGCACATGGTGCCCATCGAGATGGATGAGAGTGCTCATTCACCCGATGGCCACAAGCACGTGCACATTCGTCCACGAACATAAGTAAAGAGGCGGGCCTTGGCCCGCCTCTCTCGCTTTGGGGGATGGTGAATCGGCTCAGCGTCCCTGGTCCAGGCGTTGTTGCCAGTAACGGGCCTTGCCGGGGTCTTTCTTGAGGCCAAACCAGCCTTCGGCGTAGGCCACGGCCAAGTATTCCTGGGCCTCGCGCACACCGTTCTCGGCAGCCTTGTGATAGAGGGCCACGGCCTTTTTCTCGTCGTAGGTGCCGGCTGCGCCGCTGTGATACATGGTGCCAAGGAGGAACTGGGCGCGTGGATGGTCGGCCTTGGCCAGCGGTTCCCATTTGGCGGCGGCTTTTGCATAATCGCTTTGCTGGGCGGCGATGAAGCCGTTGGCAAATTCATCGGCATGGGCCATGTGGCTCATGCCAGCGAACAGAAAGGTGGCCAGGGCGGTGCTAATGGTCTTGATACGATTCATGTCTTCGACTCCGTTGTTGGCAGTTGAACAGTGCGTTGTTGTTTTCTGCATCGGAGCGCAAAGGCGGCCTTTGAAGGCCGTAAGTGCCATTTTGCCAAGCGCGTCACAAAACCGTGAGCCGGGGCATTTTCATGGCCTCTGAGATGCACATCGACCCGCGCAGCGGCCTGGTGAGTGGTGCCACGTATCGGCCGTCGCCCAATTGCGACGACAGGCCCGCGGGCATGAGCCCGGAATTACTGGTGATCCATGGTATCAGTCTGCCGCCGGGACAGTTCGGAGGGCCGGCCATCAGTGCATTGTTTTGCAACACTCTCGATCCCGCCGAGCACCCCTTTTTCGCCGAGATCGCCGATCTGCGGGTTTCGGCCCATGTACTGATTCGCCGTGACGGCAGCCTGATCCAGTACGTGCCCCTGCACCGCCGTGCCTGGCATGCCGGACAGTCCAGTTATTGCGGGCGTACCCGTTGCAACGATTTCTCCATCGGGGTGGAACTGGAGGGCTGCGACGACATACCCTATGAGCCGGTGCAATACCGCCGCCTGGTGAGTTTCGTGCGCGCCTTGCAAGCGGCCTATCCCCGTATCACCCGCGAGCGCATCGTGGGCCATTGCCACATAGCGCCGGGGCGCAAGACCGACCCGGGCCCGGCCTTCGACTGGCAGGGGTTTTTCAGCGCCCTGGACGCCGCCGGCTGATGGACCAGGCCTTGCTGCTACAGATCAACCAGGCCTGGGCTCATCCCTGGCTGGATGTACTGATGCCCTGGCTGTCGGCCAAGCTGGGATTTTCCTTTCCCCTGTTGGCCTTGATCGTGGCTTATCTGGGCTGGCGGCACGGTGCCGCCGGCTGGCGAACCGCCGTGGCCCTGTTGTTGCTGGTGGCCCTGGGTGATTCATTGGGCAATCTGCTCAAATATTTGCTGGACCAGCCGCGGCCCTGTCTGGACATGGCGCCGCTGCTGCGCCGGCCCGATGGCGCGCCTTTTGCTCCCTGTGCCCACAGCAGCACGGGCATGCCGTCTAATCATGCGCTGAATTTCTTTGCCACCTTTGCCTATTTGTCGGTGGTGTTTCGCAGCAACTGGTTGCGCCTGGGTATGTTGGCCATCGCCGTCGGCGTGGCCTGGTCGCGGGTCTACCTGGGGCAACACTATCCCAGCCAGGTGCTGGTTGGGGCAGTCCTGGGGCTGGTCTTGGGCTGGGGCTATGCCGGCTTCTGCCGCTGGCGCTGGAATTTCATCGACCAGGTGCGGCGGGCGGAGGTCCGGCGATGATACGCAGGTTGTTGGTGATTCTGTGCCTGTGGGGACCGCTGGCCCATGCCCAGTTGCCGCCACCCTTCGTGGCCGAATACCGTATCAGTATGGGCTTGCTCAGCCTGGGGAAGGCCGAGCGCGAGTTGCGCCGTGATGGTGATGGCCTGATCTATATTTCCCGTTCGCGCACCGCCGGCATGCTGTCGTGGCTGGTGAAGGAAGATTTGACCGAGACCAGCCGGGTGGAATGGATGAATGGCCGGGTGCGGCCCTTGTTGTATCACAGGAAACGCATTGGCAGGAAAAATCAGGACATCGAACAGCGCTTCGATTGGCAGCAGGGCAAGGTCTACAGCCGTATCAACGGTGAGCTCCATGTGTTCGACCTGCCATCCGACGGTCTGGACCAGAACATGTATCAGTTGAGCCTGATGGTGGATCTGGCCGCGGGCAAGCGCAGCATGGACTATGCTGTGGCAGGCAACGAAAAATTCCGGCGTTATCCCATTCGTATGATAGGCCGGGAATCGGTCGACACACCCTGGGGGCGCCTGGAGACCCTAGTGATCCAGCGCAAGGAGAAGAAGGTGACCACCACCATGTGGTGTGCGCCGCGGCTGTACTATTTGCCCGTGCGCATTGGCCACGAAGAAAAGGGCAACCGCTTCACCGCCGAGTTACAGTCCCTGCGGGGTATGCAATTACTGCCACGAACTGAATAACAAGGAGGCAAACATGACTGATGCCACACATCGTCCCGCCCGCAACAAGATCGTGGTGTGGGATCTTCCCACACGCGTGTTTCACTGGCTGCTGGTGAGTTGCTTCGTGCTCGCCTGGCTGACTTCCGAAGACAACCGTTTTCTCCATGTGCATGTGTTCGCCGGCTACCTGATGTTGGGGCTTCTGGTGTTCCGCCTGGCCTGGGGTTTCGCCGGGCCCCGCTATGCCCGTTTTGGCGATTTCGTGCACGGTTGGGACAATGTGCGTGACTACCTGCGCAGCCTGTTGCAGGGTCGACCCCAGCCCTTCGTGGGACACAATCCGGCGGGTGGCTGGGCCATCATCGGCATGTTGTTGATGGGATTCGTGGTGACCCTCAGCGGTATCGTGGTGCTGGGTATGGAAGAGGGCCACGGTCCCCTGCGTGGCTGGATGTCACCTGCCAGCGCCGGTGTTTTCCGCGAGTTGCACGAAACCGGTGCTGGCTTGTTTCTGGCCCTGGTGGGGCTGCATCTGCTGGGTGTGGTCGTGGGTGCATTGGCACACCGGGAAAACCTGGTGCTGGCCATGATCACCGGGCGCAAATGGGTGGAGGACATCGATACTGGTGTACGACATCACAGTCTGCTGGGGGCTGCTCTGCTGGGTCTGGCCAGCATGGCGGCGGCGGATTATTTTGCCGGCTACTGGCTGCACGGCGAAGAACAGGCCTACCAGCCTTTCGAGGGTAGGCCCCTGCCCCAGAGCGACACCTGGAACACGGAGTGTGGCGACTGTCATCTGGCCTATCATCCCACCCTGTTGCCGGCACGTTCCTGGAATAAGTTGCTGGAGCAACAGCACGACCACTTTGGCGAAGACCTGGACCTGGATCCGGATACCCTAGCTGAGTTGCGTGCTTTCGCCAACCGGTACGCGGCCGAAAGCGGCATCGACGAGCCGGCCTACAAGATCAACCGTTCCATTCCTCGCGACCAGACCCCGCTGCGCATCACCGACACGCCCTATTGGCGGCACAAACACGAGGATATCGATGCCGCGGTATGGCGCAACCCCAAGGTGGCGGGCAAGAGTGATTGCGCCGCCTGCCATCTGGATGCCGAGCAGGGCACCTTCGAAGACAGCGATATGCGTTTGCCGTAGCTCCTTCTTTTTCAGTTTGGTTTCAGCAGGCCCGTCTAGTCTGGGGCGCAATGAAACACAACAAAAGGAGTGCTACATGACCGATATCCTAAGGATGCTGGCCCTGTGTCTGTTACTGGGCCCGATGCTGGCCCAGGCCGCGGCACTGGACGATTTGTTGCAACAATACGCTGCAGAGGCCCAGCGCCCTTTCAGCGCCGAGGCCGGCAAGCGCATGTGGACCCAGACCCACCCCAGCCCCAAGGGTGGCCCCGATCGCAGTTGCAGTCTCTGCCATGGTGAGGATCTCAGCCGTGTCGGCAAGCATGCCCGCACTGGAAAGAAGATCGACCCACTGGCACCTTCGGTCAATCCCGAGCGTCTCACCGATGCCAAGCACATGCGCAAATGGCTCAAGCGCAACTGCAAGTGGGTGCTCGGGCGTGAATGCACGGCGCAGGAAAAAGGCGATTTCCTGAGCTATATCCGCAGCCAGTGAACGAGAGGGCAGACACCATGCGTAACAAGAAACCTCTAATAGGGTTGCTGACGGGTATTTCTCTGTTTGTGGCCCCTGTGGTCCGCGCGGCAGATTCTCCGGGGGATTGGCCACTGGCCGATGGCACGCTGGAACAGGCCGTGGCGGCCTCCCTGCCAGAGCAAATCCACTCACCCATGTGGTTGGCTCGGGCGGGTCATGTTACAGAACAGGCAGGGCTGTTGGATATGCAACAGAACGGAGGAGGCGAGCGGCGCAAGCCCTGGCTGACTGGGAACGAGTTGCACAAATACCTTGGTCTGGGTTCGCTGTTGCTGGGAGGCCTGACCATGTTGAGCGCTGGTGCTGCCGAGGGAGGTGAAGGCGATGAAGGCGGTGGCGAGAACAGCTACGGCGGTACCGGCTACGACATCCATCGAACCCTGGCGCTTTCCGCCACGGCCCTGGGTCTGGGTGCGGTGGCTACGGGCTTTCTGTTCCATGGTGACGACATCGGCCTGGAAAGCGGTCTCACGGACCCGGACAACTTGCACATGTCGCTGGGTCTGCTGGGCACCCTTGGCTATGTCTCGGCGGTATCGGCGGCGCCGGGCGAAAGCCATGCCGGCAGTGGCACGGTGGGTGGGCTCAGCATGTTGGTGGCGGTGAAGATCGCCTGGTGATGGTGTGGACAAAAGATGGTGAGAATATGAACACGAAACTCAAATACAAAGGGCTCCTGCTGGTCCTGTTGGGTAGCCTGGCCCTGCCGGTGGCGGCGGATGAAGGTTGGTTGGACGGTCTGTTTGCCCGCAAGAACGGTGTGGCGGCGGTGAAAAATGCGCTCTATCAGGAAGAATGTGGCAGTTGCCACTTCCCCTACCAGCCGGGCTGGCTGCCGGAGCGCTCCTGGCAACGCCTGCTCTCGTCCAAGGCCTTGGAGGATCACTTTGGTGAAAATGCCGAGCTGGACGAGAGTGATCGCCAGGCTATTCTGGACTATGTGCTGGCCAATGCCGCCGAGCATTCCGGTTACAAGCGTTCGAAGAAGATTATGCACTCCCTGCGTGACGGCGAGACACCTTTACGCATCACCGAGACCCGCTATATTCGCCGCAAGCACCACGAAATTCCCCGGCGCCTGATCGAGGACAATCCCAAGGTGGGCTCGTTGAGCAATTGCGACAGTTGTCACACCGAGGCGGCCAGGGGAAACTTCGACGAGGATACGGTGAGGATTCCTGGTTATGGTTACTGGGACGATTGAACGTCACCGTATACGATGAGATGACGATCGGAGACCTGCTCCACTGTCAGGCTCAGGCCTGCCGCCCATAGTTGTTCCTGTACTTCTTCCACGCGGTAGGCGGCGAGCAGGGAGTTGTAGAAGTCGTCCTGCAATAGCCGGGGCTCATCGGCGGCATAGTGTTCCACCAATGCGCGCGCGACCGCTTCGCTTGATGGGCGCAACAAATCCATCACGAAAATCTCCGTGCCCCGCTCGTGATGATGGGCCAGGGTTTGCCACAGGGCCTGCGGATCGTCCAGGTGATGCAGCAAGCTGTTGCTCACGATCAGTTGATATGCTCCTTCTTGCCAGGGAGCGCGGACAGACAGGTAGTGGTGTTGCAAATGGATGCGTGAGCCCAGGCCTGCCGCATTCACCGCCCGGTGGGCAAGTGCCAGCATGGGACGGGAGGCGTCGATGGCCGTGATCTGGCAATGTGGAAAACAACGCGCCAGGCGCAGGCTGATGTCGGCCGGGCCGCAACCCAGGTCGAGCACCCGGCGCGGCGTGACGGGCCCCAGCCGTTGCCGTAAAAAGTCGATGAACTGCTGGTGAGGCTGTTCGAAATCGGCCCTGGCATAGGCCAGTGCATTGGCCTCGTCGTCCATGACCTCCTTTTCCGGGCGGCGTTGCATCAATCCGGCAGCAGGGTTTCGCCGTGCACCAGGTCCTGCCAGGTTTCGCGCTGGCGCACCACGTGGAAAGTTGCGCCATCCACCATGACCTCAGCCACCCGCGGGCGTGAATTGTAATTGGAGCTCATGGTGAAGCCATAGGCTCCGGCCGAGCGCACCGCCAGCAAGTCGCCGGGTTGGATGCGCAGGCGGCGTTGCTTGCCAAGGAAATCGCCGGTTTCGCATACCGGGCCCACCACGTCGAATTCCCGTTCCACTCCGCTGTCGCGGGGCGTTACCGGCACGATGTCCTGCCAGGCCTGGTACAGGGCCGGGCGCAGCAGATCGTTCATGGCGGCATCCACCACGGCGAAGTTCTTGTGCGGAGTGAGCTTGAGATATTCCACCCGGGTCACCAGGATGCCGGCATTGGCGGCGATGGCGCGGCCGGGCTCCAGGTGGATGGCCAGCGGCGAGTCGTTCAGGCGCTGGCGTATGGCCTGGCTGTAGTCGGACGGCAGGGGTGGCTGCTCGTCGCGATAGGTGACTCCCAGGCCGCCACCCAGATCGATGTGTTGCAATGGTATGCCCTCGTTGCTCAGCCGCTCCATCAGGGCCAGCACCCGCTCCAGGGCATCGAGGAAGGGCGCGACCTCGGTGAGCTGCGAGCCGATATGGCAGGCGATGCCGAGGATGCGCACATGGCTCATGGCGGCAGCGCGCAGATAGATGGCATGGGCCTCGTCGATGTCGATGCCGAATTTGTTTTCCTTCAGGCCGGTGGAAATATAGGGGTGAGTGCCGGCATCCACGTCGGGGTTGACCCGCAGTGCGATGGGTGCGGTCTTGCCCAGCTCGGCGGCGATGGCATTGATGCGCTCCAGTTCGGCCGCCGATTCCACGTTGAAACAGTGGATGCCTTGTTCCAGGGCATAGCGAATATCCGCCACCGACTTGCCCACACCGGAGAACACTACCCTGGCGGGATCGCCGCGTGCCTGCAACACCCGGAACAGTTCACCGGCGGAGACGATGTCGAAACCCGAGCCCAGGCGGGCGAACAGGTTGAGCACGGCCAGGTTGGAATTGGCCTTGACCGCGTAGCAAATGAGGTGAGGATGCCCGGCCAGGCTCTGGTCGAAGGCGTGCCAGTGGCGTTCCAGGGTGGCGCGGGAATAGATGTAACATGGGCTGCCCACCTGGTGGACGATATCTGCGACGGCAATGTCCTCGGCATACAGCTCGCCGTTGTGATAATGGAAATGATTCATGGCATCAGGGTTGATCGGAAGCTTGTGGGTGAGATTCGGGCGTATCCGGCAGATAGAGTGGCCCTTTCTGGCCGCAGGCCACCATGCCGAGGCCGAACCACAGCACGGTGAGGATCATCAGAAGCTTGCTCGGCACGATTCGTCGCTCCTCCCCTGTCTACGAGGGCGGATTCTAGCAAGTTCGCGCCGCCCAGGCTACGTGGACAAGGGTGGGCCATTCTGGCAGTGTCAATGGCTTGACAAGCGGGCGCTAAAAACTCACAATTCGCCTTCCTCGTGCCCGCAGGCCGGCGGTCTGCTCCAGACATGGCTATGTAGCTCAGTTGGTTAGAGCACAGCACTCATAATGCTGGGGTCGGTGGTTCGAATCCACCCATAGCCACCAAATACTTGCCTCAGGGAATCGCATTCCGTCTCTAAGCCCGCATCACAGCGAGCTTTTTTCATGCTAGGCTTATCCCATGTTGTCCCCTACTGTTGCAGGGGTGCCCCTGAAAAATTGGGGCAACTTTGGGGGCAGCTTCGAGAGGGAGTGGGGCAACTTTTCCCGGATGTCCCACTTGAGTTGCTCCAAGAGGAGCCGAAACCATGGCACTGACTGATACTGCTGTTCGGAACGCGAAGCCCAGAGAGCGGACATTCAAGCTGTATGACGAGAAGGGGCTGTACCAGGAAGTCGTCCCAGGGTGCCAAGCGCCAGCGCTTCAAATACCGATGCCCGGCACCGGCAAGGAAAGCTGCTTTTCCCTGGTGGCCGTTCACCCCTGCGGCCCATGAGCAAGACTGCCATCAATGCCGCCTATCGCCGCCTGGGCTACCCGTCCGAGGTGATCGAGCACCAGCTACCCCACAAAATGCCCGACACCCTGAGGCAGGCCTATAACTGGACGCGCTTCCTGGCACAGCGCCACCAGTTGATGCAGGCATGGGTGGAGTATTTGGATCGGCTCAAGACGGATACCGAGATGGTGGAAGTGCCTGCCGCAAGGAAGGGGCGAGATGCGAACTGAGGCTGAATGGGAGACATACAGGCAACAGTTGGGTGCACAGGCCGCCAGTGTCATCCCGGGTTATGCCTTCAATCGTGGCCAATGGATACTCGACAGAAGTGATGTTATTGAAGCAGCCCAATGCGTGATTCGCGCCATTGGGCCGCATGGGTGCGGGTTTGTTGAGTGGCTGGTGTACGAGCGATACGGGTTATGGATTTCAACCGAGCTTGCGAATACCAACCCTTTTGCGGCGGCGTTTTATGTAAAGCATTGGGGGTTCTACATGCGCCTTTATTACTGGGATACGCCCCCGTGGGGGTACAAAGTAAGGAAATGCGGAGGAGGTAAAGCTGCTGGGAGAATTCTGGGGGACATCAAGCCGGACCCACCAAGACGGCTAGATCCTTCCAGGTTGCCGTGAGCCAATGACCGGCCAACCCAGCGTCTAGGGCAGCTCCCGAAAACCCGGATCACCTCGCCCGGCCTGGTGCTGGCCTTCTCCAGCGGGGTGTGGAGATGTGCATGAGTTATCAATCCGGCAATAGTTGAAAGCAAGACTATTCAGATTGCGCGATACGCATGTTCGTCCAGATTGTTGCAGGCATACGATCTGGATGTCTTGGCCTTGAGGAGCACAAGTGCCCACCATTTCCCGCGAATTTCACACAACGGTTCGGTCTCCCCGTGTCCGGGCTTTCAGCGCTGCCACAGGATGGGTTTGCATTCCAGGGGGACGATGGCCTCGGGATGCCAGGGGATGACGCGTACCGTGTAGTCATCCACCGGGCGTTGGGTCGCCAGGGTGATGTCGTAGCGCCAGCCGTTGACGGCGCCGGCCAGCCGCTCGCGGCGCGACAGGGGATGGCGTTCGGGTTCTGACTGTCCGGGTAGCGGTTCCGCGTACCATTCCACGCGCACGGCTTTGGGGTCGAGGTCGTCGAGGTAGAGCTGAATCTCGCAATGGATGTGGTCTGCGTTGCGCCGAATTTGCAGGTTGCCGAAACGGATCGCCGGCCAGTGGGATTCCACTTGCCGGCGCCAGTGGCAAAGTTCCTGCGCCAGGCGGGCGTCGTTGCGTTGCCGGCGCGCGACGCGCTCGGCCAGGGGCAGGTAGTAGTTTTCCACGTAGTCACGCAGCATGCGGTTGCTGGAGAATGCCGGCGTGAGTTCGGCCATGGAATGACGCATCATGGCCACCCAGTCTTCGGGGATGCCAAGCGCATTGCGTCGATAGAAAGCCGGGACGATTTCGTGTTCCAGCTTGTCGTAGAGTTCTTCGGCCTCGCGCGCATCCCAGTGCGGGTCGGCATCGTGTTCCCGGCCATCACCCAGGGCCCAGCCGAGTTGCGGGTTCCAGGCCTCGGCCCACCAGCCGTCCAGTTCCGAGAGGTTGAGTCCGCCATTGACCAGGACTTTCATGCCGGAGGTGCCGCAGGCTTCCCAGGGGCGGCGCGGGGTGTTGATCCAGACGTCCACGCCTTCCACAAGGTGATCGGCGGTCAGCAGGTCGTAGTCCAGAAGAAAGACGATGTGGCGCTGCAGTTCGTGGCGCTGGATGAATTCCACCCATTGCCGGATCATGGCCTGGCCCTCCCGGTCCTGGGGATGGGCCTTGCCGGCCAGCACCAGTTGTACCGGGCGATCCATGCGGGTCAGTAGCCGGGCCAGGCGCTGGGGGTCGCGCAGTAGCAGGTTGGGGCGCTTGTAGGTGGCGAAGCGGCGGGCGAAGCCCAGGGTCAGTGCATTGGGGTCGAGCAGTTCCTCGGTCTGGCTCTGGATGATTTGTCGCCCCGGCTGGCGCTGGCGAATCCACTGAATGAGGCGCTGGCGGTTGCGAGCGCGCATTTCCCACAGGCTCTGGTCGGACAGTTCGAGGATGTTTTTGCGCATGGCCTGGGGTTGCTCGCGCCAGCGTTCCTTGCCACAGGTGTTGGTCCACAGGCGGTCCGACTCGGGGGAGTCCCAACTGGGCATGTGCACACCGTTGGTCACATGACCCACCGGTACCTCGCAGGCCGGCCAGCGAGGGAACAGGGGCTGGAACAAATGGCGGCTGACGGCACCGTGCAGGCGGCTGACGCCGTTGACGGCGCCGCTGGCGTGGATGCCCAGCCAGGCCATGTTGAAGTTGTCGCCGTGGGCTTCGGTATGGCCGCGACCGAGGCGCAGCAGGTGCTCGATGGCGATGCCGGCCTGTTGTGCCCACGGCGAGAGGTAGTGGCGTACCAGCTCCGGCTCGAAACGATCGAAGCCGGCATCCACAGGCGTGTGGGTGGTGAACAGGTTGCCGGCGCGGGTGGCCATGAGGGCGGTTTCGAAGTCGACGCCATGCCGACTCATGAACAGCCGGGCACGTTCCAGTACGGCAAATGCGGCATGGCCTTCGTTCAGATGGCAGACATCCGGGGTCTCGCCCAGGGTTTGCAGCAGGCGATGGCCGCCGATACCCAGCACCAGCTCCTGTTGCAGGCGCAACTCCCGGCCACCGCCGTAGAGTTCGCTGGTGATGCCGCGGTCGGCCGGGTCGTTGAGGGGGTCGTTGCTGTCCAGCAGGTAGAGGCTGATACGGCCTACCTGGGCCCGCCAGGGGCGCAGGCGCAAGGTGCGGCCGGGCAGCTCCAGGGCAATGCTGATCCATTCGCCTTCGCTGTTGCGCACCGGTAGGATGGGCATCAGTGAGGGGTCGTTGAAGGGATAGAAGGCCAGTTGTTCGCCGTGGGTGCCCAGGGCCTGGCGGAAATAGCCCTGTTGATAGAGCAGGCCTACGGCCACCAGAGGCACTCCCAGTTCACTGGCGGTCTTCAGATGGTCGCCAGCCAGCACGCCCAGCCCGCCCGAGTACAGGGGCAAGGCTTCGGTGAGGCCGAATTCCATGCAGAAATAGGCGATGCGGAGCGAGCACCCGGGATGTTTGCGCCCGAACCAGGTGTTGCCGCCGAGGGCGGCCACTTGCTCCTCGCGCAGTTGCCGGAGCAACTGGCGGAAGTCTTCGTCGGCGGCCAGTTGCTCGAGACGGCGCAGGCTCACTGTCTGCAGGATCAGCCAGGGGTTGCGGGTGTGTAGCCACAGTTCTGCATCGATGGTGCGCCACAAACGGTCGGCCGCGTGGCTCCAGGACCAGCGCAGGTCCAGTGCCAGCAGACGCAGTTCCGCCAGTTCCCGTGGCAGGTCGGGGCGCAGTTCATAGGGTGATGCATTCATCTTGGCGTGTTTCCGTGTGGTTCCCGCGTTGTCATGCCGGCCATTTCCAGTCGCGGATCTCGGGCATGTCCTCGCCGTGGGTGGTGATGTATTCCCTGTGTTCCACCAGTTTGTCGTGCATGGCCTGGTGGATGTGGCCGGCACGGTCGCTCAGGGTCGCTACTCGGTCGGCCACGTCCATTACCAGGTGGAAGCGGTCCAGGTCGTTGCGAACCACCATGTCGAAGGGCGTGGTGGTGGTGCCTTCTTCCTTGTAGCCGCGCACGTGCAGATGCTCGTGGAAGTGTCGGCGGTAGGTCAACCGGTGGATCAGCCAGGGATAGCCATGGAAGGCAAAGATCACCGGTACGTCGGTGCCGAACAGGGCGTCGAAGTCGGCGTCGCGCAGGCCGTGGGGATGTTCCTCGTGGGGTTGCAGGGTCATGAGATCCACCACGTTGATAACGCGGATGCGCAACTCCGGCACCAGTCTGCGCAGCAGATCCACGGCGGCCAGGGTTTCGATGGTGGGTACATCGCCGCAGCAGGCCATGACCACATCCGGCTTGCCCTGCTGGTCACTGCTGGCCCATTCCCAGATGCCGATACCGGCGGAGCAATGCTTGATGGCCGCGTCCATGTCCAGCCACTGGGGCTCTGGTTGTTTGCCGGCCACGATCACGTTGACCAGGTTGCGTGATTGCAGACATTCGTGGGCCACATAGAGCAGGCAGTTGGCGTCCGGCGGCAGATAGACTCGCACGATGTCAGCCTTCTTGTTCACCACATGGTCGATGAAGCCCGGGTCCTGGTGGGAGAAGCCGTTGTGGTCCTGGCGCCAGACGTGGGAGGTGAGCAGAATGTTGAGCGAGGCGATGTCGGCCCGCCAGGGGATTTCGTTGCACACCTTCAGCCATTTGGCGTGCTGGTTGAACATGGAGTCGACGATGTGGATGAAGGCCTCGTAGCAGGAGAAGAAGCCGTGCCGGCCGGTCAGCAGATAGCCTTCCAGCCAGCCCTGACAGGTGTGCTCGGAGAGGATTTCCATCACCCGGCCGTCGGGTGCCAGATGGTCGTCGTAATCGCAAGTGGGTGACATCCATGTTCTGTCGGTTACCTCGAACAGGGCCGAGAGCCGGTTGGAGGCGGTTTCGTCCGGCCCCATGACGCGGAAGTTGGCCGTTTCCATATTCAGCTTCATCACGTCGCGCAGGTATTCGCCCAGGCGGCGGGTGGCTTCGCCGAAATCGGCACCGGGGTGTTTCACTTGCACGGCGTAGTCCCGGTAGTTGGGCAGGTGCAGGGGCTTGAGCAGTAGTCCGCCATTGGCGTGGGGGTTGGCACCCATGCGGCGCTCGCCCTCGGGGGCCAGCGCGGCAATTTCGGGCCTGAGCCGGCCATTCTCGAACAGCTCTTGTGGCTTGTAGCTCTTCATCCAGCGCTCGAGGATCTTCAGGTGTGGCGTTGAACGGGCGTCGGGTATGGGTACCTGGTGGCTGCGCCAGAAGTCTTCCACTTTCAGGCCATCCACCTCCTCGGGACCGGTCCAGCCCTTGGGGGTGCGCAGGATGATCATGGGCCAGCGGGGCAGGTGCCGGTCGCCGTTTTCCCGCGCCCGCGCCTGGATGGCATGGATTTCGGCGATCACGGCATCGAGGGTGGTGGCCAATTGCCGGTGTACCTGCATGGGGTCGCTGCCGGCCACCAGGTAGGGGTGATAGCCATAGCCCTCGAACAGGCGGATGAGTTCGGTTTCGTCGATGCGGGCCAGCACGGTCGGGTTGGCGATCTTGTAGCCGTTGAGGTGCAGCACCGGCAGCACGGCGCCGTCGCGCGCGGGGTTGAGAAATTTGTTGGAGTGCCAGGCCGTGGCCAGGGGGCCGGTTTCTGCCTCGCCGTCGCCCACCACACACAGGGCCAGCAGATCCGGGTTGTCGAACACCGCGCCATAGGCATGGGCCAGGGAATAGCCCAGCTCGCCGCCCTCGTTGATGGAACCGGGAGTCTCCGGCGCACAGTGACTGGGCACGCCACCGGGAAAGGAGAATTGCCGGAACAGGCGGCGCATGCCGTCCTTGTCTTGAGGAACGTCGGGGTAACGCTCCGAATAAGAGCCTTCCAGCCAGGTGTTGGCTACCAGGGCGGGGCCACCGTGGCCGGGTCCGGTGATATAGATGGCGTTCAGGCCGTATCTGCGGATGACGCGGTTCATGTGCGCGTAGAGTAGATTCAGGCCCGGCGTGGTGCCCCAGTGGCCCAGGCGTCGGGGCTTGACGTGTTCGGGCCGGAGGGGCTCTTCCAGCAGGGGGTTGTCCAGCAGGAAGATCTGCCCGGCGGACAGGTAGTTGGCCGCGCGCCACCAGGCGTGGAGGCGTTGCAGTTCTTCCTCGTGCGGGGACTGCGGAGTGTTCATGGTGATTCTCCCTTGGTTGCGTTGGGCAAGAGGCGATGAGTATGTCTGGCGATGACGGCTTCCTCGTCGGTGGCGATGCGCCATACGGACACGGCGCTGCCGGACTGGCTGATGCAGGTGCGGTTTGCGGCATTGGCCTCGCTGTCGAGCCGGATGCCGAGCCAGGCGGCTTCATGGCAGATACGCGCGCGGATCTGCGGTGCGTTCTCGCCGATGCCGGCCGTGAACACCAGGGCATCGAGGCCGCCGAGGGCCGCCGCCAGCGAAGCGATGGCGCGGTGGGTGTGGTAGACGAAAAGATCCACCGCCTCGGCAGCGTGGGGATGGGAGGAGGCCAGCAGTGCCTGCATGTCGCCCGTGATGCCGGATAGCCCGAGCAGGCCGCTGCGCTGGTTGAGTAGCTCGTCCATGGCGGCGATGTCCAGATCGCTCGTGCGCATCATGTGCAAGACGATCCCCGGATCCAGTGATCCTGGCCGGGTGGCCATGGGAATGCCATCCAGTGGCGTCAGGCCCATGGTGGTGGCCACCGATTGGCCATCGCGCAGGGCGCACAGGCTGGCGCCGTGGCCCAGGTGGGCAACGACCACCCGTCCCTGTGCTGCCGCGCCGAGATGTTGTGGCAACACCGCAGCGATGTATTCATAGGACAGGCCGTGAAAGCCATAGCGCCGAACGCCCCGTTCGAACCATTCGCGTGGCAGGGCGAATTGTTGTTCGCGCAGTGGCAGGTTGTGGTGGAAGGCGGTGTCGAAGCAGGCCACCTGAGTCAGTTCCGGGCACAGTTCGCTGAGAATATCGATGGCGGCCAGGTTGTGCGGCATGTGTAAGGGCGCCAGGGGAATCAGCGAGTCGAGTTTTTGTCGTGTCGCCGTGTCGATGCGCAGCGGGACATGGAAATGGGTGCCGCCGTGTACCAGGCGATGCCCGGCGGCGGTCAGTTCGTGGTCCGGAAAGACATCCTGGAGCCAGGCGAGCAGATGACGCAGGGCCGCGCCATGATCGCGCAGACGGCACGCCTGATCGGTCAGCGTCCGCTCCCCGGCGCCGGTGATTCGGAGGCGGCCCGGGCCGGGCAGGCCGCTGAAGGTGCCCCGGGCGAGTCTAGGCAGGTTTCCGTCCGCTTCATACAGGGCGAACTTGAGGCTGGATGAGCCGGCATTGAGAACGAGTATGGCCTGGTTCATGGTGAGGTCCCTGCTGCACGGGCCACGGATGGCTCATGGGTTGATGATAGCCGATAGCGGGGCATTGTCATACGCTGTTTCGCAAGGGGCGCAGATGTATCAACCCGGCAACAAACAATATTGTGTTCAGGGTTACAAGCGTCCTCCAGATCAAGGCGTCATTCGCCGGCTGAACACGGCCTGTATTGTTGCCGGGTTATAAAACCAGAACGCTTTTTGCAGGGCCAGGGCTGTTTGGCAGCATTCCGGAGGACGCATGCGACCGATTTCACAGCAGCAATACGAAGAGAAACGCGATCATATCCGCATTCCCATGGACTGCCCGGTGGTGGTGCAGGGGGAGGATGGTTTGAAGGAAATGGGTACCTGTATCAATTTGAGTGCGGGCGGGATTCTGTTCCAGGCCGAGCACGAGTACCCGGTGGGCACCCGTTTGTGGGTGCACATGGAGCCCAAGCTGAAGCTTTCGCCCGGCCTGACTGCCCGGGTGGAGGTGGTACGGCGGGAATATCTGCCGCAGGCACGCAGCTATCACATGGGTGCGCGCATTACCGAAATCAAGCATTGAGGCGCCTTCGGGCCGAGAGCCCGTGAGGCTCACCAGCCGAAGCGGATGATGTCACCCGGGCGTAGCCGGGTCTGCTGGGTTTCCAGTTTGCCCAGAGAGAAATTGGGCTGGGTCTGGGCCACCGACAGGGTGGCCACGGGCGTTTCCTTGTAGCCCAGGAAGCGACCGCTCTGGGGTTCGTGCAGGGGGTCGGGAGAGAGTCGGTAGGTCATCAGCACGTCGCCGGGCTTGACCCGCGAGACGCTGCCGGCGTCGAAATAGATCTGATCACCATTCACTTCCACTACCCGGGCGGCAAAGGGGAGCTTTTCGAGATCCTGGTGGACCAGTTCCACCTGGCGTTGGAGCATGCGGTCCAGGGCTTTGCCAAAGTCGGTCTGCAAGAAGGCGGCGCTGGAGAACAAAGTGCTGTGTCCGGCGAAGTAGTGGCCGCCGGCGACGTTCTCACTGAAACGGTAGCGGGCGATGCGGGCGCCGGAGAGGCCGTCGTGCAGGAAGAGTTCGATCTCCAGGTGACGGCTGCGGTTGAGCAGTCCGAACAGGCCGGGGTCGACGCCCATGTCGCGGATGATGCCGGAGAGCACGATTTGTGCGCCCAGTTTGCGTGCCAGCTTGACGTAGACCGCCGGGTTGTCGAAGCGGTAGCCGGGGCGTGTATTGGAGGCCAGGTATTGGCTGCCGTCTATGCCCAGGTAGGCGCCGGTGAGTTCCAGCCGGCGCAGGATTTCCCGTGGCAGGGCGCGCTCGATACCGGGTAGGTCGGCGATCTGGGTGCGTTTTTCCACGTCGAATTGCAATACCGCTATCTTTTTGCGGTAACGCGCCGCCGGTGAGGGCTTGCGCAGCTTGTCCAGGGGAACCCGGGCGCGAATGCGCACGTAGAGCACCTCGTTGTCGCGCCATTGGTCGATGACTTCCACGTTTTCCACCGTGCCGGCGGCGTTGACCCGGGAGCTTTCGATCACCAGCACATTGGCGGCTATGGTGCTGGTGCTGTCGACTCGGGCGGCGGTTTGCAACATGGCCTGCTCGATGGCGTCCTGAATGGCTTGGCGTCGGGCCAGTACCACCGCGCCATTGATGATGGGTGCGCTACCCACGGCTTCCACCAGACGGGCCGCGGCCGCCTGGCCGGCGGGCGGCCAGGCCAGGCCCGTCAGCAGGAGCAAGGCCAGCAATACGAAGGGCAAGGCGCGCGCGCGGGGCATGGGCGTCTATTCCTTGTCGAAGTAGAAATCGGACTGGGCCAGCTCCTTGCTGGACTCCTTGTCCAGTTGATGAGGTTCCTCGGGACGGGCCTCGTGGGTGAGTTGTTGGGCGGCGGGGGCGCACTCGTCGCCGGGCCTGCCCAGGGCTGTGTCGAGAAAGCGGTTGCTGACCTTGAGTTCCACCACGGTTTCGAAGCTGCCATCTTCATTGGGACTTTCCGCGATCACCTTGGCACCCACCAGGTAGGTGTCCAGGTAGACCCGGAAACGGTCCTTTTCGATCACCATGTCGCCCACGGTGGTGCCGCCCCAGATCTGGATGCCCTTGACCCGCTCGGCCAGGTTGCGATAGGCATCTATCTTGGCCGCGCGCATGGCCATCAGGCGGCGCTGGGGGTCGGAATAGAAGGCCTTGGGCGGTGCGCCATAGCCGGTGGCGCGGATACGCACCATGTCGGTCTTGCGGCCCTTGTCGTTGATGTAATAGGTATTGGCCTGTGGTGTGCACTCCTGGGCATGGGTGTCTTTGGCCCGGGCTGCGCTCGCTGTCGCCGGTGCCGCGGGCGAAGCACTGGCGGTGTCCAGTTTGTCTTCCGCCGGCGTGTCCGGCGCGGTGACCGACAGGTTGGTGCAGCCGCTGGCCAGGGCCAGGCTGAGGGCGATAAACAAGGCGTTCTTTTTCATGACGGCTCCTCGTTGGTTCCATTTTTCCGTTTGCCGGTCAAATCTTGCCGCCTGGCAGGGTGATTTGCTGGCGAAAACGGCCTGAAAGACTCCCCCGAAGGGTTTGCAGGGCAAAATGCACAAACCAAGCCAAGTGGTTGGCCTGGTTCTTGATTGCTGTTCCGGAAAGCTTTTTGCCTGCCTTGGCGGGCGAACGGTCAAGAAACAGCAGCAGAGGAAATACGGCATGAAATGGCGCATGGGTTTGATCGCCGTGCTGGCAATGATGGCCGGCCCGACGGCAACAGCAGAGGCGGCGGAGAGTTGCTATGCACACATCGATTACGGCAAGCCCTATGACACCCGTCCGCAGCGGCTACTCTATGTGGTGATCGACCAGACGGTGGCCCTGCCGGCGGAGATGAAGACCCGCGTGAAGAACTTGGTGTCGGCCTGGGGCAAGGCGGGAGACAGTGTCAAGATTGCCCGCTTCTCGGCCAATTTCCGTGGCAAGTATCCTTCCCTGACTTTCTCCGGCGCAGTGGAGCCCTGGCCCAGTTCGCAATATGCTCACGGCTTGCGCCTGTCGGATCGACGGCAGTTGGAGCAGTGCCTGCAGCGCCAGCGCGAGGAATTCGGTGGAGAATTCATGACGCGCCTGGACGAGACCCTGGCCAAGATGGATCCGGCCAGTCCCAAGACCGATATCTTCGTTTCGCTCAAGCAGATCGCCAGCCAGGTGAGCCAGGAGCCGGTCAAGCACAAGGTGGTGTTGCTGGTGTCCGACGGGTTGGAGAACAGCGACATCACCACTTTCTACCGCCGCGGCAACATCCGCAAGATCAGCCCCAACAAGGAAATCGGCAAGCTGCGTCGCAAGGGCCTGATCCCCAATTGGCACGGTGCCCGGGTCTATATGTATGGCATGGGACTGGCGCCGCGACCGGGGCAATACGTCAAGTCCGATGTCATCCGGGCCCTGAAGCGTTTTTGGGATCGCTACTTCGTCGAGGGCAATGCACGGGTGGTGGCCTTGGGCACACCGGAGCTGTTGATCGATAAGGTGGAGTGAGAGGGCGGCGGGATCTGTTAGAATGGCGGGATGGATGTCACCGCCATCATCGATCCCCTGAATCCGGCCCAGCGCGAGGCCGTTACCGCCGAGGCACCCCATGTGCTGGTTTTGGCCGGCGCCGGCAGTGGCAAGACACGGGTGCTGGTGCATCGCATCGCCTGGGTGATCCAGACCGGTGGTGTTTCCCCCTACGGCATTCTGGCGGTGACATTTACCAACAAGGCCGCCGCCGAGATGCGTGGGCGCATCGAAGGCCTGCTGCAGGTGCCCCCCGGAGGCATGTGGGTGGGCACCTTCCATGGCCTGGCCCATCGCCTGTTGCGTGCCCACTGGCAGGAGGTTGGACTGCCCAAGGGCTTTCAGATCCTCGATGCCGAAGACCAGCAGCGCATGCTCAAGCGCATCATCAAGGGCCTGGGGCTGGACGACAGCAAGTGGCCGCCCAGGCAGGCGCAAGGGTTCATCAACGCCCGCAAGGATGAAGGGTTGCGTCCCCATCATCTGGATGCCGCGGGCGACCCCACCCAGGACACCCTGATCGACATCTACCGTGCCTATCAGCAGGCCTGCGACAGCGCCGGCCTGGTGGATTTCGCCGAGTTGCTGCTGCGCGCCCACGAACTGTGGCTGCAACGGCCCGATGTGTTGGCTCACTACCAAGCTCGCTTCCGCCATATCCTGGTGGACGAATTCCAGGACACCAACCGCATACAATACGCTTGGGTGCGCATGCTGGCCGGGGAGCGAGGACAGGTATTCATCGTCGGCGACGACGACCAGTCCATCTACGGCTGGCGTGGGGCGCGGGTGGAGAACATACAGCGTTTCCAGCAGGACTTTCCCGACACATGCCTGATTCGCCTGGAGCAGAACTACCGTTCCAGCGGCAACATCCTCAAGGCCGCCAATGCGCTCATTCGGCACAATAGCGACCGCTTGGGCAAGAACCTCTGGACCGAGGACGAAGATGGTGAACCGATCCGTTTCTTTGCCGCCTTCAACGAGCAGGAAGAGGCTCGTTTCGTGGCCGAGACCATCCAGCAATGGGTGGAGCAGGGTCATGCCCGGGCCGATTGTGCCGTGCTCTATCGTTCCAACGCGCAGTCGCGGGTGTTGGAGGAAGCCATGCTCATGGCGGGCCTGCCCTACCGGGTCTACGGTGGCATGCGGTTTTTCGAACGCGCCGAGATCAAGGATGCCCTGGCCTATCTGCGCCTGTTGGCCAATGAACATGACGATGCTGCCTTCGAGCGGGTGGTCAATGTGCCCACCCGGGGCATCGGCGAGCGCACCCTGCAGGGTGTGCGCGACTGGGCCCGGCGTTACCACGTGAGCCTGTGGCAGGCGGCCGACGAGTTGTTGCAGCAGAACGAACTGGCCGCTCGGGCACGCAATGCCCTGGCGGGTTTTCTCGAATTGGTGCGCACTCTGCGCGAGAAAACCGCGGAACTGCCCCTGGGCAAACAATTGCAGGGCGTACTGGAGCACAGCGGCCTATTGGCCCACTATGAAAAGGACAAGGGCGAGAAGGCTCGCGCGCGGGTGGAGAACCTGCGCGAGCTGGTGAGCGCCGCCGAACAGTTCGAGCACGAGGAACTGGAACTCGGGGACGAACAGCCTGTCGATGCCCTGAACCAGTTTCTGGCCTATGCCGCGTTGGAATCCGGCCAGGGCCAGGCGGGGCCGGGCGACGACTCGGTGCAGCTGATGACCCTGCACACCGCCAAGGGACTGGAATTTCCCGTGGTCTTCATGGTGGGTATGGAAGAGGGGTTGTTTCCCCACGAATTGTCGCTGGACGAACCCGGGCGCCTGGAGGAGGAACGTCGCCTCTGTTATGTGGGCATGACCCGTGCTCGGCGACATCTCTATCTCAGTTGTGCCGAGCATCGGCGGCTCTACGGACGGGAGACCTATCCACGGCCGTCGCGTTTTCTCAATGAGCTGCCGCCGGAATTGGTCGAGGAAATCCGTCCACGTGCCGGGGTGAGTCTGCCGGCGGCCTCGCGCCTGCATGGGGCGGCCAGTGTCGGGGAAGACAGCACTGGCGGCCTGCAGGTGGGGCAGTGGGTCAGCCATCCCAAGTTTGGCGCCGGCATTCTGCTCAGTTGCGAGGGCCAGGGCGCCCAGGCACGGGTGCAGGTCAATTTCGAACAGGTGGGCACCAAGTGGCTGATGCTCGCCTATGCCAACTTGCAGCCGGTCGGTTGACCCAGGGCCTTGACCCCGGGGCTGCACCGAGTTGCATACTGCCCGGCGAAACAGCCTGCGGGGAGGTGACATGAACAACAAGAGCCATCGTTCCTTTGCCCTGGTGCTGGCCGGAGGCGGCGTGCGGGGCTTGGCGCATGCCGGAGTGTTGCGGGCCCTGGCCCATTACGGTTGGCATCCAGCGGCCATCGTCGGTGTATCCATGGGCGCCATCGTCGGCGCCACCTATGCCCTCAATCCCCATTGGTACCGCGCCCTAGTGGACATGGACACGACCACTTTCCCACGTCCCACGGTGGCCAAGAGCCGGGATCTGCGTGAACGTGTGCGTGCCCTGCTGGCCTCTGAGCGAGCCATGCGCGACATGATCCTGGGCTGGGGCGTGGGCTCGCGCAGCCTGAAACAGGGCGAGGCCTTGTTGCAGCGCCTGACCTGTGGACGGCGGTTGGAGCAAGGGCGCATTCCGGTGCTGACGGTGGCGGCGGATCTGTGGAGCGGCGACCGGGTGGTGTTTCGCGAGGGTGATGCGGCCGAGGCGGTGTATGCCAGCTCGGCCTTGCCGGGTATCTTGCCACCCCTGCGCCACGGTGACTACCTGCTGGCCGACGGCGCCTATGTGGACAACGCACCGGTGGATCTGGCGCGGGAGCTGGGGGTGGATTGCGTGATCGGCGTCGATCCCAGCCAGATGCACGGCCACGCGGAGATTCGCAACGGCCTGCAGGCCATGTTCCGGGCCATGGAAATCTGCCACTATTCCCATTCGCAACTGCGCTTCCGCAAGGCCGACCTGGTATTGCGCCCGCCCTATCCCTTTGCCATCGATGTGCTGGATTTTCGTCATCAACGCCTGTGCGCCGCGGTGGGGATTCACGCGGTGCGCCAACGCCACGCCGAGCTGGTGGAGTTGCTCGACAAAGCGTGAACAGGAACCTGCCGCATGCCACAAAAGCCCACAATCCACGCCGTGTCCGGGAATCCCTGTCCATGAAGCCTTATTGCGTGCATATGCCGTCATGAGTCGCTGGGTTTCCAGGCAGGCTCTGTGGCAGTGGCTGTGGGAGCGTGATCTGCATGCCCTGCCGTCTTACCAGGCCGTCTTGTTGTCGGCCTTGCGTATCAGCATGGCGGTGTTGCGCGACCTGCTGAATGGGCAGCTTGGCCTGCGTGCCAGCAGTCTCTCCTATACCACCTTGTTGTCGCTGGTGCCCTTGCTGGCGCTGAGTTTCTCCCTGCTCAAGGCCATGGGGGTGCACAACCAGCTCGAGCCCCTGTTGATGCAATTCCTCGCGCCATTGGGCGACAAGGGCATGGAACTGGGTCGGCAACTGATCCAGATGGTGGACAAGGTGGGGGTCAAGGTGTTGGGCGCGGTGGGGCTGGTCTTGCTGCTGTATACCGTGGTGTCCTTGATCCAGAAGGTGGAAGCCGCCTTCAATCTCACCTGGCGGGTGAGCCGCTTGCGGCCCTGGTCACAACGCATCAGCGGTTATCTCAGTATTGTGTTGCTGGGGCCCTTGCTGATGTTCAGCGCCATGGGCATGACGGCGGCGGTGATGGACTCGCGCCTGATGCAAGCCCTGCTATCGCTGGAGCCTTTTGGCAGTCTGTATTATCTGCTCAGCCAGATTCTGCCCTATTTTCTGGTGATGGGCGCCTTCGTGGCCAGCTATATGCTGATTCCCAACACACGGGTGAAATTGCGCAGTGCCCTGGTGGGAGGGCTGGTGGGGGCAGTGCTGTGGCTGGAGGTGGGCCAGCTCTTCGCCTCTTTCGTTGTTGGATCAACCAAATATACGGCGATCTACTCCAGTTTCGCCATTGTGATCCTGTTCTTGATGTGGTTGCATATCAGTTGGTTGATCCTGTTGCTGGGTTCGGCTGTGGCCTTCTACTGCCAGCACCCGGCCTGTCAACGCTATGGCCATGTACGGCTGGGGCAGGCTGAGCGCGAGCTGCTCGCGCTGGAGGTCATGCGCCGCGCGGTATTGGGTCATTTCAATCCGGAGGAGCGTTGTACCCGTGAGGGCCTGGCCGAATCCTTGCAACTGCCACTGGACCTGCTGAATGATGTCACCGATCCTCTGCACCGTCACGGCTTGCTGGAATTGTCGGACGACGAGCCCGGTTTCTATCTGCCGGGGCGGGACCCCTCGGTGATCAGCGTGGCTGAGGTGTTGACGGCGGTGCAGGGTGATGCCCGCCTGGCCAGGCGGGTGGTGAAGGACGCCATCGTGTGGGATGTGCACGGGCACGTGCAGGCGATTTTGCAACGACAACTGGGTGAGCGCTCTCTGGAGCAGGTGTTTGCGGAGGAAATCGCTCCGGCCTGCAGGGTCGGCGAGGATGGTGGCTCGCCAGCGAGTGAGAGGGAGAAAGGATGAAAATCTGGGTGGACGCCGATGCCTGTCCCAAGCCGGTGAAACAGATTCTCTACCGCGCGGCCCTGCGTACCGGGGTGCCGGTGATCCTGGTGGCCAACCAACACTTGCAGCTACCGCCTTCACCCCATATCCGCCTGTTGCGGGTGGTCTCCGGCTTCGATGTGGCCGACCGCCGCATCGTCGCCGAGCTGGCTGCCGGTGACCTGGTGGTCACCGCCGATATTCCGCTGGCCGCCGAGGTGGTGGCCAAGGGGGCGCTGGCCCTGGATCCCCGGGGTGAGCTGTATACCGTGAACAATGTGCGTTCGCGCCTGAGCATGCGCGATTTCATGGCGGGCCTGCGTGACAGCGGGGTGAATACCGGTGGCCATGGGGCCTATTCTCAGGCCGAGCGCCAGGCCTTCGCCAATCAACTGGACCGTCTGCTGACCCAAGCCGGTCGACCTGACACCCAGGCTTCCCGGTGCCGATGAAGCTCTGGTCCCTGTTCGTTCGCCCTCTGCTGGATAGTTTTCGGGATCTGCTGCCCATCGTCTTGGTGATTGCCTTCTTCCAACTGGTGGTGCTGCGCCAGCCCATACCCAATCTGATGGAGCTGTTGTTCGGTACCCTGTTGGTGGCCATGGGGCTGGCGATGTTCATACGCGGACTGGAAATGGGGCTGTTCCCCATTGGCGAAGGCATGGCCTATGCCTTTGCCCGCAAGGGCAGTCTTGGTTGGTTGCTGACATTCGCCTTTGCCCTGGGTTTCGGCACCACGGTGGCCGAGCCAGCCCTGATCGCGGTGGCGGGGGAGGCGGCCAAGGTGGCCGCCGAGGGCGGCATGATCGCCAATGACGCCACGGCGCGGGATGCCTACGCCCTGGGTCTGCGCTTGACGGTAGCGGTGTCGGTGGGCGTGGCCATCGTGATCGGGGTGTTTCGCATCATCAAGGGCTGGCCCATCCATTATCTGATCATCGCCGGTTATCTGGGGGTGGTGACGATGACCCTGTTTGCCCCGCCGGAGATCATCGGTATCGCCTATGACTCCGGCGGGGTGACCACATCCACCATCACCGTGCCGCTGGTGACGGCGCTGGGCGTGGGGCTGGCTTCCAGTATCAAGGGGCGCAACCCCATGATAGACGGCTTTGGCCTGATTGCCTTTGCCTCGCTCACGCCGATGATGTTCGTGATGCTCTACGGGATTGCCATTCAATGAGCTTTGCCGCCGAGTTTCTCGCCGTGTTGTTACAGACCCTGCGCGATGTGCTGCCCATTGCCGCCATCGTGTTCGGTTTCCAATTTTTCGTGATTCGCAGGCCCGTGCCTCATCTGGGACGGGTGTTGCTGGGGTTCGTGTATGTTCTGCTGGGTCTGGCGCTGTTTCTGCTGGGTCTGGAAAAGGCCTTGTTTCCACTGGGTAAGTTGATGGCACAACAACTGACCGACCCCCAGTTCATCGCGGGCGCCCGGGAAGGTTTGGAACGAGCCCTGGCCTGGCAGGACTATAAATGGGTCTATTTGTTCGCCTTTGCCATCGGCTTTGCCACCACCATTGCCGAGCCGTCCCTGATCGCGGTGGCGATAAAGGCGCGCGAGGTATCCGGCGGTACCATCGGGGTATGGGGCTTGCGGGTGGCTGTGGGGCTGGGTGTGGCTCTGGGCATCGCACTGGGCACGTTTCGCATCGTCAGCGGTACGCCGCTGCACTATTACATCATCGTGGGTTATATCATCGTGGTGATACAGACCTTCTTCGCGCCGCGGGTGATCATCGCCCTGGCCTACGATTCCGGTGGTGTGACCACTTCCACGGTCACCGTGCCGCTGGTAGCGGCGCTGGGCCTGGGCCTGGCCAGCACGGTGCCGGGACGCAGCCCGATGATGGATGGTTTTGGCCTGATCGCGTTCGCCAGCCTGTTTCCCATGATGACGGTGATGGGCTATGCCCAGGTCACCGAGTGGCTGGCGCAGCGCAAGCGTGACAGGCTTTCGCAACAAGGAGACTGAGCATGCATTTCAAACTGATCATTGCACTGGTGCAGGACGACAAGACCGACGCGGTACTGGAGGCGGCCCGCAACAAGGGGGCTACCGGTGCCACCGTGATCAACCATGCCCGCGGCGAGGGGCTGGAGCCGGCCAAGACCTTTCTGGGGCTTTCGCTGGAAACCCAGCGTGACATGGTGATCATGCTGGTGGAGGAACACATCAGCCGCAAGGTGCTGGAGGAGATTGCCTGTGTGGCCGGCTTCGATACTGAATCGGGGGCCGGCATCGCCTTTCAACTCAATGTGGAGGATGCAGTGGGTGTCTCCCACCAGATACGTTGTCTCACCAAGGTCGTGGAGGATGAATTATGAGCGAGCGCAAAATCGTGCGGGTACGCGAGGTCATGAAGACCGAATTCGACCAGGTCGATGGCCTGGACACCGTGAGCGAGGCCCTGCGCAAGATGAAATTCGTGGAGACCAAGTGCCTCATCGTCAACAAGCGTCACGAAGACGACGAGTTCGGTATCTTGCTGCTGTCGGATATCGCCCGTCAGGTCATCGCCAAGAATCTGGCACCGGAGAGAGTCAATGTCTACGAGATCATGGCCAAGCCGGTGTTGCAGGTGGATCCGGACATGGACATCCGCTATTGCGCGCGCTTCTTCACCCGCTTCGACCTCTCGCGGGCGCCGGTGGTGGAAAACCGCCAGGTCATCGGCATCGTCAGCCTTACCGACATGGTGCTCAAGGGGCTGGCCTCGCTGACCCGGTGAACTTGGGTCGGGCGCGGCGATGATCTATAAATAAGGGAATCCATCACACATCAGGGAGGAAAACATGAGCAAGCGTATTGTCATCTGTTGCGACGGAACCTGGAACAAACCGGCCACCGAGGAAGACGAACGGGTTGTTCCTTCCAACGTGCTCAAGCTGGTGCGCGCCGTGTTGCCGCGCGACGCCGATGCCGGGGTGGAACAGGTGGTGTATTACGATGCCGGCGTGGGCACCGGAACCTTCGGTCTCATCGACAAGTATGTGGGCGGAGCCACCGGTCTGGGTATCTCACGCAATATCCAGCAGGCCTATCGCTTCCTCGCCAACAATTACGTGGAGGGCGACGAGGTCTATTTCTTCGGTTTCAGTCGCGGGGCCTATACCGTACGCTCTCTGAGTGGTTTTCTGGACACCGTTGGCCTGCTGGACAAGAGCGACCTGCGTCATGTGCACAAGCTCTATGCCTATTACCGCACCAAGCCCGACAAGCGGCCCCAGTCCAAATATCATGAACTGGTCAACAGCCTCCAGCGGCGCTCCATGCAGATCAAGTTCATGGGGGTATGGGACACCGTGGGTGCCCTGGGTGTGCCCACGCCCATGCTGGGCTGGCTTTCGCGTAAACTGTGGGTGGGTTTCCACGATACCTCCCTGAGCGGGATCATCCAGAATGCCTACCAGGCGCTGGCCATCGACGAACGTCGGCGCCCTTTTGCGCCTGCCATTTGGACCCGCAAGCCCGAGGGGGCGAATGTGCGCCAGGTTTGGTTCGTCGGCTCCCATCGCAATGTGGGTGGGGGCTATCGCGACGACGGCTTGTCCGATGTCGCCTTCATGTGGCTGGTCAACCGGGCCCGCGACTGCGGTCTGGCCTTCAGTCCGGAATACCTTGTGGCACGGGTCCAGCCCAACCCCATGGCCGAAATGGAAGATTCCTTCACCGGCATCTACCGCGCCCTGGGCAAGCTCGGCATGTCGCCCCTGGTGCGCAAGATCGCCGAGCTGCAGACCACCGGCGAGATGATCCACGAGAGTGTGATCAGCCGCCTGCGCATGCCCGAGCTGGATTATCGCCCCGAGAATCTGATACCCGAGAGCGCAAACGTGGACGGCCTGCTGCGCGAGGAGGATGGCCACTTGGTACTGGACGTGCACGGTGCCGCCATTCCCGTGTTCAAGGAGCGCCAGGGCACCCGCGTCCGGCCCAGCCAGCCCGAGGCGCGCCTGCGTATCGAGGGCAGCGGCGAGCAGCGCTGTGAAATCATTGACCTCAATCCCGGAGAACGCGGCGGGGCCCGCCTGCGCTTGGAGCAGCCACTGGAGGAAGGCATGGAGGCACGCCTGGAAGGCGACGGCATCGGGGTCAAGATGGTGCGGGTGGTATGGTCCAGCGAGGGGGTGATGGGCGTACACTTCGCTGCCTGAAATCGTCATGGGTTTGCACACGGCAACCCGTTATCTGGTCAGCGGGCGGGTGCAAGGGGTGTGGTTTCGCCAGTCGACCCAGTCCCTGGCGTGCCGGCTCGGTTTGCGAGGCTGGGTGCGCAACCTGCCCGATGGCCGGGTGGAGGTGGTGGCCGCCGGCACGCAACTGGAGCAACTGGCGGCCTGGTTGCAGCGGGGGCCGGAGCTGGCCCGGGTGGAGCGAGTCGAGAGCGAAACCGTGCAATGCGAGTTGCCGCGGGGGTTCGAGGTGCGTTATTGAGTTCCCGCCTAATCGCCACTGATGACGAAGGCATCGGCATGGAAGCGGTCTTCGCCCATGCCCCGGGCCAGAAAGGCGGCGCGGGCCGCTTCCACCATGGCCGGCGGCCCGCTGGCATACACATCGAAGCCCGAGAGGTCGTCGAAGTCCTGGCATACCGCCTCGTGTACCTGGCCCTGGCGGTAATCCGCCGTGTGCGTGTCGGAAAGCACCGGCGTATAGTGGAAACCGGCCTGGGTCGCGGCCCATCGGCGCGGCAGTTGATCGAGATACAGGCCCTCGACGGTACGTGCGCCCCAGTAGAGATGGAGAGGACGCTGTTCTCCCTCGGCAAATGCCTGTTCCAGCATGCTCTTGATGGGAGCGAAACCGGTGCCGCCGGCCACCAGAATCACGGGCCGGTCGCTGTCCTGGCGCAGGAAGAATTCGCCCAGCGGACCCTCGAAGCGCAGCAAATCCTTTTCCTGCATGTGTTCGAACACCTGGCGGGTGAAAACCCCGCCATCCACCCGGCGGATGTGCAATTCCAACAACTCGCTGTTGCCGGGGGCGTTGGCCAGGGAAAAACTGCGCCGGCGGCCATCGCGCAGCAGGATGTCGATGTACTGGCCGGCGAGAAAGCGGAAATCCGCCTGCTGGGGTAGCTTGAGGAACAGGCGCATCACATCCTCGGCCAGGCGTTCCATGCGGGCCACCCGGCAGGGCAGGATCTTGATCTCGATATCGGCGGGCATGCCCAGGCGCTTGATTTCCAGGCTCAGGTCCGACAAGGGCCGGGCGATGCACAACAGGGTCTGGCCCTGTCGGCGATCGGCATCGCTCAGGCCCAGGGGTTGCCTGCCGTCATAGTCGATCCGGCCGGACAGCAGGGTGGCCTTGCAGGAACCACAGGCACCGCCGCGACAACTGAAGGGCAGGCGCAAGCCTTGCCGCAAGGCGGCATCGAGCAGGGTTTCGTCGTCTTCGGCCACGAAATGCTGGCCGCCGGGTTGCAGAGTGATGGTATGCCCCATGGACGTCATGCCTGTTTTGAAAGCGCTGAATTAGAGCTTATTCCGGCTGATTTGTCCATGCCCATGGGGTGGGGCGGGCGAAGTTTGTTACCATGGTGCGGGATGTTGCGATACAGGACGAGCCAATGACACGCAAGGCGGGCAATGAGGCCAACGATGAACAGGCGCAGCCCCTGGTGCTGGTGGCAGACGACGATGATCTGGTGCGCCAGGCCCTGGGGCTGTTTCTGCACGAGGACGGTTATCGCGTGGTGGAGGCCTGCGATGGCAAGCAGGCGGTGGCGGTGTTCTTTCGTGACAACCCGGACATCGTGCTAATGGATGCCAACATGCCCCAGATGGATGGTTTCAGCGCCTGTCGCGAGATCAAGCAATCCGCGGCGGGTGCGGAGGTGCCGGTGCTCATCGTCACCGTGATGGAGGACGAGCACTCCATTGACCGGGGTTTCGAGGCCGGGGCCGACGACTATATTCCCAAGCCTTTCAACTGGATACTGCTGTCCCGGCGGGTGCGCAATCTCATCGAGCGCAAGCGGGCCGAGAGCGAGCGTGTCCGGCTGGAGGCCAAGTTGCGCCAAGCCCAAAAAATGGAGGCCATTGGTCGCCTGGCCGGTGCTATCGCGCATGATTTCAATAATATTCTTGCCAGCATCATCGGCCATGCGGAGCTGGCGCAGTCGATCTGCCATCACAGCCGGAGCGAAGAGATCGGCGAATTCCTGCGTGATATCACCGAATCCGGACGCCGCGGCCAACAGTTGATCGGGCAGATCCTCACTTTCAGCCACGGTGGCGAGCCCCGGCGCCAGAGCCTGGATGCCCAGCGCCTGATGCAGCGGGTGGAAGCCGATGCCCGTTTATTGCTGCCCGAGGGGATTCGCCTGCATCACTGGTACGAGCAAAGCGGGCTTTCCGTGATGGCCGACCCAGTGCAGTTGCAACGGGTGTTCATCAACCTGGTGGTCAATGCCCGCGATGCGATGGAGGACGAGGGCGACATGCAGTTGAGCCTGTTGGCGCGGCGTGGAGTGGACGTGGTGTGCGCGGCCTGCCAGGCTCCGGTGCGGGGCGATTTCGTGGAACTCAGCGTGGCCGATACCGGGCGTGGCATTTCCCCCGAGCGCCTGGCACGCATATTCGAGCCCTTCTACACCAACAAGGACATCGGCAAGGGCACCGGCCTGGGGTTGGCGGTGGTGCATGGCATCGTGCACGATCACGGAGGTCATATCCTGGTGGACTCGGCTCCGGGACAGGGCAGCCGTTTCCGCATCTTGTTGCCCATGGCCACCGGTGAGCTGTCGCCGGTGGAGGAGACCGAGACCCGCCACGCGCCCCCGCCCGAGATCGGTCATGAGTTCAGCGGGCGGGTTCTGGTGGTGGACGACGAGCCGGCGGTGGGGCGTTTCCTGCAACGCCTGCTCGTGAGCATGGGTTTCGAGGTGGTGCTGGAGAGCCGGCCGCAGCAAGCCCTGGAGCGATTCCGGCAGAATCCGGATGATTTCGATCTGGTGTTTACCGACCAGACCATGCCGGGGATGGAAGGCGCCGAGCTGGCGCGACACATGCTGGCCCTGCGACCTGCCTTGCCCGTTATCCTGTGCACCGGCTTCAGCACCAGCCTGAGCCACGAGAAGGCGCAGCGTATGGGCATCGGTGGCTTGTTGTCCAAGCCGTTCGAAATCGCCCATTTACAGGACATGATCCGGCGATTGCTGAACAGCCCCGGGCAGCAGGCCTCATGAGACCCGTGGCCATCGTCGGCCATGGTGGCCTGGGTGCGTTGGTGGCGGCCCGTGAGCGGGCCGCGGGACGCAGCGTGTTGGGATTGGCGCGACGGCCCCGGGAGATGGCCAACGGGGATGTCTTCATTTCCTGTGACCTCGATGAGGCCACGGCCTGGCCTGCGTCCTTGACCCGGTGCTGTGAGATCTATTATTTCGTGCCGCCGCCGGAGACGGGGCTGACGGATCCCCGCCTGGAGCGCTTTCTGGCGGCTTGTCCACCGGGTGGCGGTTACCGTCTGGTTCTGGTGAGTACCACGGCGGTCTATGGCGATGCCGGCGGGGCCTGGCTCGATGAGCAGGCGCCGGCCAGGCCCGACAGTGATCGTGGTCGACGCCGCCTGGCGGCCGAGCAGGCCCTGTGGCGCTGGCGCCGGCAGGCGCCGGGGCGCGAGGCGGTGGTGCTGCGGGTGGCGGGGATCTACGGGCCCCGGCGCCTGCCGCTGGAGCGCCTGCGCCAGGGCATGGTGGTGTTGGACGAGTCGCTGGCAGGATTCAGCAATCGCATTCACGAAGCCGACCTGGCCACGGCATGCGTGGCGGCCATGCGTCGTGGAGGCGATGGTGAGGTCTATAATGTGAGTGACGGGAACCCCAGCTCCATGACGGATTATTTTCGTCGCGTGGCGGCGCACTTCGGGCTGCCCGAGCCGCAGATGCTGGATTGGGACGAGGCCAGGCAGCGCCTGTCGCCGGGCCTGTTGTCTTATCTGCGTGAGTCCCGGCGCATCGACAACCGCAAGCTGCGCGAGCAACTGGGTGTGCAACTGCGTTATCCCTCCCTGGATGAGGGGTTGGCGGCTTGCGCGGCGGCGTTGGAAGACGGTTGATCCGTCATGCAGGGGGTGGGGTTGGTCTCCAGCGAGCTGGCGTCACGGCGGCTGTGCGTTGTGCTGCCTCTCGGGATGCGGGGGACAGCCGTTAAAGTTTTTCCTCTCCTGGCCGACAGGAGGCTTTATGGGCAACTCTGGAGACGGGGCGTCTTGGGGCCCCTAAAGGGAACAACCACATGGCTTTCACCATTTACGGACCGGGTATCCGCGACAATGTGCTGGTGGAGAATCTGTTGCGTGATCGCAACGTGGAAGCCGTCGACGCAGTGACGGCGGCCCGGCCGGTGGCCGAAGGCGAGCAGGACTCGGAGAAGAGTGGTGCCCAGCAGCAGCTCGCCCGCAGCTTCGCCAATCGCGCCTATCGTTCCACCACCGAGTTGCCCCGGGAGCGGGAGCCGGCCATTCGCGCCCACCAAATCATGACCTCGCCGGTGATCACCGTACCCATGGATATATCCATCCGCGACGCCTGGAACATCTTTCGCGAACGTCGCTTCCGTTCCTTGCCCGTGGTGGACGCGGTGGGCAAGATCATTGGCATCGTTTCCGATCGTGACCTGTTGCGCTATGCCGCGGTGACCGGCAATATCCCGCCCTATGGGGAGGACTCCGAACAGGCCAGTACCCCCATCGAGCCCCTGGTGAGCAAGAAAGTGCTCACCGCCACGCCGGATACCGAGATTCGCACCATTGCCCGCCTGATGTTCGAGCAACGGGTGGGGGTGATGCCCATCGTGGACCAGTACGAGAATCTGGTGGGGATCATCACCCGCAGTGATATTTTGCGTACCCTGGTCAACCAAGCCCCGCTTGAGCTGTGGGTATAGGTGTGATCAGCGGCTCGGGCTGGTGAATGCCATAGCCCTGGGCATAGTCCACGCCGATGCCACGCAAATGCTCCAGAATGGCATCATTCTCCACGAACTCGGCGATGGTCTGGATACCCATCACCTGGCCGACCCGGTGCACCGCGGCGACGATGGCCTGGTCGATGTCGTCCTCGGCCAGGTTGTGCACGAACACGCCGTCGATCTTGAGAAAGTCGATGCGCATGTTCTTCAGGTAGCTGAACGAGGACATGCCGCTGCCGAAATCGTCCAGCGCGAAGCGACAGCCCATGCCCTGCAATACGTTGATGAAGCGGGTGGCGTGGATCCAGTTGCCGATGGCGGCGGTCTCGGTGATTTCGAAACACAGGCTGGCGGGGGGGACGCCGGAATCCTTGATTTGTTCCACCACAAAGTTGAGAAAGCTGTCGTTGCTCAGTGACTGGGCCGAGATGTTGATGCCCCAGGTCTCCACGTCGGCGCCGAGTTCGGGTTGTTCACGCAGCAGGCGCAACAGATTTTTGATCAGCCAGCGGTCGATATTGGTCATGATGCCATAGCGTTCGGCGGCGGGTATGAAGGCCATGGGGGAGATGATCTCGCCATTGGGGTCGAGCATGCGGATGAGGATCTCGTAATGTTTCTTTTGCCCTGGCTGGGGCTCGGTGGGATGAATGAGCTGCTTGTAGATGACGAAGCGGTTTTCTTCCAGGGCGTGGGTGATGCGTGAGGTTTGTTCCATTTCCCCCTGGCGCTGGTCCAGCTCCTCGTCGTCGGGGTGATGTACCCAGACCCGGTTGCGGCCCTGTTCCTTGGCCAGATAGCAGGCGGCATCGGCCTTGCTGAGCAACTGCGAGGTGTTGCTGACGTATTCGTCGATGGTCACCAGGCCGATGCTGGCGCCCACCTTGAAGACCCGGCCCTGCCAGGTGAAACGGAAACCCTGGATTAGCTTGAGCAGATGGTTGGCGATGCGCACGGCCTTTTCCAGCGGACAATTCTCCAGCAGCAGACCGAATTCGTCGCCCCCCAGGCGGGCCAGGGTGTCGCTCTGGCGGATATCGCGCTGGATCACCTGGCTCAGGGTCTGCAACAATTTGTCGCCGGCCTCGTGGCCACAGGTGTCGTTGACGATCTTGAACTGGTCCAGGTCGATGTACAGCATGGCGTGCTGGGTCTTGTGCTGTTGCGCGCTGCTGAGCAATTCGGCCAGTTGATCCTCGAACTTGCGCCGGTTCTTGAGACCGGTGAGCACGTCGTGGGTGGCTTGCCAGGTGAGCTGGTTGGTGAGCAGGCGAGCGTGGGTGACATCGCGCAGCACGATGACCTGGCCGCAGGGTTGGCCATTGTCGCCGTGCAGGGGCGACACCGAGCTTTCGATGGCGAACTTCAGGCCCCGGCTGTTGATCAGGAGAATATCGCCATCGCCGGATACGCGCTTTCGGTCGGTCTGGTCCAGCAGGTCGATGGCCTCGCCGGTGCTTTCACTGATGGTGCGAAACACTTCGGCAAAGCGCAGTCCCACGGCATCCCTGTCTTCCAGCCCGCTGAGCTGCTGTGCCATGGGATTGAGATAGTCGATGCGGCCATCCTGGTCTACCGTGATCACGGCGTCGCCGATGGCGTTGAGGGTAATCTGGGCGCGTTCCTTTTCCTGCGACAGGGCGCGTTCGATGCGATTGGTGCGGCGGATCACCATGCTGGCCACGGTAATGCCCAGCAGCAGGGTGACCAGATCCAGGATCACCATGAAATAACGCGCGCGATCGTATTCCAGCTCGGCTTCGGCCAGGGCGGCGCGGGTCTCGCCCTGCACGTCACGCACGAACTCGGCGAATACCTGGGTGATGGCATTGTCCAGGGGCAGGTCGGACTTCAGGATCTTTTGTTGCACACCCTCGAAATCGTCGTCCAGGATCTGCTCTACGATCTGGTTCTGGATGGGTTCGATGATGCCGATGAGAATCAAGGCGTCTTCCCACAATTGGCCCTGGCGGTTGGTCAGGGGAAGCTGGTCCAGGCGTTCCCTGAGCTTGATGAATTCCTGCGCCAGCTCCTTGTAGCGCAGGTAGATGTCGTCGCGATCGAAGGGGTCCTCGGTGTCGAGCATGCTGAAGATGGCCAGGGTGCGCTCGGTGCGGATGCGTTGCATGGTGTTGATGATTTCGGTTTTGGTGTTGTAGACATTGGAGATAGTGACCATCTTTTGCTTGATGGAGCTCATCCGTTGAATGCCGATGGCGCTGATGGTGGCCATGAGCAACAGCACCAGCAGAAAGCCGAAGGCGACCGTGTAACGTGCGTTCCTGGCGTGCATGAGTCTGTGCGCGTATACGCCCCCTGCGCAATGGGATGGAAACGTCCGATGATACACCAAATAACTCGGACTTATAGTGGGTAATCGGCCGTTTCCGGCAATAACTTGATTTTTTGCTCAGGATCGTCGCCGGCAGGGATAGGGATGCCTGCCCGCGTGCTTCGTGCCGGAGTTTGCTAGAATGCCTCCCCCTTTGCAGAAGTTGTTGTGTTTTCCGTGAGCGACTCCCTCAATCCCCGTCAACGCGAGGCCGTGCGTTATATCGACGGCCCCCTGCTGGTACTGGCTGGTGCCGGCAGTGGCAAGACCCGGGTCATCACCCACAAGGTGGCCTACTTGGTGCGGCAATGCGGCCTCGATGCACGTCACATCGCCGCCGTCACATTTACCAACAAGGCCGCGCGGGAGATGAAGGCCCGCGTGGGGGAGCTGTTATCGGACAAGGAGAGGCGCGGGCTCAAGGTGTCCACCTTCCATACCCTGGGTTTGAACATCCTGCGCCGGGAACACGCGCGACTGGGGCTCAAGGCAGGCTTTTCCATTTTCGATGCCGGCGACAGCGCCGCCCTGATCCGGGATTTGCTGCAGCGCGACACGGGTGGCGACATGTCGCTTTCCCAAAGCCTGCAATGGAAGATCTCCCATTGGAAAAACGCCCTGGTGGCGCCGGAACAGGCCTTGTCACTGGCCGAAGACGAACAGGCGCGCCTGGCGGCGGTGCTCTACCAGGAATACCAGCGTCATCTGCGGGCCTACAATGCGCTGGATTTCGACGACCTGATCTACCTGCCGGTGCGCCTGTTCGAGCAGCAGCCGGATTGCCTGGATAGCTGGCGTGAACGCATCCGTTACCTCTTGGTGGACGAATACCAGGACACCAATGGCTGCCAGTACCGGCTGGTGCGCCAATTGGCGGGGCCGCGCCGGGCGCTCACCGTGGTGGGCGACGACGATCAGTCCATCTATGCCTGGCGCGGCGCCCAGCCGGAGAACCTGCGCCTGCTCAGCGAGGATTTTCCCGATCTGAAAGTGGTCAAGCTGGAACAGAACTACCGTTCCATGGGGCGTATCCTCAAGGCTGCCAACCAGCTCATCGCCAACAATGAGCATGTGTTCGAAAAACGTCTGTGGAGCGACAAGGGCTATGGCGACCCCATCCGCGTGATTCGCTGCCGTGACGACGAGCACGAGGCCGAGCGGGTGGTCAGCGAGATTCTCAGTCATCGCTTCCAGCAGCGCACCGCCTACCGTGACTATGCCATTCTCTACCGCAGCAACCACCAGTCACGCCTGCTGGAAAAGGCCTTGCGGGAACACCGGATTCCCTATTTTCTCAGTGGCGGCAGCTCATTTTTCGAGCGCAGCGAAGTCAAGGACATCATGGCCTACCTGCGCCTACTGGCCAACCCGGACGACGATAGCGCCTTTTTGCGGGTGGTCAACACCCCGCGGCGGGAGATCGGTGCCAGCACCCTGGAAAAACTGGCCACCTACGCCCGCGGGCGCGGCAGCCTGCTCGACAGTATCCACGAGCTGGGGCTGGAGCAACACCTGCCGGAGCGGGGCCTGGTCCGGTTGCGCCAGTTCGCCCAATGGCTTTCGCGAATTCGAGAGCGGGCCGAGCGGGGCGATTTCATGAGCGCTCTGCGCGACATGGTGCGGGAAATGGATTACGAACAATGGCTCAAGGACCAGAGCAGCGATCTCAAGGCGGCCGAGCGACGCATGAACAACGTGCACGAGTTGCTGGAATGGGTGGAGCGCCTGCACCGGCAGGAGCCCCAGGGCACCTCGCTGGCAGACATCGTTTCCCATCTCAGCCTGATGGACATTCTCGAGCGCCAGGACGAGGAGAACGACCAGGACTGCGTCAGCCTGATGACTCTGCACGCGGCCAAGGGGCTGGAATTCCCTCATGTATTCATCATCGGCATGGAAGAAGAGATCCTGCCCCACCGCAGCAGCTTGGACACGGGTGACCTGAGCGAGGAACGGCGGTTGGCCTATGTGGGCATCACCCGTGCCCAGCGCACCCTCACCTTCAGCTATGCCGCCAAGCGTCGCCGTTATGGCGAAGTGAGTACTTGCGAACCCAGCCGTTTTCTCGACGAGCTACCCGCCGACGACCTGATCTGGGAAGGAGGGCGCCAGCCGCAGGATCCGCAGTTGCGCAAGCAACGGGGTCAGGCCCATCTGGCCAATCTGCGGGGGCTACTGGAGGGTGACTGAGTCTGGGGATGGACGATAGCACGGCGGACGTTGCAAGGGCATGCCGTCCAGCTCCACGCCCCGTTCGCCCAGGCACAGGCGGCCCTGGGCAAACCATTGCACCGCCAAGGGATAGATGCGGTGTTCCACCTGGTGTACCTTGCATGCCAGAGACTCGGCATCGTCGCTGGCGCTCACTGGCACTCGCCCCTGTAGAACTACAGGTCCACCGTCCAGCTCCTCGCTGACGAAATGCACGCTGGCGCCGTGCTCGGCGTCGCCGGCGGCCAGTACCCGGCGATGGGTATCCAGTCCCCGGTAGGCCGGCAGCAGCGAAGGGTGGATATTGAGCAGGCGTCCACGATAGTGTTGCACGAAGGCCGGTGTGAGGATGCGCATGAAACCGGCAAGGACCACCAGGCCGGGCCGGAAGGCGTCGATGCGGGCCATCAGGGCCTGATCGTAGCTCTCACGGTTGCTGTATTCGCCATGGGGCAGCACGGCGGTTTCGATACCGGCCCGCCGGGCGCGCTCCAGCCCCCCGGCCTGGGCGCGGTTGCTGATCACAGCACGGATCTCGGCCTGCAGGCGGCCGGCGGCGATACGGTCGATGAAGGCCTGCAGGTTGCTGCCATTGCCGGAAATCAGTACCACCAGTGGCAGGGTGTCTGGCCGGGTCTGCGTCATGACCTCAGATCAGTACCCGGGGCGAATCTTCGCCACTGGCTTCGATGTGGCCGATGAGTGAGGCCTCCTCGCCGGCCTCGGTCAGCCGCCGGATCAGCGTATCGGCCATCGAGGCTTCTACGCACAACACCATGCCGATGCCGTTGTTGAAGGTACGAAACATCTCTTGTTCATCGATGTTGCCGGCCTGTTGCAACCACTGAAACACCGGCGGGCGGTGCCAGCTCCGCGGGTCGATGCGGGCCTGGGTGCGTGGTGGCATCACCCGCGGCAGGTTCTCCAGCAGGCCGCCACCGGTGATATGGGCGGCGGCCTTCACCAGGCCCTCGCGCATCAGCGGCAGCAGGGACTTCACATAGATACGGGTGGGTTCCAGCAGGGCCTCCCCCAGAGTGGTCTCGTCCAGGGGCTGGTCGAGACGGGCGCCACTGAACTCCAGTACCTTGCGTGCCAGGGAATAGCCATTGGAATGCAGGCCGGAGGCGGCCAGGCCGACGAGGGCATCGCCGGCGCTCACCCGGCTGCCGTCGATGATGGCGGATTTCTCCACGATACCGACGCAGAAACCGGCCAGGTCGTAATCACCCTCGGCGTATATGCCGGGCATCTCGGCGGTCTCGCCGCCGGTGAGCGCGGCGCCGGCCAGTTCGCAGCCCCGGCCGATTCCTTCCACCACCTGGGCGGCCACCTCGGTATCCAGCTTGCCGGTGGCGTAGTAATCGAGAAAGAACAACGGCTCGGCTCCTTGCACCACGATGTCGTTGACGCACATGGCCACCAGGTCGATACCGATGGTGTCGTGACGGTTCATCTGCTGGGCCAGCTTCAACTTGGTGCCCACGCCGTCGGTGCCGGATACCAGAACCGGTTCACGATAACGCTCCAGGGGTATCTGGAACAGGGCGCCGAAACCGCCCAGGCCGCCCAGTACCTCGGGCCGGCGAGTGCGCGCGCAAACCGGCTTGATGCGGTCGACCAGGCGGTTGCCGGCATCGATGTCGACGCCGGCATCACGATAGTTCAGGGATGGCTTTTTCACGGAGAACAGATCTCGAAGAACAAAGGCGCTATTCTAGGAGTCTGTGGGGGTTAGGGCAAATCTGCTGCTGCGGCGGTGAGAAATGCCAGGCAGCGTGCTAGACTGTGGGCCTTGTTCGGTACGGTAGCGAATCCCCCGGCCCGCGGTAAATTACGGATCATCACTTCAGTATCCCCATGAAACGCCTGCTTTGCCTCTTTTTGTGCCTGTTTCCCCTGGTGGCCGGGGCGACCACAGTGCGCGATCTCTACCGTTTTCGCCTGGTCGTGGCCGACCAGGGCGAGGCCGAGCGCGAACGGGCGGTACGCCAGGCCTTTGCCGATCTGTTGGTGCGGGTCAGCGGGGATCGCCAGGCGCCGGCCAGTGAAGCGGGTCAGGCCCTGTTGGCCGGGGCCTCGCGTTACCTGCGCCAGTTCCGCTACAGCAGTCTGCCCATGCCCGGTTTTCCCGCCACCGACAGCCAGGGTCCCTATACTCCCTTGCAGCAGATTCACCTGATATTCGACGAGGAGGGGGTCAACCAGGCCCTGTGGCGCCAGGGCCTGCCGGTATGGGGCAAGAATCGTCCTGCCACCCTGGTATGGCTGGCCGTCCAGGAAGGTGGCCGGCGCTGGCTGGCCGGGGCCGAGGGAGGTGAGGACTTACTCGCGCCCTTGCGCGAGCGCGCCGCCTGGCGCGGCCTGCCGGTGGTGTTTCCGTTGATGGATCTGCAGGACCAGGTCGCCCTCGATGTCAACGAAGTGTGGGGCAACTTCGGCGAGAGTATCCGCGCCGCTTCCCGGCGCTACCAGCCGGAGGCCATTCTGGCGGGGCGTCTGTTACATTTGCCTGGTGGTGAATGGCTGGCGCGCTGGAGCCTGTATTTCGAGGGTGACGACGTGGTGAGCTGGGAGCAGCGTGGCGAACAGGCCGCGCCCATTGTGGTGGCCGGCATCGACCTGGTGGCCGACGAGCTGGCCAGCCGCTATGCCCAGGTGGCCGGTGAGCGTGACACGGGTGAATTCCTGTTGCGGGTGGCCGGTGTGCGGGCGCTGGCCGACTTCGTGCGCGCCGAACGCTACCTGCGCTCGCTGGCGCCGGTGGAGCGGGTGCAGGTGGCGGTGGTGGAGCCCGGCCAGGTTACCTTTCGGCTCAGCTTGCGTGGCAGCCGTGGCGGGTTGGAAAAGGCCATTGCCCTGAGCCCGGTGCTCCAAGCCTTGCCCGACAATGCCTTTGCCGAGCATCGCCTGAGTTATCGTCTGCAGCCATGAAGCCTCGCGACATTCCCAATCTCATCACCGCGCTGCGCATCCTGCTGGTGTTTCCCATTGCCTACTTGCTCTTGAGCGGGCGATTTCACTGGGCCTTGGGCTTGTTTCTGCTGGCGGGGGTTTCCGATGGCATCGACGGTTTTCTCGCCCGTCGCTTCGGCTGGCGCAGCCGGCTGGGTTCCATTCTCGATCCCCTGGCCGACAAGTTGCTGATGGTGACGGTCTTTCTTGTCCTGGGTTGGCTGGAGCTGGTGCCGTGGTGGTTGGTGGTAGCGGTCCTGTTGCGCGATGTGGTGATCGTTGCCGGCGGCCTGGCCTATCATTTGTTGATCGGTGAGTATGCCATGGAGCCGGCCGTCATCAGCAAGTTCAACACTACGGTGCAGATCAGCCTGGTGTTGGTGGTGCTGCTGGGCCAGATCTGGCCGTTGCCCACCGCGCTGGTGGGCGGCATGATCTACCTGTCGCTGGCCACCACCGTGCTCAGTGGCCTGCACTACGTGCTGAAATGGAGCCGACGCGCCTGGCGCGTGGTAAAATACGAATGACCCAGACACAGAAATGGTACTGGCTCACCCTGGCGCTGATCGCGCTGTTGCTGTTCTATCTTTTGGCACCGGTGCTCACGCCCTTCATGGCGGCGGCCATCCTGGCCTACATGGGCGACCCCCTGGCCGACCGGCTGGAAAGAAAGCTGCCGCGCACCCTGGCGGTGGTCATCGTGTTTGCCTTCATCAGCCTGCTGGCGATCCTGTTGCTGGTGGTGCTGGTGCCCCTGGTGCAACAGCAGATCGGGCAGTTCGTGGGCAAACTGCCAACCTATATCGACCGCATCCAGGGCCAGTTCCTGCCCTGGCTGGCCCAGAGCCTGGGCCTGCCGGCCTTCGAGTTGAACCTGGCCGGGCTCAAGCAGGCCATTCGCGACAACTGGTCCAGCGCCGGGGGCATGGCGGCAAACCTGCTGGCGACGGTGAGCAAGTCCGGCATGGCCATGCTCGCCGGGCTGGCCAATATCGTGCTGATTCCGGTGCTCACATTCTACCTGCTGCGCGACTGGGATGTGCTGGTGGCCCATGTGCACGATCTGTTGCCGCGCTCGGTGGAGCCGGTGGTCCGTCGTCTGGCCCTGGAGTCCGACGCCGTCCTGGGGGCCTTCCTGCGGGGCCAGCTTCTGGTGATGATCGCCTTGGGCGCCATCTACAGCATCGGCCTGTGGCTGGTGGGGCTGGATTTCTCCCTGCTGATCGGCCTGCTGGCCGGGCTGGTGAGTTTCGTGCCCTATCTGGGATTTCTGGTGGGCATCGTGGTGGCCGGGGTGGCGGCCCTGCTGCAATTTCAGGACGCCTTCTATCTGCTGCCGGTGCTGCTGGTGTTCGGCGTGGGTCAGATCATCGAGAGCGTTGTGCTCACCCCCCTGCTGGTGGGCGACCGCATCGGCCTGCACCCAGTGGCGGTGATCTTTGCGGTGATGACCGGTGGCCAGTTGTTTGGTTTTTTTGGCGTATTGCTGGCCCTGCCCAGCGCGGCGGTGATCATGGTGCTGTTGCGCTATCTGCATCAGCGCTACAAGGACAGCGAACTCTACCGGTGATGTACTGGATGACGGCCGCTGCATCGAGTCGGATCGTATCCAGGCTGCCAGGGCGGCCTGCGCGTTTGCTCTGTTCCGGAGGATGGGCTGGATGAGCCTGCAGCTCCCGCTCTCGGTACAGCTACGCCCCCAGGCCACACTGGACAATTATTACCCGGGCCGCAATGGTGCCGCCGTGCAGCGGCTGCGTGAATGCACCCGGGGACGGCCCAGCGAGGGTGCGGTCTATCTTTGGGGCATGCCTGGCTGCGGTCGTAGTCATCTGCTGCAGGCGGCATGCCGTGAGGTGGCCGGGTTGGGCCTGACGGCCAGCTACCTGCCACTGGCGGAGCTGGCCGGGCAGCCTCCCCAGGCTTTGCTCGAAGGCCTGGAACAACTGGCCCTGGTGGCGCTGGACGATTTGCAAGCCATCGCCGGCCAGGCACCTTGGGAAGAGGCCGTGTTTCATCTGTTCAACCGTGCCTTCGACAGCGGCTGCCAGTTGTTGTTTGCGGCTGATGCCAACAGTAATGGTCTGGGCCTGACCTTGCCCGACCTGGCTTCGCGCCTGAGCTGGGGGTTCGTGTTTCAGTTGCACGGCCTGAACGATGACGAGAAGCTGGCCGCGATGCAACAACGCGCCCGGGAGCGGGGTTTCGAGCTGCCCGAGGGCACCGCGCGTTTTTTGTTGCGCCGCTGTCCCCGTGACATGAGTGTTCTGCTGGACATTCTCGAGCGCCTGGATACCGCTGCCCTGGCGGCCAAGCGCCGGCTCACCGTGCCCTTCGTGCGCCAGTGGCTGGACGGACAAGCCGGGTTCAGGTAGCCAGCTTGCGGGCGGTTTCTGCCAGTCGCCGGCCCAGGGCCAGGCAGAGCTGTTTTTCCTCCTTGTCCACCGCACGGTGCCCATCGTCGCCGGCGTGATGGCTGGCGCCATAGGGGCTGCCACCTCCTTGGGTGTGGTGCAGTGCCGGCTGGGTATAGGGCAGGCCGGTGATCAACATGCCGTGATGCAGCAAGGGCAGCATCATCGACAACAGAGTGCTTTCCTGCCCGCCATGCAGGGTGGCGCTGGAGGTGAACAAGGCCGCCGGCTTGCCCACCAGGGCGCCGGACAGCCACAGGGGGGTGGTGGAGTCGAGAAAGTGTTTCAACGGGGCGGCCATGTTGCCGAATCGGCTGGGGCTGCCCAAGGCCAGGCCGGCGCAACACTTGAGGTCGTCCAGGCTGGCATAGGGGGCGCCTTGCTCGGGAATGCTGTCGGCCACTGCCTCGCACACCGGTGAGACTTCCGGCACCGTGCGCAGGCGGGCCGTGCAGCCCTCTACCTCCTCCACGCCGCGGGCGATCAGGCGGGCCAGCTCGGCGGTGGCGCCGTGGCGGCTGTAGAACAAAATCAGTATCTCGCTCATGGGCTGGTGCTCCGTTGTCGGGGCGCCAATCGTGGCAGAGGCGCGGGGGTGGGGTCAAGCCTGGGTGGCTCTGAGACGGTGCTGGATTTTTGATTCGTTTATGGCTACTCTTGGCTGCTTCACGAGGCCGCGGCAATGGGGCGGTCGTAGAGGGAAATCAACCGAGAAAAGAGAGTGCCATGACACTGAACAAGAAATTGATAGCATTGCTTTTGATGGGAGGGGTCGGTCTCGCGGGCTGCGGTTCCGATGATGATCACGAGGAGGGCGGCGAGCATGCCGCCAGCGCGCCCAGCCACACCGGCTCCATGACGGCCAGCCATGCCTCCGGCGCCAAGTCCGGCGGCCATGGCGCGGCCCATTGGACCTATGCCGGCGAGGGTGGGCCCCACATGTGGGGAGAGCTTTCCGACGAATTCGCCACCTGTGCCTCGGGCAAGAGCCAGTCGCCCATCGACATTTCGCCGGTCACCATCACCGATCTGCCGCCCATCGAGGTGGATTACAAGTCCACGGTGCTGGATGTGACCAACAACGGTCACACCATCAAGGTCAGCTATGCGCCGGGCAGTTCCATCACCGTGGGTGGCAAGAAATACGATCTGCTGCAATTCCACTTTCACAGCCCCAGCGAGCACACCGTGGGCGGCAAGTCCTATGCCATGGTGGCCCACCTGGTACACAAGGCGGCCGATGGCCAGCTCGGAGTGATCGGGGTGCTGATGGAGGAGGGTGCCTCCAATTTCCTGATCCAGAAAGTGTGGAAGAACATGCCCAAGGAAGAGGGTGGCCACAAGACGGTGGAGAAGGTGAAGCTCAACGTGGCCCAGTTGCTGCCCAAGGATATGAGCTATTACAACTATTCCGGCTCGCTCACTACGCCGCCGTGCAGCGAGGGGGTCAACTGGATGGTGTTGCGTAATCCGGTCACGGTTTCCGCGGCCCAGGTACAGCAGTTCACCGAACTGTTTCCCTTGAGCGTGCGGCCGGTGCAACCGCTCAACGGGCGTGTGGTGAAGACCAATAACTGACAGATCTCCACAAGAGAGACAAAAAGGCCTGGCTTCGCCGGGCCTTTTTTTATCCTTCGCTGTTGCGCCGGGCGTCAGTGGTTTGCCGCATTGCCATGCCGCGGGCGTCCCCGTCCCTGGCGTTTTTGTCCCGCCATGGGCTTCGGGTTGTTGTTCCGTGACCGTTTGGTCGGTTTGCGTCCGCCACGGCGGTTTTCCAGGGGTTCGGAGGGGATAGTGGGATCGGGTTCGTAGCCCGGCAGTACTTCCCGCGTCAGCTTGCGCTTGAGCAGGCGCTCGATATCGCCGAGCAGTTTGTGTTCGTCCACGCAGACCAGGGAGATGGCTTCGCCCTCGTTGCCTGCCCGGCCGGTACGGCCGATGCGGTGTACATAGTCCTCGGCCACGTTGGGCAGTTCGAAATTGACCACGTGGGGGAGTTGGTCGATGTCCAGGCCGCGGGCGGCGATGTCGGTGGCCACCAGGACACGTATCCGGCCCGACTTGAAATCTGCCAGCGCGCGCGTGCGCGCGCCCTGGCTCTTGTTGCCGTGGATGGCGGCGGCGCTGAGGCCGTCCTTTTCCAGTTGGCTGCTCAGGCGGTTGGCGCCGTGCTTGGTACGGGTGAATACCAGCACCTGGCGCCAGTCGTTGGCGCCGATCAGATGTGACAGCAGCTCGCGCTTGCGTTGGCGGTCCACGGCGTAGATCCGCTGGCGGATCTGTTCCGCGCTGCTGTTGCGTCGGGCCACCTCGATCAGCCGGGGCGCGCGCAGCAGGCCATCGGCCAGACGACGGATCTCGCTGGAAAAGGTGGCGGAGAACAGCAGGGTCTGGCGTTGCCGTGGCAGCAGGCTCATGATGCGGCGAATATCGTGGATGAAACCCATGTCCAGCATGCGGTCGGCTTCATCCAGAACCAGGATTTCCAGCCGGGATAGATCCACCGCCTGCTGCGAGGCCAGGTCCAGCAGGCGGCCGGGGGTGGCCACCAGGATATCGATGCCGCGGCGCAAGCGACCGATCTGGGGCTTGATGCCTACACCACCGAAGACCACTGCCGAGCGCAGTGGCAGGTGTCTACCGTAGGTTTCCACGCTCTCGGCCACCTGGGCGGCTAGTTCGCGGGTGGGTGTGAGGATCAGGGCCCGTGGCGCGCCGCGTTTTGCTGCACTGGCGTTGCTCAGGCGTTGCAGCAGGGGCAGGGTGAAACCAGCGGTTTTTCCGGTGCCGGTCTGGGCAGCGGCGAGAACGTCTTCGCCAGCGAGAATGGCGGGAATGGCCTGGAGCTGGATGGGGGTGGCTTGGTTGTAGCCCTGTTCGGCCAGGGCGCGCTGGATTTCGGCCGACAGGCCGAGGGAGTCGAAGGACATGTTGATTCTCCTGAACCGGTCTGCCAGCAGGCTGGTTCGGTCCAGACGCAAGGTCATGATAAAGGCCAGAATGAGAGGGGATACCGCTGAAACCGGACTTGCAAAAACAGACACCGACCGACTGGTGCCGACGCGGTCACTATAACACAGAAGATAAAAAAAGCCCCCTGGAAATCCGGGGGGCTTGTAATGTGGGGAGGGAAGGACGGGGTTGATCGGTAACGGGGCGGATTGCATGCACCAGTCCTTCCTAAGCTGGCGCAACCACCCGCGACTTTTTGCTCCGCGCAAAAAGTGCTACCTCTGCTTGGTTGGCAGATAGCGTGCCAACTTATTGAAATAACGTGTCTTGGCCTTTCAGCCCAGGTTTGGCGGGGGTGTTCTGGTGTGGAACAAGTTATGAGTTGTTCTTATCTACGGATTTTGTTGTCGAAGCTTGTCAGCTTGTGACAATTTTTGTCACCCATGGTCAGTCCATGCCCAGCTTCTTCAGTCGGTAGCGCAATTGGCGAAAACTGATGCCCAGCAGCTTGGCGGCAGCGGTCTTGTTGTAGCGGGTGGTTTCCAGGGCCTTGCGAATGGCTTCTTTTTGCAGGGTGGCCAGATAGGGGTCGAGGGCCGGG
>WFPC01000035.1 GCA_015487785.1 Gammaproteobacteria bacterium | reverse complement strand
GGCACGGTCCGTACGATGCCGAATCGTGGCAAAGCTCGACTCGATCGGGTTCGTCGTCCGAATGTGTTGCCAATGCACCGCCGGGAAGTCATAGAACGCAAGCAGGACTTCACGATCCTTCTCCAGGCATCCCACGGCCTTCGGGTACTTGGCCTGGCACGTCTGCACGAAGTGGTCGAAGGCCTTGTCAGCCGAGGCCCGATCCTCGGCCATCCAGATCTCCCGCAGCGCTCGCTTCGCCTTGGGCTGGACGGCCTTGGGCAGATAGTTCAGCACATTCGCCACCTTGTGCACCCAGCAGCGCTGATGACGGGTCTCGGGGTACACCTCGGCCAACGCCGCCCAGAAACCCAGGGCACCATCTCCCACCGCCAGCTTCGGAGACGCTACGAGACCGCGCTTCTTCAGGTCCAGCAGCACTTCCCGCCAGCTCTGGGTCGACTCCCGCACACCCTCCTCAATGGCCAGGAAGTGCTTCTCACCCCGTTCGTTGACACCGATGACCACCAGCACACAGAGCTTCCGCCCCTCGGCCCTCAGGCCACTGTAGATGCCGTCCGCCCACAAATAAACCCAGCGGTCACACCCCAAATCCCGGTGGCACCACTCAGCATACTCCGCCTCCCACTGCCGCTTCAGTCGGCTGATGACGGAAGCCGACAGCCCCTTGGCTTCTGAACCCACCAGCACCTCCAGCGCCTCCTGCATCTGCCCCGTGGCCAACCCCTTCAGGTACAACCACGGCAGCGCCGCCTCCACTCGCCGGGCCTTCCTCACATACGGCGGCACCAGCGAGGACCGGAACACCACCGGCTCCTCACCCCGGCTCCGGACCTTCGGCACCTTCACAGCCACCGGCCCCACGCCAGTCAGAATCTCCCGCTCAGGCAAATACCCGTTGCGAACCACCAGCCGTCGGCCCTGATCGTCGAACTCCCCCTCATACTGCGCCAGCAGCTCGACCAGCTCCGCCTCGATCGCTTGCTGAATCAGCTGCCGCGCACCAACCCTCAGCAGTTCCGTCAGCGGATCTTCAACTGCCTCTGGTGCACGAAACTCAACTACGCTATCTTTCCCCATGGTGGCGTACCTCCTCTGCTGTTCATCAGTTCCACAAAACCGATTTCAGCAGGGTACGTCGCCTTCTTCAATCTCCGCTCATACACCAGATCCGGTTATAGCTCGAAATCATGAAATGTTCAGACCTTCCTTAAGCTGAATCTATCCCCAACAACATTGTTTTGTAAGCATATATTCTGGGAGATGGAAAAGGTTGAAAGTCTTTCAGAAGCAAGGTTAAAGCTTAGGAATATGCAAAGGACTCAAGCTTAACAGATCGTTGAAAATAACCCGATTGACGCGGCCATGCTGGCAGCGAGCAGCGGTTGAAGCAGGGTAATTCCTGCCCTGTGGCCAGGAATTGGCTAATTTGACCCAATTAGCCGGTTTTCAGGTGCACCAACCCCACGGATCTCGACCATCAACATGCGGCCACCCCCAGGTTGCGCATCCGAGCCAGGTTGTAGGCGGCTGCTCCCAACACAAAGTGGAAGTCGAGCTTGTCACGCCCTACGAACCGGCTCTTGCGCAGCCCGCCGATGGTCTTGAGCCAGCCGAAGCATTCTTCGATCTGCTTCCGAATCGCCTGGCTGCTCTGGTAACCCGGGTGGCGGGTGGTACGTCCATCGATGGCCGATGAACGGTTGGTGTCGTTTTGGGCCACATGAGGCGGGTAGTGTCCCGTCAAGTGGTGCGGACTGCCCACACCCGAATGGCGGAGAGGCAGCGTGAATTTTGTGCAAAACAGTGTCCAGACATTCGGGGGCTTTACAGCATTGTCAGCGCCCAACCACGCGCCATCGGCCAGGCACAGCGTCTACAAACCGATGCCGCCATCAACCCGGGGAATTCCGGCGGGCCGCTGATCGACCAGCAAGGCAGAGTGGTAGGGATGATCAGTGCGCGCGCTGCCGTCGGATCGGGTATCGGATTCGCCGTGCCGGTCGCAGCAATCCGGAAGGCACTGGAAAAAGTGGCCCAGAGCAAGTGACACCGGTCGGAAAAAACGACACATTCTCAGCGAAGACAGTTTGTCAACGTTCGATTATATCGTTGTATATGAAGCTTTTAGGATGCTTATGAAATGCCTTTAGGAGGATTCAGGCCATCGTAGCGAGGGGAGATTTCGGCCGCTCTCCCGCTCGCGCAGTAGGGCCCGCTACAGCGGCGCTTCGATGCCTTGCCGTACAGCGACACACGACGGCTGAACACGACCTATATTGTTGCCGGGTTAATAAATCCGACAGGCTCCTGGCATCGCCAAATGCGGACAAACGAGGTTCAATCCAGACTGCAGCTCTGGGCATAGTCCACATACCCTTGAAAATTCGCCTGGTCACCACAACAGGGGCAATCGGGATTGCGTGGCGCCTTGAATTCACTGAAACGCGCACTCAAGGCATCATAGTAGAGCATGCGGCCCACCAGGGGATCTCCCCTGTCCAGCAAGACTTTCAACGTCTCCACCGCCTGCAACAGACCCACCACGCCGGGCAATACCCCCAGCACGCCGATCTCCGAACACGAGGGCGCCGAGCCTGGCGGGGGCGGCTCGGGAAACATGCAGCGATAGCAGCCACCACGACGTTTCGCGTAGCCGGGCCAGAACACGGTCAACTGCCCCTCGAACCGGTAGACCGCCCCATGCACATTGGGAATGCCCAAGCGTACACAGGCATCGTTGATGAGATAACGGGTGGGCAGGTTATCACTGCCATCGAGCACCACGTCGTAAGCCGACAGGATTTCCTCCACATTCTCGCTGTTGAGATGGGTTTCGTAACCCACCACCTTGATATCGGGGTTGAGGCTCTCCAGGGCCTCACGGGCAGAGGCCACCTTTGGTGTGCCGATGCGCGCCTCGGTGTGCAGAATCTGGCGTTGTAGGTTGCTGCGATCCACCACGTCGTGATCGACGATACCCAGGGTTCCCACGCCGGCCGCGGCCAGGTAATAGGCCGCCGGCGAACCCAGGCCACCGGCACCGATCAGCAGCACCTTGCTCTCCAGTAACTTGATCTGACCGGCCTCGCCCACTTCGGGCAGCAGCAGGTGGCGAGCATAGCGGTTCTTGGCCTGTCCATCCAGGGTGCGCGGCATTTCGAAATCCAATCCCTCGTTTTTCCAGCGATTGAAGCCCCCGGCCAGGGAATAGACCTGTTCATAACCCAATTGCCGGACACCCTCGGCGGCAAACAGAGAACGCACACCACCGGCACACATCAATATCAAAGGCGTGGACTTGTCCGGTACCCGCTCCTCGATGCGCAGTTCGAGAAACCCCCGCCCCAGGCGCAAGGCATCGCGGGGACTGCCATTGGCAATTTCATCCGCTTCGCGCACATCCACCAATATCGCGCCCTCGGCCTGCATGGCCTGGGCCTGTTTGGGGTCGATCTCGGGAATCTCTTTGCGCAGTGCCGCCAGGCGGCGATCCATTTCTTTCATATTGTCTCCTCGACAAAAACAGGCACGACACACTCTACCAATTCGGCCAGAAACCGCACAGCTTGACAAGACGATGCGCTTTTCCCGCGGCTGCCGGCAGTACCCGTCAGCACAAAAAACAGATTTCGGGCTGGCCGGAAACATGGAAACATGGGTGCCGTGGGAGCATTCGTCTGGACAATTCAACCACATCTCGAAAACAGGTGGAATTCGGCCACTGTAACAACCGGACCGCTCCCGTTCCAGGTATTTCCATCGCCGCGAGAAAATACGAATCAACCCTAAAACTTACCCGCCCCGCTGCCGATGATAGGAAAGAACATGGCGCAACCGGCGCCGACATCGCCAAACACGAGTCAGAGGTTTCAGCAGATCATGGACAATCTAGCCTATAAAGAACGTCGCCGTTTCTCCCGCATTCCCTTCGAGGCCGTTGTCAGCATCGACAGCGCAGACGGCCACTGGATGGGCAAGCTCATCGACATCTCCCTCAAGGGCCTTTTGATCTCGCGCCCCCCCCACTGGACCAAGCAGGTGGGGGAGCCGGTAATGCTGGAGGTCTGCCCGCCGGAAACCAATTACTGTATTCGCATGGAGGTCAGCGTGGCCCACGTGGAGCCCAACCAGGTGGGTTTCGAATGTCACCACATCGATCTCGACAGCATTTCCCATCTACGCCGGCTGGTGGAACTCAACATCGGCGATGAAACCGTGCTCAACCGCGAACTGGCAGAGATGATCAGCTAGTCAGACTTTTTACGTCCCCCCTCTACGCACGAAAGCCCTGCATAGCATAGCGCCGGCTCCCTTTGGAGCCGGCTCTTTTTTATCACAGCTCACAGATGCCCCAGGGCTTCGTCCAGGCGGGTGACGGGGATGATTTGCATGCCCTCCACGGGCCGGCGCGGACGATTGGCCTTGGGCAGAATGGCTCGGGCAAGGCCGTGCTTGGCGGCTTCCCGCACCCGTTCCTCGCCGCCGGGTACGGGGCGAATCTCGCCGGCCAGGCCTACTTCGCCGAATACCAGCACATCGCTGCTCACCGGTTGATTGCGAAAACTGGACATGGCCGCCCAGATCACCGCCAGGTCCACTCCGGTTTCTGCCACCCGCACCCCCCCCACCACGTTGACGTAGACATCCTGATCGTACATGGCCACGCCGGCGTGACGATGCAGCACCGCCAGCAACATGGCCAGGCGGTTCTGCTCCAGGCCCAACGCCACCCGGCGCGGGTTGCTCAGGTGACTCTCGTCCACCAGCACCTGTAATTCCACCAGCAGGGGGCGGCTGCCTTCACGGGTGACGGTGATCACGCTGCCGGGCACCGGATGTTCGTGGCGCGAGAGGAAAATGGCCGAAGGATTGCTCACCTGGCGCAGGCCCTTGTCGGTCATGGCGAACAGGCCCAGTTCGTTGACTGCACCGAAGCGGTTCTTCACCGCCCGGATCATGCGATAAGGACCACCAGACTCGCCCTCGAAATAGAGCACCGTGTCCACCATGTGCTCCAGCACACGCGGGCCGGCGATCACCCCTTCCTTGGTCACATGCCCCACCAGGAAAAGTGCCGTGCCGGTCTGCTTGGCAAACTGCACCAGCCCGGCGGCACTCTCGCGCAGTTGCGATACCGAACCCGGTGCCGAAGCCACGGTGTCGGTATAAATGGCCTGAATGGAATCGATCACCATCACCCGTGGCCGTTCCCGGCCGGCCTGGGCCAAAATACTCTCCACCTGGGTTTCCGCCAGCAGGCGCAGGCGGCTGGCATCCAATTGCAGACGCTGGGCGCGCAAGCCCACCTGCTGCAGTGACTCCTCACCGGTGACATAGAGCACCGGGCGGCTCTGGCTGAGGTGCACCAAGGCCTGCAGCAACAGGGTGGACTTGCCAATACCCGGATCGCCGCCGATCAGGGTCACCGAGCCGGGCACCAAGCCACCGCCCAATGCACGATCCAGCTCGCCCAGACCGGTAGCCAGGCGGGCCTGTTCCTCGTGGCGCACCTGGTCCAGCGACAATACCTGGGCATCTCCACCCGCCTCGCCGGCATAGCCGCCGCGCAGGCGGCTGGGTGCCGTGCCACGGTTCTGGCGGGTCTCCACCAGGGTGTTCCAGGCCCCGCAGTCGGCACACTGGCCGGCCCACTTGCTGCTCATGGCCCCGCATTCGCTGCATTGGTAAGCGGTTTTCGCCCTAGCCATCGATCACCTCCAGGCGCACTCGTGGCGTGAGCTTGCACACCAACTCATAGGGTATGGTGCCGGCAGCACGCGCTATGCCCTCCACCGGCAGGCCTTCCCCCCACAGCACAGCCTCCTCGCCCAGGCGGGGCGAAACCTCCGGTGGCAATTCCACTGCCAACATGTCCATGCTCACCCGTCCCACCAGGGAGCAAGACCGTCCCCCCAGCAACACGGGTGTGCCATTGGGCGCATGACGGGGATAACCGTCGGCGTAACCCACGGCGACGATGGCCAGGCGGGTATCGCGGCTGGCCCGCCAGCTTCCCCCATAACCCACTGCCTCGCCACGACGCAGGGCTTTCACTGCCACCACCTGGCCACGCAGGGTCATCACCGGACGCAGCCCCAGCTCGCCGGCCAGGCCCTGGGCAAAGGGAGATATGCCGTACAGGGCCAGACCCGGGCGCACCCAGTCGAAATGGTAGCGGCGGGCACTGAACACGGCGGCGGAATTGGCCAGGCTGCGGGGCAAGTCCCAGCTCTCGCTGAGACGTAGAAATTCGGCCCGCTGCTGTTCGGTGAAGGGATGGGCCGGTTCGTCTGCCCGCGCCAGATGGCTGAGCACCGCGCGCAGCACCACCCCCGGGCAGGTCCGCAAGCGCCTGTGCATCTCATCGGCGTCTGCCGCCCCCAGCCCCAGGCGATGCATGCCGGTGTCCAGCTTGAGCCATACTCCCAGCGGTGGCGTTGGTGGCTGGCGTTCCAGCATGCGTACCTGTTCGGGGTGGTGCACCACTGTCTCGATGTGCTGGCGCGCCAGCACATCGATCTCCGCGGGGTCGGTGAATCCTTGCAACAGAACGATGGGCTGGACAATTCCTCCCTCGCGCAGGCTCAAAGCCTCCTCGATATGGGCCACGCCGAAACCGTCGGCCTCGGGCAAGGCTCGCGCCACCCGTAACAGGCCATGTCCGTAACCATTGGCCTTGACCACGGCGAGCAGCCGACTGGCGGGAGCCTGGCTACGGATACGCTCGAAATTGTGACGCAGGGCGCCGAGGTCCAGGGTCGCCCGCGCGGCCCGGCTCATTCATAGCCCTCGTCACCGTAGGGTGCGCTGATGTAATCCTCGAAACGGGTGTATTGTCCCAGAAAGGTCTGCCGTACGGTGCCGATGGGACCGTTGCGCTGCTTGCCGATAATGATTTCGGCCACGCCCTTGTCGGCGCTGTCTTCATGATAGACCTCGTCGCGGTAGATGAATACGATCAGGTCGGCATCCTGTTCGATGGCACCTGATTCGCGCAGGTCGGACATCACCGGCCGCTTGTTGGGCCGCTGCTCCAGGCTGCGGTTGAGCTGGGACAAGGCAATGACTGGCGTATTGAGTTCCTTGGCCAGGCTCTTGAGCGAACGCGAGATGAGAGAAATCTCCGCGGCCCGGTTCTCGTTGTTGCCGGGCACCTGCATCAACTGCAGATAGTCGATCACGATCAGGCCGAGCTGGCCGGTCTCCCGCGACAGGCGCCGGGCACGCGCACGCAATTCATTGGGCGACAGGGCCGGGGTGTCGTCGATGAACAACGGCGCTTCCGCCAGAATACCCACTGCCTTGGTCAGGCTGGGCCAGTCGTCGTCGTCCAGCTTGCCGGTGCGCAGGCGGTGCTGATCGATGCGCCCGATAGAGGAAATCATGCGCATGGCCAGGGAATCGCCGGGCATTTCCATGGAGAATACCGCTACCGGCAGGCCGGCATGAATGGCCGCGTGCTCGGCGATGTTCATGGCGAAGGAGGTCTTGCCCATGGAGGGGCGGCCGGCGACGATGATGAGATCGCCCGGTTGCAGGCCGGAGGTCTTTTCGTCGAAATCCTTCCAGCCGGTGGGCACCCCGGTGATAGGGTCGTCCTGCTGGAACAGCATGTCGATGCGGTCCACCGCCTGGTTGAGCAGGTCCTTGATTCCCACGAAACCCTGCTTGCCACGGGCGCCTTTCTCGGCGATCTCGAAGACCAGGCGCTCGGCCTCGTCGAGAATCTCGCTGCTGCTGCGCCCCTCGGTATTGAAGGCACTTTCGCTGATGCGCCCACCGATAGACACCAACTGGCGCAGAATGGAACGCTCCCGCACGATGGCGGCATAGGCCTTGATATTGGCCGCACTGGGGGTGTTCTTGGCCAGGCTGCCAAGGTAGGCCAGACCGCCGACGGTCTCCAGTTCGCCGTTGTTGTCCAGCCATTCCGACAGGGTGACCACGTCCAGGGGCTTGTTCTGGGCCGCTAGTTCGGCAATGGCACGGTAGATGATCTGGTGATCGTGACGGTAGAAGTCTTCTTCCGTGATGCTGTCGGCCACCTGGTCCCAGGCCGAGTTGTCCAGCATCAAGCCTCCAAGAATGGCCTGCTCCGCCTCCAGCGAATGTGGCGGCACCTTGAGCTGATCGGTGTCGCTGTCACTGCTGGGGGTATAGGCTAGCTCGGGCATGGCATCAATTTACCAAGATCCACGGGAAGGGAAAAGCTGCCTGGCCCGCCACGCCGGCGGGCCAGCGAAGCACGCGGGCTTATTGCTCGGCGACGATGTTGATCTTCACCGTGCCGCTGACATCGGCATGCAACTGCACCGCAATCTCGTATTCGCCGGCCTGGCGAATCGGACCTTCGGGCAGGCGTACTTCGTTCTTGTTCAGTTCCACGCCGGCAGCGCTCACCGCCTCGGCGATATCACGGGTGCCGATGGAACCGTAGAGCTTGCCTTCCTCACCGGCTTTGCTCACCAGTTCCACACTCAGCTCGGCCAGCTTGTCGGCACGGGCCTGGGCAGCGGCATGTGCCTCGGCAGCCTTTTGCTCCAGTTCGGCGCGGCGTTGTTCGAACCTGGCCACGTTCTCGGCATTGGCGATTACGGCCTTGCCTTGGGGGATCAAATAATTGCGGCCATAACCGGGACGCACCTTGACGCGATCACCGATGCCGCCCAGATTCTGGATTTTTTCCAGCAGAATGATTTCCATGGGTCCACCTCTTTCGTTTCGTCCGTCGTCTCGGGACGGAGTTAGTCTTTAACCTTTATATAACGCCGCAGATTCAGGCCGCTGTCGGCAAAACCCAGCAGCGCCAGGATCATCAACAACTGGGGCGCTATGGCCAACAGGATATAGAGCCCCACCAGCCAGGCCAGGTTGGCGCCGCTCTTGCTCACCCAGTCGTGCACCAGGGCCAGGCCCGGCACGCTGAACAATGTCAGCACCACCGCGGCCAGATCCGCCGCCAGGCTGCCCATGCCCGGCGACAACAGCCACCACAGCAGTACCAATGCGCCCAGCACGGCACCGCTCTTGCCCAGGCGCAGCCCCTTGAACTCGGTGCCAAAGCCACCAGGGTTGTAGAGCATGGCCTGCCACCAGCGCCCGATGAACACGCTCAATACCATGCTGAGGAAAAAGGCCGAGGCCATCAGGGCCGTCATCATCCGGGCACTGCCCGCGAGCATGGCGTCGCCGTCCAGCCCCTGCTGCGTCATGGCCTGGCCCAGAACGGTGTTCAGCACCTGTTGCCACCAGGCCACGGTATCCCCCAGATAGGCATGGGCCGCGACCACCGCGCCGCCGGCGATGAGCGCCGCCACCAGCAACACCAGGGGCATGGCCACGGTGCTGCGCAGAATGGCCGACAGCACCAGGATGGGCAACCAGACCACCCCCGCAAACACCACCGCCAGCAAGGGGCCACCCAGGCTGAGCGTGGCCAACAGGCCCATCACCAGCGCCGAAACCACGACCACCAGCAGCCCTTCGCCGGCCCCCTTGCGCAGGGTGACCAGGGCCACCACCGCGCCACTGAGATAACTCAACGGCGGCAGCAACAGCGACAGCACGGCAAACGCCGTGCTGGCCAGAACCGCCTGCATGCGGCCACGCATGATGTATGTGGCCAGCGCCTTCATGGGCGAACGCTCCTTGTGGAGGGATGAAAAACCGTCAGCCCTTGTGGCTGTCGGTATACGGCAGCAGGGCCAGGAATCGGGCGCGCTTGATGGCCGTGGCCAACTGCCGCTGGTACTTGGCCTTGGTGCCGGTGATCCGGCTGGGCACGATCTTGCCACTCTCGGTGATGTAGTTGCGCAAGGTGGCCAGATCCTTGTAGTCGATCTCGGTCACGCCTTCGGCGGTGAAACGGCAGAATTTTCTGCGACGAAAATAACGAGCCATGGGGTCTTCTCCTAATCGGTTGTCAGTTGTTGTGCATGCAATACCAAGCGGGGCTGGCCGTTGCGCGTCAGTGTGCGCTGCAAGAATCCCGTCACTGTGACGTGCTCGCCGACTTGCAGGCACCTCGCCCGGCGACTCAGCTCGTCACCGGTAGCCATCACGGTAATGCGCAATTGCACCTGGCGTCTGAGCCCGGCCTCCTCCTGCTCGGAATGATGATCCAGGGCGAAGCGCGTCAGCGGTATGCCCGCCGGGTTGAGGCGCGTCTCCGGTGCCCGCGCCACCGCTCCGGCCAGTTGCAGGCGGTTGATCAATCAGCCTGGCTGGCTTCTTTGGCTTCCGCAGCCGGTGCCTCGGCAGCCGCTGCCGCAGCGGGCTTACGCTCACCACGACCACCACGCTCGCCGTCGGATTTCTCTTCCTTGGCCTGCATGATGGGTGAGGGTTCCACAATGGCCTCTTCGCGGCGAATCACCAGATTGCGCAGCACGGCGTCGTTGAAGCGGAAGGCGCTGGTCAGCTCATCGAGAGCGGTATCGCTGCACTCGACATTCATCAGCACATAGTGCGCCTTGTGAATCTTCTGGATGGGATAGGCCAACTGGCGACGGCCCCAGTCTTCCAGGCGATGGATAGTGCCGCCATCACCCTCGATCATGGCGCGATAGCGCTCGATCATGCTGGGAACCTGGTCACTCTGATCGGGATGAACCAGAAATACGATTTCGTAATGTCTCATTGTTGCTCCTTACGAGTTAAACAGCCTTCCGCGCAAAGACGGTAAGGCAAGGAGTGAAACCGCACGGGCGGTTCCGGGGGGTGGGTATTCTACTCAGTTAGCCGGGGGGATGCAATGCGTAGCCTCTTCCAATGACACATGAGCCTGAAGGGCGGGCGTGATTCCAACGAGAAGTGAGCCTGAACGGGGTCGGGTTCTGGGATCATCGGAGGATGATCGTGACCATCAAGACCCAAGGGCTCCAGACCATGGGGCAAATCCGCGCCTTCCTCGAAGGCACCCATCCCCTCGACTTCGACGTCCCGGCCCGCGAGGCCCTGTATGAGTGGATCGCCGGCGAGCTGCGGCGCCTGGGCTATCTGCGCCTCGGCAAGACCGACAAGGGCCTGGTGCGGCGGTACCTG
>WFPC01000034.1 GCA_015487785.1 Gammaproteobacteria bacterium | reverse complement strand
GGGGGGTGGCGGGCTGGGGGAGTGATGGTCATGCTGTCAGTCCTTTCCCGGGTAGCCCAGTTCAGCCAGCTTGGCGGCCAGTTGGGCGCGGTCGAGCCCGTCGCCGCTCACTTCCACCCGGCCGCTGGCCACGTCCACGCTGACCTGGTTCACGCCGGCCAGGGCCTTGAGACCGTTCTCGATGTTGCTGGCGCAACCGCCGCATTTGATGTTCTGTGCCTCGAAGATTTCTGTGCTCATGTATCTCTCCTCATGATGGATCGGCTTCAAGTGGCCGTGGTCTGGTACAGTACGCCAAGATAGCCCAAATAACCGGCCAGGAGAATGCCTCCCTTGAAACGGCCGATGTGGCCGTTGCCATCCTGGCCCCGGCGCTGTCGGGCCATGAAGTAGAGTGCGAGGGTGAGCACGATCATCACCGGCATGTCGCGGGTCATCACCAGGATGTCGAACGCGGCCGGGTTGATCGCCGCGGGCACGCCCAGGACTCCCAGCAGGTTGAACAGGTTGGAACCGATGATATTGCCCACTGCCAGGTCGTCCTCACCCTTGTGGGCACTCATCAGGGTGGCGGCCAGTTCCGGCAGGCTGGTGCCGATGGCGACGATGGTCAGGCCGATGACCAGGTCGCTGACACCCAGGGCCTGGGCGATGCTGACCGCGCCCAAGACCACCAGCCGTGCGCCCACCAGCAAGACCACCAGACCCAGCAGCAGCCAGAAGATGGCCTTGCCCAGGGGAATGGGGGCGGGGATTTCCTGTTCGAATTCCACTGTCATGGGATCGCCGGTGCGACTTTGTCGGGCCAGATGGACCATCCAATAGATAAAGGTGCCCATGCCCACCAGCAGCAGGATACCGTCGAGCCTGCCCAGTTCGCCGTCGAGAAACAGCATCACCACCAGGCTCATGACCAGCAACAGGACCGGGAACTCGCGGCGCAGCACGTCGGAATGCACCGACAGCGGGTAGATCAGGGCGGTGGTGCCCAGCACCAGGCCGATGTTGGTGATATTGGAACCCAGCGCGTTGCCGATGGCCAGGCCGGTGTTGCCGGCCCAGGCCGCCACGCCGCCCACCAGGATTTCCGGTGCCGAAGTGCCGAAGCCCACGATCACCAGGCCGATGATCAGGGGGGAGACGCCCAGGGTGCGGGCCATGCCGGCGGCGCCGAACACGAAGCGGTCCGCGCCCCAGACCAGGAGCACGAAGCCGGCGACCACCAGGGCGATGTCGATCAGGGCAAACATAGCAATCCCATCGTGTAAAAGGGCGTTATTGGAACAGAAAATGGAAAAAAATGCCCGCGAAAATTGCCATTCCTACCCGGTTGTTGGCGAGAAAGGCCTGGAAACAGTGTTCTGCTTCACGTCGGCGAATCAGCCATTGCTGCTGAATCAGCAGGGCTGCGGCTGCGCCCACTCCCAGATAGTAGGGCAGCGACAATTGTTGCCACGCGCCCAGCCAGAGCAGGCCGGCGATCATGGCCGCCTGCAGCAGGCCGACGATCAGGCGGTCGGCGCGGCCGAACAGGATGGCGGTGGATTTGACCCCGATCTTGAGGTCGTCCTCGCGATCCACCATGGCATAGAGGGTATCGTAGGCGGTGGTCCAGATCACGGTGATGGCGAACAGCAGCCAGGCCTGTGCGGGCACTGTGCCTGTCTCGGCGGCGAAGGCCATGGGGATGGCCCAGGCGAAGGCCGTGCCCAGGACGACCTGGGGCAGGTGGGTGTAGCGCTTCATGAAGGGATAACTGGCCGCCAGTATTACCGCCACCGGCGACAGGGCGATGGTCAGCGGATCGAGCAGCAGCACCAGGGTAAAGGCCAGAAGCACAAGGCCGGCGAACAGGGCCAGGGCCTCGCGTGGCGCGACCCGGCCGGCGGCCAGGGGGCGCTGACGGGTGCGGCGCACATGGCCGTCGATGTTGCGGTCGGCGAAATCGTTGATCACGCAGCCGGCCGAGCGCATCAGGAATACTCCGCCCACGAAGACCAGCAGGATCTTCGGCTCGGGCATGCCGCCGGCGGCCAGCCACAGGGCCCAGAGGGTGGGCCAGAGCAGCAGCAGGGTGCCGATGGGCTTGTCCAGCCGCATCAACAGGGCGTATTCGCGCAGGCGACGATTGAAATCGAGAGCAAGCGTGTCCATGGTTTCAGTTTTCCAGGATGGCCGGCAGGAAGATCTCGCTGACCAGCAGGGGGTCGTGTCGCAGCCAGAACAGCGAGCGTCGGCCCCATACTGGCGAGCGGGTCAGCTCACCGTGCCCACTGGCCTCATTATACATGGCCTGGCCGGGGGCGATGCGGGCGATTTGCAGCCGGCCGCGGCGAATACGTGGATTGGTGAACAAGACCTCGCCCAGGGGACGGGTGCCCAGGTGGGTGAGGGATTTCAGCGGTCCCTGGGCGGTGGCGCGGGGTATGACGCTGCGGGCATAGACCCAGACCTGTTCCCGACCAAGCAGATAGACCTGGCGCACGAAGGCGTACTCATCGCTTCCCAGGCCCAGCAGGCGGCGCTCGTTGTGCAGAGGACGCTGCCAGCCGGCGGTCAGCAGTTGAACCCGGAAATGGCCTTCGCTGATTTTGATCAGGCGTTGTGTGAGTGAGTCCTTGCTGATCAGCCAGGGATGTAACTCACGAGGCGTTCTGCGCAGGTGCCAGCCATCGGCCGGTTGCCACTGGGGCTCACGGGCAAAGGCCGGGGGTTGGAAAGGCTTGCGGGGGGGAACATTCACTGTCTGTCTCGTATCACGGATTCATACTTCGCCGTAGCGCAGACCCTGGGGCAGCCAGCGGCGGATCAGGGGGGCTATATTGTCTGGATAACGGGCAAAGAGCAACTCCGCCAGTTCCTCGGCCAGGGACAGCAGGTGTTGATCGCGACCGAGGTCGGCCACTTTCAGGTTCAGCAGGCCGGTCTGGCGGGTGCCCAGCAGTTCACCGGGGCCGCGCAGTTCCAGGTCGCGCTGGGCGATCTTGAAGCCGTCGTTGGTCTCGCGCATGATGGCCAGGCGTTGGCGGCTGGTCGTCGACAGACCGGCGCGGTAGAGCAGCACGCAGGTGCTCTGTTCGCGGCCACGGCCCACCCGCCCGCGCAACTGGTGCAATTGCGACAGGCCCAGGCGTTCGGCGTTCTCGATGATCATCAGGCTGGCGCGGGGCACGTCCACCCCCACCTCGATCACCGTGGTGGCCACCAGCAGATCGATCTCGCCAGCCAGGAAGCGCGCCATCACCGCTTCCTTTTCCGCGCTTTTCATGCGTCCGTGCACCAGGTCCACGCGCAGTTCGGGCAGGGCCTGGGCCAGGGCGACGGCGGTGTTTTCCGCCGCCTGGGCGTCCAGCAGTTCCGATTCCTCGATCAGTGGGCACACCCAGTAGACCTGGCGTCCGGCGAGGGCGGCCTGGCGTACCCGTTCCACCACCTCGTCGCGACGGCGCTCGGGTAACACCACCGTGGTCACCGGTTGGCGTCCGGCGGGGAGTCGGTCTATCACCGATACGTCCAGGTCGGCGTAGGCGGTCATGGCCAGGGTGCGGGGAATGGGGGTGGCGGTCATTACCAGTTGATGGGGCAGACGGCCACGGTGGGCGCCTTTCTGGCGCAGGGCCAGGCGCTGGTGCACGCCGAAACGATGTTGTTCGTCGATGATCACCAGGGTCAGGCGAGCGAAGGCCACCTGTTGCTGGAACAGGGCATGGGTGCCGACGGCGATGTCCAACTCGCCCTCGGCCAGGGCCGCGAGGGCCTGTCGGCGCGGTGAGCCCTTGAGCCGGCCCGTGAGCACGCCCAGGCGCACCCCCAGGGGTTGCAGCCAGCGCTGGAGGGTGGTGTGGTGTTGTTCGGCCAGCAACTCGGTGGGGGTCATCAAGGCCACCTGGCCGCCGGCTTCCACCACGTGCAGGGCGGCCAGGGCGGCGACCACGGTCTTGCCGCTGCCCACGTCGCCTTGCACCAGGCGCAGCATGGGAATGTCGCGGGCGAGATCGCGCCGGATCTCCTCGATCACTCGCTGCTGGGCGGTGGTGAGTTCGAAGGGGAGCTGCTGGCGCAGACGGTCGGCCAGCGCGCCAGGTGGCGCCACGGGCCAGGCGGGTTGGCGCCGGGCCTGCTGACGAAAGCGGCGCAGGCTGAGGCGATGGGCGAGCAACTCCTCCAGGGCCAGGCGCTGTTGGGCGGGGTGGCTGCCGTCGAGCAGGCTCAGGGGATTCTGCTCCGGGCCGGGGCGGTGCAGCAGTTTCAGGGCTTGGTGCAGGGGAGGCAGGTTGTGTTCGGCCAGCCATGGCGTCGGCAGCCAGTCGGGCGCCAGTTCGGGCCGGCGTGCCAGCAGGGCCAGTGCCTGCTCGCTCAGGCGCAGCCACAGGGCTTGTTGCAGGCCATCGGTGCTGGGGTAGAGCGGGGTGAGATGATCGTCCAGCGGAGGCATCTGTTCGGCCGGGGCAATATGGTAGCGGGGGTGGGTCATCTCCAGCCCGCCAGGGCCGCTGCGCACCTCGCCGAAACAGCGAATGGTCTTGCCGCGCACGAAGCCCTGTTGTTGCTGGCGGGAGAAATGGAACAGCCGCAGGGTGAGCTGGCCGCTGCCGTCGGCGATGCGTACCAGCAGCGAACGCCGGCGCCCGCGATGGACCTGGGCCAGCAGGATCTCGCCCTGGATCACGGCTTCCTGGCCGGGACGCAGGCTGCCCATGGGATGGATGCGGGTGCGGTCCTGGTAGCGGTAGGGCAGGTGAAACAACACGTCCTGTACCGTGTGAATGCCCAGGCGCGCCAGTTTTTGCTCGATCTTGGGCCCAACGCCGCGAAGCTGGCTGACCGGCAGGCTGGTGTCGGCGCTGAGCGTGGCGGTGTCCATGCTCAATCGGCCAGCAGGGCCTGCAGTTCACGCTGGATGGCCTGGTCGGCGCCCGGGCCGTAACGGGTCTGCCCCGGTATGAACACGTCGGTGAAGGCATAGGCGTATTTCAGATCCTGCAGTCCCAGTACACCGATCAGGCGGTTCTCGTAGGAATAGTCGTCCTCCCGGGCATGCAGGCCGGGCCAGCCGGAGGCACCGGGGCTGAGGATGGGGCCGAAGAAAATGGCACCCGGCAGATTACGCAGGCGCAGAGCGCAACTGCCCTCGGTGCGACCGGACATGGGCAGGAAATCGATGGTGCGGGTGAGGCGAGTCTTGCGGCCGATGCCGATGTCGATCGTACCGTCGATATGGCGCAGCTCGGCCTCCCAGGCCAGGCTGCGGGCCTGCAGGCGGTCGCGCCAGCGGTCCAGGTCCAGGGCGCCGAGATGACTGGGCAGAAAGATGTGATCCACGCCGCCGGCCTGTTGCAGATGCTCGAGCACGCTGTTGTCGAAGGGGGGGGTATTGACCAGGATGCCGCCGGCCTCCCGATCCTGGATCAGGTAGCAGGCGGGGTGTTCCTGGCCACCGGCCACGTGGAACACGCAGCGCCCCGGTTGGGTGAAGAGTTCATGCATGGTTCTGCCCCTTGCTGCCATGGTGGCCATAGTATATGCCATGTGCAGGGCTTTAGGCCCGCGCTGGCACCGTGGCGTCTTTCGACGAAAGCGGGCAAGGTTGAGGGAGGGTGTCCGTGCCGGCCGCAAGCCTGGAGATAGAGCGAGGGAGCCGGGAAACAGCAGCATTTTTGCTCCAGCCATGGCCATGGCTATGGCTTTCGTTCCAGAGCAGTACCACAACAGCCGCGAATTTAGCGGCCTTTCTGGGGCCGATAGTCTGCGAGTTCGGTGACCAGGATCCGGCCATCGCATACCTGCCAGCGCAGGTCGAAGTCGTACAGGCGCATGCCCTGGTGGCTGGAATCTTCCCCTTGGCGGTAGGCGGGGCGGGGATCGCTGGCCAGGAGCTGGCGAATCAGGATTTCCAGGCCGGGGTGGTGTTGCTCCAGTTGCCGCAGGCGGGCCTGGGCCGCGGGGGTGAATTCCACCGGGAGGCTAGTGGTGGGAGGAGCGGAGGCGAAGCCGCCGCGGGCTTGTTCGACGCGGTCCACATAGGGCAGGTAGGGCTTGACGTCCAGCACCGGGGTGCCGTCGAGCAGATCCACGCCCTTGAGTTGCAGGCGCACCCGGCCATCGCGACGTTCCACCGCCGTCAGTTCCACCACCGAAAGTCCGATGGGGTTGGGGCGGAACGGCGAGCGAGTGGCGAATACGCCGCGCCGGGTGTTGCCGCCCAGGCGCGGGGGGCGCACGGTGGGCTTCCAGGGGCGCGCGGGCGGGTTGTGGTGAAACCAGAACAGCAGCCAGATGTGGGAGAAGGCATCCAGGCCTTCGAAGGCTTCGGCGCGATCGAAGGGGGGATGGAATTCCAGCGTGGCGCGAGCCTCGCTGGCCAGACCGCTCTGGCGCGGGATGCCGAATTTCTGCTTGAAGCAGGAACGGACGACGCCGATGGGACGGCAGCTCAGGGCGTCGTCCGTTGGTGGCGCGGGAGGCTTCAAATCAGGCTGGAGAGCACGTTGATCTCGCCCAGATACTGGCGGGTGAGAACCTTGCTTTCTTCCACCGCCGGTTGGTCGAAGGCATCGATGCCCATCAGCTCGGCCACTACCACGGTTTCCATTTCCAACAGGATGATCAGCTCGCCCAGGGCATAGGCATCGCGTTCCATCAGGGCCAGGGTGCGGTTGGGACGGCCGCGACGGCTCAGGGTGGTGCGGGTGGCCATCAGCTCGGAGACGAACAGTTCACCGATGGTATGACCGGCCAGTGGCTTGATGGCGGGAATGTCCTGAAAACGCATGGGAATGCGCCGGCCGCGGAAGCGAAAGCCAGGGTCGGACAGAAAGGTGATCAGCTTGTCGTCGGGGCCCTCCAGCAGCAGTTGCAGTTGCGAGTGCTGGTCGGTGACGCCGTGGGCCTCGGTGGGTGTGAGGCCGCGGTTGTTGCCCTCGGCGTCGAGCTTGCCCAGACTCTCGGCCCAGAGCTGGCGGAACCAGGCCACTACGAAGCGCAGGTTGTCGGCATAGGGCATGACCACGCTGATGGTGCGGCCGCGCTCGGCGTGGAGGTACTGGGCGGCGCCGTTGCAGAAGGCTGGATTTTCCAGCATGTCGTTATTGGCGCAGCGTTCGGCCATGGCGCGGGCACCCTCCATCACGCCGTCGATGTCCACCCCGCCGATATAGGCGGGCAGCAGGCCCACCACCGAGAGCACCGAGAAGCGCCCACCCACCGGTGGGTGTTCGATTACGTCGATATCCAGACGATGGGCCAGTTCATAAAGCGCGCCGGCGCGATTCTCGGTAATGATGAGCACGTGATCGGCGATTTTTTCATCCCCCAGGTTGTGTTCCATCACCGGCAGCATGGTGAGGAACTGGCTCAGGGTCTCGGCAGTGTTGCCAGACTTGGAGATCACCAGCAGCAGGGTTTCGCGCCAGTCCACCTCTTCCAGTGCCACCAGGGTGGAGGGATCGACGTTATCGAAGAAATCAACGTTGTTCATGGGGCGCTTGTCGCCCAGGGTGCGCACCAGCATCTCGCCGCCCAGCGAAGAACCGCCGATGCCGAACACCACGGTACGCCGAAAACCGCGGGCGATGCGCTGGCCCCGGCGTTTGATCTTGTCCAGGTCGGTAGTGTGCGGCAGGTTGAGAAAGGTGGGCTGGCTGCTGTGTAGCCAGTCCTTGATCTTCTGTCGCAGGGCATCGAGCCGGGGGGAAAGCGCTTCGATGGCTTCGCGCGAGATGCCGTGATCGCCGATGCTGTCGTCGAACAGGTTGGCGTTGTCGATGGAAAGACGGGTGATGTTGTTCACGGTGACGCTCCTTGTTGATATCGGATCATGTGTTTCATTATCGCGGCCTGGGCGCGTAACTTGAGCGAGTGTCTCATGCCGGTTGCAGGATCAGTGCCGCCAGAGGAGGCAGGGTGAGACTGATGGAATGTTCGCGCCCCATCCAGGGAACCGGTTCGCTGTGCAACTCGCCGCCATTGCCCAGGTTGCTGCCACCGTAGTGCGCCGAGTCGGAATTGAGTATTTCGCGGTAGCGTCCGGGACGAGGCACACCGATACGGTAGTCGCGGCGCGGCAGCGGGGTGAAGTTGAGCACCACGATCAGCATCTGTCCGTTACCCTGGCGCAGGTAGCTGATCACGGACTGGCTGGCGTCGTGGCAGTCTATCCATTCGAAGCCCTGGGGTTCGAAGTCGTGGGCATGCAGCGCCGGCAGTTCGCGGTAGAGTCGGTTCAGATCTGCTACCAGTTGTTGCAGACCCTGATTCAAGGGATATTGCAGCAGGTGCCAGTCCAGCGCCTTGTCATAGTTCCATTCCGCGTTTTGGCCGAACTCGCAACCCATGAATAGCAATTTCTTTCCTGGATAGCTGTAGAGGTAACTGAACAGCAGGCGCAGGTTGGCGAATTGCTGCCATTCGTCGCCGGGCATCCGTGCGCGCAGGGAGCCCTTGCCGTGCACCACTTCGTCGTGGGAGAAGGGCAGCACGAAGTTTTCACTGAAGGCATACAGCAGGCCGAAGGTGAGACGGTCGTGATGATAGGAACGATAGATGGGGTCATGGCTGAAATAGTCCAGGGTGTCGTGCATCCAGCCCATGTTCCATTTCATGCTGAAACCCAACCCGCCCAACCATGTGGGGCGGGATACCTGGGGCCAGGCGGTGGATTCCTCGGCCATGATCACGGTGCCGGGGTGTTCGCCGTGGGTGACTTCGTTCATCTCGCGAATGAAGTCGATGGCTTCCAGGTTTTCGCGACCGCCATATTTGTTGGGTAGCCATTGACCGGGCTGGCGCGAGTAGTCCAGGTAGAGCATGGAGGCCACCGCGTCCACCCGCAGGCCATCGAGATGGAATTCCTCCAGCCAGTAGAAAGCGCTGGAGAGCAGGAAGTTCTTCACCTCGGGGCGGCCATAGTTATAGATCAGGGTGCCCCAGTCGCTGTGTTCGCCACGGCGCGGGTCTTCGTGCTCATACAAGGCGGTGCCATCGAAACGGGCCAGACCGTGGGCATCCTTGGGGAAATGCGCCGGCACCCAGTCCAGTATCACGCCGATGCCGTTGCGGTGGCAGAGATCGACGAAATGGCGAAAGTCGTCGGCTGTGCCGAAGCGGCTGGTGGGTGCGAAGTAGCCCAGGGTCTGGTAGCCCCAGGAGGCGTCCAGCGGATGTTCGGTGATGGGTAGCAGCTCGATGTGGGTGAACCCCAGTTGCTTTACATGAGCCACCAGTCGCTCGGCCAGCTCACGGTAATCGAGAAAGCCGCCTTGTTCGTTGCGCTGCCAGGAACCCAGATGGACTTCGTAGATGGCGCAGGGGGCATGCAGCCAGTCGCGGGACTTGCGCTGTTCCATCCATTCCTGGTCCTGCCAGTGGTAGTGGGTCTGGGTGGTGAGGGCCGCGCTGTTGGGGCGAAGCTCGAATTGCTTGCCATAGGGATCGATCTTCACCATGACCGCGCCGCTGTCGCGATTGCGGATTTCGAACTTGTACAGGGCACCGGTGGTGATGCCGGGGATGAACAGTTCCCATACTCCGCTGTGGCCACGATTGCGCATGGGGTGCACGCGGCCGTCCCAGTGGTTGAAATCGCCCACCACGCTGACCCGCTCGGCATTGGGGGCCCAGGTTGCGAACAACATGCCCTGGATACCGTCCACCTGCCAGGGATTGGCGCCGAGGAAACGATAGGCGTGCCAGTGCTTGCCCTCGCCGAACAGGTGTAGATCGAACGGGGCGATCTGTGCCGGGAAACAATAGGGGTCGTAGTGGGTGAAGGTATTGCCGTGTGCGTCCTGCCAGTGCAGGCGGTAATGGCGCGCAGGCGCCTCGCTGGCCTTGCCGCGCCACTGGAACAAGCCACTATCGCCCAGAGGGCTCAGGGGCTGCTGGGTTTCCAGCAGGGTGACGCTTTTGGCGCGGGGCAGAAAACAGCGAATGATGACGTCGTCGTCCTGTTGGTGCCGGCCCAGCACCTCGAAAGGGTCGTGATGCCGGGCGGCGAGGATTCTGTCGGCGCCGGGTGGCAAAGAGCTTGTCTGATTCATGTGCGTGTTTCGTTCATCCTGTTGTCACCATAGTAATTCATATTGGGTGTTGCGCAAGTAATGTGTGTTCGAGCGTTTTTTGCGTCGAAAGCGGAATTAACACTTTCGCCCTTGCGTGTGGCAGGATATAGTGGAACTGGCGATATGGAGCAGGCTTTGATTCATGTATCAGGAGGATCGATCATGGAGGCGCAATCGTCCCGTTATGTCAGCCGGTTGACGCGCAATGCAGTGGCCCTGATCCTGGCCGGCGGGCGAGGAACCCGTCTGAAACAATTGACCCAGTGGCGTTCCAAGCCGGCGGTACCCTTCGGGGGCAAGTTTCGCATCATCGATTTTCCTCTCTCCAACTGTATCAATTCCGGCATTCGCCGCATCTCCGTGGTTACCCAGTACAAGTCCCATTCCCTCATCCGGCACATCCAGCAGGGCTGGGGTTTTCTGCGCGCGGAATTCGGCGAGTTCGTCGAACTGCTGCCGGCCCAGCAGCGCATCGAAACGTCCTGGTATGCCGGCACCGCCGATGCCATCTACCAGAATCTGGACATCATCCGGCGGCACAAGCCGGGACACATCCTGATTCTGGCCGGCGACCACATCTACAAGATGGACTATGGCCCCATGCTGGCCTACCACGAGGAGAACCAGGCCGACATGACCGTGGGCTGCATCGAGGTGGGTCTGGAAGAGGCCAAGGCCTTTGGTGTGATGAGTGTCGACACCGATGGTCGGGTGGTGCGTTTCACCGAGAAGCCCGAGCATCCCGAGCCCATGCCGGGCAAGCCGGATACCGCGTTGGCCTCCATGGGCATCTATGTATTCAATCCCGGTTTTCTCTATGAGCAACTGATCAAGGATGCCGATACCCTGGGCTCCACGCGGGATTTCGGCAAGGACATCATTCCCGGCCTGATCTCCGACTACCGGGTGTTCGCCTATCCGTTTCGCGATGAGAAAAACAATCGCCAGGCCTATTGGCGCGATGTGGGCACGGTGGATTCCTTCTGGGCGGCCAACCTGGAACTGATCGGGGTGACGCCGGAACTGAACCTCTATGATACCGAGTGGCCCATCTGGACCTATCAGGCACAACTGCCACCGGCCAAGTTCATCTTCGATGACGACGATCGCCGTGGCATGGCGGTGGACTCCATGGTCTCCGGTGGTTGTATCATCTCCGGCGGTTGTGTGCGTCATTCATTGCTGTTTTCCAATGTGGTGGTGCGTTCCTACAGTACGGTGGAAGACTCCGTGGTGTTGCCCGATGTCAAGATCGGACGACACTGCCGTTTGAAGAAAGTGATCCTGGACAAGGGCTGCGAGGTGCCCGATGGCATGGTGATCGGTGAAGACCTGGCGCGCGATGCCGAACGTTTCCACGTCAGCCCGGGAGGCGTGGTGCTGGTGACGCCGGAAATGCTGGGACAAGAGCGTCATCATGTCCGCTAATGTTTTGCCGGTGGTGTTGATGTGGCACATGCATCAGCCCCATTATCGCGATGCCGAAACCGGTGAATATCAACTGCCCTGGACCTATCTGCATGCCATCAAGGACTATGTGGACATGGTGGCCTACCTGGAGATGCAGCCCAAGGCCCGCGTGGTGGTGAATTTCACACCGGTTCTGCTGGAACAGATCGACGATTATGCGCGGCAATTGCGCGCCTTCATCGATAATGGGGTGCCCATCAGCGACCCCTTGCTGGCGGCCCTGGCCGCCGAGCAGGTGGATGACGATAGCGAGACGCGCCTGCAGATTATCAAGGCCTGTCTGCGCGCCAATGAAAAGCGCCTGATCCAGCGTTACCCCGCCTATGACAAGCTGGCGCGCATGGCGCGCTGGGTGTTGGACAATCCCGAGGAAGTCATTTATTTCGACCCCCAGTTCTTCGCCGACCTGCTGGTGTGGTACCACTTGGCCTGGTTCGCCGAGACCGAGCGACGCAAGGAACCGCGACTCAAGGCCTTGATGAAGCGCCGGCGCTGCTTCAGTCTGCAGGATCGCCGCCTGCTGTTGGAAATGATGGCCGAGTTGCTGGAACAGGTGATTCCCCGTTATCGCGTGCTGGCGGAGCAGGGACAGATCGAGCTGTCTTTTTCGCCCTATATGCACCCCATCCTGCCCCTGCTGGAAGACTTTCGCAGCGCCACCGAGGCCATGCCCCAGGTGAGCCTGCCGCAGACGCCGGCCTATCCTGGCGGCGATGAGCGGGCTCATTGGCATATGCAGCAGGGGCTGGATGTGTTTCATCGCTACTTCGGTTTTCGTCCGCGAGGCTGTTGGCCCTCCGAGGGCGCGGTGAGCGCGGACGTGGTGGCCTTGTGTGAGCAGTTTCAGATCGAGTGGCTGGCCACCGGCGAAAGCGTATTGCGCAAGAGCCTCGAGCAGGCGCCGGAATTGAAGCAGCGACTGGAGGGGGGGTGCATCCATCGCAGTTACCGGCTGGGTGCGCGGCGGCCGCGGCTTTTTTTCCGCGATGATGGCCTGTCGGATCTGATAGGCTTTACTTATTCCGACTGGCATGCCGACGATGCGGTGAACAATCTGCTGCATCACCTGGAGAATATTGCCGATGCCTGTGATGGCGCCGACAACCGCGTGGTGTCCATCATCCTCGATGGCGAGAATGCCTGGGAATACTATCCCGAGAATGCTTTCTACTTTCTCACCGGCCTGTATCAGAAGCTGGTGGATCATCCACGCCTGCGCATGGTCACCTTCAGTGATTTTCTCGATCAAGGCAAGGATAGCGTAAGCCTGGAGAAGCTGGTGGCCGGTAGTTGGGTCTACGGTACCTTCTCCACCTGGATCGGTGATCCTGACAAGAACCAGGCCTGGGACTTGCTGTGCGAGGCAAAGCGCGTGTTCGACGAGCAAGTGGCGCGGGGGCGGCTCAAGGGCAAGGCCCTGGAAAAGGCCACGCACCAGTTGGGCATTTGTGAAGGCTCGGACTGGTTCTGGTGGTTTGGCGACTACAACCCGGCGGAGTCGGTGCGTGATTTCGAACGTCTATATCGCACCCACCTGCGCAAGCTCTACCGGTTGATGGGGGTGGAAGCGCCGGCGGTACTGGACCGGGTGCTCAGCCAGGGAGGGGGTACGCCAGCGGTCGGCGGCGTCATGCGGCGTGGGCAGGAAGGAGATGGTTGAGTGTAAAACCGGTTGGGACGGGCGCCGGCGTGCCGGCATTCTGCTGCATCCCACCTCCCTGCCCAGTGGTACCCTGGGTGAAGATGCCTACCGTTTCGTGGAGTTCCTGCATGCCAGCGGCATGAGCCTGTGGCAGGTTCTGCCGCTGGGCCCGACCCATCACGATCGTTCACCCTACCAGGGGCTTTCGGTGCATGCGGGCAATCCCGAATTGATCGATCTGGCCGAGCTGGTGGAGCAGGGTTGGCTGGACGAGCCCGGCGAGGATCATGCCCAGGCCCTGCGTCGTGCCCGCGCGGGTTTCGAGGCCCGGGCCGATGAGAGTTGGCAGCGGCGCCTGGGTGAGTTCATTGCCCGCGAGGCCGGATGGCTGGAAGACTATGCCCTGTTCCAGGCCCTCAAGCAGCGTTACCGCCAATGTGGCTGGTGGGACTGGCCCGCGCCCCTGCGCGACCGTGAGCCCGCGGCGCTGGTTCGGGCCCGTGAAGAACTGGCGATGGATTATCGCCAGGTTCTGTTCGAGCAATTCCTGTTCTTTCATCAGTGGAGCCGTCTGCGTCATTATGCCAACCAGCGGGGCGTGTTGTTGATGGGGGACCTGCCCATTTTCGTGGCCCACGACAGCGCCGACGTGTGGGCCCGGCGCGATTATTTCCAGCTCGATGAACATGGCCAGCCCACGGTGGTGGCCGGCGTGCCGCCGGATTACTTTTCCGCCACCGGCCAGCGCTGGGGCAATCCGCTGTACGACTGGGCGCGTCTGGCCGAGGAAGACTATGCCTGGTGGGTCGAGCGCATCAAGGGACAACTGGTCCTGTTTGATTGTGTGCGCATTGATCATTTCCGTGGCTTCGAGGCCTACTGGGAGATTCCCGCCAACGAGGAAACCGCTGTCAACGGGCGCTGGGTGCCAGGGCCGGGAGAGGCGTTCTTCCATGCCTTGCAGGCCGCCTTGGGAGATCGGCTTCCCCTGGTGGCGGAGGATCTGGGGTTCATCACCGAGGCGGTGGAACGCTTGCGCCGGAGTTTCCACTTGCCGGGTATGAAAATCCTGCAGTTCGCTTTCGATGGGGGGGCCGAGAATCCCTATCTTCCTCATCACCATGAGGCCAATGCGGTGGTCTATACCGGCACCCACGACAACGATACCACCCTGGGCTGGTTCGAGGGCCTGAACGAGGCGCAGCGGGAACGGGTGTATGCCTATTTCGGTCATCCCCGCGAGGCCATGCCCTGGATGCTGCTGCGCCAGGCGCTGGCCTCGGTGGCCAAGTGGGCCATCGTGCCCTTGCAGGACGTACTGGGTCTGGATGGGCGCCACCGCATGAATGTGCCCGGTACTCAGCAGGACAATTGGTGTTGGCGCTTTCGGTGGTCGCAGTTCGAGCCGGGGCTGGAGGAGCGCCTGCGCCAAGTGGTGGCTTGCTATGACCGCCTATAGCCAGCGCATGAAACCGGTCTCGAAGCGATGACTCAGCAGCGAATGGTAAGGGTAGATGCGAATGCGGTAGTGCTGCAGGCCGGGTAACGAGGGTTTCAGATCGAGCTGGTAGACGGTGTCGTCGCCTTGCTTTTCGCCGGTGGGGCGAAAGGCCTGGGTGTCGCAGATGTGGTAGCCGGAGATATCGTCGCCGCTTTCGATGACGCATTCCACGATCACATCGCTGGGCTCCAGGCCGTCGAGATGCACCGCCACCCGTATGGGGTAATGTTCGCCGGCGGGTACGCTGGTGGCGGGATGCTCTTCCAGGCGATAGAAATGGACCCGTGGCCAGCAGTGGCGAACCTTTTCCTTCCAGGCCGCCAGTTGGCGCGCCGGTTGTCGGTTGTCCTGGGCGAGGTGCCGGCCCTGGCGGGCGGCCCGGCTGTAGAGCTGGTTCACGTAGTCCATCACCATGCGTTCGGAATTGAAGCGCGGGATGATGCTTTTCATGGACGCCTTGGACATCTTGACCCAGTCGTCGGAGAAGCCGTTCTTGGGGCGGTCGTAGCTGCGCCGGTCGTGCGGATTGCGGTTGTTGCCATGGCGGTTGAAAAACAGCGGGATGACTTGGTTCTCCAGAATGTTGAACAGGTCCTGGCCTTCCTGGTGATCGCGAAACGCGGGGTCGAACTCGGCGCCATGGGGTTTGATGGCCCAGCCGTTCTCGCCGTTGTAGCCCTCGCCCCACCAGCCGTCGAGCACACTGAGATTGATCACGCCGTTGAGGCCTGCCTTTTCTCCCGAGGTGCCGCTGGCTTCCATGGGATATTCCGGGTTGTTGAGCCAGACATCCACCCCGGAGACCAGATGGCGGGCCATTTCGATGTCGTAGCCTTCGGCGAGTATGATCTTGCCTTCGAACTCCGGGTCGCGGGAATAGTGATGAATGGTGCGAATCAGATCTTGGCCCGGTTGGTCCAGCGGATGGGCCTTGCCGGCGAAAATGAAGATCACCGGGCTGCTGGGGTTGTTGAGGATGCGCTTGAGGCGTTCGCGATCGGAAAACAGCAGAGTGGCGCGCTTGTAGGTGGCGAAGCGACGGGCGAAGCCCACCACCAGCACGTCGGTGTCCTGGGGGTCGATGTATTTGGTCAGGCGCTCGATCTGGGCCTCGCTGCAGCCGTTGCGCCGATGCTGGCGATACAGGCGGTGGCGCAGGTGATCGAAAAGCTCCAGTTTCAGCGATTGATGCACGCTCCAGTAGACATGATTGGGGATATCGTCGATGCGTTCCCAGTAGTCGGGATTGCGCAGTTCACTGCGCCATTCGGCGCCGATGCGCATGTTGAACAGGGTGACCCAGTCCGGTGCCAGGAACGTGGCCACATGCACGCCGTTGGTGACGTGCTGCATGGGGTTTTCTTCCGGCGGGATTTCCGGCCACACGTAGCGTTCCATTTCCGAGGCCACGCGGCCATGAATGGCGCTGACGCCGTTGTGGAAGCGTGAGCCACGCAGGGCCAGGGCGGTCTGGTTGAAGCCCTCGCCGGGAAAGGCGCCCAGGGCCAGTAGCTGTTCCTCGCTGATGTCCAGCTCGGCGGCGAGCCAGTGCAGGTGTTCCAGTAACAGGGCATGGGGAAAGATATCGTGCCCCGCGGGTACTGGCGTGTGGGTGGTAAAAACGGTGGCGCCGGCGGTGAGTTCCAGGGCGCTGGCGAAATCCAGGCCATCGGCGACGTATTCGCGGCAGCGTTCCAGTATCTGGAAGGCGGCATGGCCCTCGTTGATATGCCATACCGTGGGTTTGAGGCCCAGCGCGCGCAGGGCGCGGGTGCCGCCGATGCCCAGCACGATTTCCTGCTGGATGCGGGTGGTTTTGTCACCGCCGTAGAGTTGATAGGTGATGCGCCGGTCGTGTTCCGAGTTGTCGGGCAGGTCGCTGTCGAGCAGGTAGAGGCGAATGTGTCCGGCCTGGACTTCCCATACCCGCAAGTGGACCTCGCGGTCCTGGATCCTGACCTGTACGCGGATCTCGTGTCCGTTGGCGTCCACCGCGGGGCTGACCGGCAGATCCTCGAACCGGGTGGGGGTGTAGTGTGCCAGTTGATTGCCGTGATTGTCGATGGTCTGGGTGAAATAGCCCTGGCGGTAGAGCAGGCCCACGCCCACGAAGGGCACCGCCAGATCGCTGGCGGCCTTGCAGTGGTCGCCGGCCAGAATCCCCAGGCCACCGGAGTAGATGGGCAGGCTTTCATGGAAACCGAATTCGGCACAGAAATAGGCCACCAGCTCTTCACCCGGGGCGAGCTGGGCCTCCACCGCGGGATGGGTCTTGGCCTGCTGGTAGTTGTCGTAGATGGAAATGGCGCGGTCGTAGTCTTCCAGGAAGATACGGTCCTGCGCGGCCTGATCCAGTCGTTGTTGAGAGACCCGGCGCAGGAACACCTTGGGGTTGTGGCCGCATGCTTTCCACAGTGCTCCGTCGAGGCGCTCGAACAGTCTAATGATCTTGGGTTCCCAACTGTACATGAGATCGTTGGCCAGCTCGCTGAGCCGGTGCAGACGGGCGGGGATGCTGGGTTGGACTTCGAGCGAGAAACGGGTGCCTGTCATGGTGTCTGCCTTTGCTGTTGGAGTTGTTGTGCGCCGTTCGGGAGTGCGTTTTCCTATTGTCTTCCGTGTGAAAAACTGGCGAAAGGGAAAGGGGCCACGGACGAGGCCCCTAGCAAGATTGGTACCGAGGGTCGGATTCGAACCGACACGGTGTTGCCACCACTGGATTTTGAGTCCAGCGCGTCTACCAGTTTCGCCACCCCGGCAGGAAGGGCGAAATTATATCGGCATGGGCCGGTGACGGCAAGCACGGCCAGGGCTCAAAACAGTTCCACGTCGGCTTCGTCCAGTGTGTCCTTGTCTGCGGTGAGCTTGCCCGCGGCCACCAGCTCGTCGTAACTACAGACCTGATTGCGGCCATGTTCCTTGGCGTAGTAGAGCGCCTGGTCGGCATGTCCCACCACGGTGGCGGGCACGTCTTGGGCGCCCACACGCACGAAGCCAAGACTGATGGTGACCCGATCGAGTTGGGGAAAGGGATAGTCGGCCACTTTCTGGCGCAGGCGCTCGAAGGCCGTGGCCGCTCCCCGGGCATTGTCGGCGGTGAGCAGGATGATGAATTCCTCGCCGCCGAAGCGGAACAGCTTGTCGGTGGTGCGCAGGGTGTCGCACATGATGCGGGTGATCAGGACCAGTACCTCGTCGCCGAACAGATGGCCGAAGGTGTCGTTGATGTGCTTGAAGTGATCGATGTCGGCCACCGCCAGCCAGTGTCCGTGCTGCTGCGCCGAGTGGCGGCGGTCGTTGTCCTGCTGTTGCTTGAGGGCTTCCTGTTTCTGTCGTTGCAGGATCTGGTGCAGGCAGGTGTCGAAGGTCTTGCGGTTGAGCAGGCCGGTGAGGGTGTCGCGGGTGCTCTCCTCGATCAGGCGCAGGTAGTTGAGGTAGATCTTGAGCAGGATGTCGAGTCGGGCGTCGGGAGGGATTTCCTTGCTGCCGCTGAGATCCAGCAGGGCGATGACCTGGTCCAGTTCATTGACCACCGGCTGGACGTAGCGCCGTTGCTCGGCAAAGAACCGGCTGGCCTTGTCCTGATAGACCTGTTGCAGCAGCGGGTCGTCGGCCAGGGGCTGTTCGGGCTTGGGTTCGTCACGGAGTTTCTGCGTGGCCACTTGGTAGTCGACGGAGGTGACGAGGGTGATGCCCGTGGCATCCTGGCGCACGTTGAACAGGCGAATGCTGTCGGCCTCCACCAGTTCGGCCAAGGCCATTACCAGGCTGGCTTCCAGCGATTCCCGGTCACGCTGGGCGGTGACCTCGACGATCGATTCCAGGATTTCCATGATGTATACGGGAGCTCGTCTCCCCAGTGTCCTGTATTGGCACTTGCCTGGCTAACGGAAGCCCGGGGCGAAACTTTAGGCTGCCTTACAAGGGAGCGCCGCCACAGCCGCTGCCCGTGCCCGGCTTGATGATGGCATCGATCTGGTTGCCGGTGCCGATGATGCCACAGAAACTGTAGCTGCCGTCACCGTTGTTCCAGATCTGGAAACCAAAACTGCCACCGCCATTATAGGTATAGACCACGTTGTCGCCACTGATTTGCCAGCTACCCACCTGCTTGGTGGGATCCACCGGGTGCCCGGGGCCGCGCTTGTAGTCTACCAGCGCGCCGCCGGGGTGATGCTCTTCCTGCCAGTTCCAGGTGGGCGGGTTGCCGACGCAGACGGTATTGCCGCTGAGCAGGCTGTCGAGGTTGGTGGCGCCGGTAACCTGTACCGAGGGCGCGCCGCAGGCCGCGGACGCGGTTTCGGCCGCCAGTACCAGGCCGATGGCCGTGATGAGTCGATGTGCCTTCATGGGGCCTCCTTCGCAAGGTGTGGGGGCGTTACAGAAACCCGGTGGTCAATATCACTCTTGTCCATGGCGCCACCATGGCCGGCGAGTGACGCCTTGATCTGGAGGACGCTGTAGCCCTGAACACAATATTGTTGCCGGGTTAATACTATATTGCCGAGTTAACAATAGAACGGCCCCCGCCGTCAAGGCAAAGCCTCTTCCAATGACACATGAGCCTGAAGGGCGGGCGTGATTCCAACGAGAAGTGAGCCTGAACGGGGTCGGGTTCTGGGATCATCGGAGGATGATCGTGACCATCAAGACCCAAGGGCTCCAGACCATGG
>WFPC01000033.1 GCA_015487785.1 Gammaproteobacteria bacterium | reverse complement strand
AGCAAATAAACTGTCCGGACTTGTAGCACGCGATTTGTCCGGTTTCATGGTGACCGAGGAGGTACGCCATGAGACGGACAGAACTGCTACAGGAGATCCGGAAAATGCGATTCGAGGAAGTCTACAGTGCCTGGACCGAGCGACGCCTGACCCAGGAAGAGGCCGCCCGGCTGCTGGGGGTCCACGAGCGGACCTTCCGCCGCTACGTCAACCGCTACGAGGAGGCCGGCCTCGATGGCCTGATCGACAAGCGCCTCGCCCAAGCCTCTCACCGCAAGGCCCCCACCGACGAGGTCCTGCGGCTGGAGGCCCTCTACAAGGAGCGCTACGACGGCTGGTCCATCAAGCACTTCTACAGCTTCTACCGCGACCGTCACAACGGCACCCGCAGCTACACCTGGGTTCGCAACACCCTACAGGCTGCCGGCCTGGTCAAGAAGGCCCCCAGCCGCGGCAAGCACCGCAGGCGCCGCAAGCGGGCGCCCATGCGGGGCATGATGCTCCATCAGGACGGCTCCACCCATCAGTGGGTGCCCGGCCAGTACTGGGACCTCATCATCACCCTCGACGATGCCACCTCCGAGCACTACTCCATGTTCTTCGTCGAGGAGGAAGGCACCGCTTCCAGCTTCCGGGCCATGCGGGAAGTCATCATCCAACATGGCCTGCCGTCCACCCTCTACACCGACCGCGGCAGCCACTACTGGCATACCCCCAAGGCCGGCAGCAAGGTCGACAAGGACCGCCCCACCCAGTTCGGACGCGCCATGGCCCAGCTCGGCATCGAGATGATCCCCGCCTATTCCCCGGAGGCTCGGGGACGCTGTGAGCGCATGTTCGCCACCCATCAGGCCCGTCTCCCCAAGGAGCTGGCCGCCGCCGGCATCACTACCATGGAGGCTGCCAACGACTACCTCCGGAAACACTACATGCCTGCCTTCAACCGCGAGTTCTCCGTCGCGCCCGCCGTCGAGAAATCTGCTTTCGTCCCCTTCATCGGCGAGGGACTCGACGACATCCTCTGTGAGCGCTTCGAGCGCACTGTGGGCCGAGACAACTGTGTCCACTTCCAGGGCAAGGCCCTGCAGATCCCACCCTCCCCCTGCAGGGCCCACTACGTCAAGGCCAAGGTCCGGGTCCATCGCTACCCCGATGGCACCCTGGCCCTCTTTCATGGGCCCAGAAAGCTGGCTACCTATGCCCCGGATGGGACACTGGTGTCACCTGAACAGGAAGACGGGGACAACGTCCGCCTCCCCGCTTTCCCAACAACTTAGACACACTCCAAAGGCGGACAGTTTATGTGCTACTAAACCGGACAGTTCTATTTGTTGCTAACAGGGCGGCTCAATAGGCGAAGCCGGGTTCCCGGTCGCGACTGCGCATCGATTCCATGTAATTGAGCTTGCCCTGCCACACGCCGACCGGATCGGGCACGCCGAGCAGGTAGCCCTGGCCCAGGTCGATGCCGATGTCGCGCACCCGTTCACGCTGTTCTACTGTCTCCAGCATCTCGGCCACGGTCTCCAGCTGCAGTTCACTGGCCATCTGACGGGTGATGCGCATGATGCGTTCGCTGGCCTCATGGGTGATGACGCTTCGCGTCAGGGAACCATCCAGCTTGAGGTAACGCACGCCGCCCTCCAGGGCCAGTTCGATGACCGTCTGCAGGGAGGAGAAGCCGGTACCGAAGTCGTCGATGGCAAACACCAGCCCGTGACGGCGGTGCAGGTCGAGCACCAGCTCGCGTGCCTCGAGCAGGGTCTGCTCGGTCAGCTCCAGCACCACGTCGAATCCGGCCAGCGGCCCCTCGAGCAGGGTGGCGAGTTCCCGCAGGTAGTCGGGATCCTGCAGCGAGGTGGCTGAGACATTGATGAACAGGCGTCGGGTGATGCGTGCCAGTTCCCCGGCCTGGTGCGCCAGGCGACGCAGGATCAGGCGGTCGAACTCGACGATCAGCCCCATGTCGATGATGTCGTCGATGAACAGCCCGGCACTGATGTGTCCGTCGCCCTCGCGGAAGCGCCCCAGCACCTCGAAGGCATGGATCTCCTCCCGCCGCTTCAGGGTCACCAGCGGCTGGATGAAGATGTCGGTGGCGTCCTCGGTGAGCTTTTCGCGCAGGTCGAGGATGCGCCGGTAGCGCCCGCGCATCCAGTCGAACATGGCGCTGACGGCGTCCTCGCCCCGATCGATGCCATCGCCCTGTTCCCGAGCCAGACCGTTCAGGTATTCCACCAGCAGGTGCATGTTCTCGGTGGTGAGTTCGTTGACGCCGGTGAGTTCGATGCCGTGATGGCGCAGGCCAAGTTCCAGCGCCATGCCATTGAGCTGCTGTGGCAGGCGCTCGCCGAGCTCCTGCAGGACGGCGGCCATGTCGTCCGGTCCCCGATTCATGCCGAACAGGTAGAAGTCGCCGGCGATGCCGCGGGTGTACACCAGCCACTCGCGATGGGCCTCGCAGACCGCCTGCAGGACAGCCTCGACCCGTTCCAGTGCCTGGTTGCCCGCCTCGTTGCCGTACAGGGCGTTGAGTTTGCCGAGCTGGCGCAGGTTGAGCACGCAGAACACCTTCTCGCCCGGCAGGTACAGCACCGCCTGCATGAAGCCGAAGAAGCGGTTGATGCGGTTGGTCTGGCTCTCGAAGTAGAGCAGGCCGAGCAGGTTGAGCAGGTGGGTGAACTTGCGCTGCACCTCCTGAAACGCAAGGTAGGCCTGTTCGTGGCGCTGCGCGCGCAGCATGGCATAGAGCAGGCTGGCCTGCTGCACGATGCTGCGATGTTCCTCCATGATCTGGTCGCAGATCTTCAGGTCGAGGCAGATGAGCAGGCTTTCCGGGTAGCGCAGGGCGTGGGCGAAAGCACTGTCCTCGGCAGGTTCCAGGGGGAATTGCGAAAGGTCGTCGCGAATGGCCTTGCGCAGTTGATCCATCCACTCCGTGGCGAGACGGATCAGAGTCTTGTCTCGGATCGCGGCCTCGGGCAGGGCCACGGGGCGGCCAGCCTCTTCGATCAGGTAATGGCGTGCCGTCTCGCGCTTGGCGTGTTCGAAGATGGCGTCGATCTCGCGGAAGTGCGCCAGCGGCTCCAGGGTGTTGCCGGCCACCAGGTCGATGAGGCTGCTCTTGATGTGGTTGAAGCCGCCCATCAGCAGCACGAAGGGCAGGTCGGCGGCAAAGTACTCCCGGGCCAACCGGCGGGCGGCCTCGTCGCCTTCGCTACGCTCCTCGAGGAAGTGTTCCAGAAAGCGGCGGAAACCATCCAGCAACAGGGCCTCGCGGTCTTCGTCGAGCAACTGTTCCAGGGCACCGTAGCTGCGATGGAAGTCGTGCAGGCTGGCGAGGAGCTGGTCGATCTGGTCGGGTTTCAGGTGCAGGGGTTCGTCCTTCATTTCGGCAGGGGGCGGCCAGGCCGGCAATGCGGGGTGGTTCCCGTGGTCGATCAAGTGTTCCCGTTGTTGATTCTAGTGCCCATGTCCGGTGCTGCAACCCTGAAGGATTCGGGGCCTTTCCCGGCTTCAGGCCTGTTCCAGGATCTCGGCGACGCGCGACAGCGGCGTCACCTGCATGCCCGGGATGGGCTTGCGCGGGGCGTTGGCCCTGGGCACCAGGGCGCGGCGGAAGCCGTGCTTGGCGGCCTCGCGCAGGCGTTCCTCGCCGTTCGGAACCGGGCGGATCTCGCCGGCCAGGCCGATCTCGCCGAAGGCCACCAGGTCGTGCGGCAGTGGCCGGTCGCGAAAGCTCGACAGCATGGCCAGCAAGAGCGGCAGGTCAGCGGCGGTCTCGGTGACGCGCACGCCGCCGACGATGTTGGCGAACACGTCCTGGT
>WFPC01000032.1 GCA_015487785.1 Gammaproteobacteria bacterium | reverse complement strand
TTGACCTTGGCGAAGAGAATGTCCGGATGCTTTTGCGCCACCGACTCGAATACGGGAGCGAAGGACTGGCAGGGACCGCACCATGGAGCCCAGAAATCGAGAATCACAAAATCATGCTGGGAAAGCGTCTGCTCGAAATTGTTCTGATTGAGTTCGGTAACGGCCATGATTTGGCTCCTCCAGTCAGTGGTGAGCCGAACAGGCCGACTCGTCTATTTGACGGGCGGGAATCCCGCTCTATATATTAGCAAATACTTATTAACAAATCAATCCAATATCAAACCTCTGCACTGCTGTCCCATAAATGGAGCATGAAAAAAGACCTGAAACCCACTTGTTTTGGCACAATGAAATCGCCAAAAGCCATTAAAAAACAAACTGTTCTTCAAGTAAATCAAGCAGAATCTGAAGATTAAGAGCTTCCTGGGTACCTCCCGAAATGCCGTCATGACCCAGATCTGCATCGCCATTTGTATCTATCTGTTGCTAGCCTATCTCAAGTTTGTCAGCCAGCTCGGACAGAGCATGCAGCAGATCCTGCGCCTGCTTCAGCCGAATCTGTTCGACCGCCGAGACCTGCTACAACCGCTGTCCGGTGGATCGCCAGAGCCTTCGACACCACAACTTCAAGCAAGCCTGCGGTTTTCATGAAAATTTATGGGACAGCAGTGAAACCCCTGTTTCTGTGCCATCCTTGACCGTCATTTTGGAAATCCACGCTTCGGGGGGCAAATCCCAATTCTGCTGTAAATTCTCTCTCGCGGCAGTCTACGTAGTGCCTCTCTATTGAGCCCAAACAAAAACCCTATTTCAGAGCCTCACGGCCCAACAGAGCAATGACGGTGAGGGCGAGGACGAGGCTGAGGGTTTTCCAGAACAGCAGGGGATTGCGTTCGATGAGAGGTGGGCGATCTTTGCGCAGGTAGGCGGGGTTGGGATTTCGTAGGTCGTGGGTGAATTCGGACAGTTCGGCGTAGCGTTTTTCCGGGCGCGGTTGGAGGGCCTTGCGTAGGGTTTCGTCGATCCAGGCGGGGATGTCGGGGCGGTGTTCCCGCAGGGGGCGGTAGCGGAGTTTGTGTTGCGCGGCGAGGGTGGTGGCGCGGGCGGCCTGGGCACCGTAGGGGAGGTGGCCGCCGCTGAGCATCTGGTAGGTGATGACGGCGAGGGCATAGAGGTCGGACTGGGGGCTGCCGGGTTCGCCGAGGAAGTATTCGGGGGCGGTGTACTGGACGGTGCCGAGGATGTGGGGGTGGCGGTCCGGCGGCAGGGCCTCGCTGACGCCGGCGACGCGGGCGGAGCCCAGGTCGATGAGTTTGACCGTGCCCTGGCGGTCGATGAGGACGTTCTGCGGGCGCAGGTCCTGGTGGACGATCTCCTGCCGGTGCAGGGCCTGCAGGCCGCGAGCGATCTGTTCGACGATGCCGCGCACGCTCTCCAGGTCTGGCTTGGGGTGGTCCTTCATCCATTGTTCCAGGGATTGCCCGTCGATGTATTCACTGGCGTTGTAGAGGTAGTGTTTCTTGCGCGCCGGCACCCAGGGGCGGACCACGTGGGGGTTGTCGATGCGCCGCGCCACCCAGTCCTCCATGACGAAGCGCTCCAGGTAGGCCGGGTCGTCGCGCAGGTCCACGGACGGCGTCTTGAGAACCACTTGCCGCTGCGCCTCCAGGTCCACCGCCAGATAGACGTGGCTGCGGCTGCTGTGGTGCAGTTCGCGTTCGATGCGGTAACCGTCGAACGCCATCCCCGGGCGCAGTTCCGGCGGAAACGGGAGGCTCTCGGCCCCCTCGCGCAAGACGGCCGGGTCACTGTCGGGCAGGGCGTCGATGCGCAGGATCTGCAGGGTGAGGTTGTCGTCGCTGCCCCGCTCCAGGGCCTGGTGGACGATACGCTCGGCGGCACGCTCCAGATCGTCGTCGCTGGCCGCCAGGATGGCCGGGATCTCGTCCGCCGCGAGGTGTTCATAGACGCCGTCGGTGGCCAGGAGAAAGGTGTCGCCCACCTCCACGGTCAGGGCCAGGTAGTCGATCTCCACGTGCTCGTCCATGCCCAGAGCACGGCTCAGGTAGCTCTGCTCGCGGGAAATCCAGCGGCGGTGGTCCTCGGTGAGCTGTTCCAGGCCACCCGCCACCACGCGGTAGGCACGGGCATCGCCACTGTGGAACAGGTGCGCGGTGGCGCCCTTGATCACCAGGGCGGTGAAAGTGCAGACATAGCCCCGGTCCAGGTCGTAGCGGGAGGCGCCGTTACGGGTCTGCATGTGCAGCCAGGCGTTGATGCCCTGGATGACCTTCAAGGCGGAGGTCTTGGTGGACCAGGTCTCGGGGGTGGCGTAGTAGTCGGTGAGAAAGCCCTTGACGGCGCTCTCGCTGGCGATGTGGGCGACGTCACTGCTGCTGATACCGTCGGCCAGGGCCAGGGCCACGCCCTTGGTCTCCAGCAGGGCCCCTTCCGGGACCACGGCACCGTGGAAATCCTGGTTGACGGGCTTGGGCCCGGGATGGGTGTATTGCCCGAGGCGAACGCGCAGGGAACGGGGCATGGCGTTCACGAAAAGGGGCGGCCCGGGTGGGCCGCCTTTCGCTTGGCCGGAATCAGCGGGTGATCTCCACCGTGTTGGCAGCGCCGGCGCGCTCGGCCTTGCGCTTGCGCTCGGCGCTGGTGCGCACGTGGGTGTAGTACAACGGCAGGCCTACCAAAACCAGGCCGCCCACCAGGTTGCCCAACACCGTGGGCAACTCGTTCCAGATGATGTAGTCCATGAAGGTGAAGTCCCCACCCATGATCATGGAGAAGGGGAACAGAAACATATTCACGATGGAATGCTCGAAGCCCATGAAGAAAAACAGCATGATGGGCATCCACATGGCCAGCATCTTGCCGGTGGCGGAGGTGGAGATCATGGCGCCCACCACACCCATGGACACCATCCAGTTACACAACATGCCGCGAATGAAGATGGTGAACCAGCCCTCGGTACCGTAGGCGGAATAGCCCAGGGTACGCGCCTCGCCGATGTGGGCCACCTTGGTGGCGATCTCGCCACCATCGGTGTTGTAGCCATAGGTGAGGATGAAGGAGATGAGGAAGGCGGTGGTGATGGAACCGGCGAAATTGCCGATGAAGACCAGCCCCCAGTTGCGCAGCACGCCGCCTAGGGTGACCCCCGGGCGCCGGTCCAGCAGGGCCAGGGGCACCAGGGTGAAGACGCCGGTGAGGAGATCGAACTTCATCAGATAGAGCATGATGAAGCCCACCGGGAAGAGCAGCGCCCCCACCAGGGGCGAGCCGGTCTTGGTGGCGACGGTGATGGCAAAGACCGCCGCCAGGCCGAGGATGGCCCCAGCCATGTAGGCGCGGATCAAGGTGTCCTTGGCAGACATGAAGACCTTGGCCTCCCCCTGGTCCACCATCTTGGTGACGAATTCGTTCGGTTCGAGATAAGACATTCCATACCCTCTGCTCGTTGTCGTTTCGGCCTGTCTTGCACACATCGGGCCATTTCATTTGTAATTGATTTTATTAGCTTTATTTATACAAACTCTAAAACACACGCACCGAGAAGGGGCGTTTGGCAAGCCCCTTGCGCAAAGATGGAGCATATCCCGGCCATTTCACCAACCGGATGCTCAGTGCAAGTTGCTTGATGTTTCAGCCAATATCGCCATTGCTGATTTTTTATGGCCGTTCGGCTCTCATCCACTTGCGTTGTTGGTGAGCTGGGCGCGCCGCGATGACCTTGCCATGGGCAGGAAATCATTTACTCTGACCCCTTTGATATGATGGGATTCTCGTCACCCCACGGATTTGGCTCGCACCGGGCTTTGACCTATACTACGCCGCTCGACTCAATACCCATAACATCCATGAACCCCGATCTCGACCGCCTGCAACCCTATCCCTTTGCACGCCTGAACGCGCTCAAGACCGGGGTGGAGGCGGCAGACAAGCCCCCCATTGTGCTTTCCATCGGCGAGCCCAAACACCCGGCGCCAAACTTCGTACTGGAGACCCTGGCGGCGCACTTGCCGGAACTGGCGGCCTACCCCCTGACCCGGGGCGGCCAGGCCCTGCGCCAGGCCATCGCCCATTGGCTGATCCAGCGCTTCGCCCTGCCCGCGCACAGCATCGACGCCGAGCGCCACGTATTGCCGGTCAATGGCACCCGCGAGGCCCTGTTCGCCGTTGCCCAGGCGGTGATCGACCGCAGCCGCCAGGCCCGGGTGCTGATGCCCAACCCCTTCTACCAGATCTACGAGGGCGCGGCGCTGCTAGCGGGCGCCGCTCCTTATTATATGGATTGCCTGCCCGAACACGGCTACCTTCCCCGGCTGGAGACCGTGCCCGAGACGGTGTGGCGGGAGTGTCAGCTCATCTATCTCTGCTCGCCGGGCAATCCCACCGGCGCGGTGATGCCCCAGGCCTACCTGCAAGAATTGATCGGGCTGGCCGAACGTTACGACTTCATCATCGCCGCCGACGAGTGCTATTCCGAGATCTACCCCGACGAAGACGAGCCCCCCCCGGGTCTGCTGGCCGCCAGCGCCGCCATGGGACGCGAACACTACCGCCGCTGCCTGGTCTTTCACAGCCTGTCCAAGCGCTCCAACCTGCCCGGCCTGCGCTCGGGTTTCGTGGCGGGTGATGCCGACTTGATAGCGCAGTTCCTGCGTTACCGCACCTATCACGGTTGCGCCATGTCGCCGCCCGCCCAGGCGGCCAGTGCCGCCGCCTGGGCCGACGAACACCACGTGCGTGACAACCGCGCCCGTTATCGCGCCAAATTCAGCGCCGTGCTCGAGATCCTGGCACCGGTACTGGAGGTGCACGCGCCCCAGGCAGGCTTCTATCTGTGGGTGCGCACGCCACTGGACGATACCACCTTCGCCCGCGAACTGTACCGGCAACAAAATGTCACCGTGCTGCCCGGCAGTTTCCTGTCACGCTACAACCAGGGCAGCAACCCCGGCCATGGGCACATCCGCCTGGCCCTGGTGGCCGGGCTGGAGGAATGCGTCGAGGCGGCGCAACGCATACGTCATTTCATCGAACACCTTTGAGCATACAGGAGACAATCCCATGAGCGATCTGCAAGCCATCATCGAGAACGCCTTCGAGCGCCGTGCCGACATCACCCCGCAAAACGTCGATGCGGAAACCAGGCATGCCGTGCTCGAGGCCATCGACCTGCTCGACCGCGGCCAGGCCCGCGTGGCGGAAAAGAAAGACGGTGACTGGGTGGTCAACGAATGGCTGAAAAAGGCCGTGCTGCTATCCTTTCGCATCGAGGACAACCGTCGCATCGAGGGCGGCTTCACCCGATTCTACGACAAGGTACCCACCAAGTTTGCCACCACCGATGAAGCCGAATTCGAAGCCGGCGGCGTGCGCGTGGTGCCACCGGCCACTGCTCGGCGCGGTGCCTACATCGCCCCCGGCGCGGTGCTGATGCCTTCCTATGTAAACATCGGCGCCTATGTGGACAGCGGTACCATGGTGGATACCTGGGCCACGGTGGGTTCCTGCGCCCAGATCGGCAAGAACGTACACCTCTCCGGCGGCGTGGGCATCGGTGGCGTACTGGAACCCCTGCAGGCCAGCCCCACCATCATCGAGGACGACTGCTTCATCGGCGCCCGCTCCGAAGTCGTGGAAGGCGTGATCGTGGAAAAGGGCTCGGTGATCTCCATGGGCGTCTACATCGGCAAGAGTACCAAGATCTACAACCGCGAAACCGGCGAAATCAGCTACGGTCGCATTCCCGCCGGCTCGGTGGTGGTCTCCGGCAACCTGCCCTCCAAGGACGGCAGCTATTCCCTTTACTGCGCGGTGATCGTCAAGCAGGTGGACGAAAAAACCCGCAGCAAGGTGGGCATCAACGAACTGCTGCGCGATATCTAGCCCGAATAGTTCGCCAGCCGAACTGAACGGTCAGTACAATTGTTTGATATCATGAAAAAACTTCTTGAAAATGGCGGGTTTTCACAAAGGACGGTTGGTGACCGTTCGGTTCTATCCCGATGCCGGCGGTTTCTCGCTCGCTGTGGCTGGGTTTTCACTCAAGCTATAGGCACCGCTATGGCTTTCACTCCAAACCGGCGCCACATCGGCTGCGAATTCCGCCGGCTCTCGGAATGCTGATAAACTGTTCGGGCTAGGAGCCACCCATGATCACGATCTACGGTATCAAGAACTGCGCCACCATGAAAAAGGCCATGCAATGGCTGGACGAGCACGGCGTGGAATACCGCTTCCACGACTACCGCAAGCACGGCCTGGACGAGGCCCAACTATTGGCATGGGAAGCGGAACTGGGCTGGGACGCCCTGCTCAACCGTCGCGGCCAGCTCTGGCGCAAACTGCCCCAGGAGGTGCGCGACAGCATCGACCGCGACAGTGCCCTGCAACTGATGCGCGACAATCCCGGCATCATCAAGCGCCCCCTGCTCGACCTGGGTGACAGGCAGGTGCTGGGTTTCGACCCCAAAACCTACGCCGCCCTGTTTCCGTAGGCCGCATAATGTCTGCCACCCTCGAACTGGCCAAGGCCCTCATCCGGCGCCCCTCGATCACCCCCGACGACGCCGGCTGCCAGGAGCTCATGATCCAGCGCCTGCAGGCGATAGGCTTCACCATCGAACGCCTGCGCTTCGGCGAAGTGGACAATTTCTGGGCCCGCCGTGGCAAGCAAGGCCCCGTACTGTGCTTCGCCGGCCACACCGACGTGGTCCCCACCGGCCCGGAAAGCGCATGGCGCTCCCCCCCCTTCCAGCCCACGGTGCATCAGGGCCTGCTCTATGGTCGCGGCGCCGCCGACATGAAGGGTAGCCTGGCCGCCATGATCACCGCCTGCGAACGCTTCGTGGCCGCCCAACCCGGGCACCATGGCAGCATTGCCTTTCTCATCACCAGCGACGAGGAAGGCCCCAGCATAGACGGCACGGTAAAGGTAGTGGAACATCTGGAGAGCCGCGGCGAGAAAATCGACTATTGCCTGGTGGGCGAGCCCTCCAGCAGCGAAGTACTGGGCGATGTGATCAAAAACGGCCGTCGCGGCTCACTCAACGGCCGCCTGGTGGTACACGGGGTACAAGGCCACATAGCCTACCCCCACCTGGCCCGCAACCCGGTACACCTGGCCGCCCCGGCCCTGGCCGAACTGGCCGCCGAGCACTGGGATCAGGGCAATGAATTCTTCCCCGCCACCAGCTTCCAGATCTCCAACATCCAGGCCGGCACCGGCGCCACCAACGTGATTCCCGGCCGGCTCGAGGTCTTGTTCAACTTCCGTTTTTCCACCGAACTCACCGACGAGCAACTCAAACGCCGGGTGACCGCCATCCTGGACAAGCATGGCCTGGACTATGAACTGGAATGGACCCTCTCCGGCCAACCCTTCCTCACCCCCCCCGGCAAACTGGTCCATGGGGTACGGAACGCCATTGCCCAGGTCACCGGGCGCCAGGCCCGCCTCTCCACCAGCGGCGGCACCTCCGATGGCCGCTTCATCGCCCCCACCGGCGCCCAGGTGGTGGAACTGGGCCCGCTCAACGCCACCATCCACAAAATCGACGAGTGCGTAGCGGTGGACGACCTCGACATCCTGTCCCGCATTTATGAGCGGATACTGGCCAACCTGCTGCTCCCCACAGACTGATTTTCAAGTCGGAAAACTTTACACAAAATCTACGCCACAACAAGAAATGTTTTATAACTTTTTGTTTTTAAATAGAATATAAAGATGGCCCGACTTGTGCTTGAACACTGTCAGAAGGAATTCCAGCCAATCATGAATCCGACTTGTTGATATAGGGAGAGATTGAAATGAAACCACGAAGGAAGATCCCTGCTTTCGGCATCGTGCTGGCGGGCCTGCTGACCAGCACCATGGCATCGGCCGCCATGGTCAGCACATCCTCCACCTCTTTCACCCTCTATAACGACCTCAATTTCCCCGACTCGCCCGGGGACGGCACGGAACTGGCCAATGCCCTGCTGGCTCCCGGCTCGGGCATCAGTATCGTACCGGGCTCGGTCGCCTTCCAGGGTAATTTTTCCGGGCTGCCGCCACTGCCGATAGACGGGGAAACGGGTGGTGGCATCGAATGCCCCCCCATCGAGTGCGGTCAACCTCCGCTCATCGACTATGAATATGGCTCGGCCTCGTTGTTCACCGACCTCTTCTTCGGCACCGTGGATGGCACCGACTTCACCCTGCCCGACGGCATCCTGCTCACCAGCGGCCTGGCCAACCCGCCACTGATGAATACCGATACAGGCTTCACCGGCTTTGCCAGCGGCCAGGGCGACCTGGGCCTGGACGCCCTGCTCGCCGCCGATGGTCTGACGGATGTCACCCGCGACGCCACCGTACTGGCCTTCGATTTCTTCACCGTGCCTGGCATCGATGCCATCAGCCTGGATTTCATCTTCGCTTCCGAGGAATACCCTGAATACGTGGATTCATTTCCCGAAATCGCCGGGATCTTCGTCGATGGCGTGAACTACGCCAGCTTCGCCGATGGCGGCCTGCTCACGGTGACCCAACCCAATGTGGATATGGGCAATTTCATCGACAACGACTTCCAGGACGGCAGCGAGCCCCTGGCCATAGAATACGACGGCGTCAGCCGCCCCATGAACCTGCTGGGCCTGCTGGATCCCACCCTCCCCGAGGACCAGCCCCACTCGCTCAAGATCGCCATATCCGACACCAATGACGAAATACTGGACAGCGGCC
>WFPC01000031.1 GCA_015487785.1 Gammaproteobacteria bacterium | reverse complement strand
TCCTGCCAGTCGTTGGCCCTGGCGTAGTCGCGTATGCTATCACGATCCCAGTGCCTGCTGAGCCCCTCGCTTATAGCCGCCTGCAGACGTCCACTGTCACCAAAAGGCACTATGAGGCCCAAGCTGGAATCAGCGACTACTTCTCTATTTCCCCCCACATCGGTGGCCACCACTGGTGTGCCACAGGCCATGGCTTCGAGAATCACGTTGGCCCAGCCTTCGTTGCGAGTGGCAAGCACGAACAAATCTGCCGCCGACAAGGGCCAGGCGAGTTCGTCGGCCGGCAGGGGACCTGTGAAAATCACCTGCTCTACGATGCCCAGTTCCGCCGCCAGGCTGCGCAGGCGATCCGACCAGTCTCCTTCACGGCAGGGACCGCCCACCACCAGGTAATACAGATCGGGAAAGGTTTGCAGCAACTCCGGCATGACTTCCATCACCCGGTGAAAACCCTTGCGCTCCACCAGCCCGCCCACCGTGACCAGTACCTTGGCCTGTTCGTCCAGCCCGAAACGCTGGCGGGCCTGCCGGCGATCCCTGGGCTGAAAGAGCGTGGTGTCCACACCATTGCCCACCACGGTGGTGCGTTCCTCCGGCACGCCCAGCTCCAGGGCCACCTGGCGCAGGGAGTCGGATACGGCGATGACATGGTCCAGCCCTAGCAGGGCACGGGTCAGGCGCGGACGCAATACGGGGTCGCAGGCATGGCGCACCTCGGTACCGCGCAGGGTGACGATGGCAGGAATGCCAAAGACCTGTTTGAGCCGCCAGGCGGCCTCGCCCTCGGGAAAACCGAAGTGGGCATCGATGATGAGATGCGGATTTTCCCTCAACAGGTGTGCCACCCGAGGTGCCACGGCCCGAGCCATGCTGGCCCCATCGAAACGCCGCCCGATGGCCGGCAGGCTGATGAAACGCGGGGCATGTATCTCGATGCCTTCGTCGGTCCATTGTTTGGGCGCGGGAATACGCCAACCGGGACGCCATTGGCGTAACAAGCCCTGCCCGGGAAACCAGGGCCGGGGCGTGACCACGGTGAGTGGCCGTTTGTTGGCCACGCGGAACATCCGGGCGCGCACGAAGGGACCAGCTCCCGGTTCGTTCGGGGAGGGAAACAGGCTGGAGAGTACCAGCAACGGCGTGGTCACGGGGAAGCTCCACACAGGCGTTCATACACCGGCCCGTACCGCGCAATGGATACCGGCCAGTTGCGCTCTTCCCTCACATAGGCCAGGCCCGCGTCACGCCGTGATTCCCATTGTTCGGGCTGTTTGGCCAGGGCGATCACGGCGTCGGCCAGGGCCTTGGCATCGTCGGCCCGGAACAGGGTGCCGGTTTCGCCATCACGGATCAGCTCGCGGTGCCCCCCCACGTCGGAGGCGATTACCAACTTGCGCTGGGCCATGGCTTCCAGGGGTTTGAGGGGTGTGACCAGTTCAGTGAGGCGCATGGATTTGCGGGGAAATACCAGCATGTCCACCAGGCTGTAGTAGCGGGTCACCTCGGCGTGGGGAACCCGGCCGGTGAACACGATCCGCTCCTCCAGGCCCTGTTGCCTTGCCTGGCTCTTGAGTTGTTCTTCCTGGGGGCCTCCGCCCACCAGCAGCAGGCGTACATCGGGCAGTTGAGCGGCGATGCGCGGCAGGGCCTCCAGCAACAGATCCAGCCCCTCGTAGGCGTAGAACGATCCCAGGAAACCCAGCACCGGTCCCTCGCCCAGACCCAGCTCATGGGCCAGGGCCTCGTCGCGGGGGAGGTCGGCCTGGAAGTTTTCCAGGTCCACCGCGTTGGGGATGACGGTGATCTTGTCGCCGGGAATACCCCGTTGCATGAGATCGCCACGCAGGCCTTCGCAAATAGTGGTCACGGCATCGGCGCGACGCACCACGTGGGTTTCCAGCGCGCGGGTGAGGCGGTAGCGCGGGCCGTTTTCCCGGGCGGTGCCATGATCCACCGCGGCGTCTTCCCAGAAGGCGCGGATTTCGTAGATCACCGGCAGACCCGTGCACCGTCCCGCCTGCAGGGCAGCAAGACCGTTGAGGGCCGGCGAATGGGCGTGCAACAGATCCGGGCGCTCGGTTTCGATCACTTCCGTCAGCCGCGCGACCAGGGCCTCGACGATGGCGAACTGGTAGAACCCCGGCAGACGGGTTTTCCAGCCCCGGGGCCTGGCGCTGCGGTAGAATCGCAGGCCGTCCACGTCTTCGTGGCCTCCACCGGCGATCCCGGCCGCCAGGTTGTGCTTGGCGCTGGTGACATGGGCCGTTTGCCAACCACGCGCCCGCTGTTCCCGCAGGATGGCGCGGGAACGGAAGGTATAACCGCTGTGCAAGGGGATGGAGTGGTCGAAGATGTGCAGGATTTTCATGCCTGTGCCCCCAGCACCTGGCGCTGAAAGGATTCGAACATCAGCAGGGACCAGAGCACGGCGCTGTGGTCACGCCGACCCGACTGGTGCTGGTCCACCAAATTACGTATGTGATCGCGATCGAACAGGCCGCTGTCGGCCAGCACCGGCCCCAGCAGGGCATCGCGCAGGCGTTGGCGCAAGGGTCCACGAAACCAGTTGGCCAGGGGCACGGCAAAACCCATTTTGCGACGGTAGAGGATGTCATGGGGCAAATGGGGTTCCAGCGCCTTCTTGAAGAGGTATTTGCCCTGGTGCCCGCGCAGCTTGAGTTCCGGCTCCAGGGTGGCCAGCCATTCCACGAACTGATGATCGAGTATGGGCACGCGCACTTCCAGGGCATGGGCCATACTGGCGCGATCCACCTTGGTGAGAATGTCACCGGCCAGGTAGGTCTTGATATCGAGGTATTGCACCCGTGAGAGCGGGTGATCGGGCGCCTGTTCCAGATAACGCCGAAACACTTCGATACCCCTATAACCCGCCAGCTCTCCCTTGAGCGCCGGGCTGTAGAGTTGCCGGCGCAGGGCATCGGGCAGGATGGAGAAGTTGTGAAAATAACCCTCCAGGGAATCACGCGCCAGGGCCTGCAGGGTGGATTTGGCGCGGAAGATTCGCGGTGCCCAGTCCATTTTGGGATAGAGTTCCCCCAGCAGACCAAACAACGGCCCGCGCAGCCCCTGTGGCAACAGGCCGCGCAGGCGTTCTTCGTCCATGTGCCAGCGGTAGCGCCGGTAACCGGCCAGGTTTTCGTCGCCACCGTCACCCGAGAGCGCCACAGTGACCTGTTCCCGCGCCAGCTCGCACACCCGATAGGTGGGCATGGCCGAGGAATCGGCATAGGGTTCATCGTAGAGGGTGGCCAGGCGGTCGATGAGGTCGAAGTCGTCGGGGTCCACTTGGCGCACGCGGTGAGCGGTGGCGTAGCGCCCGGCCACCTTGGCGGCATGTTCGGATTCGTTGAAGGCCGGATCACCGAAGGAGATGGAGCAGGTGTTGACGGGATCATCGGACAAGCCCGCCATCATGGCCACCACCGCGGAGGAATCCACGCCACCGGAGAGGAAAGCCCCCAGGGGGACTTCGGCCACCAGGCGGATATCCACCGCCTCGCGCAGGCGCCGGATGAGTTCGCCAGCCAGCTCGTTTTCATCGCCCCGGGTCTCGGGCCGGAAATGTACGTCCCAGTAGGCTTGCGGCTCGGGCAGTGGTTCACCCCGACGTACCAGTAGGCAGTGACCCGCTTCGAGCTTTTGCACGCTCTTGAAAATACTGCGTGGATCGGGAATATAGCCAAAGGCGAAATAGTCTTCCACTGCCAGGGGATCGATATCGCGCGGGAGCGCCGGGTCTTGCAGCAGGGACTTGATCTCGGAGGCAAACAACAAGCGTCCGTCGGGCAGCAGGGCATAGTGCAGGGGTTTGATGCCCAGACGATCACGGGCAAGGAACAGGGCCTGACGGTTGCGGTCCCACAGGGCGAAGGCGAACATGCCGCGGAAACGCTCTACGCAGGCCTCGCCCCACTCTTCCCATGCATGCACGATGACCTCGGTGTCGCAGCGGGTGCGGAAGGTGTGCCCGGCAGCCTCGAGTTCTTTCATCAGAGGCTTGAAGTTGTATATCTCACCATTGTAGACCACCACCACGCTGCCATCCTCGTTGAACAGGGGCTGCTGTCCACTGGAGAGATCGATGATGGAAAGACGCCGATGCCCCAGGCCCAGTCCGGGCTCGAAGTGGGTGCCCCCCTCGTCGGGACCACGGTGGAACTGGACCTGGTTCATACGCTCCAGCAGCGCACGGTCGATGTCCTCGGTACCGCGAAGCGAAAAGATACCCACCAGTCCGCACATGCGTCATGTCTCCTTACGTATTCCCGCCCGCTCCAGGCAACGGGCATAGACCCGATGATAGTTCGTCACCATGCAGGCCAGGCTGTAGTTTTTCTCAATGGTATCACGGGCCGCCTGGCCGTGGCGTGCCTGCAGCCCTGCATCTTCGACATAGCGGCGCAGGGCATGGGCCAGAGCGGCATCGTCGTTCACCGGCACCAGCAGGCCGGTGCGCTCCTGCCTCACCAGCTCGGGATTGCCCCCGGTGTGCGTGGCCACCACCGGCAGCCCCGAGGCCATGGCCTCGAGGATGGTATTGGAGATGCCTTCGGCCAGGGAGGGCAGCACGAACACATCCAGGCCGCGCATGATGGAGGCGATGTCGTCCCGCTTGCCCGGCAGCCAGCAGTTTTCCAGTAGCCCCGCCTGTTCCAGCAGGCGCCGTACTTCCGGCAACAGACTGCCCTCCCCCACCAGCACCAGGCGCGCGCGCTGGCGCAGGCGCGAATCGGCGCAGAGACGGATGAAAGCGCGTGCCAGGCTGGTCTGGTTCTTCACCGTTTCCATGCGGCCCACGGTACCTATTACCCAGTCTTCGGCCCCGAAGGGAAAATCCCTCGCCAGGGGGTGTATCTCGTCCAATGGGTGAAACTTGTCGGCATCCACACCATTGCAGATAGGGCTGATCTTTTCCCCCGGCACCGCGATGCTGCTCTGCAGCCACTGGGCCAGGTCACGCGAGACGGTGATGTAGTGTTGCACGAAGTGGCGGCAGAAACGGCGCAGGGCATTGTATTTTCTGTTGCTGCCGTCGAGATCCTGCACATCGCGCCCGTGCTCGCCATGGATGCGACAGGGCACGCCGGCCAAGCTGGCCACCACCGCAGCTTCCAGGGTGGCCAGGTTACGCGTATGTACCAGGGCGGGCCGCAACCGGCGCAACAGACGCCACAGACGCAGGTAGCTGGCGGGATCCTTGCCGGCGCGTTTGTGCAGGGCGAACACGGGCACATCCGGAGTTTCGATGCGGCGGGCAAAATCGGTGTAGTCCGTGAGGCAGACGATGGCATGGCGATAGCACTCGGCCGGCAGGCGGTTGATCAGGTTGACCAGGCCGTTTTCCAGCCCGCCCACCTGCAGGCGATGGATCACGTGCACGATCAAGGGACGCATGTCGGCCTGCCATTGCGCCTGGCTCATCTGCTGGCGGGGAATCCACACATCCCAGGCGGAGAACGGGGCCTCAGTCATGTGCCTCCCTGGTGCGCAGGCTCTGGGCGATGGCGGGCAGCATGTCATCGACGAATTGCTGAATGGCAACCACAGCGGGCCGGGGATCCTCGTCCATCTCGGCGGCGATCACCAAGGCAGCCGCGGCACTATCGCCACCGAACAAAGTGTGCTTCGCCTGATAGAGCTTGGCCAGCACGGGGTTGGCCGTCATTTCGCCGCCCACCCAGTACCAGTGGACCACATACAGGCTCTGGGCGGGTGATCGCAACAGCGCGGTGGCCACCTCCAGGGGTTCCCCTCCCAGTCGCAGGATGCGTTTACCGCGCTTTTTCTGTTGCCACACGGGGTGCTTCTCCGGAATCAACACATTGGCGTCGTTGATCAGTTCGGCGCCCTCGCCCTGACGGGCGTAATAGGCCAGGTAGAGACTCACCACGGCATTGTCTTTTGTATAAGTCTGCTCGATTTCCAGCGTCGCACCATGATAGGTGGGCCGCCACTGGGTGAGACTCTCGCCACGCTTGCGCCAACCCTTGGCCTCGGGCAATTCCAGGCGCACTGTGGTGGCCTCGCCGGCCACCGGTTCCACTGCCCGGCTCTCCAGCCAGGGCCAGGGCAACAGGGCGAGGGCCACCAGGGCCGTCAGCCACAGATAGGCCGGTTTCTGTGCTGGAGAAAGCCTGGCCACTCTGTCCGGGTCCGGGCTATGAGCGGGAAATTCGTCGCGCCAAAACGAACCTACATAGAACATGATGAAGATCACCAGGCCGAAGAATACCCAGCCATAGATGAAATGATCCACGCCCAGGGCCAATTTCATGTCGCTGAAATGGGCAATCATCACGATCATGAAGGCGCGCAGACCATTGGCCAGGATGGGCATCACGATGGCGACCAGGACGAAGACGAGCCGCTTGGCCAGGCTGCGATAGGTAAGATAGGCATAGAGCGTGCCCAGGCTCACCGAGGCAATCAGGTAGCGCACGCCGCTGCAGCCTTCCACCACCGACCAGTTGCCGGTGGGCAACTCGAAGAAGGTGCCCTCGCGGTAGACGGGAATGCCGGTGAGTTCGATCATGAATACGGTGAAATCGGCGGTGAAATCCATCAGCGGCGGAATCAGTTCCTTGCCGATGGGCACGGCGAAGAACAGGAAACCCAGGGGAAAGGACAGGCGCTTGAGCATGGCCCAGCCCAGCAGGGTATAAACCACGGCAACGAGGCTGGCCACCACGGCCAGTTGCTGCACCACGTTGACCCCGATCAACCGTGCCAGCAGCCAGACACCCCCCAGGACCAGGATGACCAGCAATCCCCAAGGCGCCGGCCGGACCGGTGTCTCGGCGATGGCATGCCGTTCGCGCCAGATCAGCCAGAGGCTAATAGGCGCGATGAGAAAACCATGGGCAAAGGTTTCCGACACCGTCCAGATGCGCACCATGCCGGCCACGCTGGGCCAGTAGGCCAGCAGCACCAACAACAGGGCCAGGCCGGTGGGCCAGGCCAGGAAGGGCCAGGCACGGGTATCCGTCGTAGTGTCCCGACCTTGAGCCGATACGCTATCCATGGTTCAGTCCAGTTTCTCCAACAGGGCCCGCAGACAAGGCTGCCAGGCATAATCGTGCACCACACGCTCGCGCGCCCGGTGGCCCAGGGCCTGCGCCCGCGTGGACGAGGCCAACAGTTCGCACAGATGCGTCACATAGGCCTGGGGCGTATCGGCCCGCAGGATCTCCTCCCCGGGGCGGGCACGAATCCCTTCCAGGGCCTGCGCGCTGGCTAAAACGGGACGGGCCATGGCCATGGCCTCCAGCACCTTGTTCTGTACTCCACGGGCAATGCGCAGAGGCGCCACCACCGCGCGGGCATGTTGCAGGTAAGGCCGCACGTCCGCCACCCTGCCAGTGACCACCACATCCCGGCAAGTCAGTCTGCGCACCTGTTCGGCCGGCCGCGCGCCCACGATGTAGAACACCAGCCCCGGACAACTCCGGCGCAGCATGGGCATGACCTGTTCAACGAACCAGCTCACCGCATCCACGTTGGCCCAGTAGTCCATGGCGCCGGTGAACACGATGGCCTGTTCATCGCTGCCATAGGGACTGGCCCGGTCCGCTTGCGGACAGAAATAGCTTGTATCGACCCCGTTGTCGAAGAAACCGACCCTGTCCTGCCCCAGCCCGCTCAACTCGCGAAACAGGCTAGCTTCCTTCTCGGATACGAAGAAACTGTAATCGAAGCCAGCGGCAATGGCCCGTTCGTAGGCCAGCAGGCGCCGCGCCTCACGAGCATAGACCGCTTTCTTTGGCCAGGCGCAGGCGCGGGCATACTGGGCCCATTTGTCGGAGTCTATATCGACAAAGTCGATGATGCGCTTTACCCCTGATGTCCATTGCTCGGCATACTGGGCCATGGAAGAGGAATAAACCAGGATCTTGCGCACACTCGCGCGCGCCAGTGTTTCCTCCACCCAGTCTCGCATACGTCGATCATAGTAATACGGCAGACTCAGGGGCTGGACCCGCAACAAACCCTGTAGGCTGCGCAACCTGGCCCGGGCCGGTGACAGAGGCAACAAACAGCTACTAGCGCAATGCCGCGCTACGTTTTCTTGATAGCGCCAGTCTTCGCCATCGTCGACGAAGGCCCCCAGGTGTACCCGGTAATGGCGGGACAACTCCCGCAGCATGTGGTAGGAACGAATCTTGTCGCCCTTGTTGGGCGGATAGGGAATTCTGTGGACCAGAAACAGCAAGTGTTCCATCAGACTAGCCCGGACATTGCGTGAAACTGCCGGATGGATGCGCACCAAACGTGCAGGCGCCGGCAAAACGGGCTGGCAAGCCTTCGGTACCTGCCAATATACGAACAATATTCCCTATAAGCAAAGGGTTGATTTTGATTTGTAGTAAGTTCATGTAATGTTCGAGCTACCCCCCCGCATCCCGGGAACCGGTGCAATTCACAGCCACCGTGGCATCCTGAACGACTGAGGAAGGCTTTCGAGCCGCTGCGCGGGCTGGAATTGAATGCCGGACTCGCCCGGCGGGCGAGAAATCACCGCAACCGGTATGGAATCGGAGGCTGGCAAAGCCTTCCCTATGGAAACCCGCATTGTCGCACTATTGGCCAACATATGGATCACTGTCATTACCCGCTCGGTTCGACTAGGGCTAGCCCGTGGTCTGGCGCACGATGTGGGGCCCCAGCAACTTGGTCAGTGGATAGGGCAACTTTTTCCAGGCCTCGATGAACAGGCGGTACCTGGGGTTCTTGGGATTGATGTCCGGCAGGTTTTCGGCCCGCACCAGATGATATTCATAAAACAGTGGCTCGGGCTCGAAGCCCCAGTTCTTCTTGAAGCTGAATGAGCCGGTGCCTTCCTTGCTGCGACCATAGTCGAATACCTTCAGGCCCTCCTCGCAGGACCGGCGCATCAGTTCCCAGTACATGAAGTCGTTGCCCTTGAGGGCGCGGGCCAGGTGGGTGCCACCGCCATAGTAGGGCAGTACCTCGTCGCGGAAATAGAAACTCATTACGCTGGCGACCAGTTGCCCCTCGTGGGTCACGGTGAGAATACGGCAATCCTCGCCGAATACGTCGCGCAGGGTCTGGAAATAGCGCCGCGAGAATACCGGTGTGCCCAGGGCATGCAGGCTGCGGGCATAGGCTTCGTAGAAACGTTCGATGCCCGTATCCCATTGACTGACCAGGCCTGCCTTGATGCCCTTGCGCACCATGGCCCGCTGCTTGCGCGGGATGTTCTTCATGTTCTGTTCCACATCGGGGTCGATGGGCTTGCGGAAGGTATAGTAGAGCGACTTGCGTGGCCACTGGGGATTGTGCTGCCGACGGTAGCGCATTTCCAGAAAGTCCACCCCCAGGGTCTCGGCGCGCCGGCAGGCCTCGGCCTCCAGGGCCTGATGGGCGCGCGGATCCGTGGCGGCAATGCCACCGTAGACGCAAAAAGCCAGCGAAGAGAGCGCATTGCCGAACAGACGGCTGTTGACATGGGCCAGTGGTAGCACGCCCTTGATCTGACCCTCCTCCTCGGCATAGAGAAAATGGGCATCGTGCTTCAGGGCCGATTCGAGAACCGTTTTCCAGCCGGCACGGTGGAAAAAGGTCGCTTCCGGGCAGGCCTCGACGAAGGCGTCCCAGCGGGGAAAGTCTGCTGCTTGCAATTGCCGTATCTGCATGGTTCACGTGCCTTCAGTGGCTTGTTGTTTCAGGAACACCTGGTCCATCCGGCCCCAGCGAAAATCCTGCAGCAGCCGTTCCAGACGCGTCTGCATGCGCCCCAGGTTCAAATAGTGGCGCACGCGGGTCTTCAGGCCGATGCCCTGCATACGCGGCTGTTCGGGGTCGATTTCCCAGGGGTGGAAATAAAACATCCCCGGCTGGCCCTCGCGCCGGTTGATGCGTCGCAAGGCCCAGCGGGACACGGTGTAGGGGTAGAGCCGGAAAAAACCTCCACCGCCACAGGGCAGCTTGTGCCCCATGATCTCCAGGGTGGTGACGGGGATCTCCAGCAGGCCCTGCTCGCCACGGGGGCGGAAGGCGAATCGCGGTGCCTCGGGCATGCCATAGAGGTCATGGCGTATGGGGTAGATGCTGGAGCTGTAGCGATAACCCGCCCGCTGCAGTTCATCGAGGGCCCACAGGTTGTCGGCACCGATGGAATAACTGGCGGCGCGATAGCCCCACACCTCGACTCCGGCGATATCCTCGAGGATGTGCTTGGTCTTGCGGATGTCGTGGTAGAAGGCGTCCGGCGTCTGCCCGGTGACGCGCACATGGGCATAGCCGTGACTGGCCAGTTCGTGGCCCTCGTCGACTATGCGCCTGACCAGGCCCGGGTATCGCTCGGCCACCCAGCCCAGGGTGAAAAACGTGGCCTTCACTCCCTGTGCGGCAAACAGCTCGAGAATGCGCTGGGTATTGCCCTCCACCCGGTGGGGCAGGCTGTCCCATTGCCCGCGTTCAACGATGTTCTCGAAGGCGGAAACCTGGAAATAGTCTTCCACGTCCACCGTCATGGCGTTGGTCAACGCATCAGCCATGACGCTCTCCAAGCCAGCGCTCGAGATGGGTGACGATGCGTTCGGCCGCCTTGCCATCCCAGAATTCCGGGATGCGTCCCCCCTTGCCCTTGCCCGTCATCACCGCCTCGAAGGCGGCCCGGATAGCCTGGGGATCGGTTCCCACCACGGTGTTGGTACCCTCCTCCACCGTGATGGGGCGCTCGGTATTCTCCCGCAAGGTGATGCAGGGCACGCCCAGGGCAGTGGTTTCTTCCTGGATGCCGCCGGAATCGGTGAACACCACCCGCGCCCTGGCCATCAATCCAAGCAGGGACAGGTATTCCAGTGGCGGCAATTGCAGTATCCGGGCATCCTCCAGCAAGGAGGAAAAGCCAAATTCGTCGATCCGCTTGCGGGTGCGCGGGTGCACGGGAAAGATCACTGGCAGCTCGGCGGCAATGCCTCCGATGGTGTGCAGCAGATCCCGCAACACGGCCGGATCGTCCACGTTGGAAGGGCGATGCAGGGTCAACAAGGCAAATCCCTGATCCATCCAGTCTCTGGCCCCGGGATGGGCCTGCAGGGTTTGCGCGGGGTCCACCGCGCGCGCGAGATTGCTGCGCAGAGTATCGATCATCACATTGCCCACGAAATGGATGCGCTCCGGCGCAATGCCCTCGGCCAGCAGGTTGTCCCTGGCCTGGCGCTCGGTGATGAACAACAGATCGGAGATCTGATCGGTGAGTACCCGGTTGATCTCTTCCGGCATGCGGCGGTCACGGCTGCGCAGCCCCGCTTCCACGTGCACCAGCGGAATATGTTTCTTTACCGCTACCAGGCCACAGGCGATGGTGGAGTTGACATCGCCCACCACCAGCACCGCATCCGGCCGCTGCCGGTCCAGCACGGGCTCGAAACGTTTCATGATCTCCGCCGTCTGCACCGCGTGAGTGCCCGAACCCACCTCCAGATCCACATGGGGCTCGGGGATGCCGAGCTGGTCGAAGAAACTGTGCTTCATGGCCTGGTCGTAATGCTGACCGGTATGCACCAGATAGCCTTCCAGCACGGAACTGGTAGCCAGCGCCTGCATGATGGGCGCGATCTTCATGAAATTGGGGCGGGCGCCCACCACGCAGCAAATCGTATGACGTCGTTGTTCCATGATGGCTCAGGCTTGCTCCCTACAATTGAATATTGATACCGGCATAGAGACTGACTCCCCGCTGCCGCTGGGCCGGAACGGGTGACAGGCGCGCGTAATAACTGGCGCTGGTCACGAACCGGGTTCGCCTGTCCAGGCGGTGGCTGTAGTTGGCCAGGATCTGCCAGATAGTGTTGCTGTTCTGTTGCAACAGGCCGATGCGGTAGCGTGACCAATAGCCGCCCAGGCTGACCTCGGCGCGCGTATTGAGGTTCACCTTCCAACCGAAACGGCCCGAATAGAACGTATCGTTGCGTTGATCGACCCCCACATAGCTGCGCCGGTTGTAACTACCACTGAGACTGAGGGTGGTACGGCGGGACTGCAAGCGGCTGGAGGCACTCCAGATGCGATTGATGAAGGAATTGTCCACCAGAACCGGAAACAGGCCGGTGGTCACCAGGGGCAGGCCGGTGGGCGGATCCAGCAGGGGCTGGCCGTTCTCGTCCACCAACAGCAGATTGCGTTCCTCTGTGGCGAAGAGACTACGGGTGGAGACATCCTCGTTATAGGCCAGGGACCAGTCGCTGCGACGGGCACGGTGGGTGAGATTCAGGCCATAGGTCTGGCCGAAGAAGCGTCGCCCATAGTTCAAGCCAAGCTGGGTACGCACGGTGGGATTGTATTGCGCCGAGACATACCAATAGGTATACCGCACCCGGCTCGTGAACCCTTGCTGAACCAGGGTATTGTCCTCCTCACCCGTGGTATAGCTCAAGGACAGCTTGCGGCTGAAGCGATAACCCAGGGTGGCCGAGGTTTTGATGTAGACCGGATCGAGGCCGGCCTGGTAGCGGGTCTTGCTGTTACTGTGCCGCAGGTTCCAGATGATATTGCGAAAGCTGGAGCCATTGTCCAGCGATGCCGTGAGGGTGCGGGCCTCGTAGTTGCCATACAGGCCCGTGCTATAGACTGCACGGTCGATACGGTAGTTGACCGTGCTCTGGGCGAAGCGCCGGTATTTCTGCTGCCAGGTGGCCCCGGCCCCATAGGCCTGGTAGTTGATACGATTGCCCGTGAGCAGGGTATTGCCAAAGGCCAGGCCGCCCACGGGATTGTTCAGGGTCTGGCCATAGCGGGCGTCGGCATCCAGGAACACGCGGTTCTTGACCAGATCGAAGCGGGACTTGGCCGCGAGATTGGGTGCCGAGGTATCGCGCACATCCACCCCGAAATAGCGCCGGTACTGCCACTGGGAATTGAGTGCCAGGGAAAGGCGGGGACCAGAACGCGCCATGCTCAGCCCCGGGCTGATGCCCGTCACCAGGGCCTGCTGGGCCGAGCCCGTTTCCGCCGAACCGAATACATTATCGGTGTATTGCTCATAGACATCGAGGGTGGCATCCAGTTGCCAGGGCACGGCCTGGGCGTGGGAGCACAACAACAGGAATCCCGATCCAATCAGCCGCCGGCACAATGTTTTTTTTTTCGGGCACTGCACGATGGCGAAGAGATCCGTTATTTTTCGGTCTTGGAATAATAATCGTAGTAATCGTGGCTCTGCCGGGTTCGGGCCTTGTTCAGCACCATGCCGGTGATGCGCTGCTTGTCCACCAGCTCCAGGGCCTGCTTGATGACACTCTGCTTGGTGCGCACGGCCTCCACCACGATGACGATCTGCCCCATGAGCCCGGCGAGCACCCGCGCCTCACTGGTGGCCAACAGGGGCGGCGCATCGAAAATGATCACCCGGTCGTGATAGCGCTGGGCCAGTTCAGACAACAGCGCGCGCATGCCCTCGCTGGCCAGCAGTTCGGTGGCATGGGCATGCCGGTGCCCCGCCGGCATCACCGTGAGCTTGGGCACATTGGTACGAAACATGACTTCCGAGAGATCGAAGTCCTCGGCCACCAGATAATCGATCAGGCCCTTGCCGGCATAGTCTATGCCCAGGGTGGAAAATATCGAGGGACGTTCCACGTCGGCATCCACCAGCAGACAGGTGTGGTCCAGCTCCATGGCGATGCTCATGGCCAGATTGATGGCAGTGAAGGTTTTGCCCTCCCCGGGCAGGGCGCTGGTGACCATGATGGTATTGCTGTTGTCGGCCATGCCCGCCGGCGGGTGGAGCACGTTTTTCAGCAATGGCCGTTTGATGTGGCGATATTCCTCCGCGATCTGGCTGCGCCCCATGGAGGGGATGATCATGCCCTTTTCCAGCAGGCGGTTGAGGTCGATGTCCAGCACCCGGGAATCGCTTCGGGAAGGCGCACCCTGAGCCGCCGGTGGCACGGTTCCGGCAGCAGCGCGGGCCGGTGACCCGGTGTTGCCGAGCGGTTTCTTGTCGCCCATTCTGCCCACGGCCTTTTCGATGGTATCCATAGTCGGCGTCCTTGAATCAAACAAACCAGTTGATGCCCCTGGCATTCATCAGCATGGTGGTGGCGTAGAAACCCAGGTACAACAGGCCAACGCTGGCGAACAGGGCCACCTCGATGCGACGCTTGATGATCTGCTGGCGGGTCAGAATGCGTGACACACTGCCCAACACGGGAAGCTGGGCGACCCTGCGCAGGGTCTGCACCGAATCCACCACCGGGTTGATCTGGGACAACAGGAAGGCCAGCCCCACACCCACCGCCAGGCTGAGACCGAACACCGCGCTGAGCAACAGGGGACGATTGGGCGCCGAGGGCTCGCTGTCCACGAAGGGCGGATCCACCACGCGGAACTTGACGTTCTCCGCACTCTGCTCGGCCTCTTCCGCCAGCTTGGCCGACTCGCGCCGTTGCAGCAGTTGCTCGTAATTCTTCTTGGTCACCTCGTAGTCGCGGTTCAGACGCTTGAGTTCGGCCTCCACCGCGGGGATGGTATCCACCAATTTCTGGATCTTGGCGTAGCGCGCCTTGTATTCCTGCACCCGCACATCCAGGGCCGCCACGTTGGCCTCGGCCTCGCCCAGGGCCAGCTTGAGCTGCTGCACCACCGGGTTCTGCGATACCCCAGGCACGATATCCGATTCCACCGTGGCCTGCTGGGTGACCTGCTTGCGGTTCTCCAGCTCTTTGATGGTGCGCCGGATGGCGATCACATCCGGATGGTTCTCGGTGTAGTTGAGCAACAACTCGTCCAGTTTGGCCTGCAAGGCCTGGATGCGGGCATCCACCGCCTGGTTCGGCGCGTTCATGGCCGGCTCCGGCGGTACCACGAGAAATTCCTCCTCCAGGTCGTCGGTGGCCTCCACCAGTTGACGCTGGAGTTCGTCGCGGCGCCGCTCGGCCTCGCGTTTGAGCAGCTCCACGTTGTTCAGCTCGGCGGCCACTTCCTGCAGGCGCGCATAGTAGTTGCTGCCATCCGAGGGCATGAGCCCCACGTTCTTGCGTTTGAACTCCTTCAAACGCTCCTCGGCCTCGAACAGGCGCGCCTCGTATTCCTTGATCTGCTGTTCCAGGAAACGCTGGGCCGAGTCGGAATCACGTCGCTTGTCGCCCAGGGTGTTCTCCACGAACACCGTCAGCACCGCCTGCACCACCTGCTTGGCCTTCTGCGGCTCGGGGTGGGAATAGCTGATGGTGTAGAGATTGTCGCGCCGCCCGCCGGACAACTCGATATCGCCCATCAGGTTGGAAATGAGTTCATTGAACTCCTCGTCCGTCTTCGTGTTCAGGTCCAGATCCGCCATGCGGGCGACCTTTTCCATGTTGGGCCGGCTGAGCAGGGTCTTGGTCATCATCTGGATCTGGCCACGCAGATCCATTTGCACCGCCAGGCCACGCAGCAAGGGACGCAGCAGAGTCTGGGTGTCCACGTAGACCCTGGCCTCGGCCTTGTATTCATCGGGCATCTTGCTCACATAGATCCAGCCAGCCAGGGACAGGGGCCAGGCCAGCAGAAAGATGAACCAGCGATAACGCCAGATACCGCGGGCATAGGCGATGATTTGTGCAATAAGTTCCGTCATGCCATCGTCCGCCTCAGAACCACGACTCGGGGATGATCAAGGTGTCGCCGGGCAACATGTCCACATTGGCGGTGATGTCGCCATCGCGCACCAGGTCGTCCAGGCGCACGCGATATTCCTTCTGCACTCCATCGACCACACGAATGATCTTGGCCTTGTTGCCAGCGGCAAAATCGGTGAGCCCGCCCACCGCGATCATCACGTCCAGCACCGACATTTTCTCCCGGTAGGGCAAGGCCTGGGGCTGAGTCGCCTCTCCCAGCACGCGGATCTGCTGGCTGTAGGGCCCCACGAAACCACCGACGATCACCGTGACCAAGGGATCACGCACATAGACCGCCAGCTTCTCCTCGATCTCGCGCGCCACTTCCGTGGGCGTCTTGCCGCTGACCTCCAGGTCCTCCACCAGAGGTATGGACACCCGGCCATCGGGACGCACGGTCACCGTGGTGGACAGATCGGGATTGCGCCATACAAAGATATTGATGCTATCGCCGGGACCTATGAGGTAGAAAGGAGTTTCCTCGATATCCGGTGCCGTGATCTCTTCCTTGGGCTGCCCCGACGACAAGGGAAAGAGTGCCGGCAGATCATCGAAGAAAGGATCGTCCAGGGCCTGCGCCGGAAGAACACCGCCACCGAGCAGGAAAATCAAACCACAGAGGAAATAGTTACGCATATTCATTTGTCTTCAATGAATTACCGGTCTATAGCAACGAGGCACATTGTAAAGACTTATCCAAAAAACAGAAACCACATTAAATACGGTATTATGAGCATGATGAAAGGGTATCGGCAAAGAAAAGAGCGGGCTTTAACCCGAACCTTACATGAAATTGCCAGATGGATGTGCGCCAGACGTTCAGACGCCGGCAAAGCGGGCCGACAGCCCTTCGGTACCTGCCAATATACGAACAATATTCCCTATAAGCATGGGGTTGGTTTTGATTTGTGGTGACTTCATGTAATGTTCGAGCTCCCCCGCATCTCGTGAGACACTGGAATTCGCGATCACCGCGACACCCTGAACGACAGAGGAAAGCTTTCGGGCCGCTGCGCGGAGCCTGTATCGAATGCCGGACTAAATCAAAGGGGTCAGAGCAACTTGTTTCTAGCTCCGCAATCAAAGGGGTCAGAGCAGTTTGTTTCTAGCTCCAGATATCTCGCAGACCTTCAATCTCCTCCCCACCAAGAATCTACCCTTTTATTGACCCCCTCCCAAATCTCCTTGGCTCTCTGCCTGGAGGAAAAATAAATCAATTACTCTGACCCCTTTGATCCGTGTCTTTCAGACAAAAAAGAACCCCGCCTTGTGGCGGGGTTCCCGACGCTACATCAGAGCCTTTGCCTCATGCGGCCGACTGGCGACGGCGCCGGATACCGGCGGCCCCCAGGCCCAGCAGCCCCATGCCCAGCATGGCGATGGTACCCGGCTCCGGAATGGTGATGGAACCATCCAGAGTGGTCTGACGGATCACGAAATCACCCATACCGCTAGTTACGGGCAACAATTGATCGTCCGAGGGGAAAGGCGGATTGACATTGGTATCCAGGACCAACCTGGGACTATTGCCCGCCAGGATGAGATCCGCCGCATCGGTATAACCGCCACCCGTATCGATGTAGAGGAAGTTATCCTTCGCATACGTCAAGTCGAAAAACAGGTTGAGGTTGCCGAGAGTCAACTGCGTGTTCTTCAGCTCTGCCCTCAGTACCATACCCTCGTTGGCGCCCGTCATATCGATGGCCGTTCGAGTAGCGCCAGAATAACTATCATTACCCAGCTCGTTGAAATAGATCTCAATGTAACCGTTGGTAAAATCAGGCCCGCCGGTGGTCAGGATTCCCTCCAAATAGTACTCCACCTGCAGATCCCAAGTGGTCAGGAAACCTTCGTTGTCACTTGCCAAGGGGGGCACCAGGGGGCTCAAGGCATCGATATCGCACTGGCCCGCCGGACAATCGGGCAAATCGAGATTGACCGTACTAGAGCCATCAAGCGCCGTACCCGACGCGGGAAGCCCGTAGCTGCTCAGGATGCTCGCAACATTGGTATCGTACACGGTGGTTCCCAAACCCAGACTCGGGTCATAGATAGAAGTCGCCAGAAGCTGGCTGAAGCCAAATTCGGTAAAGGTGCCCGTGCTGGTATCGGGGTCGGAAACCCTCACGGGGAATATATCTACGTCATAGCTGTTAGTCCCCAGATCGAGGTACATGTCATTCGCCGAGGCCGTGCCACAGGCCAGTACCACAGCCGCGGCTACCAAGGTCTTGTTCAGTGATTTCATCGGTCCTTACTCCTTAGGCAGTTGGATTTTTCTTCACTCCAGAGTGAGCAGATAGTGTGCCAACTCC
>WFPC01000030.1 GCA_015487785.1 Gammaproteobacteria bacterium | reverse complement strand
CGGAGAGGTTCATCATCACCTGGGCGAGATCCTTGTCGCTCACGAAGAAGGGATTGCGCATCATGGCCCGCCAGGCCAGGTTGCCCTCGGTCACCATCAGGCGCTTCATCTGGCTGTTCTGCAGGGTGCTCATGCGCTCGCCGCCCGTGGTACAGGCGACCTCGGCCTCGGACCAGGCCTCACCCCGGCTGTTGACCCGCTCCATGATGCACGCCTGTTTGGACAGGCCGAAGGTCTTGAGCGCCCCGCCCGCCAGTGCCGAGCCGGCCTCGCAGGCGTTGATGCTGTTCAGCCCGTACTTCTGCGCCCAGGTCTGGATCTGCTCCATGGTGGAAGCGATCTGGGGGCTGATGGTGCGCAGGGCCAGCATGAAGGCCTGGCTCACGGCCACCGAGCCGATGTTCTGGAGCATGGCCACGAACTCCTGGGTGTTGATAAAGGAGAACCCGCCGCTGAAGAAATCAATGCCGCCGCAGCCGGCGCGAAAGCGCGGCCACTGCACCGAGTAGAGGGTGTAGTTGCGCTGCGGCACCCGCATGAACACGCCGCCGCCGGTGAAGTACCCCGCGCTCTGGCCCTCGTAGACGCCCGGCCGGGTGACGTTGCTGAAATTGAGGTCGTTGAAGAAGGTGTCCATGTCCGTGGCGATGTCGGCCCGGGCGGTAAAGACCGTCAGAGCGAGACACAGGCCCGTCATGAACGCGTGGAGCTTACTCGTTGGCATCGGTTTGCCCTCCTGCAAGTTGCGCCTGCAACAGCGGATTCGGTGGCTGCTTGTTCATCAGGGTGTAGATGCGCCGCCGCAGCTCGGTCCAGCTTACGTAGCCGAAGGCGACGGGATGAATGGCCCGGTCGCGTGGGTTGACCAGGAATACGGCAGGCACCGTGTCCACGTTCAGCGAACGCGACATATCCGTGTTGAGGCGGGGGTTCGGGAAGTCGGGCAGCGTGCCGCCGTCCAGGCTGATGGGGATGATGTGAAAACCGTAGGTTTCCGCGAAGGCCTTCAGGACGGGGGCGAACTTGTGGCAAAACGGGCAGGAGCCCTTGAAGAAGAAAAACAGCCCGTGGCTGCGTGCAGTCTTGGCGAGGAAGCCGTCGACCAGGCGAAGTTTTTCGTCGTTGAACACCTGCACGGCCTGGTCGTTGACCGGGTGGGTCAGGCGGCTGTCCAGCACCGGCGTGGTCCACACCACGCGCTGCCAGGCCTGGGCGAAGTTGCCCGCGCGGTTCATGGCAAGTTGGTTCAGGTGCAGGTAGGTTTTCAGGTTTTCATCGGTGGGCTCCAGGATTGCGCGGGCCTTGGCGATTTCTATTTCCTTCTGGAAGGCTGATAGGGCCGCAATGGGATCAGCGGACGCTGGGGCCTGCGCCTCGGGTTCTTCTGTGTCCGGCTCGGGTTCCGGTTCGGGATCCTGGTACCAGAACCAGCCCTCGCTATGGCGTTCGTAATAAACCACCGGCACGCCGCCTCCTGGCGTGCCGGAATATCGCCCATCCCTGGGCATAACCGGCCCATCGGGTTCGGCGTGCGCGATGTTCACTGTCAGCAGTCCGAACAGCAATACAAAAAGTGCTGGCATCATGGCAGCAACCTTTGAATGCGTTGTTCGATGATCTGCTGCATCTGGGTTCCGGAAGGCCGGTCGGCATTGTCGGCGGCGGCAAAGGCGTCGGCGTAGAACTCGCTGAAATCAATGCTTGCAAAGTCGATACTCGTCAGCTCCTCGGGCGTGAGGCCACGGCAGTCGGGATTCTCCGCAGTCCCCCAGCCGATCCCGAGTTGGGGGCGGCCCTGTTCCTGGATGATGCGGGCGAGCTTGGAGTTGAAGCAGCAATAGGTGTTCTTGCGCGCCAGGCAACCGAAGATGGAGTCGTCGCTGCAATAGGAACCTATGTAGTGGCATTGCCCCGCCTCGCGTTTCTGGCCAAGGATAAGTTCCTGCTCGGAGCACTGTGCAAGCGACAGGTCGAGGCCCCAGCCGCTGTCTTTGCAGCAGTTGGAGAAACCCAGGACCGTCTTCCTGCAACGCATGTCCTGGCCTTTGAAGACTTCCATGTTGGTGGTGTCGAAATCGTTGGCCGCGGATTCCAGCGCCCCCAGGTGGCTCGCGGCCAGGCCAAAGTCCTGGTTGGGTTCATAACCGGCATCGAAGCAGTCGCCGTCGAGGCAGAAGGTCTGGCCGCCGCAGTCCATTACGGTCTGTGAGACTTCGTTGCCTTGGGAACAGCGGTAGGTTTGCTGGTACTCGTAGCAGCTCCCGTCCGGCAGGGTGTTCACGCAGGTGGAGTTGACCTGACTGCAGCCACGGTCACGCAGTTCCTGGCAATAGGGTTCCTCGCGGGTCTCGCCGGTGGCGCACAGATAGGACAGGTCGTAGCGCCAGCAATCGCGATAGACCTCGATGCCGTCGATGAGGCGCGTCTCGCCCGGTTCCAGGCAGGTCTGGGATTGCTGCACGCACATGCCGGCCTGGGCTTGCTGTTCCAGCGCACCGCAGGTGCTCTCCCAGGTCTCCGACCACTGGCAGTCGCAATATTGTGTGGCCTTGAACTTGATCCAGCCTTCGCCGCCGCCGGCGACGACCACCCGCATATCGATGGTATTGAGGCCGGTGCGCAAGTAGGGCTTGATGTCGATATTAAGGGACTTGTTCCAGCTCGTGCTGAGTTCACACCAGCCGTAGCTGGAAGCGCCGTACTGCACGCGGCGGAACCGGCCGGTGGTGACCACCTCCAGCCGGTCGCCACCGTAAGGCCCGACATAGACCAGGGTCCCGTTGACGACCACCTTGATCCAGTCGTCGAAGTCGGCCTGTATGAGGGTGAATTCCTGGACCTTGTTGATGTCCTCGATGGTGAAAGTGGTGCTCCGATCGAAGACGGCACAATAACCGCTCCAGTAGTTGTCGCTGATGGTGCCGATGGTCAGATAGGGGTAGGTGTAGGTCCAGCGCATGTCGCTTTGCACGGAATCCAGGTTGATGCCGCCGGCGTCGCATTCGATGGGTCGGCTGCAGGACAGGTTGAGGGTCTTCTGGCAGCCAACCTGCTGGTCCATGCCCCACTCGGTGCAGTATTCTTCCGAGTAGGTGGCCGGGGCGGTGGTCGTCGTGACCTCCTGGCAGCCGCTGTACTGACCGGTGAGCTGCTGCCCGAGCAGGGCCTCCGGATCGGCGCTGATGGCGTCGCCGCGCTGGACGATGGGATCGTTGCGGTCGATGTTGAAGCGCGGGCGGCTCAAGGCACTGTCCTGGACGAAGCTACCGACCTCGCTGTTGGGCAGGGCCTGCCGCGCGGCGTCCTCGATGCCAAGGCCCGAGCCGTAGTACTGGGTTTCCGGGACGTTGGTGCCCTGGTAGCTGGGCACCGTGGTGAGATCGGGGTTAGAGGCCGCATTCGATACGCCGGTGTTGTTAGTGTTGCCGAAATCCTTACCCAATTGCAGGGCCTGGTCGCGGGTGAGATCGGCTGCTGGTGCTACGAGTGGAAGCGCGAGAAAGACCAGAAGCAGGGTACATTTCATGGCCGCACCCCTGTCTGCGCTGTGCCCTGCACGGCAGGCAGGTCCAGACGCTGTCGCCATTGCTCGGCACGGGTTCCCAGTGTGGTGCCGTCAGCCTCCCGTGCCATGACGCCCAGGGCGTAGGCGAGGCTCACGTCACCGGCCACCTTCAGATGCTTAGGTATCGGGCAACCGTCCGGCGTGCAGGGAGCGATGGTGTCCAGCGGCAGCACGAAGGTCGGCACCTTGTCCACGCCGAAACGCTCGAAGAGTGTGGGATCGATGGCCAGGGATGGGGTTGGTTTGCCGCTTGTTTCACTGTTGTTACCCGTGCCCAGCAGTTCACCAAGACGCGCCACGGTGCGCTTCATGGAGTTTTCTACCAGTCCCCGCAGCACCAATGGGGAGCCCGTCCGCGCAGATTCTGCAAGCAGTGACCGGAGAGAGGCTTCAGGCATCGAGAAAGAGATGAAAACCAACGGATGCGGGTCGTTGTCTTCGGGAGAAGAGCCTTCGGGTGCAGCCAACTGTGGATTGGCCAGCAGGGCCTTGATGTCCTCCCTGGCTTTGGCCAACGTATCCGCGTCGATATCAGGAAAGGTGGTGTTGTTGAGGGAGGGAGTTTCGCTCCGACTGGCTTTCCCGGCGTCTGACAAAGCGCGTTCGCCTTCACTGCGAATTATGTTGTTGAAGTCGGTATCACGGTTCAGACGCCGGGCCTGCTCTACGGCATTTTGCGACTGAGCGCGTGCGCTATCCAGATCCTTGGTGCCGGGTTCTGTTGCCAGCAACGCCGGAGCTGTCAGCACGCTCATGCCCACAAGTGCCATTATCCTCAAAATGCGCAGCATGCCTTCTTCCTCCAGATCAAATAAGCCCAGTCCTCACCGCGTACCGGAAACTCACGCCCGGCGCCCCAGGGTATGGTGACGCGGCCGAAGGGCTGTGCGTTGAGCGTGAAGGGGACGGGATAGAGCATCTGCGTCTTGTACTGGGACTTGCGCAGGATGGGCAGCGGTAGGGGCAGGCACATGGCGCCGAGGCTGGATGTGTCCCGGGCGATGAGCTGCCGGCGCACCAGAACAGCGGATCGAGTGGGAATCCCAGAGTGGCTGCGGCACAATCGGCGGCGCAGGCGGCCTGGGCAACGGGATTGGCGAACAGCGCCGCCTCGGGATTAATCAGGAAGGCAAGCTCGTCATCTTCCCAGAGCGGGTCCACCTCGGTGATGTACAAAACATCGAAGGACTCCGGCGTGACGCACGCCAGATCCGTCAGCAGGTTCATCCAGGCCAGCAAGGGATAGATGTACCAGTGGACGTGATAGAAAGCGTCCCGCCTGTCGCTGGTCTTGACATTGGTGCCCGACGGTGCGGCCAACGAGCCCAGCGTGACACCGCCCAGCAAGGGGGAGCAGAACGGCGTGCGCACCACCTCCGCCACCCGGGCCGGCTCCCAGAAACCGGCCCCAAAGCCGATGCGGACGAACACCGGCGGCGGCGCGGGGCAGGTGCAGATCAGCGGCACGCTGTCCCCGGAATCCTCCATCCCCATGTCTATCCTGAGCGGCCCGATGCTGATGGGGAACACGCACTTCCAGCACACGTCGGTGAACGGGTTGGGGAAGCGGCCGTAGCAGGGCTCGGCGGCCGAGGACTGTGGCATTGGTAGCCAGGTCAGCACCAGGATCAGGCATACCGCGAATATTATCTGATGGAACGAGGGGCGCTTCATGGTGCCCATCGTTCACTTGTCAGGGTGAGGGAGGAAGGGAAAACGTTATTTCATGGGCAAGAGGGTTTTGGGGTAACTATTCAGCAGCAACTGAATGACTCGAACCGATCAATTCCTGTCATACCCTAATTCACCTTGATCTTGCGCTAAACCGGACATTGGCAGATCTAAAATAGTCAGTTCTTCCCAAAATGCCCCTAATATTTCCGGATAGAGTGTGTCACGATTATCTGGAATGCATAACGGGGCGTTAATCTGTAGGTTATTGATATACTGCTAAGATTACTGAAACATCGAGGTCTCGTTAGATATGTATAACGGGACACGGGGTCTCGTTAATACAACTGTTAGGGCCAGGAGGAGAGAATGCAATTAACAATCAATGTTCCGTTAAAAGCAGATATTGTCAATGGTGGCTTTGAAGTATCAATTGCAACCGACGGAGATTCATGGTCTAAATCTCAGCTTGGCCACTATGCAAATAAAAGTGGAGTGTACGTACACCATTCAAATGGGAAAATTTTGTATATCGGAAAGGCAACAACTGGCAGCTGGGGTAACTTTGGCG
>WFPC01000029.1 GCA_015487785.1 Gammaproteobacteria bacterium | reverse complement strand
CTGTCGCCCAGTCCCGAGTGCAATACCGCCACCGGCCTACCGAAACGGGCCTCGAAGCGTCCCACCAGTTGCGGTGTGAGACCGATTTCCGGCAACAACAGCAGGGCCTGCTCTCCTGCGGCCAGCACCCGCTCGATCAGCGCCAGATAGACTTCGGTCTTGCCGCTGCCGGTCACGCCATCGAGCAGAAAACAGGCGAACCGCCCCCGGGCCGCCTCCACGGCCTCCACCGCCCGCACCTGCTCGGCATTGAGCTGCCTGGCTGGCGACCGCGATGGTGGCACAGGCCGCGGCCACAGTGGCGCCACCGAGGCCACCCAGCCCTTTTTCCGCAGGGCCTGCATGGCACTTCGCCAAGAAGCCAGCTCACGCCCCAGCTCGACTGGTGTCAACCCCTGCGGATGTTGCTGCAACAGGCGCACGAGCGCAGCCTGTCGCGGTGCGCGAGACAGATTCTCCGGGCGCTGGGCCAGCCCCTCGTCGGTGAGCCGCCAGCAACGAAACGCCTTCATCGTGGTCGCCTCGCCCCGGCGCAGAATCCGGGGCAGGGCCGTGAACACGGTATCGCCGATGGCATGGTGATAATAGTCGTTCACCCAGCACAACCAGTCCAGCAGGGGCGCATCGAGCAACGGCTCGGCGTCGAGCACGGCCAAGGCCGGCTTGAGCCTGTGCCGAGGCACCGCGGCCTGGCTCGCCAGCGCCAGCAAGAGACCGATCTTCTCACCCCGGCCAAAGGGTACTCGCACGCGCATGCCAGGACGCAATGCGCTCGCATCCATACCGACAGGAGGAAGATAGTCGAAACTACGTCGCAACGGTGAAGGTATGGCCAGACGCAGAATGGGCGTGTCACTCATGGTGCATGCATGATAATCCAGCCACACGTGCGCGGCTAAGATATTGTTCTTCGAAGACGCGCGCTTTATCCACAAAACCTGTGGATAACTTTGTGGAAGAATTGGGAAGAACGGCTGAAAATGCCCATGATACAAGGCCGTGTATTAAATTGGTCACAAATCGACCCGAACGTAACCTGTTGTTTTTTATGTGAAAAGTATAAGTCGTTGATTTATTGTCACGCAGCATGAAAACCCGCTTATTGGTTATTGACAGTTACGTGACAATGTGAGCAAACAAGCTCGGGTGTACCCTGTCGGCAGCAATGTTACAATGGCTCCGCCTTATCATCACAAAAAACAACATACCTTCATACAGCACGGACACCCCGCATGGACCTCCTACACGTAGTGGCCCTGGCCCTGGTCCAGGGCCTCACGGAATTTCTACCCATTTCCAGTTCCGCCCACCTCATTCTGGTGCCTGTCGTACTGGGCTGGCCGGACCAGGGACTGGCCTTCGACGTGGCGGTGCACCTGGGAACCCTCGCGGCCGTGGTGTATTACTTCCGCCATGCCATCGCCACCCTGGTGGTAGACTGGCTGGCCAGTCTGCGCCGACGACAATCCGTGGGAGAGAGCCGCCTGGCCTGGGCCGTGATCGGAGCCACCCTGCCCGCGGTGGTCTTCGGCCTTGTCTTCAAGGAGGCGGTGGAAACCACTCTGCGCGGTCCACTGGTGATCGCCACCACCACCATCGTCTTCGGCCTGTTGCTGGGCTGGGCCGACATCAAGGGCGCACGCCAACGCAGCGAACATCAGCTCGGCCTGCGCGACGTGCTGGTGATCGGCTTTGCCCAGGCCCTGGCGCTGATCCCGGGCACCTCCCGTTCCGGCATCACTATCACCGCCGGCCTGTTCCTGGGCCTGAAGCGCCAAGCGGCGGCTCGCTTTTCCTTCCTGCTTTCCATCCCCACCATTCTCGGCGCCGGATTGCTGAAAACCAAGGACCTTCTGGAACAAACCCAGGCCGTGGACTGGCAGGCCATCATCATGGGCGCCACGGTATCCGCTCTCGGCGCCTATGCCTGCATCCATCTGTTTCTGAAGCTGCTGGATCGCATGGGCATGATGCCCTTCGTGGCCTACCGGCTAATCCTCGGTGGTATGCTGCTGTGGCTGTTCCTCTGAACCGGCCATGGAGGGTGCAGCCCGTTCATCCTTCAGGGCGGCGATGAGTTGAATCCGCCGCCGGCGCAGGGCCGCTGCCAGAGCCTGTCCGCTCAAACCCTGCTCACGCAGCCCCCCAGTATCCACCCGGGTACAGCGACGCGCGGCCTCGCGCAAATAATCGGCCTGGGGAAAGGGCGCGTTTTCGAATCCTCGCCGCCCCAGGGAGTCGGCGGTACAGGCCAGCAAGAACTGCTCAAAGCGTTCCGGTTTGCGAAAGGCATCGATCCGGCTGAGCAAATCCAGCACCGTGGCCGGCCGCAACTCCAGCGCGCGGTGCACCTGGCCGTGATACTCGGCCACCAGCAAGGCCAGTTCACGCTCGTATCGGGGCACCCGCAGGCGTTCGCACAGGGCGGCCACCAGGCGGCGGGAGCGCTTTTCGTGTCCCTGATGACGCGGCCATAATTCCCGCGGTGTCTCCCCCTTGCCCAAATCGTGCACCAGGGCGGCAAACCGCACCGCCAGATCCTCGCTCAGGCGCGCGGCCTGGGTCAGCACCATGAGGGTGTGCACACCGGTGTCGATCTCGGGATGATAATCGGCCCGCTGGGGCACACCGAACAGCCGCTCCAGCTCGGGAAACAATACCGCCAGCGCACCACAGGCCCGCAGCACCTCGAAGAACCGCGCCGGCGCCGGTGTGGACAAGGCCTTGCGCATTTCCAACCAGACCCGCTCGGGCACCAGAGCCTCCAGCTCACCCTGGCGCACGATCTCGCGCATCAGCTCCAGGGTCTCCGGTGCCACGCGAAAATCCAGCATGGCCAATTGGGCTGCAAACCGCGCCACCCGCAACACCCGCAGGGGATCCTCCACGAAAGCGGGGGAGACATGACGCAGCAAGCGTGCCTCCAGATCCCGCTGGCCACCGTAGGGATCAATGAGCCGGCCCTCGGCATCACGCGCCATGGCATTGATGGTGAGATCACGTCGCCGCAGATCCTCTTCCAGGCTCACCTCGGGACTGGCATGGACTTCGAAGCCGGTGTAGCCGTGACCGCGCTTGCGCTCGGTGCGCGCCAGCGCATATTCCTCGTGGGTATCGGGATGCAGGAATACGGGAAAATCACGCCCCACACGACGATAGCCCTGCGCCAGCAGGTCTTGTTCACGGGCCCCCACCACCACCCAGTCACGCTCGTGCACCGGCAGGCCCAACAGTTCGTCCCGCACCGCGCCACCGACCAGATAGGTTTTCATCGCCTTGGGCAAACCCGGTTGGGACGCGACTCAGGTGACCAGCTTCAGGCTGGGCTTGCGGGGCTCCGGCTCGGGCTCGGGCGGCGGTTGTCCACCTTCGTCCACGAACACCATGCCCTGGCCATTCTCACGGGCATAGATGGCCATGATGGCCAGCATGGGCACCCGCACGAAGGTCTCCACGCCGCCGAAGCGGGCGGAAAAAGTAGTTTCATCGTTGTTCATGCTCAAACCCTGCACCGCCTGGGGACTGATATTGAGCACGATCTTGCCGTTTTCCACATAGTGTTGTGGCACTTCAACACCTGGATAACCGGCATTGCAAACGATATAGGGAGTCAGACCGTTGTCCACGATCCATTCATTGAGCGCCCGCACCAGATAGGGGCGACTGGAACTCATACTGACTTCATTCATGCAACAGGCTCAGACGAACTCTTTTTCCGCCTCGGTCAGGCTTTCCTGGAAGCTGGGGCGATCGAACAGGCGGCTCATGTAGGCTTTCACCGGCGCGGCCTGGCGCGGCAGCTCGACCCCGAAACGCTTCAGCCGCCACAACAAGGGGGCCATGCTACAGTCTATCAGGGAAAAATCATCGCTCATGAAATAGGGCTTGCCCTCGAAGGCCGGGGCAATGGAGGTGATGGAATCGCGCAATTCCTTGGCGGCCTTGGCCCGGCGTGAATCGTCGCCACTCTCCAGGTCATCCAACAGGCTGTACCAGTCGGCATCGATCTGGTGCAACATCAACCGCGCCCGGGCGCGGGAGACCGGGTCCACCGGCATCAGTGGCGGATGGGGAAAACGTTCATCGAGATATTCCATCACCACCCGCGAGTTGTAGAGCACCAGGTCACGGTCGATCAAGGTGGGTACGGAATGGTAGGGATTGAGGTCGATCAGGTCCTGGGGCGGGTTGTCCGGTTCCACCTCCAACACCTCATAGGTCACGTTTTTTTCCGCCAGCACGATGCGGGCACGGTGGCTATAGGCATCCACGGCGCCAGAATACAATGTCATTACCGAACGTTTATTGGCCATAACTGCCATTGTGCATCCTCTCATCACCCTCAACCAAGGAGGCCACACCCGACGGAATGAGGCCTTCAGCGCTTTTCCGGCCCCCCTACATGAAAACGGGCGGCCAGTCTCCCAGCCGCCCGCATCATAGCATAAGCTAACGCTTTTTTCAGGATTGCTTGACCAAGCCGTAGCGGTTGAGTGACCACTTCATGGTGAACAGGGCCACCGCCGCCACCACCGCCGTGACCACGATGTCGAAGAACGAGGTCATGGGCAGGTGATAGTACTCGGGATCCACCGAACCGGCGATCCAGGTATAGCGTTCCAGCCAGGTGCCCACCGCAATGCTGGTGGCCACGAGGATGATCAGGATCGGCGTGTGGCGCACCCGGGCGAAGATCAACGAGGTGAAAGGGATCACGAATTTCATCGCCAGGAAGGTCCACCAGATCACCGAAAGGTCGTTCTCCATCATGTTGCGGAAACGCACGATCTCCTCCGGCAAACGCCCGTACCACATGATCAGGTACTGGGTGAAGTAGAGGTAGGTCCACAGGATGGTGAACGCCAGCATCATCTGGGCCAGAAAGTTGAAGATATAACGCGGCACCTCCACCTTGAGCTTGCCCGACTTCACCACGAAATACAGGAAGATCGCGAAGAAGGCCAAGAAGAAGTGGAAATTGCTCACGAAATGATAGGCCCCGTAGCTGGCACTGTGCCAACTGGGAATCATGGTCATTTCGAAATCCCAGGCCACCATGGTGGAATACAACACATAGGCGAACGGTATCAACAAGGCAATATTGCGAAACCGGCGCTGGGCCTCATAGCTGCTGTCGATGGTGGCTTCGCGCTGATACTTGATGAACAGCCCATAGAGCAAGGCAATGAGCAGGAAGCCGCCAATCTCCCGCGAGACCAGGAACGTATAGTTGTGCCATGCCGGCAGGTGATGATTCGGATCATCGTGCGCAGTAGCCAGCCACGGAAAGGTTGCCTCGCCGTTGAACAGCAGGATCAAGAGCAAAATAAAGGCAACCGGTAACAATCCTGCCAGCGAACATGCCAAAAAGCGCACCTTGAAACGCCATTTTGCATTTGCCAGATGCAGCAGCGACGCCAAGGTAACCCCGTTGATGGCCATGTACAGGATAACCAGAAAGTTTGTTGTCAATACCGACCAGCTTCCAAAGCTTTCCATTTTCAATCCAACCCTTTGTTAATTTCTTTATTCCGCACTTGCCGTCGCGGTTCCTGCGCCATCCTTCACCAACTGGTTGCGCACGTAATTGACCACATGCCAGCGCTCTTCCGGCGACAAGTCGTTGGAACCGCCCCCGGCGCCGGGCTTGCCATAGGCCGGCATGATGGCGCCACCAAAGGTGATGGTTCCCCATATCCAGCCTTCGCTCAGCATGCCCTGGACATAATCACTGGTCAGGTCGATGGCGCCGATCTTCTCCGACACCGGCGAATCCGCCTTGCCGGTCAGGCCATGACAAGCCGCGCAATAGATCTTGAACAGGTTGCGCCCGGTCTTGATGGATTCCGGTGTCGCCGGAATCGGGTTCTTCAAACTCTCCGCCTCCTGGCGATCGGCCACCATGGTGGGGATTCCCGATACCGGCACCGAGCGCGAAGGAAATGGCGCCGGCGGCCCTTCCTGGGGCTTGATGCTGGGCTGGTTCATCATGTCCGTCGACCAGGGCCACGCATATACCTGAGCCGGCAACAAGGCAGCGGCACCAATAAAAGCTAAGTATCTTAGTTTCATTATGCTTTCTCTTCCCGTATTTCCAGCGCGTTGTGGTCGTTGAAAAAGGCACGCGTGTTTTCCAACTGGTGCTCCTCGACCTCAACTACGATTCCCACTTGGTCCACAGTCAGCTTTTCGCTGTAGAGCGTGCCGCGCTTGCGGAACAGGCCCGACATCCACAAAAAGGCGAAGACCGTGGTCCAGACACCGAAGAAAATCAGCATTTCGTACATCAATACGAAGTTGCTCGGAAAGGGAATGACCGGCTTGCCGCCCTGGGGCTGTACCAGAAAACTGGCCTGGGCCGAGGACAGGAAGAAAAAGCCGAAGGTCACCCCGAACAAGGCACCCAGAAAGGTGAATTTCTGGATATTCACCGGCCGGTCGCCCAGAATCTCGTCGATGTCGGGATGTTCGATGGGCGACATCACGGTGATGTCGTCCACCGACACACCGGCCAGCTTCTCCGCCTTGATGGCATTGATGGTGTCGATGGCCGGATCGAATCCATCGAACATTGCAAGCAAACGATACTTACTCATTGTTATGCTCCCTCCAATCCTGGACGACCTGTCACGGGTTTCTCCCGTGCACCCTCAGGTGTCGCGTGCTTTTCTTGATCGGCCAGCCATTTCTCCTCCTCGGCCTCGTGCTGGAGATGGAAGGTCAATTCCTTCACCTCGTACATGGAAACCGACGGGAACAGCTTGACGAATACCAGGAACAACAGCGCAAACCATCCAAAGCTGCCGAACACGATGGCCCACTGTACCACCGGAGCCCACAACACGTCCCACTGGTGCGGCTGATGCGCTTGTGAAAGCGTCGGCGCCACGATCATCCAGCGCTCCACATACATCCCCAGTTGTAACAGCAACGAAACCACGAACATGGTTGGCATGTGTCGCCTGAGTTTCTGAAAGCACAGGGTGAACGGCACCACCGAGCCACAGATGATCATGGTCCAGAACACCACCGCATAGGGCCCGGTGGCCTTGGAAATGAGCACCTCCTTGTCGTAGATGTTGTGACCATACCAGGTAGAGGCGAACTCGATCAGGTTCAGGTAGGTCCACACCATGGCGATGGCGAAGGTCAACTTGGTGGTCTTCTCCATGATGTTCTTGGTCATGTACTCTTCCATGTGGAAGAAGTAGCGCAGACAAATGAACAGGGTCATGATGGCCGCACAACCGGAATACAACGCACCTGCCACGAAATAGGGCGGGAAGGTGGTTACGTGCCAGCCAGGCATGATGGACATGGCGAAGTCGGACGATACGATGGAATGCACCGAGATCGCCAACGGAATCAGAAAACACGCCATCAGCATGTAGGTCTTGCGGAAGTTGCGCCATTGGCGGTCGTCGCCGCGCCAACCCAGAGCCAGAATGCCATAGAACTTCTTGCGCCAACCCTTGGTGTGGTCTCGCAGAATGGCCAGATCCGGGATCATGCCGATGACCAGGAACAGGGCCGATGCCGACAGATAGGTACTGATGGCGAAGGCGTCCCACACCAGCGGCGACCGGAAGTTCGGCCAGATGCCACGATCACTCACATAGGGCAGCACCCAGTAGAGGTTCCACACCCGCCCCAGGTGGATCATGGGGAAGAAACCCGCCGTCATCAGCGAGAAGGTGGTCATCGCCTCGGCGAAACGGTAGATGGGTTTGCGCCACTGGGCATGGATGATGTGCAGAATCGCCGACAACAGCGTTCCCGCGTGACTCATGCCGATCCAGAATACGAAGGTGGCGATATACATGTCCCACATGTGCGGATTGTTCAGGCCCGCAGCCCCCATGCCCACCTTGTATTGATAGATCTCTGCCGCCACGGCGGTGAGAAACATCGCCACACAGACAGCGAAGGTGATCCAGTAGGCCTTGCCAGGCGCCTGCATGGAACGGATCACGTCCTGATTGATTTGCGACCATTTCAGATTTTCATCAATGATCTTGTCTTGAATAACCTGAGCCATGTCGTTTCCTTTTATAAACTAATCAAGCCCTAGCCAAAGTCCTACACTTCTGTCTCGCGTACCCGCTCGAGATACATGATCGAGGGATCCACATTCAGCTCTTCGAAAATGCGGTAACCACGCAACTCCGCATTCTGCTTGGGCTTCTTGCTAGTGTAGGGCCCGCGTTCGACCTCGTGCTCCTGCCAGAGCTTGGTCACGCGGCTGTTCGGGTCCATGGTGTCACCGAACACGATGGCCCCGGTGGGACACGCCTGGGCACAGGCGGTCTGAAACTCGCCATCGACGATGGCCCGGTTCTCTCGCTGCGCCTTGTCCTTGGCGGTGCGAATGCGTTGTACACAGAAGGTACATTTCTCCATGACCCCCTTGTCACGCACCGACAAATCCGGATTCAGTTGCATATTCAATGGTTCCGGCCATGAACTCTCGTAATAGGACCAGAAATTGAAATAACGCACTCGGAAAGGACAGTTGTTGTTGCAATAACGCGAACCGATACACCGGTTGTAAACCTGGGCATTCAGGCCATCCGGCGTGTGGTAGGTAGCTGCCACCGGACAAACCGGCTCACAAGTCGCCGCACCACATTGCTGACACAACATGGGCAGAAACAAGGCGCCCTGCTCGGGAAAGTCACGCCCCGCATCGGCATCGTCCCAGTAACGCTCGATACGCATCCAGTGCATGGCCTGCCCCTTCTCGAACTTGTCCTTGCCGACCACGGCGAGGTTGTTCTCGGCATAACAGGCGGTGGAGCAGGCGTTGCAACCGATACACAGGTTCAGGTCTATGGCCATGCCCCAGCGATGTTCGTACTCATGATGGCCGCCTTCCTCGGCACCACGGCGATATTTCGAAAAATTCTCCAGAATATTCTTAAAGGACATGCTTAGCCCTCCCCTTCAGTACGTCGGAACTGATCGGCAGATACGGTTCTGACCAGCGGACGCCCCATCTGCGTTTCACTGCCACCCATCTTCACCAGAATGTTCTTGCGCGGAACCTTGCTCACTTTCACCCGCGTGGCATGGGTTGCCAGCTCACCGGTCTTCTTGTCCGTGATGGGATTGAGCACCTTCAGCGGGTTGGCGCCGCGATTCTTGGCATAGCGACCATAGGCGGTATGTCCCTGCCCCATGGGCACGGCCACCACGTCGGGGTGCACGCCCTTGTGGATATAGACCTGGGTCTCGATACTGCCACTGGCCGAGCTCACCCGGATGATGTCACCGTTCTTGACACCCAGCTCATGGGCGGTCTTGGGATGCAGCTCGGCCCAAGAGTCCCATACCACCTTGGCGATCTGGTCCGGCGCTTCCTGCAACCAGGGGATGTTGGCGTGACGGCCGTCCCACAGACCCAGCCGCGCCGAAGGCACCAGATGCAGCGGATATTCCTTGGAATGCTGGTAACCCGCCACTTCCACCGTATGCGCCTTGATGCTCAGCTTGCCCTTGGCCGGCTTGGCGCTGAGCAAGCCTTTCTGCAACAGGTTGTTCCAGGCGGCATCGTTCTTGTTGTCCTTGTCCGCCAACCCCGGCATGTTCAGCATGGCCGTCTTCAGGTAGGCATAGTAGTCGGCAAACTGCTCGAATTCCTTGTTGCGCGCCTTGAGCAGGCCCAGCATCACATCGCCGAAACCCCGCACGTCCTTGTGAATGGGCTCCATCAGCGGCTGCTGCACGCTGATCACCGGATCACCACCGGCCTGGTAGGCCGCCACATGGGTTCCCCAGTCCTCCAGTGGCGAAGCCAGCGGCAGCACCAGGTCGGCCAGCATGGCGGTCTCGTCGGGGAACTGGGTCATTGCGACCTTGAAACCCACCTCGGCCAGCCCCTTCTCCAGCCCCAGAGCCTCAGGCGCGGTGTACACCGGGTTGGTGTTGGCGAACAGCACCACATCGAAGGCCTTGTTCTCCAGGCCCTTGGCGAACTTGATCAGATCGGCGGTACTGCCCTGCCTGGCCAAAAGCGCCGCCTCGGGAAATTGGGCGGACGCCTCGATGGTCTCGCCCACCGCGCCGACGATAATGTTGAGCAACATGGCCGCGGCCACCGATTCGTAGCCATCCTCGAAACCCGCCGCCGAGGCCCCTGCCAACACCAGAGCCGGGGAACGCTCGCTCAACAGGCTGGCGATGCGCTTGATCTTGCTGACGGGAATGCCAGTGATCTCCTCCACCTTGGGCAGATCGTATTCGGCCAGGGCTCGACGCACATTCGGCGTAACATTGACCTTGTTCCAGCCGCGCTCGATGACGAAATTGGCGATACCCAGGGCAAGCGCACCCTCTGTGCCCGGTCGCGCCGGCAGCCACAGATCGGCATTGCCGCCGGTCAGCGTCATCTTGGGTTCGATCTGCACCAGCATGCCACGCGGCGCGGAGCGGAACTTGGCATATTCGGTGGCCATGTGCACCGGCGACAGCCAAGTGCCCAGAAAATCGGCCCCGAAAGACAGGATCACCTGGGCCTTGTCCAGGCGCAGGCGCGGCATGGGATCACCCAGCATGTCCTCGCACACCTGACGCCAGACCCTGGCGTTGATGGTCTCGTGGGCGAAGTGATTGCTGGAGCCCATCTGCTCCATCAGAGCCGAGACCAGCACCGCCTGATGCCCACTGACGGTACCGGTGACCATGGCAAAGCGATCACCACTGACCGCGCCAAGCCGGCCATTGAGTTCAGACAGGGCTTCGTCCCAGCTCACCGCTTGCAGCGTGCCGTTCTTGCGCAGCATGGGTGAGGTAACGCGGTCGGGATTGTAATGGGCCTGGACGCCGGCCTGCCCCATCATGCAGGTCTTGCCGTGGTTGATGGGGGAATCGGGATTGCCTTCCAGCTTCAACACCCGCCCCTCGCGCACCCGTCCATGCAGGCCACAACCCGCATCGCATTGCAGGCAGGTCGAGGCATACCACACGCCGATACCGGGAATCACGTATTCCTCCGGCATCAGATAGGAAACGACTTCTTCCTTGCCTTCCTCCAGGGTAACGGTGGTCGGCAAGTCACATCCCGCCAGGGCCGTGCCGGCACCACCCCAGCCGAGCATCTTCAAGAAGCTGCGGCGATCGATCTTTACGCTTTTCATCTTGCTCATCCTTATCCTCAGTTCATTCTCTGCTCGAGAGCACGGCCTTATTTATGACACTTCCAGCAATCGCCAGGACCGCCATTGGCCTCATGACACCGACGACAGAAACCCATGTTCAGCGGTTTTTTCTTCTCCGCCACCGTCATCTCGCGAACCTCGCCATGACAGACACCGCACACCTGCTGCACGTCCTCCACCGGAAAGTCGGCATCGAAAACGAACTTGCGAATGTGTTTCTCGTGGGTGAAATGAACGTAGTCAGGTACGTCGTGCACCTTCTTCCAGCGCGGCGACTCGCCTTTCTCCCAGTATTCGGTCAGCTTCTGGATGCGCGGCCGATCGGTGGCGATCACCTTGTGGCATCCCATGCACTTGCTGGTGGGAGGAATACCGGCCACCTTGCTGCGACGCGCATAGGTGTGGCAATACATGCAATTGATCTTCATGTCTTTCACGTGCCGGTCGTGCGGAAACTCGATGGGCTGCGGCACGTGCTCGCCCTCGTGCTCGCCCGGCGGCGGGGTGATGTGACTGGGCACCGGCAGCTCGGCCATGGCCGTCAGCGGCAGCAAGGCCATGACGGCAAGCGCCATCAGCAGGTAGAACGGCTTGCCGCATTGAACTAATTTCGCCTGCAATCTTCTAATGCTGACAGCAGCGGCATTATTCAGACTGGTTCGGTTCGCAAATTGCATTTCCTTACCTCGATTGGTTGAAGCTGACAAACTTCCTGTGCAACACAAAAGAAAAAAACCACCCCTCCGCAGAATCATTCTGCAGTAGAAGCGCAACAAAACGGTGATTGACTCACCCAGCTAACGAGTGACTAGACTCCCAGCATCCAGGAGAGCGGGCAGAGCCGCCGCGGACTGATTCATTGATTTCCTCCCTCAAAGAAACAATGCAAAATCTCTATATCAGAATATTCTGATGTATCATTAATTGGCTCAAATTAGCCATCAAAAGATTCTATTGGTCCCGATGCTAGACCATCCAAAAGCGCATTGTCAACGGAAGTTGTCAATTATTTTGCTGGGTTTTTGCACCAAAATAATGCCTAAAAAAATATTAGAAATCACTGATTTAGTGAATTGAAAACAAAACGAAAGCGCAATCATTCCCACTACCACCATTGATCTGAAAAGATTTTTCCCGCTTAGGGCTGACGCGCTTCAGGCCGGGTTGGCAAGCTCGAAAAAAGTGCATTGCACATCGAAACGTTTCGACAAATAGTTTCCCAGCGCCTGCACGCCATAGCGCTCCGTGGCATTGTGACCGGCGGCAAAGAAATCCACTTCGTGCTCCAGCGCCAGATGATAATTGGGCTCGGAAATCTCGCCGGTGACAAAGGCATCCACACCCAAACCAATGGCCGCCTCGAAATAGCTCTGCGCCCCCCCGGTGCACCAGGCGATTTTCCGCAGAGGACGCGGACAGGCTGCAATATGGACGGGGTCGCGCTGAAGTTTTTCGCTGATATGTAGTGCCAACTTCTCGCCGCTCATGGGCGATGCCAGCTTGCCGTAGAGCCCGATCTCGATCTCGCCTATGCGGCCAAACACACCTTCCACTTCAAATCCCAGCCGTTCCGCAAGCTGGTAATTGTTGCCCAGCTCGGGATGGGCATCCAGGGGTAGGTGATAGGCCAGCAGACTGATATTGGCCCGCATCAGGGCACCGATGCGCCGCGCCTTGATGCCGACGATGGGCTGCGCCTCGCCCTTCCAGAAAAATCCGTGATGCACCAATACCGCGTCCACGTCCAGGGCCACCGCCCTGTCGATCAGGGCCTGCGAGGCCGTCACCCCCAGCAGGATTCTGCCCACCTGGGCACGTCCCTCGACTTGCAGACCATTGGGACAGTAGTCCTTGAAGCGCTCCACCTCCAGCAACGTGTCGCAGTGCGACACCAGTTCATGCAAGGCAACCATGGCTCATTCCTCCTCGCCGAAAACTCTGATCATGCGTAATCCGCCCGACGAAATCCAGCGATGCCCGGGCACGTTTGAACATGCCCGGTGAGTGTGCGAACCTACCCCCTCGCAACGGGGAATCCGGTATGAACGAGACGAACAAGAAAGAGAACCGCAACAACAATCTGAGCATTCTGTTGAAATACACCCTGCTGGGTATCGCCAGCGCCTTTGTGCTGATGTATTTCATGCAGCATCCCTTCTGGCCGGCCAATGTTACGCTCAAGGAGGTCAACGACGAGGAGGCCCGACAGCTGGCCGAGGACTTCCGCCGCAACGGCATCGGCACGCCCAGTTATGCCGCTGCGGTGGAAAAGGCCGCACCCGCGGTGGTCAACATCTATACCGCCAAGACTGTCACCGAGGATATTTCACCCATGTTGCAGGACCCCCTGTTCCGGCGTTTCTTCGGCGACCAGATGCCCTCGCCACGCAAGCACACCGAAACCAGCCTGGGTTCCGGCGTCATTATCAGCGAGGAAGGCTATATCCTCACCAACAACCATGTGATCGAAAAGGCCGATGAAATCCAGGTAGCCCTGCGCGACGGCCGCAATGCCCTGGCGCAGGTGGTGGGCAGCGACCCCGAGTCCGATCTGGCGGTGCTCAAGATCCGCCTCGGCAAGCTGCCCAGCATCATCCTGGGTCATTCTGCCACCCTCAAGGTGGGCGATGTGGTGCTGGCCATAGGCAATCCCTTCGGCGTGGGCCAGACTGTGACCATGGGCATCATCAGCGCCACCGGTCGCGACCGTCTGGGCCTGAGCACCTTCGAGGATTTCATCCAGACCGATGCCGCCATCAATCCCGGCAATTCCGGCGGAGCGTTGATTAATGCCTTTGGTCACCTGGTGGGCATCAACACGGCCATTTTCTCGCAGACCGGCGGCTCCCAGGGCATCGGTTTCGCCATTCCCATCGACGATGCCAAGGATATCACCGCCCAGATCATCGAACACGGTCACGTGGTACGCGGCTGGATCGGCATCGAGATCCAGAACATGACGCCGGCACTGGCCGAGTCCTTCGGCCTGGACGAGGTGCGCGGTGTGATCGTAGCCGGCGTGCTGCGCAATGGCCCGGCCGACCAGGCCGGCTTCAGACCCGGCGACATCATCATTGAGATAGAGGGTGAAGCTGTCTCCGACAGCACCAGCGCCGTCAAGCGTATCGCCAAGGCCAAGCCGGGCACCCGGGTGGAAGTCACCGTGCTGCGCAATGGCCGCGAGATCACCCTGGAGCCTGTTACCAGCCAGCGTCCGGTGCCGGCAGGCTAGCAGGCGCGCCGCTGTCGATCAGGCGTCCTTGTCGCGCGAGGCGTCTTCGTTCAGGCCGGCTTCCTCGCGGCGGGCACGCTCGAATTCCTGTTCCAGCTCGTCGTCCCCGGCCTCCTCAGCCTCGCGCTGCCGACGCTGGCGCAACACGATGCGGGAGAAGAACAGACCCAGCTCGAACAACAGGATCATGGGCACCGCCAGCAGGCTTTGGGAGATCACGTCCGGTGGTGTCAGCAACATGCCCAGCACGAAGGCGGCGATGATGATGTAGGGACGCTTGGCCGCCAGGGCCTCGGGCGTGGTCACCCCCATCCACACCAGGGCGATGGTGGCAATGGGCACTTCGAAGGCCAGGCCGAAGGCAAAGAACATCTTCAGCACGAAATCGAGGTATTTGCTGATGTCGGTCATCACCGCCACGCCCTCGGGCGCCACACTGGTGAAGAAACCGAATACCACCGGAAACACCACGAAGTAGGCAAACGCCGCCCCGCCGTAGAACAAGACGGTGCTGGATACCAGTAGGGGCATCATCAGGCGTTTTTCGTGCCGGTAGAGCCCCGGGGCCACGAAGGCCCATACCTGGTAGAGCAGAAACGGCATGGCCAGAAAAATGGACAAGACCAGGGTCAGCTTGAAGGGCGTGAGAAAGGGCGAGGCCACTTCCGTGGCGATCATGGAGTTGTTCTCCGGCAAATGCGCCATCAGGGGCTCGGCCAGAGCGGTGTAGAGTTCGTTGGCGAAAGGGATCAGAACCAGGAAAATCACCAATACCGCGGCAATGGCGCGCAGCAGGCGGTCGCGCAGCTCCACCAGGTGAGCGACCAGGGGCATGTCCTGGGTATGGGGAGGCAGTTTAGGCTTTTCGCTCACGGTCTACATCTTTGCTGTCGCTCTCGCCACCGGAACGCTCACCGGCAACGGGGCTGGGCGGGCTGCCGGAGGCCGCCACCGGCCGTGGCTTGCGCGCGGCCTCGTCCTCCTCGCCCACCACCTCGTCTGGCGGCAGGATGTGCCGCTGCATGATTTCTTCCTGCTCTTCCATCAGGCGCTTGAGCTGCTCGGCCTTGTCCAGTTCGGCCTGGAATTCCGCCTTCATGTTGCTGGCCATCTGCCGGAAACGGCCCAGCCAATAACCCGCACCCCGCACCAAACCGGGGAAACGTTCCGGGCCCACCACCAGCAGGGCCACCACGCAGATCAGGGTGATTTCCCAGAATCCGATGTCAAACATGATGCATCGTCGTCATCCGCCAGCTCGGCGGCGACCCGCTCAGGCCTTGTCCTTGTCCTGCGGAGAAGCGGTTTCCTGTTCCTTGCTGACCTCGACGTTGATCACCTGCCCCTTGTCCTGTTGTTCCAACTGGCCCTTGGGGGTTTTGGCAATCTCGTCTTCCTCGCCTTCCTTCATCGCATTGCGGAAACCCTTGACCGCCGAACCCAGGTCGCCACCCAGGGTGCGCAGTTTCTTGGCGCCGAACAGGACCAGCACGATCAGCAAGATGATCAGCAGTTGCCAAATGCTAATTCCACCCATGAATTCATCTCCTAGAATTGTCGATTCGGTGAACTATACCATACGCGGCACATCATGCCCGGCTCAGTCGCCTCCGCGCGCCGCCTTTTCCTCCAGCCCGGACAGGCCGAAACGGCGTTCCAGCTCGGCCAGCACCTGCCCCGGCCCCAGGCCTTGCTGGGCCAACAGCACCAGGCTGTGGAACCACAGATCCGCGGTTTCGTAGATGATCTGCTCCGGCTCGCCGTTCTTGGCGGCAATGAGTGTCTCCGCCGCTTCCTCGCCGAGTTTTTTCAGTATTTCATCCAGCCCCTTGTGGTACAGGCCCGCCACGTAGGAGCTGTCGGGAGCGGCACTCTTGCGTTGTTCCAGCACCGCTGCCAATCGTTCCAGTATGTCGCTCATGATGAATAGATCTCGTCCGGTGACTTGATCACCGCGTCCAGGGTTTGCCAGGCCTCATCGCGCAGACCACGGTAGAAACAGCTCTCGCGCCCGGTGTGACAGGCAATGCCGCCACGCTGCTCCACCTGCAGCAGGATGGCGTCGCCATCGCAGTCCAGGCGGATGTCCACCACCTGTTGCCGATGGCCGGAACTCTCGCCCTTGCGCCACAGGCGGCCCCGCGAGCGCGACCAGTACACCGCCTGGCCGCTGCGCGCGGTCTCCAGCAGGGCTTCGCGATTCATCCAGGCCAGCATCAGGACGCGCCCGCTGTGGGCATCCTGGGCGATGACGGGCACCAGGCCGGCCTCGCTCCATCGTACCTGCTCCAGCCAGGCCACGCTCACAGCCTCACCTCGATGCCGGCGGCCTGCATGTGCCGCTTGGCCTGTTCGATACTGTATTCGCCGAAATGGAAAATGCTCGCCGCCAGCACCGCGTCGGCGCCGCCCTGCAACACCCCCTCTACCAGGTGATCGAGATTGCCCACGCCGCCGGAGGCGATCACCGGCACCGACACCGCATCGCTTACCCGTCGGGTCAGCGCCAGGTCGAAGCCGTTCTTGGTACCATCGCGATCCATGCTGGTAAGCAGGATCTCGCCGGCACCCAGCTCCACCATCCGCCGCGCCCATTCCACCGCGTCGATGCCTGTGGGCTTGCGACCACCGTGGGTGAAGATCTCCCAGCGCGCCTCGCCCACCTGCTTGGCGTCGATGGCCACCACGATGCACTGGGAACCGAATCGCTCGGCGGCCTCGCGCACGAATTCCGGGCGGAACACCGCGGCGGTATTGATGGCCACCTTGTCGGCGCCGGCGTGCAGCATGCGGTGAATGTCGCCCACCTCGCGGATGCCTCCGCCCACAGTGAGTGGAATGAAAACCTGGCTGGCCACCTCCTCCACCACGTGCGCCATGGTGTCGCGGCGCTCGGAGCTGGCGGTGATGTCGAGAAAGGTGATCTCGTCGGCGCCCTGCTCGTCGTAGCGCCGCGCCACCTCCACCGGATCACCGGCGTCGCGGATGTCGACGAACTGCACGCCCTTGACCACCCGGCCCGCATCCACGTCCAGGCAGGGAATGATGCGCTTGGCCAATCCCATCAGCCGACGCCACCGGAGGCCAGTTGCTGGGCCTCGACAAAGTCCAGGGTACCCTCGTAGATGGCACGACCGGTGATGGCACCGCTGATGCCCTCGTCTTCCACCGCCAGCAGGGCGCGAATGTCGTCGAGGTTGGTGATGCCGCCGGAGGCGATCACCGGAATACGAATGGCACGCGCCAGGGCCACGGTGGCCTCGATATTGACCCCGCTCAGCATGCCGTCGCGACTGATATCGGTATAGATGATGGCCTCCACCCCCATTTGCTCGAAACGCTGGGCCATGTCGATGACATCGTGATGGGACAACTTGGACCAGCCGTCGATGGCCACCTTGCCGTTCTTGGCATCGAGCCCGACGATGATGTGGCTGGGGAATTCCATGCAGATGTCCTCGACGAAATGCGGCGCATTGATGGCCTGGGTACCGATGATGACGTATTGCACACCAGCGTCCAGATAGGCCTGCACGGTGTCCTCGTCGCGGATGCCTCCGCCTACCTGTATGGGCACTTCGGGAAAGGTGTCGGCGATGCGCCGAATCACCGCGCCGTTGACCGGACGCCCGGCGAAGGCGCCATTGAGGTCCACCAGGTGCAAGCGCTGCGCACCGGCCTCCACCCAGCGCCGCGCCACTTCCACCGGGTCGTCGTCGTAAATGGTTTCGTCGGCCATGTCGCCCTGGCGCAGCCGCACACATTTGCCATCTTTGAGATCAATCGCAGGAATCACCAGCATCGCCTTGCCTCGTCCTCAGTCGCCCTGCCAACGGGTGAAGTTGGCCAATAGTCTCAACCCCGCATGCTGACTCTTCTCCGGGTGGAACTGCACCGCAAACAGGGCGCCGCTGGCCACCGCCGAGCAAAAACGCCTGCCGTAGTGGGTTTCACCCGCCACCTGGTCGGCCGCGGGAAGGTCCACGAAATAACTGTGCACGAAATAGAACCGGCTGTCTTGCTCGATTCCCGTCCACAACGCATGGGTGCGGGTCTGGTGTACCTGGTTCCAGCCCATGTGGGGAATCTTCAGCCGCGCGCCGGTGTGTGGATCGCGCTGCCCGGTACCGAAGAAGCGCACCTGTCCAGGCAGCAGACCCAGGCATTGGGTGCCGCCGTTTTCCTCGCTGGCCCGCATCAGGGCCTGCATGCCCACGCAGATACCCAGCAAGGGTTTACCCGCCGCCACTGCCTCGCGCAGGGCCTCGTCCAGGCCATGCCGACGCAGGCCATCCATGCAGTCGCGAATGGCGCCGACCCCGGGGAAAACCACCCGCTCGGCGGCCGTCACCTCGGCCGGGTCCGAGGTGATGCGCACGCGCGCGCCCTCGCTCACCTGTTCCAGCGCTTTGGCCACCGAGTGCAGGTTGCCCAGGCCGTAGTCGATCACTGCAATACTGCCCATGTTTGAACTCTCAGAGACTGCCCTTGGTGGATGGCACCACGCCGCTCATGCGCGGATCCGAGGTCAGGGCCATGCGCAGGGCCCGGCCGAAGGCCTTGAACACCGTCTCGGCGATATGGTGGGCGTTACGTCCGCGCAGACAGTCCACGTGCACGGTGGCCTGGGCGTGATTGACGAAGCCCTGGAAGAATTCATGGAACAGCTCGGTGTCGAAACCACCAATGCTGGCACGGGGAAACTCCACCGCGAACACCAACCCCGGACGCCCGGAGAAATCGATCACCACCCGGCTGAGAGCCTCGTCCAGGGGTACGTAGGCATGACCGTAGCGGCACAGGCCCTTCTTGTCCCCCAGCGCCCGGGCCATGGCCTGCCCCAGGGTGATGCCGATGTCTTCCACCGTGTGATGGGCATCGATGTGCAGATCACCGCGGGCGCTGATGGCGAGATCGATCAGGCCATGGCGGGCCACCTGGTCCAGCATGTGTTCCAGAAAGGGCACCCCGGTATCCAGTTGCGAACGCCCCTCGCCGTCGAGATCCAGGCTGACCTCGATCTGGGTCTCCAGGGTATTGCGACTGACACTTGCCTTGCGCGCCATGGCTTACAGTCCTCCTGCGCGGGCCAGATCGCGGCCCGCCATTATCGTCTTCAATGCCCGCACGAAGGCGGCATTCTCCTCTTGCGTACCCACCGTCACCCGCAGGCAATCCCGCAGCAGGCCCCCGGCCCCGTGCAGATTCTTGATCAGGATGCCGGCCTCCCGCAGGGCCTCGAACACCTCGTCCGCTCCACCGGCAGACAGGCGAAACAGGATGAAGTTCGCCCGGCTGGGATAGGGCTGTACGCCGGGTATGTCCTGCAAGGCCGCGAACAAGCTGTCGCGCTGGGCCCGGATGAGCGCGGTCTGCTGCTGGAACACTTCTGCGTGACGCAGGGCGAATTCCGCGCTGAGCTGCGTCAACACGTTGATGTTATAGGGCAGGCGCAACTTGTCAAACTCAGCCACCCAGGCCGGATCGGCCACCATGAAGCCCAACCGCAGGCCGGCCAGACCCATCTTGGACAAGGTGCGCATCACCACCAGGTTGGGGTATTCGCTCACCCTGGCCAGCCAACTGTCCTCGGCGAAGGCGTGATAGGCCTCGTCGATCACCACCAGGCCAGGACTGGCCTGGATGATGTGTTCCACCGCCGCGCGATCGAACAGGTTGCCGGTGGGATTGTTGGGATAGGCCAAAAACACCAGGGCCGGCTGCCGGCGTTCGATGGCTGTCAGCAATGCCGGCAGGTCCAGGCTGAAATCCTCCCGCAGGCTCACCCCGTGGTAGTCCAGGCCACAGAAACGGGCGATCAGGCGATACATGGCGAAGCCGGGCTCCACCGTCAGCAGGCCGCGCCCCGGCCCGGCCAGCGCCAGCGCCAGGAGCTGGATCAGTTCGTCGGAACCATTGCCCAGCAACAGCCCGCTGTCGGCAGGCACGCCCTGGCTTTCGCGCAGCCGCGCCTTGAGCGCCGCCGCCTGGGGGTCGGGATAGCGGTTGAGTTCAGCGCCTCGCAGGGTCTCCAGCCAGGTATCCACCAGTTCGGTGGGCAGTGGATAGGGGTTTTCCATGGCGTCGAGCTTGACCAGGCCGCTGGCCTCGGGCACATGATAGGCCCGCAGCTCCCGGAGCTGCGGACGAATCCAGCGCTGTACCAGGTCCGCGTTCATGTCACTTGATCCGGTACTCGGCGGAGCGGGCATGGGCGGTGAGCCCCTCCCCGCGGGCCAGCTTGCTGGCGATCTTGCCCAGCTCCGAGGCACCGGCGGCGGAACACATGATGAGACTGGATCGCTTCTGGAAGTCGTAGACCCCCAGCGGCGAGCTGAAACGGGCGGTGCGCGAGGTGGGCAAGACGTGATTGGGCCCGGCGCAATAGTCACCCACCGCCTCGGCGGTATAACGCCCCATGAAGATGGCGCCGGCATTGCGAATGCGCTTGACCAGACCCTGCGGATCGGCCACCGACAGCTCCAGATGTTCGGGCGCGACGAAATTGGCCACCTCGGCGGCTTCCTCCAGGTCACGCACCTTGATCAGAGCCGCGCGCGCGCCCAGGGACTTGGCGATGATCTCGGCCCGCTCCATCTGTGGCGCCAAGCGCTCGATACTCTCGCGCACCCGCTGCAGGTAGGCTTGGTCGGGACAGACCAGGATGGCCTGGGCATCCTCGTCGTGCTCGGCCTGAGAGAACAGGTCCATGGCGATCCAGTCGGGGTCGGTGCCACCATCACAGATGATCAGGATTTCCGAGGGCCCGGCGATCATGTCGATGCCCACGGTGCCGAATACCATGCGCTTGGCGGTGGCCACGTAGATATTGCCGGGACCCACGATCTTAGCCACCTGGGGCACGGTCTCGGTGCCATAGGCCAGCGCCGCCACCGCCTGGGCGCCACCGATGGCGAACACCCGGTCCACCCCGGCAATCAGGGCCGCGGCCAACACCAGCTCGTTGAGTTCACCCTCGGGGGTGGGTACCACCATGATGAGTTCCGGCACTCCGGCCACCTTGGCCGGTATGGCATTCATCAGCACCGAGGAGGGGTAGGCCGCCTTGCCGCCAGGCACGTACAGCCCGGCCCGGTCCACCGCAGTGACCTGCTGGCCCAACACGGTGCCATCGGCTTCGGTATAGGTCCAGGACTCGGCCTTCTGGCGCTGATGATAGGCACGGATGCGCTCGGCCGCCTGTTCCAGCAACCGGCGCAGCTCGCCGTCCAGGCCATCCAGCGCCTGCTGTAGCCGGGCGCGCGGAATCTCCAACTCCTCCATGCGCTGCACGTTCATGCGATCGAAACGGTTGGTGTATTCGATCACCGCGGCATCTCCGCGACGACGCACGTCGCGCAGGATGGCGCTCACAGTCTCCATCACCTGGGCATCGGATACCCCCTCCCAATCGATCAGGGCCTCCAGGGTGGGCCAGAAGTCCTTGCTTTGGCTGTCGAGTTGTTTCAGTTCGATCATGCTGACTCTCTCTGACGGTTGCTGCGGATCAGGCGCTCTGCTTCAGGTCTTCCACTGCGGCCTGCATGTGGGCGATGAAGTCCTTGATCGCCCGTGACTTGGTCTTCATGGCGGCCTTGTTGACGATCAGCCGCGAGCTGATGTCGGCAATGTGCTCGGTGGGTTCCAGGCCATTGGCGCGCAGGGTGTTGCCGGTATCCACCACGTCCACGATGGCCTCGGCCAGCCCCACCAGAGGGGCCAGCTCCATGGAACCATAGAGCTTGATGATTTCCACCTGTTCGCCCTTGGCGGCGAAATAGCGCCGCGCCGACTGCACATACTTGGTGGCGATGCGCCGCCGCCCCGGCCGTGGCGCCAGGCCCGGACGTTCGGCCAGCATCAGCCGACAGCGCGCAATGCGCAGATCCAGCGGCTCATAGACCCCTTCGCCACCATGCTCCAGCAACACGTCCTTGCCGGCCACGCCCAGATCGGCGGCACCGTATTCCACGTAGGTGGGCACATCAGAGGCCCGCACGATGACCAATTTCATCTGGGGCAGGTTGGTATCGAGGATCAGCTTGCGACTGCGCTCGGGGTCTTCCACCGGCTCGATGCCGGCGCGCGCCAGCAGGGGTACGGTTTCCTTGAAAATGCGCCCCTTGGACAAGGCGATGGTCAATGACTCGGACATGGTGTTTCTCTTGCCTGCAGTGTGGCCGGGGCTCAGGCGGGCACCCGGCGGATCTTCGCTCCCAACGATGCCAGCTTTTCCTCGATGCGCTCATAGCCGCGATCAATATGATAAATGCGTTCCACCACGGTGTCGCCCTTGGCCACCAGCCCGGCCAGCACCAGGCTGGCGGAGGCGCGCAGGTCGGTGGCCATCACCGGGGCACCGGTCAATTGATCCACTCCGCGGCAAATGGCCGTGTTGCCCTCCAGGCGGATGTCCGCGCCCAGCCGCTGCAGTTCCAGCACATGCATGAAGCGGTTCTCGAACACCGTTTCAGTAATGGTGGAAACTCCCTCGGCCACCGCGTTCATGGCGGTGAACTGGGCCTGCATGTCGGTGGGGAAGGCCGGATAGGGCATGGTGTGCACATCCACCGCCCGCGGCCGCCGTCCTTGCATGTCCAGGCGAATCCAGTCTTCACCCAGTTCGATCTCGGCGCCGGCCTCGCGCAGCTTGGCGATCACCGAATCCAGCAGGCCGGGGTCGGTCTTCTTGAGCAACACCCGGCCACCGGTGATGGCCGCGCCCACCAGATAGGTGCCGGTTTCGATACGATCCGGCAGGATGACATGCTCGGCTCCCTGCAACCGCTCCACGCCTTCGATGACGATAGTGTCGCTGCCGGCACCCGTGATGCGCGCGCCCATCTTGTTGAGAAAATTGGCCACGTCCACCACTTCCGGCTCCTTGGCGGCATTCTCAATCACCGTGGTGCCCTCGGCCAGGGTCGCGGCCATCATCAGGTTTTCGGTGCCGGTGACGGTGATCACATCCATATAGATGTGCGCTCCGCGCAGGCGCTTGGCGCGCGCCTTGATGTAACCACCCTCGACGCTGATCTCGGCCCCCAGGGCCTGCAAGCCCTTCACGTGCAGGTTGACCGGACGCGAGCCGATGGCGCAACCGCCGGGCAGGGAGACCTCGGCCTGGCCAAAACGGGCCAGCAGCGGCCCCAGCACCAGGATGGAGGCACGCATGGTCTTGACCAACTCATAGGGCGCATAGAAGCTGCGCACGGTGGACGTATCGACCTCGATGCGCATGTACTCGTCCACCATCAACTGCACCCCCATGCGACCCAGCAACTCCATGGTGGTGGTCACGTCGTGCAAATGGGGCACGTTGGAGATCAGCGACGGGGTATCGGCCAGCAAGGTAGCGGTGAGAATAGGCAGGGCAGCATTCTTGGCGCCGGAGATGGTGATCTCGCCGTCGAGGCAGGCACCACCGGTGATAATCAGTTTATCCATGTCGTTTCGCTCAGGCGCGACCCTGCTTCGCCGCCTCCCACTGGGCCGGAGTATAGGTCTTGATGGACAGGGCGTGCAGGCTGCCATCGGCGAAGTGCTCGCCCAGGCTGGCATTGACCATGCGTTGTTGCTGCAACAGGGACTTGCCCTCGAAGGCCGGGCTGACCACCACCACCTGGCTGGAACAGCCTTCGCCGGAGAACAGCACCTCGGCCCCGGGCACCCCCTGCTTGATCAATTGTTCGATTTGTTCGGCCTGCATCGACTACGCTGTATTGCTCAAACTTGCGGAAACCCGGGATGATAACACCGATTGGCGGAAAGCGGCCAACACTTCCGCGCCGGCCTCAGGCTTCCTCCAGGGGCAGGATGTCCAACACGCCCGACACCCGCGCCAGGCTGCGCATCTGTTCGGGCAGATTGGCGAAACTCAGCCTCGCACCCTGTCGACGGGCCTGGCGCAACCACTCGGTGAGCAGGGCCAGGCCGGCGCTGTCGGAGCGTTCCACCTGTGCCAGGTCGATCACCAGCCCGGCCTGGGGTTCGAAGCGCAGCTCGGCCCGACGCAACAGCTCCGGCACCGTCTGCCAGCTCAGCTCACCGGCCAGGACATAACGCCCCTCGCCGTGAGACCTCAGCGAGGGCTGACTCATTGCTTCACTTTCCGGTTGCGCTCGGCCAGACGCTCGATCAGGCCCTGGATGCCCCGCCGCTTGATCTCGCGGGCAAAACTGGAACGGTAATTGGCCACCAAGCTCACGTCGTCGATCACGATGTCGTAGACCTTCCATTCCCCGTTTTTCAGGTGCAGGCGATAATCGATGGGCACCGGCAAGCCGCCCGGCTGGGCCACCTCCGACTTGACCGTGACATCGCCCTTGGATACGTCATCCCGAAACGGCAGATAGGTGATGGGCTGGTCGACGAAGTCGGTCAGCGAGGTGGCATAGGTGCGCACCAGCAGGGCACGGAACTCCTCGACGAAACGCTGCCGCTGCTCCGGTGTGGCCCTGCGCCAGTATTTGCCCAGCACCCAGCGCGCCATGCGCTCGAAATCGAAATGGGGCAGGATGTAGCGATCGATGAGACCGATCAGATGCTTGGGATCAGACTTGATCAGCGCCTCGTCCTGCTTGAGTTTTTCCATTACCCTGGCGGAGGTCTCCTGCACCAGTTGCTGTGGGCCCACGGCGGCCCGTGCCCCGCCGGCCAACAGGCTCAACATCACCAGGCAGATCCAGAGAATTCGCTTGTTCATTGATAGACTCCGCTCACTTGTTGCAACCTCGCCACGCGCATGTTGTATTCGAACACCGACTTCAGGTACTCGGTATGGGCCAGCACATAGGCCTGAAAGGCAGTCACCAGTTTGTCGCTGGTCTCCAGCCCGGCCTCGAAATCGGTGTAACTGCTGATCATCCAGCGCCGCGCCGCGCGTGCACCCTGCTTCAGAGACTGCATGGAATCATGATAGGCATGCACCTGATGATACTGCTCGGCCACCTGGTAGGGAATGCCCATGCGAGCAAAGCTGTTCTTTTCGATCAGGGCGTTGAGCTGGGCCTTGGCGCGCGCCACGCGGGCCGAGGTAGTGGCCGGATCCCAGCTCCACTGCAGACCGATCAGGGGGGTACTGCCATAGTCGTTGAACACATCGTAGACAAAGGGATTGTCGATGCGTGAACGCCGCGGCGAATAGGAAATCATCCCTCCCACTCCGGCATAGAGATTGGGCCGGTTCATGGCCTGCCTGCCCGCCACCAGCTCCCGACGCGCCTTCAGCCCATGTTCCAACTGGGCGATTTCCGGACGTTGTTCCATCGCCCGGCGCTGCCAACTGGCCAGGTCGCCCTCCGGCAAGGGCAGGGGCTGGATGCCCTGCTCGGCCAGACTCAGTTCGTTGTCCAGACCGATGCCGGTGAGCACTTTGAGCCCATCGAGGCTGACCTGCTCCAGACCGCGAGCCTGGGCCACATAGGCCGATACCACTTCCCTCGCCGATTGCAGGGCGTACAGGTCAGCCTGGCTGGCCTCGCCCTCGCCATCCGCCAGCCAGCCCTCCACCAGCTCCAGCGCGCCCTCCACTCGTTCCTGCACGCTGGTGAGGAACAGGCGGCTGCTGCGCGCGGTGAGATGGCCGTAATAGGCCCGCTTGACCTCCAATATGGTTTCGCCGCGACGCAGACGCACGTCGCCACGCTTAACCTCGATATTGGCCTCGGCGGCACGCCGGTAGTGCGCCACCTTGCCGAAGGTATACAAGGGCTTGATCAGGCGGGCCTCGAGGTAGGTCCACAGGGACAGGCCCGGTGACAGGTCGTAGCGGTCGTTGCGCACCTGGCAGCTCACATCCTTGCCACATTCCTCGGTGGTGAAAAATCCCCCGTCCATGGCCGGTGCCAAGCCGATGAAACTGTTCATCTCCAGCTTGACTCCGAGGGCGGCATCGGCCTCCTGGCGCAGCGCCCGTGCGGCCTCCACCCAGCGCTCCATCTCGCTGATGCGGGGATCGCTCTCCAACGCCCGCTCGATGGCCTCGTCCAGCGTCAAGGGCTCCGCCCGTACCGTTGCCACGGCCAGGCCCAACAGCAGCGCACTCAACCAGCGCATGAGCTATTCGTCTCCCGCGGCCTTGCTGAACAACACCTGACCGATCACCTGCTCCAACACCATGGCCGACTGGGTGAGTTTGATCTCGTCACCATCGCGCAGCACCTCCTCCTCGCCCCCCGGCTCCAGCGCCAGGTACTGCTCCCCCAGCAAGCCGGCGGTGAATATGCTGGCGCTGGTGTCCGCCGGCAGGTTGTCGTAGCGGCGGTAGATATCCAGGCTCACCACCGCCTCGTAGGTGTCGTGGTCCACCCGCACGTCGCTGACCTGGCCGATGCGCACACCGGCCACCATCACCGGCGAACGCACCTTCAGCCCGCCAATGTTGTCGAAACGGGCCGTGAGCCGGTAGGTCTCGCCCCCACCGTAGTCACTGAGATTGCTGACCTTCATGGCCAGCATCACCAGTGCCGCCAACCCCAGGGCGACGAACAGGCCCACGGTAATTTCCAGCGTTTTGCTTTGCACGATCTATATGCCCCCAAACATCAGCGCAGTGAGTATGAAATCCAGCCCCAGCACGGCAAAGGCCGTGTGCACCACCGTGCGCGTGGTGGCACGGCTCACGCCCTCGGTAGTGGGCACGGCATCGTAACCCTCGAAAACCGCGATCCAGGTGGCCACGAAACCGAATACCACGCTCTTGACGACACCGTTGGCGATATCATCGTAGAAATCTACTTTCGACTGCATCTGTGACCAGAATGCACCACCATCTATTCCCAACAGGCCGACGCCGACGAAATAACCTCCCAGCACACCGATGGCGCTGAAGACAGCCGCCAGCAACGGCAAGGAAATCAGGCCGGCCAGGAAACGGGGCGCCACCACCCGGCGATAGGGGTCCACCGCCATCATCTCCATGGCCGGCAACTGCTCGGTGACCTTCATCAGCCCGATCTCGGCGGTCAACGCCGAACCGGCCCTGCCGGCAAACAGCAAGGCCGTGAGCACCGGCCCCAGCTCGCGCACCAGCGACAGGGCCACCATCTGTCCCAGCGACTCCTCGGCACCGAAATCCACCAGGGTGTAATACCCCTGCAGCCCCAGCACCATGCCCACGGTGAGCCCGGACACCCCGATGATCAGCAATGACAGCACGCCCACCGAATAGAGCTGGGTGGCCAGCAGACGAAGCTGCAAGAACTGGCCCGGCACATTGAGCAACACCCGCAACAGGAACAGGTGCCCCCGTCCCAGACGCTCGAAAAAGTTCAGGCCCGCCCGCCCAAGACGCCGCACGGGGTTCACCGCGAGGCCCTCATGCCAGCAGATCCTCCACATAGTCCGGCGCCGGGTAGTGAAAGGCCGCCGGGCCTTCCCGTTCACCGCGGATGAATTGGCGTATCCAGGGCGAATCCGAGCGCTGCAACTGGGCCGGGCTGCCCTGGCCGATCACCCGCCCCTGGGAAATGATGTAGACAAAATCGGAAATGGCCATGATCTCCTTCACGTCGTGGGACACCAGGATACTGGTCAGGCCCAGGTTGTCATTGAGTTCCCGGATCAGTTTCATCACCCGGCCCACGGTGATGGGATCCTGGCCGGTGAACGGCTCGTCGTACATCATCAGCATGGGGTCCAGCGCCACCGCCCGCGCCAGAGCCACCCGGCGCGCCATGCCCGCCGACAGGGCCGCAGGCATCAGGCGGCTGGCACCACGCAGGCCCACCGCCTCCAGCTTCATCAGAACCACATCGCGGATCATGCTCTCGGGCAAGTCCGTATGCGCGCGCAAGGGAAAGGCCACGTTCTCGAACACGTCGAGATCGGCGAACAGGGCGCCACTCTGGAACATCATGCCCATGCGCTTGCGCAACCGGAACAGGCCGGCATGATCCAGTGCAGAGACCTCCTGCCCAGCCACCCGCACCACGCCGGCATCGGGCCTTAGCTGCCCGGTGATCAAACGCAGGGTGGTGGTCTTGCCGGTACCACTGGGCCCCATGATGGTGGTGATCTTGCCACGCGGGAAAAACAGGTCCACCCCGTCGAGCACCTTGCGCCCACCGAAGCCGAAGCTGACCTGGCGCAACTCCACCAAGGCTTCGGCCGTCTCTAATGACTGCGTCGTCATATCACCTCGTTGTCATGGGCCCGGCCCCGTCCAGACGGCCTCCCGAATAAACGCGGGGCGATCAGAATACACTATTCAAATCGCGCGACAAACCCTATGATTTCACTACTCGACACCGGCATTTGGGCGATACCTGGCATGCACTTCGACCTTTTCTACGAACTTTCCCTACCCCCCGGCGATCCCCGCAGCGAGGCCGAACTCTATGGCGACGCCCTCGACGAACTGGCCCTGGCCGATGAACTGGGCTACCGCACTGCCTGGCTGGTGGAACACCATTTCATGCCCGGCTATTCCCACAGCTCGGCACCGGAGACCTTCCTCGCCGCCGCCAGCCAGCGCAGCCGCCGGCTGCGCCTGGGCCATGCCATTGTACCCCTGCCTTATTCTCACCCGGTGCGAGTGGCCGAGCGCCTGGCCAGCCTTGATGTGCTCAGCAACGGCCGCCTCGAATTCGGCTATGGCCGCGGCTTCTCGCCCCAGGAATACGCCAGCTTCGGCGCCGAGATGAAACACAGCCGCAGCCTCACCCAGGAAGCGCTGGACATCGTGCGCCTGTCCTTCGGCGGCGAGCCGGTGAACTACCAGGGCCGTCATTTCCAACTCGAGGGTATCGACATCGTACCCAAGGTGGTCCAGCGGCCCCACCCGCCCATCTGGTCGGCTGCGGTGAGCCCGGAAAGCTTCGAGCTGGCCGCCGAACAGGGGGTGGGGGTATTGGTCGGCCCGTTCAAGCCCTGGTTCATGGTCAAGGAAGACATCAAACGCTATCGCCGTGCCTGGCAGAACCAGCATGGCGATGCCCCACCCACCGCCGGACTCAACAACCGCGTAGGCATGACCGTGGGTATCTTCTGCCTGGAAGATGCCCATCAGGCCCATCAACTGGCCAAGCCCGCCTTCGAGTGGTTCTACCACAACCTGTTGTCACAGACCCGACCCATCTTGCAAAAACTCTATGACAGCTATGAGTATTACAAGCGCATGGGGCATCTCCACACCCTGCTCAGCAAAACCATCCGGCTCAAGGTGCTGGAGACCATGGGCATGGCCATCGTCGGTGACCCGGCCCATTGCGTGCACAAGCTGAAAAAACTGCAAAAGGCGGGAGTGGATCACGTGCTGCTGGCGGTGGGGGCCGGCGCCCTGCCCAGCGAACAGGTGCAGACCTCGCTGCGGCTGATCGCCGAGCGGGTGATGCCGCACTTTCGCTGAATACGCCATGCGGATACTGCTCACCGGCGCGGCCTCCCACCTGGCGGCGGTACTGTTGCCAAGGCTGTGCCTGCACCCGGCGGTAGAGCGGGTTATCGGTCTGGATCTCAAGCCCGCCCGCTATCATCACCCCCGTTACGTTCACATTCGTGGCGACGTGCGGGAACAACGGCTGCTGGAACGGATCCACCGGCAACAACGCCCCCATGCGGTGATCCACCTGGCCTTCGTGGTCCTGCGCAGCCAGCTCGGCCAGCAGCGCCACAATCGTGCGCTGATCCGGGACATCAACGTCAATGGCAGCCGGGCGGTGTTCCACAGCGCCTGCGCCGCCGACGTGGACTGCCTGATCCACCTCTCCAGTGCCGCGGTTTACGGCGCCTGGCCGGATAATCCGCCACGCCTCGACGAGAACCAGCCGCGGCGGGTGATGCGCGGTTTCAGCTATGCCGAGGACAAAAACGCGGTAGAAGACCTGCTCGATGAACTGCAAGCGCAGGCGACGACCCCGCGCGTGGTATGCCTGCGCCCCCACGTGATCCTTGGCCACAATGCCCAGCCCTTTCTCACCGCCCTGCTGCGCCAGCCCTTCTATCCGCGCCTTGCACCGCCGGCACCGCTGACCCAATGCATTTGGGAAACCGACGTGGTGGAGGCCATTCTGGCCAGTCTGCTACGGCCGGTGCGTGGCCCCTTCAATCTCGCCAGCGAACCGGCCATGAGCTTCGAGGCCATGCAGCGACAGGCCCATCGTCTCGCCATTCCTCTACCCTTCGGCCTGCTGCGCTGGAGTCAACGCCGGCTGTGGCGCTTCACCGCCGTACTGGAGGAACCCGGCTGGTTGGACGGTATGCCACATTCCCTGGCCCTGGACTGCGCCCGCGCCCGCCACCTGCTGGACTGGACACCGCGTTACGACACTCCCGCCTGTATTCACATGTTGACCCGGCGGAGCCGACGACTACGCCAGAGATCGAAAGCCGGCGCAGCGCGCACGTAACTTTGCTAGAATCGGGCCTCCCGAGAACAACCCGGATACGGATACGCATGGCTCACAAGCACACCCCGCCTTCCATGGACGACGAGCGTTTCAACGCCCCGTTGGAAAAGGTCTTCGACCGCATCGTCTCCCCCTTCGAGGAGTTCATCCACAAGGAGACTACCAGCGGCCTGCTGCTGATGCTCTGCGCCCTGCTGGCACTGCTGCTGGCCAACTCCTCCCTCGCGCCGGTCTATCAGCACGTGCTGCACCTGCCACTGGCCCTGCAGCTGGGCGACTGGGTGCTGGAGAAATCCCTGGCCCACTGGATCAACGACGGCCTGATGGCCTTGTTTTTCTTCGTGGTGGGGCTGGAAATCAAGCGCGAGATCCTGGTGGGCGAGCTGTCGGATCCCCGCCACGCCAGCCTACCCATCATCGCCGCCCTCGGTGGCATGATCGTACCGGCGCTGATCTTCACCGCCATCAACCTGGGCGGTGAAGGCATCCAGGGCTGGGGCATTCCCATGGCCACCGACATCGCCTTCGCCGTGGGCGTTATGGCCTTGCTGGGCGGCCGTGTCCCCAAGGCCCTGTTCACCTTCCTGGTGGCTCTGGCCATCGTCGACGACCTGGGCGCGGTGGTGGTGATCGCCCTGTTCTACACCGAAGACATCGCTCTCGGCCCACTGGCCGCGGCCGCAGCCATGCTGGCGGTACTGGTACTGCTCAACCGCGCCGGCGTACGCCATCCTCTACCCTACTTCATCATTGGCAGCCTGTTATGGCTGGCGATGCTGAAGTCCGGTGTCCACGCCACCCTGGCCGGTGTGCTCACGGCGCTGACTATCCCGGCGCGGCCGAAATACGAACCCGGCCGTTTCAGCCAACGGGTGCGCGAACTCATGGATCGCTTCGACGCCAGCTACAGGCCGGGTGAAAGCATTATGCGCAACGAGGAACAGCGTTCCATCCTGCAGACCCTGGAAAACGGCGTGCAACTGGTGGAAACGCCGCTGCAACGCCTGGAGCACAGCATGCACATGCCGGTGGCCTTCATCATCATTCCGTTGTTCGCCCTGGCCAATGCCGGCATCCCGCTGGAACTCGACCAGCTCGGCGCCAGCCTGGGGCATCCCGTCACCCTGGGCATCATCGCCGGCCTGATCGGTGGCAAGCTCATCGGCATCGCCGGTTTTTCCTGGCTGGCCCTGAAATTCGGCATCGGCAGCCTGCCCGAAGGCACCCGCTTCAGCCAGATCGTCGGCGTTGCCCTGCTCGGTGGCATAGGCTTCACCATGTCCATCTTCATCGGCGAACTGGCCTTCGCCGGGCAGGAGGAGTTCTTGCTGATGGCCAAGACCGGCATTCTGTTCGCCTCCCTGGTCGCCGGTATCGGTGGCTATCTGTGGCTGCGCATGGCCGCGGAAAAGGCACCGTAAGTCCTCACGGCGTGCTTACGGGTCACAGTCCTCGGCGCCACAACGCTGGCGATAGAAATAATTGGTGGCTTCGACAAAACCGTCCACACTGCCACAGTCGAAACGCCGCCCTTTGAAACGGTAGGCCAACACCATGTTCTCCCGGGCCTGGGTCTGCAGGGCGTCGGTGATCTGCAGCTCGCCGTTCTTGCCCGGCTCGGTGCGACGCAGGATGTCAAAGATATCCGGGGTAAGCACGTAGCGCCCGATCACCGCCAGGTTGCTGGGGGCCTCCTCGCGGCCGGGCTTCTCCACCATGGCGTTGACCATGTAGATACCGTCGTCGAGCTGGCGGCCGTCGATCACTCCGTACTTGTGCACCTCCTCCGGCGCCACTTCCTCGATGGCCACCACCGAGCAGCGGTATTTCTCGTAGATTTCCAGCATTTGCGCCATCACCCCCTGGCTTTCGCCCACGCAGAGGTCGTCGGCCAGAATCACCCCGAAGGGTTCCCGCCCGATCAGGGTTTCACCGGTGAGAATGGCGTGTCCCAGGCCCCGCATCTCGATCTGCCGGGTATAGGAAAAGGTGCAGGTGTCGATGATGCGGCGAATGTCGCGCAACAGGCCTTCCTTGGATGTGCCGCTGATCTGGTGCTCCAGCTCGTAACTGATGTCGAAGTGGTCCTCGATGGCGCGCTTGCCACGGCCAGTGATGACGGCAATGTTGTGCATGCCCGCCGCCATGGCCTCTTCCACACCATATTGGATCAGGGGTTTGTCCAGCACTGGCAGGACCTCCTTGGGCATGGCCTTGGTGGCCGGCAAAAAACGGGTGCCATAACCGGCAGCGGGAAACAGACATTTCTTGATCATGCATCTTCCTGTGGTGATGTTGTGGTACTGATACTCTTCTCGGCACAATAAGCCCACACCGCCCGGGCCGCCAGCCGTCGCAAGCGGGGCGCCGCCGCGACCATGGCCTCCCTCCTGGCAGAGGCATTATGGCAAAGCGCATAGACCCCCACCATACCCGCATCGACGAAAGGCGCCGCCGGTCCGGCCAGCTCGCCCACCAGGGCCACGCAGGGCACACCCCACCGGCGCGCATGGCGGGCCACCACCACCGGCGCCTTGCCAGCCAGGCTCTGGGCATCCAGCCGCCCTTCGCCGGTGAGCACCAGTGTGGTCCCGGGCAAGTGGCGATCGAATGCCAGCAGTTCCAGCACCAGTTCCGCACCTTGCCGCAATTGCGCTCCGAACAACGCCACCGCGCCGGCCGCCAGCCCGCCGGCGGCGCCGGCACCGGGCAGCCCGGCCACGTCGCGGCCCGAGGCCTCGCGCAGCAAGCTGGCAAAATGGGTCAGTCCGGCTTCCAGGCGCCGCACCGTGTCGGCATCGGCGCCCTTTTGTGGCGCGAACACCCGCGCCGAGCCTCGCGCACCCAGCAGGGGGTTGTCCACGTCACAGGCCAGGCGCAAGCGGGTCTGGCGCAGACGCGGATCCAGCCCCGCGAGGTCGATGCTGGCGATGCGTTCCAGCGCCGCGCCCGACGGCGCCAGGACCTCACCGGCGGCATCGCGAAACACTACCCCCAGCGCCACGGCCAGCCCCATGCCACCATCGGTACTGGCGCTGCCGCCCAAGCCCAGCACGATGTCACGCGCGCCGTCATCCAGGGCCGCGACGAGCAGCTGCCCCACGCCCAGGGTATGCGCCGCCAGCGGCCGACGCTCGGTTTCCGCCAGGTGGGCCAGGCCGGCGGCCTGGGCCAGCTCGATCAAGGCCAAGCGCCGCGCTTCGTCATACAGGTAATGCGCCGTCAACGGCTGGCCCAGGGGGCCGGATACCGTGCAGGAGCGCGGCCGCAGCCCCAACGGCCCGGCCAGTACCGTGATGAAACCGTCGCCACCATCGGCCACCGGCAACGACACGATCTCGGCCTCGGGCAAGACATCGGCCACTCCCACCGCCATGGCCGCGGCGGCCTCTCCTGCCCCCAGACTACCCTTGAAGGCATTGGGCGCGACGAGGACTTTCACGGCCTTCGACCCGGTTTTTTACTTCGGCCCGGCCGGCGTGGCTTGCGCGGCAGACCAGTGTGCTGAGTAGCGAAGGGACGCCCTCTCTCGACCCGGCCCCCGGTGCCGGCCGGCTGCCAGCTCGGCACCAGGTGGCGCTTGCCGTTGCCGATGAGGTCGGCCCGCCCCATGCGCTTTAGCGCCTCGCGCAGCAGTGGCCAGTTGTTGGCGTCGTGATAGCGCAGAAAGGCTTTGTGCAGACGACGCCGACGCAGGCCCTTGGCCGTGAACACCGTCTCGCCATTGCGCCGGATCCTGCGCAGGGGATTGCGCCCGCTGTAATACATGGCGGTGGCGGTGGCCATGGGCGAGGGCAGGAAGGTCTGCACCTGGTCGGCCCGGAAACCGTTGCGCTTCAGCCACAGGGCCAGCTTGAGCATGTCCTCGTCGCGGGTGCCGGGGTGGGCGGCGATGAAATAGGGTATCAGGTATTGCTCCTTGCCCGCCTGACGGGAGAACCGCTCGAACATTTCCTTGAAACGGTCGTAGGCCGCCATGCCCGGTTTCATCATCTTGCTCAAGGGTTCCGGCTCGGTGTGCTCCGGGGCAATCTTGAGATATCCGCCCACATGATGGCTCACCAACTCTTTGACGTATTCTGGCGCACGCACCGCCAGATCGTAACGCAGGCCAGAGGCGACGAGAATTTTCTTGATCCCCGGCAGGCTGCGGGCACGGCGATAGAGTCGTACCAGCGGTGTGTGATCGGTATTCAGGTTGGAACAGATGTGGGGATAGACACAAGACGGCTTGCGACAGGCCGCCTCGATCTCGCGAGTCTTGCAGGCCAAGCGATACATGTTGGCGGTGGGTCCGCCCAGATCCGAGATCACCCCAGTGAACCCGGGCACGCTGTCGCGGATGGTCTCGATCTCGCGGATGATGGAGTCTTCCGAACGATTCTGGATGATGCGCCCCTCGTGCTCGGTGATGGAACAGAAGGTACACCCTCCGAAACAGCCGCGCATGATGTTGATGGAGAAACGGATCATCTCGTAGGCCGGCAAGCGTGCCTCGCCATAACGACTGTGAGGCTGGCGCCGGTAGGGCAACTCGAACACCGCATCCAGCTCCTTGCTGTTCAGCGGCCAGGCCGGCGGATTGATCCAGACCTCGCGCTGGCCATGCCGCTGGATCAGGGCGCGGGCATTGCCGGGGTTGGTCTCCTGGTGCAGGATACGCGAGGCATGGGCGTACAGCGCCTTGTCACGCCTGACCGCCTCGTGGGACGGCAGGCGGATCACGCTGCGCCGGCGATCGGGCTTCTGCCGCCGTTGGTAGAAATCGATCACCTGGGCATTACGCGGCGATCGCTCGTCCTCCAGCGTGCTGGCATCGATCTCCTGCCAGCCGGGCAGGACCTCCTTCACCGCAAAGGCGGTGCCGCGAATGTCCTGCAGGGCCGAGACGGGCTCGCCGGCGGCCAGGCGATGGGCAATCTCCACCACCTGGCGCTCGCCGTTGCCATAGACCAGCAAATCCGCCTTGGCATCCAGCAACACCGAGCGCTTCACGGTATCGGACCAATAATCGTAATGGGCGATGCGCCGCAGGCTGGCCTCGATACCTCCGAGCACGATGGGCACGCCCTTGAAGGCCTCGCGGGCACGCTGAGCATAGACCACCACCGCGTAGTCCGGTCGCCTGCCGCCCTCGCCGCCAGGGGTATAGGCATCGTCGCGGCGGATCTTGCGATCGGCGGTGTAGCGATTGACCATGGAATCCATGTTGCCCGAAGTGACACCGAAGAACAGCCTGGGCGCACCCAGGCGGCGAAAATCCTCCACCGAGGTCCAATCGGGCTGGGCGATGATGCCCACCCGGAAACCCTGCGCCTCCAACACCCGACCGATCACCGCCATACCGAAACTGGGATGATCCACATAGGCATCGCCGGTGATCAGGATGATGTCACAGGCATCCCAGCCCAGGGCGTCCATCTCCTCTCGCGTCATGGGCAGCTCCGGCGCCACGCCGAAACGCGCGGCCCAGTATTTGCGATGGGAAAACAGCTTGGGAACAGACATCATGACGGGCTCGGCGAACAAGGGGAAAGCCGGATTATACAGGAAAGCCACACCTCACGCTGGCCACAGACGCCAGGCCACCAGCAACAGCACCAGCGCCAGCACGCGTCGCAATACACCCACCGGCAAGCGATGGGCCAGGCGCGCCCCCCAGGGCACTGCGGCCAGCGAGCCCAGTAGCAACAGGCCGGCCACGGGCAGGTGCACCAGGCCCAGCAGACCCGACCCCTCGGGTGCAGGCGACCACAGGGAAAACCCCAAGACACCGGCCAGGGCAATGGGCAAACCACAGGCCGCCGCGGTACCCACCGCCCGGCGCAGGGGCAAGCCGCGCCAGTGCAAATAAGGCACCACCAGGGTGCCGCCACCGGTACCGGTGAGCGCCGCCCACAGACCGATGCCCGCCCCCACCAGCCAGGATTCACCCGGGCGCACGCGGCACTGTCCGGCCGATGGAAGAATCGGTCTCCACAACAGCAACGCCACCACAGCGGCGAACAGCGCGAACACCCCTTGCAACAACGGCCGGCTCAGTTGACCCGCCAACATCACCGCCAACAAGCTGCCCATGGCCAGCACGGGAGCCAGACGCCACACCCAGGCCCAATCCACGGCCTGGCGGCGCTGGTGGCTGCGGGCCGAGAGCAGGGCAGTGGGCACGATCACCGCCAGCGCCGTGGCCACCGCCACGTGCATCACCCACTGCGGCGCCACCCCCAGATGCGGCAACAACCAGACCATCGCCGGCACCGTCACCAGGCCGCCACCGATGCCCACCAGACCGGCCAACAGGCCGGCCAGTGCGCCCGTCAGAACCAGCAGTACGCCGTCCACGGACCAGGCTCAGGGAACATCGTCGGCCTGCAGGATCTCGGCATAGGCCAGGCCGTCACGGAAACGCCCGCCGCGCAGGTATTCCAGCACCTCGCCGGCCTCGGCGCGGCTGGCATAGGTGGACAATTGCGAACTCACCGCCGTGGCGGCCTTGAATTCCCAGGCTGGATCCCAGCCCGCCAGCCCCACCAGGCTGGGCAGACGCAGGGTCAGCGAGGGGGTGGATCCCAGCCATTGCTGGGTCAGGTACACCGTCCATTGCAAGGGCCGACCACCGCTGCTGGCCTGGCCCTGGAAATCGAGCCGGTAGAGAATACCGGCACCATAATTGGCATCGTAGTAACTGGGCACCTGCGCATTCACCTCGCGCCGTGAGCCCGCGTCACGCAATGACACCGTGTAGCGGGCCTGCGGCGACGGCAAGCGCGGTATCGTCACATCAACATCCTGTTGCTGGTGGAACAACACCACCAGCCTGCGATTGGCCTGACCCTGGGCATCACGCACGGTCACACGCAACTGGTGCCCTTCCCCGTCGCCATAAAAAGCCTCTCCGCTCTTGCGCAGCCGCGGCACCCCCCAGTAGTCGAACACACTATCCGTCGCCTCGGTCAGTGGCAGGAAACTGCCTTGCTCGCTGATGAAGCCCACCACCGCATGCAGGCTCTCGCCCTCTTGCAGGCCGTCGATGCTCACCTGGCCCGGGATCTTGCCGGTGACATCGGCGGTCAGGCCTGTGTCGTCGAAATCGATGTCGGCGCGCACCAATTCGGTCTTGTCGGTATTGAGGCGGCGATAGAAGCGCTTGGGCGTGATGCGGTTGTTGGCGGGGTCCAGCGGACCCTTGAAGGCCAGCACATCACGCCGGCGCAGAAAGCTCTTGGCGGCATACCCCTCGTAGGCACGCAGACTTACCTCCGGCGCCAGCGCCACCATCGCCATCTCGCCGGGATTGATGCCGTCGTTGGCCGCTAGGCCACGCACACTGCCATAGATCCGCTGCAGGCTGCGATCCTGATCGGCCTTGCGGCAGGTGTGATCCAGGCTACGGATCTCGCTGGTGACACCCAGGTAGAGAAAGACCTGGTGGGCATCGTCCCCGCCCAGGGAGGGACACACGAATACCAGGCCGAAACGCCGGCTGCTGTCGTCCACACTCACTCCCCGCGACAGTGGGCTGTAGTCACTGTTGTCACGCACCCGCACCTGCCACGGAGCATCCGGCCCACCATCCTGGAAGGCCACGAAATAGGCATTGCTCTGGATGCTGATTGTACTGTCGAGATTCTCCACCGACTTCTGCCCGCAGGCGCTCAGCAAAAACAGCCCCAGCAGCGGCCACAACCCGCGTTTCATACCGTGTGTGTCGTCTTGTGCAGCAAGAGATTACCCCATGTGTCCATTCGCGCCTGCCAGCCCGCTGCCAGCCAGGTGGTGGACACTGTCTCGGTGATCAGCGCCGGACCATGCAAAACCGTATCCGGCGCCAACTCCGCCCGCTCCCACAGTGCCACCTCCCCGCTGATACCCGGCAGACTCAATCGCTGGCGTGGCCTGCTGGACGAACGAGGCGTCAGCGCCGGCAAGCTCAGCTCCGGCAACGGGCCTCGCACCTGCATGCGCAGGTTGACCAGTTCTATGGGCTCCTGCAGACTGTGACCGTAGCGTGCGGCATGGGTTGCATGGAAGGCCTCGGCCGTGGCGGCCCGGCCCTGCCAAGGTATGTTGAGGGTATAGGACTGGCCCTGATAGCGCAGATCCAGCGAGGGACGGCGCTGCAATTGCTCCCGCGCCACACCCTCGCGCGCCAGAGCTTCGGCGGCCTGGCGGAACAAGTCGTCGAACAGTTCCTCGATACGGGGCTCGGCATAGTCCGCCAGCAACCCGCCCAGGGTACGCGAGAGATCGCGCGAACGCGGCGCCGACAACATGCCCAACGCCGACAACACCCCGCCGTGCACCGGCACCAGGGCCTGGCGCATGCCCAGGGCCTCGGCCAGGGCACACACGTGCAGGCCACCCGCGCCGCCGAAGGACATCAGGGTGAAATCCCGTGGATCGACGCCACGCTGTACCGATATCACCCGCAGGGCCTGGGCCATGTGCTCGTTGGCCAGACGCACAATGCCCTCGGCGGCTTGCTCCACCCCACAGCCCAGCCCCTCGGCCAGGGGCGCCATGGCGGCCCGCGCGGCAGCCTCATCCAGCGCCATGCCTCCCCCCAGAAAGGCCTCGGGGCGCAGCCGGCCGAGAATCAGATTGGCATCGGTCACCGTGGGCTGTTGTCCGCCCCGGCCATAACAGGCCGGCCCCGGGCTGGCCCCGGCCGACTCCGGCCCCACGCGCAGCAGCCCCCCGGCATCCAGGCTGGCGATGGAACCGCCACCGGCGCCTATGGTGTGCATGTCCACCATGGGCACCAGCACCGGAAACTCGCCGATATGCCCCTCGTTAGTGAGGCGGATATCGCCCTCGATCAGGGCCACGTCGGTGGACGTCCCCCCCATGTCGAAAGTGAGCAAGCGCTCACACCCAGCCTGCCGACCGATGAAACGCGCCCCCATCAACCCGCCCGCCGGCCCCGACAGCAGCAGGTGCACCGCCCGCCGACCGGCTTGCTCCGCCTCGGTGGTACCGCCGGAACTCTGCATGATACTCAGCCTGGCCGGCGCCACTTTGCTGGCCAGGCGGCGCAGATAATGCTGCACCAACGGCCCCACGTAGGCATTGAGCCAAGTAGTGATGCCGCGCTCGTATTCCTTGTATTCGGGCAACACATCGGAGGAACGCGACACGAAGGTTCCGGGTGGCACTACCGCTTCCACCTGTCGCTCGAAGCGGTCGTCGAGAAAGGCAAACAACAGATTGATAGCCACCGCCTCGGGCTCCAATTGACGCAGGCAATGGGCCAGGCATTCCAGCTCATAATCGGTGAGCGGCTCCACCACCCGGCCGTCGGCGCCCAGCCGCCCGCCGGTTTCCAGACACAGGGAGGCCGGCACCGGCGGCTCCTGGGGAGCCGGCTGTAGGTTATACAACTCACGCCGGGCCTGGCGGCCGATGGTGAGCAGGTCGCGCAGACCGTAATTGGTGATGAACACCGTGCGCACACCCTTGCGCTCCAGCACCGCGTTGGTGGCCACGGTGGATCCATGCACGATGGACAGGCCCTCCCGCTCCAGGCCCAGCTCGGCCATCCCCTGGAGGATGGCCCGTTCGGGCGCCTCGGGAGTGGACAAAACCTTGTGTACCCGCAGATGCGCGCCGTCCCACACTACGAAATCGGTGAACGTACCACCGGTATCCACGCCAAGCAGCACCTTCAACTCCTCCCCGGCCCGGCTGCGCAGACCATCATTGACCAATATCGCCGCATGTTCCACCTCATCCGCTATCTGTCTGCATACTGCCCTGCCGGCCAGTCATTTTCAAACCGGGAAACCTCTCGACGACTTGGCAAAACGTGAAAATTGCCCATAATATAGGGCACTCATGAAGTACCAACCCTTAGTTCAGCTCGAACAGGTTTCCCGTTATTACGGTGTCACCCTGGCTGTCGATGCCATGGAATTCGAGATCGGCCGCGGTGAGGTGGTGGGTTTTCTCGGTCCCAATGGCGCCGGCAAATCCACCACCATGCAGATGATCGCCGGCACCCTGGCGCCCAGCCGCGGACGCATTCTCATCGACGGGATCGACATCCTGGATCAACCCAGGCAGGCCAAGGCCCACCTGGGCTACCTGCCCGAGCAGCCGCCCCTGTACCGGGAACTGACGGTGGACGAATACCTGCGTTTCTGCGCCCGCCTCAACCGCATCCCACGCACCGAGCGCACAGCGGCGGTGGCGCGCGCCAAGCAGCGCTGCGGATTGGAACAGGTGGGGCGACGCCTGATCGGCAATCTCTCCAAGGGTTACCAGCAACGGGTGGGCATCGCCCAGGCCATCATCCACAACCCCAGCGTGGTGATCCTGGACGAGCCCACGGTAGGCCTGGACCCCATCCAGATCCGCGAGATCCGCGCGCTGATCCGCGAGCTGGGCAATGACCACAGCGTGATCCTGTCCACCCACATCCTGCCGGAAGTGCAGGCCACCTGCGACCGGGTGCTGATCATCAACCGGGGACGGCTGGTCTACAGTGACAGCATCGCCGGCCTGGAACAGAACATGCGCGGCGGACGACTGATACTCGGCCTGCGCCGGCCGCCGCCCCTGGCCGAGCTGGAAGCACTACCGGGGGTGGAACAGGTGGAACGAATCGATGCGCAACACCTGCAGATTCATTATGCCGCCGAGGCCGACCCGGCGGAAAGCCTGGCCCGGCACGCGGTGGAACAGGATTGGGGGCTGTTCGAACTCACCCCGCAACGCTTGTCGCTGGAGGATGTCTTCGTGGAACTCACCTGCCGGGAAGACGACCAGGAGGCCGAGGCCGCATGATGCTACTGACCCTTGCCGGACGCGAATTGCGCAGCCTGTTCCTGTCGCCACTGGCCTGGACCATCCTGGCGGTAGTGCAATTGCTGCTGGGCTATCTCTTCCTGGGCCAGGTGGACTTCTACCTGCAACTGCTGCCGCGACTGGCCAGCCTGGAGGGCGCCCCCGGCCTGACCCAGTTGGTGGTCGCGCCCCTGTTCGGCAATGCCGCCATCGTACTGCTGCTGGTGATCCCCCTTCTCACCATGCGCCTGGTGGCCGACGAGCGTCGCAACCGTACCCTGAGCCTGTTGTTCAGCGCGCCGCTGTCCATGACTGAGATCGTCCTCGGCAAGTTCCTCGGCGTAATGGGTTTTCTCGCCGTGATGCTGGGCCTGATCTGCCTGATGCCGCTGTCGCTGCTGCTGGGCGGCTCACTGGACTGGGGGGTGCTGTTCTCGGGCCTGCTGGGGCTGAGCCTGCTGTTGGGAGCCTTCGCTGCCGCCGGCCTGTTCTTCTCCACGCTCACCAGTCAACCGGCCGCCGCCGCCGTGGCCAGCTTCGGCCTGTTGTTGCTGTTATGGGTGCTGGACTGGGCCGGCAACAGTCTCGAGGGCGCGGGGCGCTCGGTGCTGAGCTATCTCTCGCTGCTGCGCCATTACGAGGCCCTGCTCGAAGGGGTATTCAAAACCAGCGACGTGGTCTACTACCTGCTGTTCATCATCGCTTTTCTGGTCCTGGGCATCCGCCGCCTGGACAACGATCGCCTGCAACACTGAAATGCAAGTCGACGCCCGCACCAAACGCCGCCTGCGCCTGCAGAACACCGTGTTCCTGCTGCTGTTTCTCAGTCTGCTGGGCCTGCTGGGCTGGCTGAGCCTGCGCTACGACTACCAGGCCGACTGGAGCGCCAACCAGCGCAACACCGCCTCCGAGGCCACACGCGCGGTGCTGGCGGGCCTGGATCGGCCCATACGGGTACGCGCCTTCGTCGGCGGTGCAGATCCCGCCCTGCGCCAGCAGATCGAACGCCTGCTGGATCGTTACCGTCGCGCCGGGGCCGACATCCGGCTGGAATTCATCGACCCGGCCACCGAGCCGGCCCTGGTGCGGGAACAGGGCATCAGCCGCGAGGGCGAGCTGCTGGTGGAGTATGGCGAGCGCAAGGAACACCTGCTGGAACTGTCGGAGCAAGCACTCACCAATGCCCTGCAACGCCTGCGACGCAGTGGCGAACGCTGGGTGGTGTTCCTCGCCGGGCATGACGAGCGCAGCCCCAACGGCGATGCCGGTTACGACTACCGGGCTTTTGCCCGTGAACTGCGCAATCGCGGCCTGCAGGTGCGGGAACTCAAGCTGGCCAGTGAAAACGCCATTCCCGAGAACACCTCGGTGCTGGTGATCGCCGATCCCCAGGCCGAACTGTTGGAAGGTGAACAGCGCCAGATTCAGGCCTACCTCGAAGGCGGCGGCAACCTGCTGTGGCTGGTGGAACCCGGCCCCCTGCACGGCCTCGACGGCCTGGCCGAACAACTGGGCGTGGACCCCTTGCCCGGCGTGATCGTGGACCCCAACACCCAGTTGCTGGGCCTGGGCGACCCGCGCCTGGCCCTGGTGGCCGACTACCCCTTCCACCCCATCACCCGCGACTTCGACACCCTGACCCTGTTCCCGGTGGCGCGGGGCCTGGAATCCAACGATGCCGGTGCCTGGGACAGCACCCCCTTCCTCGAGACCCTGCCACGTAGCTGGGCCGAGAGCGGCGAACTGAGTGGCGAAATCACCCTCGATCCCGGCGAGGACATCGCCGGCCCGCTGACCCTGGGCCTGGCCCTGGACCGCAACCTCGCCAGCGACACCGAGGAGGAGCAAGACCACCCGGAACGCCGGCAACGGGTGGTGGTGATCGGCGATGCCGATTTTCTCTCCGACAGTTACCTGGGCCAGGGAGGCAACCTGGACCTGGGCCTGAACATCGTCAACTGGCTCAGCCATGACGATGCCCTGATCAACATCCCGGCCAAGACCGCGCCGGATCGCCAGTTACAGCTCTCCAGCACCGCCCAGGCGGTGATCGGCTTCGGTTTCCTGCTGGTGCTACCCCTGGGACTGCTGAGCTGCGGCCTGGTCATCTGGTGGAGGCGGCGGCGGGCATGAACCGCAACCGGCTCAATCTGATCCTGCTCGCTGCGGTACTGGTCCTGGGGGTGGTGGCCTTCCTGCAACCCGGCCTGGAAGAAGAAAAACCGGCCAAACCGGCGCTGACCACGCTGGATCCGGAGCGTATCCAGCGCATCGAGATCCAACGCCCACGACAAGACTCCATCGTCCTGCGCCGTCAGGGTGATCAATGGCAACTGCGGCTGGACGAACGCTGGCTGCCGGCCAACGCCTGGCGTATCCGCCAACTGCTGGAACTGGCACGCAGCCCCAGCGAAACGCGTTTCCCCGCCCCCGCCGAGCTGGCCCAGTACGGCCTGGCTGAACCCCGTATCAGCCTGCGCCTCGACACAGTGACACTGCTGTTCGGCGACAGCGAACCTCTGACCCACCGTCGTTACGTGCGGCTGGACGACACCATCCACCTGATCGACGACCGCCACTATATTCACTTGGTGGCCGCCGACACCGACTACCTGCGCCCGGCTCCTCTGCCGGCGCAGACCCGCATCGAGGCCCTGGAACTGCCCGACGGCCAGCGTCTGCAACGTGACGAAGACGGCAATTGGCAGCTCCAGCCGCCACGCGACATTTCCCAAGACCGCATCAACCGCCTGCTGGACCAATGGCGCCAGGCCCAGGCCATGCAAGTGAGTCGCCATTCGCCGGGCAAGGACCGTATACGCCTGCAACTGGACGACGGGCGCTGGCTGGGCTTCGACCAGACCGAGGCCGAAGGCGAGTGGCTGTTGATCCGCAACGACCTGGGCCTGGCCTATCACTTCCCTCCCGACACGCGCCAGCGTCTCACCCGCCTGGACGACGACGATGCCTGAGCTGCCGGAGGTGGAAACCACCCGCCGCGGCATCGCACCCCACCTGGAGAACCAATGCCTGCGCCAAGTGGTGATTCGCCAGCGCCGCTTGCGCTGGCCGGTGACCCGGGGCCTGGACGGCCTACTGCGCGGCCAGACTCTGCACCGGGTGCGACGCCGCGCCAAATACCTGCTGCTGGACTTCGAGCGCGGCAGCCTGTTGATTCATCTGGGCATGTCCGGCAGCCTGCGCCTGCTGAACGAAGACACTCCGGTGCAAAAACACGATCACGTGGACCTGGTGTTCCAGTCCGGAACCTGCCTGCGCTATCGTGACCCACGCCGCTTCGGCGCCATCCTGTGGGCCGGCGCACACCCGCTCGATCATCCACTGTTGCGCGCCCTGGGCCCGGAACCCCTGTCGGCGGCCTTCCACGGCGATTATCTGGCCAGCCAGGCACATGGCCGGCACTGTGCCATCAAGAACCTGATCATGGACAACCGTATCGTGGTGGGGGTGGGCAACATCTACGCCAACGAAGCTTTGTTTCTAGCCGGAATCCATCCCGCGCGGGCGGCGGGCAGAGTCTCCCGCCAGCGCTGCCGGCAACTGGCCGAACACATCAAGACGGTACTGGCCGCCGCCATCGAACAAGGCGGCACCACCTTGAAAGACTTCACCGACAGCGAGGGCCGGCCGGGCTATTTCGCCCAGCGACTGCGGGTGTACGGTCGCGCCGGCGAGGCCTGCCCAGGGTGCGGACAACCCCTGCGCAGCCGCGTCATCGGCCAGCGCAACAGTTTCTACTGCGGCCGTTGCCAGACATGAACTACCGCTGCCCCCTGTGCCGGCAGCCCCTGCTCGCCCAGGCCGGAGGCCTCGCCTGCGCACGCGGCCATCGTTTCGACCGTGCCCGCCAGGGCTATGTCAACCTGCTGCCGGTACAACGTAAAAACTCCCGCCGCCCCGGCGACAACCAGGCCATGGTACGGGCACGCCGCGCCTTTCTCGCCGCCGGCCACTACGATGAGCTGATGACAAGCCTAGCCCGGCAGATCGATACCCATGCCGGTACGGCCTGCAACCTGCTCGACGTGGGCTGTGGCGAGGGCTCCTACACCGCCCGACTGCACCGGCACCGGCCCGAACTACTCGTCCATGGCATCGACATCTCCAAGCCTGCCATCGCCCTGGCGGCCCGGCTCGACCCACAGGCCCACTTCGCCGTGGCCAGCAGCTTCGATCTACCCTTTTTCGATCATGTCTTCGACTTGGTTATCAACATCTACGCCCCGGCCCCGGCGGAGGAACTGCGCCGCGTACTGACCAAGGACGGCGTACTGCTGGTGGTACGCCCGGGGCCCGACCACCTGCTGGGACTCAAGGAACTGATCTACGAACAAGTTCGGCGACACCCGGAAGCGGCGCCGGAACTGACCGGTTTCAGGCTGGAACAACGCCTGAGAGTACAACGGGAACACGTACTGGAAGATCGCCAGGCCATCGCCGACCTGCTGCGCATGACGCCGTTCTACTGGCACCTGGACCACCAGCGCCAGCAACGGGTACTGGCGCTAGAGCGGCTACACACGCCCATCGACTTTGCCATCGACCGTTACCGGCCGCTGTCCTGATCCTGTTCCGGCCCCGGCAACTGAGCACACTCCTGGAAGATGCGCTTGTCGCAACGGCGGCAGATGGCATGGTCCAGCCGGTGCAATACGATGTGATTGATGGCCTCTTTCTTGGAAGAATAGAAATGATCGCGGCCGATCTCGTCGATATAACCACCCCGGCGTAGACTCTCGCACACCCCTTCCTTGGTGTCGTAGATATACAGACCACCACCGCGCTTGCGCCGTTGCCTGGCCTCCTCGGTGAGCAACTCGGCCCCGGCCACGTCGACGAAATTGATCCCCGAGGCCACCAACAGCAGATGCTTCTGGCCCGGGTGAGTCAGCTCGAAATGCTTGAGCCGGTCGCGCACGTGGTCCACCGCGCCGAAAAACAGCGAACCATCCACCCGCACCAACTTGAGCTGGGGGCACTCGGGCAGAGTGGAATCGGTATTGAAACGGCGGTTGGGCAGGCGGGGATCGGGCACCCGCGACAACACTTTCGGATGGGAAGTGCGGTTTAGATAGAGCGCCAGCGACAGCATCACGCCGAGGAAAATAGCGAATTCCAGTTCCAGGAACAACACCCCGAAAAAGGTGGTTGCCAGAATCGCCGTCTCCGAGCGGCTGGCCCGGATGATGCGCCGGATATGATGGAAATCGATCAGGCCCCAGGCCACCAGGAACAGAATGCCCGCCATGGCCGCATTGGGCAGATAGGAGGCATAGGGCGCCACCACCAGGACCACCAGCATCAGCAGAAGAGCACCGAACACCGCCGCCAGCGGCGTCTGCCCACCGGCTTCGTAATTGAGCCCGCTGCGGTTGAACGAGCCGGTGGCCACATAGCCGGAAAAGAAACTGCCGGCCACATTGGACAGCCCCTGGCCGATGAATTCCTGGTTACCATCGATCTGCTGGCCGGAACGAATGGCGATGGAGCGGGCAATGGATACCGCCTCGGTGAGCGCGAACAACGTGGCCGCCAGGGCGATGGGTGCCAGTTGCTTGATGGTCTCCAGGCTGAGATCCGGCGACGACAGGGGCGGCAGGGAAGCCGGCAGGGCGCCCACGGTGGCGATGCCGGTATGCTCCTGTCCCAGCAGCCCGTTGAGTGCCACCGACACCAGACTACCCACCAGCATGGCCACGATCATGTAGGGCACCCGCGGCAGGTAGCGCCGGGTGAGAATCCCCGTGGCCAGGGTCACCACCCCCACCGCGGCGACATAGACATTGACCTCGCCCAGGTGGGAGAAGAAATAGAGGATCACCTCGTAGAAATGACTGCCGCGGGGAATCTCCAGGCCGAAGAAATGCTTCACCTGATTGGCGATGATCAGGATGGCCGCCCCGGCGGTGAAACCGATGACCACCGAATGGGAAATGAAATTCACCAGGGTGCCCAGCCGCGCCAGGCCCATGGTGAGCTGGATCGCCCCCACCATGAAGGTCAACGTGAGGGCCAAGCGCACATAGTCCACGCTGCCAGGCTCGGCGAACTCGCTCAGGCCAGAGAAAAGCACGATGGAAGCCGCCGTGGTGGGCCCCGAAACCAAGTGCCAGGACGAACCGAACAAGGCCGCCACGATGGCCGGCACCATGCCGGCGTAGAGCCCGTATTCCGGCGGCATGCCGGCGATGGTGGCAAACGCCACCCCCTGGGGCAAGACGACGATGGCGCCAGTGAGTCCGGCCCAGAAATCACTGCGCAGGCTGTCCGGATTGACCCGGTGCCACCATCTGATGAAAGGAAACAAACGAACCAGCCAGAGAGGACAATTTGGGGCGGGCTGCATCGGCGACAAAGGCTCCGTTGATGGTGAATGCTTTGAATATTAGCTTTTCATTATAGTCTAAGACTAACAAAAAAGCCATCGAACGCAGCACAGCAGGCGGGGCAAGCGCAAAAATTCGGCTTGACTATATTAGAAAATAATAATATTCTTCTTTTTAATCGTGGTCTAGGCTTTTTTTATGGCCGCCACTGGATCAACTTCAAATGCGGGAGAACTCTATCATGCGACCCATCTGGATACTGTCCTTTCTACTGCTCGGCGGGCTGCCGCTGACCAGCCAGGCCGCCCCCGAAACCACGCTGCCCGTCAGCGAGGTTCGTTATCATGTGCATGACAAGGAACAGGTGCTCGACGGCGTGGTGGAAGCCATCATGCAGTCCACCGTTTCGGCCCAGGTTGCCGGACGCATCACCGAGATCAATTTCGACGTGGACGATCTGGTGGAGAAAGGCGCGGTGATCGCCCGCATCCGCGACCAGGAATACAAGGCCCGGCTACAACAAGCCGAGGCCAATCTCCGGGAAGCCCTGGCCCAGCACAAGGATGCCCGACTCGCCTTCAATCGCGCCAAGGATATGTTCCAGAAAAAAGTCGTGTCCGCCTCGGACTACGACCGCTCCCAAGCCGCACTGAAGGCCAGCGAGGCCCGGGTGGCCGCGGCCAAGGCCGCGGTCAGCGAGGCCCGCGAGCAACTGGCCAATACCGTGATCCGCGCCCCCTACAGCGGCGTGGTGGTCAAGCGCCACGTGGAAGTGGGCGAGACCGTGCGCCCCGGCCAGGCGGTGATGACCGGCCTTTCCCTGGACAAGCTGCGGGTGAGCGTGGACGTGCCCCAGGGCTTTATCAATGCCATTCGCCGGCAACAGGCCGCCCGGATACAAGTCGGGCAACGCCTGCTGCCCAGCACCGGGCTCACCATCTTCCCCTATGCCGACCCTCGCCGTCACACTTTCAAGGTGCGTGCCCGCCTGCCGGAGGGCGTGCGTAACCTCTATCCCGGCATGCTGGTCAAGGTGGCCTTCAAAATCGGCGAGGAGCAGGTGCTCAGCATCCCCGCCGCGGCCGTGGTGCAGCGTAGTGAAGTCAGCGCCGTCTATGTGATGGACGACAACGGCAGAATCCGCCTACGCCAATTGCGCCTGGGCCGCCACGACGGCGACCGCATCACGGTTCTGGCCGGCCTCGAGGTGGGTGAGCGCATCGTGCTCGACCCGGTTGCCGCCGGCATTCGGCTCAAGCAAGCGCAGGAGGGCTCCCTATGAGTACCCGGCTCGGTATCTCCGGCACCATCGCCAAGAAATTCCTGCATTCCGAGATCACCCCGTTGCTGGCCCTGGTGGGCCTGTTGCTGGGACTGTTCGCGGTGATGGTGACCCCACGCGAGGAAGAACCCCAGATCAACGTGACCTTCGCCAACGTGTTCATCCCCTTCCCCGGCGCCAGCGCCGAGGAAGTGGAGAACCTGGTGAGCACACCGGCGGAACAGGTGTTGTCCGAGATCAGCGGCATAGAACACGTCTATTCCGTGTCCCGTCCCGGCATGGCGGTGCTGACGGTACAATACGAGGTGGGCGAGGATCGCACCCAGGCCATCGTGCGCCTGTACAACAAGATCTTCTCCAACCAGGACTGGCTGGCGCCGGGCCTGGGCGTGGGCCAGCCCATCATCAAGCCCAAGGGCATAGACGACGTGCCCATCGTCACCCTGACCCTGTGGTCGGCCGACGAGAACCGGGGCGCCTATGAAATACAACAGGTGGCCCATGCCATCGAGGCCGAACTCAAGCGCGTGCCCGGCACCCGTGACATCTACACCATCGGTGGTCCCGATCGCGTGGTGCATGTGCTGCTCGATCCCCAGCGCATGGCCGGCTACGGCATCGACATCGCCCAACTGGAACGTTCCCTGGCCGCCGCCAACAGTTCGCTGGATGCCGGCAGCGTGGTGCGCGACAATCAGGAGATCCTGGTTCAGGCCGGGGTATTTCTGAGCAGCGCCGATGAGATCGCCGATCTCATCGTGGGCATGAGCGAAGGCGCGCCGGTGTTCCTGCGTGACGTGGCCGAGGTAAGCCATGGCCCCGATCAGGCGGAGCAATACGTGTGGTTCGGCACCGGCCCCGCTGCCGCGGACAAGGGCATCGTCCAACAGGGTGTCTATCCCGCGGTGACCCTGGCCATCGCCAAGAAGCCGGGCGAAAACGCCATCGACATCGCCAATCAGGTGATCGAGCGCTTCGAGCAACTGAAGGGCATTTTCATTCCCGAGGGCATCGAGGCCACGGTGACCCGCAACTACGGCGCCACCGCCGACGACAAGGCCATGACCCTGATCAAGAAACTCTTCTTCGCCACCGGCGTGGTGGTGCTGCTGGTGCTGTTCGCCCTGGGTTGGCGCGAGGCCTTCATCGTCGGCACCGCGGTGATCATCACCCTGGCCATCACCCTGTTCGCCTCCTGGGCCTGGGGATTCACCCTCAACCGGGTCTCGCTGTTCGCGCTGATCTTCTCCATCGGCATCCTGGTGGACGACGCCATCGTGGTGGTGGAAAACATCCATCGCCACATGCAGCAGAGCGGCAAGAAGCTGGCCGAGGTCATTCCTCTGGCGGTAGACGAAGTGGGCGGCCCCACCATCCTGGCCACCTTCACCGTGGTGGCGGCGCTGCTGCCCATGGCCTTCGTCACCGGCCTGATGGGGCCCTATATGAGTCCCATCCCCATCAATGCCAGCATCGGCATGGTGATCTCGCTGGCGGTGGCCTTCATCGTCACCCCCTGGCTGACACTGAAAGTCCTGCGCAACGTACAGCACAAACACGCCGACGGCCATGGCGGCGGAAGCGAGGAGGAAGTGGATCCGCGCATGTACCGCCTGTTCGACAAGGGTCTGCGCCCCTTCCTGCGTGGCCGTGCCGGACGCAGTCCACGACGCCTGCTGGGCCTGGTGATCGTGGTACTCATCGGCGCCTCGGTGAGCCTGGCCGGCGCCAAGCTGGTGGTGCTGAAAATGCTGCCCTTCGACAACAAGTCCGAATTCCAGGTGGTGGTGGACATGCCCGAAGGCAGCAGCCTGGAGCAGACCGCGCGCGTCCTGGCCGAGCTGGGCGACTACCTGGCCACGGTGCCGGAAGTGACCGACTACCAGGCCTATGTGGGCACCGCCTCGCCCATCAATTTCAATGGCCTGGTACGCCAATACTATCTGCGCGAGGGTGCCAGCGTGGGCGACATCCAGGTCAACCTGCGCGACAAGCACCTGCGTGAGCGCCAAAGCCACGACATCGCCCTGTCGGTGCGTGAGCCCCTGCAGGCCATTGGCGCGAGATACCAGGCCAATGTGAAGATCGTCGAAGTACCGCCGGGCCCGCCGGTGCAGGCACCGCTGGTGGCCGAGGTCTACGGCATCGACTACGAGGGCCAGATCGCCATCGCCAAACAGGTGCGCCAGGTCTTCGAAAACACCGCCGACGTGGTGGACGTGGACGACTCGGTGGAAACACCCAGCGCCAAGTGGATCATCCAGGTGGACCGCGCCAAGGCCACGCGCCTGGGACTGGACCAGCACCGCGTGACCAGCGCCATCGGCACCGCACTCAGTGGCCGTGACGTGGGCTACATACACGACGAGCACGTCAAGTATCCGGTGCCCATCCGGCTGGAATTCAGCGTGGCCGACAAGGCCGAGCTGCAAAGCCTACTGGCCCTGAAACTGCGTGGCAACAACGGCGAAATGGTGCCTTTGTCGGCCATCGCCGAGGTCAGGCAGAGCCAGCGGGAATACAGCATCTACCACAAGGACCTGTTGCCGGTAGTGTTCGTCACCGGCGACCTGGCCGGCGAACTGGACAGCCCGCTCTATGGCATGTTCGACATCTTCGCCCAGTTGGCCGGGCAACAGGAACCCATGCCGCAATACCTGATCAACCAGCCGGACAACCCCTATCAGTACAGCCTGAAATGGGACGGCGAGTGGCAGGTCACCTACGAGACCTTCCGCGACATGGGCCTGGCCTACTCGGTGGGCCTGATCATGATCTACCTGCTGGTGGTGGCGCAGTTCCGTTCCTATGTGGTACCGCTGATCATCATGGCGCCCATTCCGCTGACGGTGATCGGAGTGATGCCGGGCCACGCCCTGCTGGGTGCCCAGTTCACCGCCACCTCCATGATCGGCATGATCGCCCTGGCCGGCATCATCGTGCGCAACTCCATCCTGTTGGTGGATTTCATCAACGATCAGGTGGCACGCGGCACACCCTTCGACGAGGCCGTGATCCGGGCCGGCGCGGTACGCGCCAAGCCCATCGCGCTGACCGCCCTGGCGGCGGTGCTGGGGGCGTTCTTCATTCTCGACGACCCCATCTTCAACGGCCTGGCCATCGCCCTGATCTTCGGCATCCTGGTGTCGACCCTGTTGACCCTGCTGGTGATCCCGGTGATGTACTACGCCTTCCGCTACAAGAAGGCGGCCAAGGCCGACTGAAGCGTCCCTGGCCGAGACAAACCCGGGCAGCGAGCTGCCCGGGTTTTTTCATGCGCCTTGGCCAGCAAACGGGGCCTGTGCCATACTTAATCAACCCGGAAAACAGCACGGGAGAACGATGACATGTACCTGCAACCGTTATTGCTCGTCCTGGCCACATTGCTGCTCGGCGGCTGTTCCATGAAGCAGGTGCTACACCCTTTTCCCGCCGACGCCGAGCAGAAGCTGCATGCCTGCGAGAACTGCCGGGTGCTGGAGATCCTCAACGACGGCAGCAGCTATGTCATGCGCGATGTCGCCAGCGGACAAACCTACAAGGCCTTCGAATACCGGGCCGGCGCCATTCAGGTCGAGCGCAAGGGTCTGCTCAAGCCCTTGCGCGGTACCGAGGTGAGTCAGGCCGACACGCTGGATTACGCTGGCAAACGTTATCGCTTGCAGGCACGTTTGCGCGATACCGGAGACGACGGCGTACACGTCGTGCGCGAAAGACCCGGGCCCGCCACCCTGCTGGGCCGACTCGATCTCCCCGCACGCAGCGAGCTGCTGGAGGGACAAATCGGCGCCCACAGGTTTCGCTATCGCCAGACACGATCCTGGGGCGCGCAAACCCGCAAGCGCAAGGAGAGCGGCAAGACAGTCTGGCATCAGTATCCCGCCGGCTCGCTGGCGCTGGTGGAAAACGACGCCGGCTGGCAGGCCGAGCTGCTGACCGGTTCCCAGGTGGTCGATCTGATGGGCCTGAGCGCCTACAGCGGGCCCGTATACAAGTTGCAGATCAAACAATCCCTGGAGGAAAACGAAGAAGAAGCCTTGCTGGTCTTTCTGTTCGCCGCCATGCTGGCCCAGGAATTCCACTACAGCGCCGAAATGGCGCTCGATTGCCTGGGAATGAACAAAGACGACCGCAATGCCAACGGCTGCAGCAACTACGGCGTGCCCTGAGCCGGATGCGCCGCCGCAGGCTCCCAGCCGGCCAGCCATCGATCCAGCGGCACGATGTGTGGCGCCTGCCCGTTGGCGCGATACCACGAATCCACTGCAAAGGCCCGCCCCGAGTCCCGCTCCACCAGCACGGCGGTATTGTGCGGCCAGCGGCCATCGATGACATAGCCGCGGCGCGCCGGCGCGGCCGGGCGATGGAAGCGCAACAAGCCCGCCTCTTGCAACAAGTGCAACACGGTAGTGGTATTCACGGTCTCGTCCACACAATCCAGTTGTCCGGGCTCGGTCTCGAACAACCGCGCCCGGGGGTGGTCCCGCCCACTGCCGGTGAGTTCACCCACCTTGCGCTCGAAGGCCGCAATCACCTCGGCCACGGCACGGCGTTCCGCTATCGGTGACTCAGCACCTGTGCGCAGCGGGCGGACCAAGCCCTGCCAGTCCCGCTCTCCCAGGCTGACGCGGAAACGCTGCATGCAGCCATATCCCTGACAATGCGTGAAATCCGCCGGGGTATCGGCGGGATCGAGCAAATCACGCAGGTCGCCCCCGGCAGACCACGACCCCAGCCATGCCACCAGCAGCAGAAAGCCCGCCGCCAGCGTCATGCAAACCCCGTCGGCCTCAGAACGGTCTCACCAGGTTCAGCATGAACACCGGCAGCCAGGCGGCCTGGGCCCGCATGGCATAGTCCAGTCCAAAAACCGAGGTCTGGAACTCCATACTCTGGGCAGCAACGTAGTCGAACATGAGCAACACATTGACCAGTAACATGTCGTTGGCCATGCGGTAGAACAGGCCCGCGCCCAGTGACGGCCCCCACAGGGTGCGCCGCTCGCTGAGGCTGTTGCGCATGCCACCCCCACCGGACTCGTCGGTGATCGCCTGCAGGTTCATGCCGCTAAGGTGCAAACCCACCAGAAATGCCAGATCGATCGGCGCGGCATTCATGCCCACCCGGGTCATCTGATAGCTCAAATAGGGATTGAATCGCCACGACATCTCATAGCCGAGATAGGTGTCGGCCACGCCATAGGGAGGGTGCAGATCCACCCCCAGGCCCCGTGCCAGGGTGTCGCCCAGAGCGAAACCAAAGGTCATCCCCAAGCCCAGGGACAGAAGATTGGGAAACGGCCGCCGCCAATACATGCTCGCCCCCAGCACATTGGCAGCAGGGCGGATATCGGATCCCTTCTGCGCTGGAAAACTGCTCGTCTGCCCCAGCTCGGCGCCCACACTGCCGAAGTAGCGCGCCAGATACAGCCCCCACAGCAGGCCCGACGCGCTATCGGGCCGAGCCCGGGAAGCGTCACTGCCCCGTTCACCATCCAGGGAACTGTTCTGCGCCAACACAAGGATCGCTTGCCGACGATGGTCCCCATCCCGAAGCAGGCGGCCATGCTCCCACCCTCTGGTCACGGGTTCGCCGGCCAGGGTCGCATCGATCCGGGCACCAGCCTGAGGCACGACCTCGCCGGTGACGGTGCTACCGTGTTCGAAACCGGCCCAGGCCCCATTGCTCACCAGCAAGGCAAGCAGGCCCAGCCATGCTGTCTTGCATCTTCTCATCACACACCTCCTCTCTCTGCCCATTCCCGTCGAAACCGAGGGATACTATAAAAACTAGGCGATACAAACCTTCTTTTCAAAGTGGTTTGAAAGAGGGGGGTAAAGGCGGCCGGAAAAAACCGGCCGCCGGAAAGGTCAGGCGTTCACCGCCTGTTGTGCAGCGGCCAGGGCCGCGCCCTGTTCCAGCTTCGCGCCCTGCTCGATCAAGGCGGCCTCCAGGGCACCCAGGCAGAGCATAATGTTGTTGAGGTTGGAACTGTAGCCCATTAGCCCGATGCGCCAAACCTTGCCGGCCAGAGCACCGAGGCCGGCGCCGATCTCCAGGTTGTAGCGCTGCAGCAGGGTCTGGCGTACCGCCGCCTCGTCGACCCCTTCGGGCACCGTCACACTATTGAGCTGGGGCAGGCGTGCCTCTTCACGGACCACGAAACGCAGACCCATGGCCTCAAGGCCGGCCTTGAGTATTTCGTGGTTGCGCCGATGACGGGCCCAGGCATTCTCCAGGCCCTCCTCGCGCAGCATCACCAGCGACTCGTGCAAGGCGTAGAGCGGGTTGATGGGCGCGGTGTGATGATAGGCGCGCTTGCCCTCGCCCCCCCAGTACCCCATGACCAGGTTGAGATCGAGGAACCAACTCTGCACCGGGTGCTTGCGGGCCTTGATACGTTCCACCGCCCGCTCGCTGAAACTCACCGGCGACAATCCCGGCGTGCAGGACAGGCATTTCTGGGTGCCGGAATAGATGGCATCTATGCCCCATTCGTCCACCCTGACCGGGATGCCGCCCAGGGATGTCACCGCATCGACGATGCTCAGGCAGTCGTGACGCCGGGCGATCTCACACAAGGTTTTGGCGTCGGACTCGGCACCGGTGGACGTCTCGGCATGCACGAAGGCCACCACCTTGGCATCGGGATGGGCCTTGAGCGTATCTTCCAGTTTTTGCGGGTCCACCGGATCGCCCCAGGCATCCTCCACCATGATGGCGGTGGCCCCGATGCGCTCCACGTTTTCCTTCATGCGCCCGCCGAACACACCATTCTGGCACACCACCACCTTGTCACCCGGCTCCACCAGGTTGACGAAACACGTCTCCATACCCGCCGAACCCGGCGCCGACACCGGGATGGTGAGGGCATTGTCGGTCTGGAAGGCATAGTGCAGCAAGCCTTTCAGTTCGTCCATCATGGCCACGAAGGCGGGGTCGAGATGGCCTATGGTGGGCCGTGCCAGGGCCGACAGGATGCGTGGATGCACGTCGGACGGGCCAGGCCCCATCAATACCCGCACCGGCGGGTTGAAGGAAGTCACGCTCATGGATCAATCTCTCTCATTGGTCAAAAACCTAGCCTTATACTATACTATTTCCACTTTGACCAGCCATTGGGGAAACATACCATGCGCCTGTTTGCCCTGTTGCTCGGTGTGCTGTGGACCCTGCCGTCTGCCGCAAGCGACAGTGAACACGGTATCGCCTTCATCCTGCGGGCCCAGCATCCACCCAAGGGCGTGGTATTCGAAACCGTCGCCGGCAGCGAGAACGATCTACAGCGGATTTTGCCCAGGATCCGCGCCGCCATAGAGCGCCTGCGCAAGCGCCACCCCGACCTGCGCTTCGCCGTGGTCAGCCACGGCACGGAACAATTCGGCCTGCTCAGCAGCCGGCGCGAGCGCCTGGCCCCCGTGCACGACGCCGTGCGCAAGCTGGTTACCCAGGACGTGCCGGTCCACGTCTGCGCCACCCATGCCGCCTGGGAAGGCTTCTCCCGCGAGGATTTCCCCGATTACGTGGACGTGGCTGCCTCGGGCCCGGAACAGATTCGCGCCTACCAGCGCCAGGGCTATGCCCTGATTCGCATGGACATCGAATGACTCACAAGGCATTCTGCTGACGCAACCAGCGCAAGTGCTCCAGGCTTTTGATTCCCAGCTCGTGCTGCAGGGCCAGGGCCTGTGGTCGCAGACCGCCCAGCCCATCGAGCCGGGCAGGATCACGCAATACGAACACCAGCACATTGCCGTTGATCCGTTCCAGTACCAGTTTCAGAGGGCGCACGGGGAACAAGCGTCCCAGACGACGGAAGCGCTGATCGAAGTCGTCCACCGTGCGATTCCAGAGATTGAGACACAATACCCCATCGCCGGACAGGCTCTCATAGCAGGTGGTCAGAAAACGCTCCCGCGACAGGGCTGCGGCAGGACCGGTACTGTCGAAGATATCCACGAACATCATGTCGTATGGCCTGTCTCCGGTAAGATTCTCGACAAAGGCCTCGCCATCGCCCTGCAACACGCGCAGGCGGGGATGCTTACGTGGCACCTGGAAGAACTCATGGGCCAGCCGGATAACCGCCGGACGACTCTCCACCACGTCTACCCGAGTGTGTGGACAGGCATGCAGGAAGAACTTGGGCAAGGACCCCCCACCCAGGCCCAGCACCAGCACACGCTCGGGATGCCGCTTGAACAGCAGGGCACTGGCCATGACCTGGGTATATTTCAGGGTGAGGATGTGCGGCTGATCCCGCAACATGCAGCTCTGCTTGTCGCGGTTGCCAAAATAGAGGGTGCGAAAGAAATCGCCGTCGGTGACGGTCAGTTCACCGAACTCGTCACGGCTGCGATGAATGATGCGTTCCCGGCCAAGCTCGCTACTCATGGGCCGATGGTAGCCAAAAACGGACCGGATTGCATGGAATGCGCTACATGGCGGCGGCCGGAAAGCCGCCGCGCGACTAGGCTAGACTATTCGGTACCGGTGCGCTCCCCGGCGCCGACATTGGTGTCTTGCTGCTTGCGCCGATAATCCTCGATGGCAGCGCGGATGGCATCTTCGGCCAGCACCGAGCAATGCACCTTCACCGGCGGCAGAGCCAGCTCCTCGGCAATATCGGTATTCTTGATCTGCTGGGCCTCTTCCAGGGTCTTGCCCTTGACCCACTCGGTGAGCAGGGAACTGGAGGCAATTGCCGAACCGCAACCATAGGTCTTGAACTTGGCGTCCTCGATGACTCCATCCTCGCCCACCTTGATCTGCAGGCGCATGACATCGCCGCACGCAGGCGCGCCCACCATGCCGGTGCCCACGGACTTGTCGTCATTACTCAAGGTCCCGACATTGCGGGGATTCTCGTAATGATCCAATACCTTGTCACTGTATGCCATGCTCGGCCTCCTAAACAACGACTTGCTAATATACCACCGATTGCGCCCCAGGTTAACCCGAATATCTCACCCGCATCCCGGCGGAATCCGCCCACCAGCATCACAATGCTGCCGCACGACGCCAAACCGGTGACGGATGCAATACTCCGGGTCAAGCCGTCTCGCTGGCCCGGGCCGCAAAAAGCGCATCCTTCTGCTCGACACAATCGGCCAGGCTGATATCGGCCAGAAACTGCTGCAACTGTTGACTCACCCGCCCCCACAGCACGAAGGGTACATAGGCCTCGTCTTCCGCCGGCGTCTCCACCACCCGCTCATCGATGGCCTTTAGGATATCGATGATGCTGATGTCCTCTGCCGGCCTTGCCAGCCGATAACCGCCTCCCGGCCCGCGGGCTCCCCGGATCAGGCCTTCCCTGCGCAACTCGGCAAACAACTGCTCCAGATACGACAGGGAAATATTCTGTTTCTCGGCCAACTGCGCGATCGTCATGGGACGATCGTTGGGTTGCATGGCCAGCTCGATCAATGCCGCAACGGCATAACGCCCTTTGGCTGGTATTCTCATGGGAGCCCCCTTCGTTTCAGTCCGCACCCGGAATCTCACCGGGAATACTGCACATCCTGTATCCCCCTCCACGGGTTCCGGCCACGCCGGTCACCCTACGGAGGCAGCGGAAATACAGACTGAATTACTAGGGTATAATACCAGAGAAACTTAGTCAAGTTAAATGAGACTTAGAAATCACCCCAGCGCGCCTGCAGGGCCGCGAGCACCGCCAGGCTCGCAGTCTCGGTGCGCAGAATCCGTGGCCCCAGACTCACCCGCTCGAAACCCGCCGCCTCGGCCGCCCGGATTTCTTCCGCGCTCAAGCCACCTTCCGGGCCGACCAGCACCGTGAACTCACCCCCTGGCGGTGATAGTTCACTCAGACGGCGCCCGGCCGCGGGGTCCAGCACCAGGCCGCCCCCCCGCAGCATGCCCAGGGCCCGGGTGAAATCCTGCGCCGCTTCGAGGCGCGGCAGGCGATTGCGCCCACACTGTTCGCAGGCGGCAACGATCACCCCCTGCCAATGCGCCAGGCGACTGGCCTGGCGTTGTGCTGACAATTTCACGCCACAACGGGCGGTGAACACCGGGATGATAGACGCCACGCCCAGCTCGGTGGCCTTCTGCATCACCCAGTCCATGCGCTCGCCACGGGAAATCCCTTGCAGCAGATGTATCGCCAACGGAGCCTCGCGTTCCAGCGCCTGCTGCCCCAGCACCTCCACCACCAGCTTGCGTCGCCCCGCCTCGGTGATCCGGGCCGGGTATTGTCCGCCGTGGCCATCGAACAGAATCAGTTCGGCACCCACCGGCAAACGTAACACCTGCACCACATGACGCGCCGCGGCGGATTCCAGCCGCAGGCGAGTCACACCCTGCAAGGATTGCGGTGAATAGATTCTCGGTATGCGCATCATTTGCTCCACGTTGCCGAAAAGCGGCTATTATAGGGAGGATTTCATCACACACGGAGAATGGCAATGGCCCAGAGCACAATCAAACGCCCCGGGCGTCTGCGCTTCGATCGCCTGGGGCTGGATAGCGCCTCGATCCGCAAGTCAGTGGCCAAGCGCCTGATCTACAACGTGGGCAAGGACGGTTTCACCGCCACCGAGCGCGACTGGCTGCACGCGGCGGTACACGCCACCCGCGATCGCCTGATCGAACGCTGGATGGAAACCATGCGTCGCTATTACCAACAGGATGTCAAGCGCGTCTATTACCTGTCGCTGGAATTTCTCATGGGCCGCGCCTTGAAAAACGCACTCATGAATATCGGCTGCCTGGAGGAATTCGAACACGCCCTGGCCCAGCTCGGCATCGATTTCGAGCAACTGATCGAAATGGAGGAGGATGCCGCCCTGGGCAACGGCGGCCTGGGCCGACTGGCGGCCTGCTTTCTCGATTCCTTCGCCACTCTCAGCCTGCCCGGCTATGGCTATGGCATACGTTATGAATACGGCATTTTCCGCCAGAGTATCGAGAACGGCCAGCAGGTGGAACACCCCGACAACTGGCTGCGCTATGGCAATCCCTGGGAATTCGCCCGCCCGGAAGTGCTCTACCCGGTCCAGTTTGGTGGCAGGGTGGTGGCCTACCACGATGCCCGGGGCCGCCTGTGCCATGACTGGCAGGACACCACCGATGTCATGGCCATGGCCTACGACACGCCCATCCCCGGCTATGCCAGCAACACGGTCAACAACATGCGCCTGTGGGCGGCTCGCGCCTCGCGCGACTTCGACCTGGAGTATTTCAATCGTGGCGATTACATCCAGGCGGTAGCGGAAAAGACCGCCTCGGAAAACCTAGCCAAGGTGCTCTATCCCGCAGACAATACCAATGCCGGCCGAGAGCTGCGTCTAAAACAGCAGTATTTCTTCGTCTGCGCCTCCCTGCAGGATATCCTGCGACGCTTCCAGAAATACCACGACGATTTTGACCAGCTACCCGACAAGGTGGCCATACAACTCAATGACACTCACCCGGCCATCGCCATAGCCGAGCTTATGCGCATCCTGCTCGATCAGCACGGCCTGAGCTGGGAACGAGCCTGGCATATCACCACGCGCACCTTCAGCTACACCAATCACACCCTGATGCCCGAGGCCCTTGAGACCTGGCCAGTCAGCATGTTCGAGCGCCTTCTACCACGCCACCTCGGCATCATCTATGAAATCAATCGCCGCTTCCTCGATCATGTGATGCACTGCCATCCCGGCGACGTGGATCTGCTCCGGCGCATGTCATTGATCGACGAGGGACCACCCAAACGCATACGCATGGCACATCTGGCCATCGTCGGCAGCCACAAGGTGAACGGCGTTGCCAAGTTGCATACCGAACTATTGCAGAAAGAGGTGTTTCGTGATTTTCACAATTGTTTTCCAGGGCGCATAATCAATGTCACCAACGGCATCACCCCAAGACGCTGGCTGAACCAGGCCAATCCCAAGCTGTCCAGACTCATCACCGAGCACATCGGAAACGACTGGCTGGTTCACCTGGAGAAACTTGAACAACTTACAGAATACGCCTCCGACCCCTCGTTTCAGCAACGCTTCCAGGCGATCAAGCAGGCCAACAAACAACGGCTCGCCCAGCTCATTCAAAGGCAACTGGGTATCGAGGTTTCGACACAGTCATTGTTCGATGTGCAAATAAAGCGAATACACGAATACAAGCGCCAATTGCTCAATCTGTTGCATGTGATCGCGCGCTACAACCGCATTCGCTCCGCCATGGACGACGACATCGTACCTCGCACGGTGATCTTCAGCGGCAAGGCCGCCCCCAGTTACACCATGGCCAAGCTCATCATTCGCCTGATCAACGATGTCGCGGACATCATCAACAACGACCCCGCGGTGGGCGACAGGCTGAAAGTGGTCTTCCTGCCCAACTACAATGTGAGCCTGGCGGAAATCATCATTCCCGCTGCCGATCTGTCGGAGCAGATCTCCACCGCCGGCACCGAGGCCTCCGGCACCGGCAACATGAAGCTGGCGCTCAATGGCGCGCTCACCATAGGCACCCTGGATGGCGCCAATATCGAAATAGGCAATGAGGTGGGCGAGGACAATATCTTCATCTTCGGCCTCACCGCCGCACAGGCAAGCGAGCTGCGCACACACTATGTGGCGCGCGACTATTACGAGAGCGACCCGGAGTTACGCCAGTGCCTGGACATGATCCGCAACGGCTTTTTCTCCCCGGCCGAGCCCGAGCGCTATCACCCGCTGGTGGACAATCTGCTCAACCAGGATCATTTCCTGTTGCTGGCGGATTTTCGCGACTACCTGCGCTGCCAGCAAGCCGTGGACCAATGCTACCGCCAACCGAAGCAATGGTGGCACAAGGCCATCATCAACGTGGCCCACATGGGCACGTTCTCCAGTGATCGCAGCATTCGTGAATACGCCCGGCACATCTGGCAGGTCGACGCAGCGACGGAGGGTTGAGCAAACGCTGCCTCAGCGCTTCATGGAGTCGAAGAATTCGTCGTTGGTCTTGGTGTCCTTGAGCTTGTCGAGCAAGAATTCCATGGCCTGCAGTTCATCCATGGGATGCAGCAGCTTGCGGATGATCCACATCTTCTGCAATTCGTCTGGCGTGGTGAGCAATTCCTCACGCCGGGTGCCGGAACGGTTGATGTTGATGGCCGGATAGACCCGCTTCTCGGCGATACGCCGATCCAGGTGCAACTCCATGTTGCCGGTACCCTTGAATTCCTCGAAGATCACATCGTCCATGCGTGACCCGGTATCCACCAACGCGGTGGCGATGATGGTGAGGCTGCCGCCCTCCTCGATATTGCGCGCGGCGCCGAAAAAACGTTTGGGCCGGTGCAGCGCGTTGGCGTCCACGCCGCCGGTGAGCACCTTGCCCGATGAAGGAATCACGGTGTTGTAGGCTCGCGCCAGACGGGTGATGGAATCCAGCAGGACGACCACGTCCTTCTTGTGCTCCACCAGGCGCTTGGCCTTTTCGATCACCATCTCGGCCACCTGCACATGGCGGCTGGCCGGTTCGTCGAAGGTGCTGGAGACCACCTCGCCACGCACCGAACGCGCCATTTCGGTGACTTCTTCCGGCCGCTCGTCGATCAACAGCACGATGAGCATGCACTCGGGATGATTGGTGGTGATGGACTGGGCGATGTTCTGCAACATCATGGTCTTGCCGGCCTTGGGCGGCGACACGATCAGCCCGCGCTGGCCCTTGCCAATGGGCGATACCAGATCGATCACCCGCGCGGTGAGATCCTCGGTGCTGCCATTGCCGATTCCCATCTTCAGCCGCTCGCTGGGGAACAGCGGCGTAAGGTTTTCGAACAACACCTTGCCCTTGGCATTCTCCGGCGGCTCGAAATTGATTTCGCTGACCTTGAGCAGGGCGAAATAACGCTCGCCCTCCTTGGGCGGACGGATCTTGCCCGAAACCGTGTCGCCGGTGCGCAATCCGAAGCGCCGGATCTGGCTGGGCGACACATAGATGTCATCGGGGCCGGCCAGGTAGGAACTGTCGGCCGAACGCAGGAAACCGAAACCGTCCTGGAGAATCTCCAGCACACCGTCGCCGTAGATATCCTCCCCTTTCTTGGCATGGGCCTTGAGAATGGAGAAGATCACGTCCTGCTTGCGCGAACGCGCCATGCCTTCGATGCCCATCTCCTGGGCCAGGCTCAAGAGTTCTGATGCGGGTTTTTTCTTAAGTTCGGTTAGATTCATGGCGAATAGCGAAACAAATGGATTGAAATGGGAACCCCAGACGAGCGCCTGGGCTGTGAAAAACCGGAGTCGGGAATTAAGGTATACTGAATTCTCGGTACGCTACCACGTTAGCCGCGCCACGTCCAGCCCCAGGGACGTGGCGCCGGCCATTCCTGCTACAGGTTGCTGTCGATGAAAGCCGTCAACTGGGACTTTGACACCGCGCCCACCTTGGTGGCCTCCACGTTGCCGTTCTTGAACAGCATCAGGGTGGGAATGCCACGGATACCGTACTTGGGCGGTGTCGCCGGATTTTCATCGATATTGAGCTTGGCGACCTTGATCTTGCCTTGATACTCCTCGGCGATCTCGTCGAGCACTGGAGCGATCATCTTGCAGGGACCACACCACTCGGCCCAGTAATCCACCAGCACCGGTTCCGGTGCGTTCAAAACCTCTTCCTCAAAGGTGTCATCCGTCAGGTAGACAATACGATCACTCACTGCTGTGCCTCCACGTGTATCCATAGAATATGCCAGCCTGGACCACCGTCGCGCGCAACGGTGGCCTGGTCTGGGCTAAAAGGGTATATTTATGATTGAATTTCTAGGACTCTACCTACATGCCGGAAAAAACGCAACCGCCGCCCGACAATCGTTCCAAGCCGATCCTCACTGGCCCATGTCCCTTCAACTTCAATTCTAGAATAAGTTCTCGACAATGACAGAAAAACATTTAACCGAACATCGCTTCTCCCAATTCGATCTGGCCGAACCCCTGCAGCGGGCCATTGCCGATACCGGCTTCGAATACTGCACACCCATCCAGGCCCAGGCCCTGCCGGTGGCACTGCAAGGGCAGAATGTCATCGGCCAGGCCCGCACCGGCACCGGCAAGACCGCCACCTTCCTCATCGCGGTGATCCAGCATCTACTGCGCCAGCCGCCGCCCGAGGACCATCGCCCCGGTCAGCCCCGCGCCCTGATCCTGGCGCCCACCCGGGAGTTGGCGGTACAGATCTTCCGGGATGCCGAGGCACTGGTACGTCACACCGACCTCCGGCTGGGCCTGGCCTACGGCGGTACCGACTATGAAAAACAACGCCGGCAACTGGAGCGCGGTGTCGATATTCTGATCGGCACACCGGGGCGCATCATCGACTACTTCAAACAGCGCGTGTTTCATCTCAAGAGCATCCAGGCCTTGGTACTGGACGAGGCCGACCGCATGTTCGATCTCGGTTTCATCAAGGACATCCGCTTTCTGCTGCGACGCATGCCGCCGCCCCCCCGGCGATTGAATCTGCTGTTCTCCGCCACCTTGTCCTACCGGGTGATCGAACTGGCCTACGAGCACATGGACAACCCCCAGGTGATCAAGACGGTGGACGAGGAAGTCACCACCGACAAGATCCGCCAGTCCATCTATTACGTGGCCAACGAGGAGAAAATCCCCCTGCTCATCGGTCTCTACCGAAAACTGCAGCCGGAGCGTGCCATCGTCTTCGTCAACACCAAGGCCGAGGTGGAGCGGGTATGCAACTATCTCAAGGGCAACGACATCCCGGCCGAGGCCCTGTCCGGCGACGTGCCCCAGCGCAAGCGCCAGCGCCTGGTGCTGGATTTCCAGAAGGGTGAATTCCCGGTTCTCGTGGCCACCGACGTAGCCGCCCGCGGCCTGCACATTCCCGATGTCAGCCATGTTATCAACTACGACCTGCCGCAGGATCCGGAAGACTATGTACACCGTATCGGCCGCACCGGGCGCATCGGCGCCGAAGGCTGCGCCATCAGCCTGGCCTGCGAGAGCTATGCCTTCTACCTGCCGGACATCGAGGAATACATCGGCAAGAAGATTCCCCAGGAAGTGGCCAGCGAGGACTTGCTGGCAGAACCCAAACCACCGCTGAAACCCGCGCGCCGCGCCCGCTCCCAGCAACGCCGCCAGGGACAGTCACGCCAACGATCGCAGGCCCGGGACAAGAATGGCTCGCGGCGGCACCGGCGCAGATCCAGCGGCAGGCGCGAGCCTGCCGGCGGCTGATAGCATTATTCGCCGGCTGGCTCACCGCCCGCCCGGCCCGCCACGTTGGCGGCCATGCGGCGGCTGGCCACCCAGCGCCGCAGCACCAGGATCTTGTCGCCCCCTTTGCGCTGCTCGCACAAGGGACAGGTGAGATGGGCGAGATAGAGTTCCTTGGGCCGTCGCCCCTGCTCCACCAACCGGATCTGATGCTCGTGCACCGCCTTGCTCACACTGCCGATGCCGCCGTGATGCAGGAACACGCTCACAGTGAAGGGCGACGGCAGGTAGTGCACCAGCCGCGAGGGCGACTCGGCATCCTCCAGTAGGCGGGTGAGGCTGCCGCCGAACAGGCGGGTGCGGGTGAGCACCAGGCCCGGCCAGCGTTCCCGCAAGCCCAACTGGGCCACGTTCTCCGCCTGCTTGGCCAGATACATGTCGTAGGCGACGGGCATGTGGAAGAAGGTCTTGATGGGCATCTGGTGCACGCACCAGCCTCCCAGGTCCACGTCGCGGCCGTCCCAGTCAGGGTAATGCTCCGGACAGGCGCAACGCTCCTGTTCAGCCACGATCCCTTCTCACCTTGCGGAAGGTCAGAAACACATTGGCGAAATAGATCCAGAAGCCGATGCCCATGATGTTGGCGGCGATGGGAATGATGTGCTTGTAGATCCGGTTGAGTTCTTCCATGCGCTCGAAGTTTTCCTGCAACAGCTCGACCCCTTGCAGGTAACCGAAAATCATCAGGGTGGAATAGAAGCAGATCAGACCGATGGTGGTCCACCAATAGGAATGCTCCAGCAGCTTGTAGGAATACAGGCGCTTGCCGGTAATGCGGGGAAACAGGTAATAACTCACCGCCATCAGCAGGATCACCACGCCGCCGACCACGTTCATGTGCGCATGGGCCAGGGGGTCGATCATGTGCCCTGGTCCACCATAGGGACTGCCGATGGAGTCCAGCCACTCCCGGATGGGCTTGATGACCTGCAACACGCCGTGCACGGTACCGACGAAAAAGAATGCCGCCGAGGTCACCAGAAACTTCAACAACCGCCGCTCCTCGGAGCGGTAATCTTCTTCCACCATTAAACGTCATCCTCGGGGCCATCCGGCCCGCACAATAAAAACCGGCCTGATCGACCGGTATTGTCCCTGGCGACAAATCTTACCGCAGCCCTGGGGCATGGGCAAATTCCCCAAGCGCCCACCCTACAGGGCGCAACATAAACACGCCCTGAACGGGCACATCCT
>WFPC01000028.1 GCA_015487785.1 Gammaproteobacteria bacterium | reverse complement strand
GTCCAGCCCCATGCAGAAGATCGCCACCCCGGGCCAACACGGCATCGACGAAGTCAGCCGCTTTCTCGGCCTGCCCGCCAACCAGATTCTCAAGACCCTGCTGGTGCAAGGCCGTGACGGCGGCCTGGTGGCGCTGGTGTTGCGCGGCGATCATCAGCTCAACGAAGTCAAGGCGGCCAAGCTGGAGACCGTGGCCAGCCCCCTGACCCTGGCCAGCGAACAGGCCATCGTCGACACCCTGGGCTGCAAACCGGGCTCGCTGGGACCGGTGGGCCTGGAAATGCCGGTGATCGCCGATCGCAGCGCGGCGGTGCTGGCGGATTTCGCCTGCGGCGCCAACGAGGACGGTTATCATCTCACCGGGGTCAACTGGGGACGCGACCTGCCGGAACCCCAGGTGGCCGATCTGCGCAACGTGGTGGAGGGCGACCCCAGCCCCGACGGCCACGGCACCCTGTCCATCAAGCGGGGCATCGAGGTGGGGCACATCTTCCAACTGGGCCGCAAGTACAGCCAGGCCATGAATGCCAGCGTGCTGGACGAGAACGGCCAGTCGGTGGTGATGGAAATGGGCTGCTATGGCATCGGCGTGTCGCGCATCGTCGCCGCCGCCATCGAACAACATCACGACGAGCGCGGTATCATCTGGCCCCAGCAACTGGCTCCTTTCGAAGCCGTGCTGTTACCCATGAACATGCACAAGTCCCAACGCCTGCGCGAGGCCGCGGAAAACCTCTATGCGCAATTGCGCGCCGCCGGCATCGACGTGTTGCTGGACGACCGCAAGGAACGCCCGGGCGTGATGTTCGCCGACATGGAGCTGATCGGCATTCCCCACCGCCTCACCCTGGGCGAACGCGGCCTGGACAAGGGCGTGGTGGAGTACTGGAACCGCCAGCAGCAACAGACCGAAGAGTGGCCGCTGGCCGAATGCGCCCAGTTGCTGAGCGCCTTGCTGAAGGTCTGACCCGTATTTCTTCGCTTCGGCGGCCAAATTGCCAGTTCAGTCGATGCGCAACAGGGAGATCAACCGCCAACCCGGCGACATGGCCAGAAAACAGGCATGATAGTCGATGGGCCTCATCACGTGCTCCCTGCGCACATAGCCGTAGCTGCCGTCCAGGGTATGCACCTCCAGCCAAACCTGGCCACCGGCGTCCCTGACGCCATCCCAGTCACTCACCCGTACCAGGTGATGGTTGAGCCTGCGCAGCAGGGCACCATCGCCGCGCGGCGCCCGGCGCAGCTCCACCGCCTCGCCCACGGCCACCCCGTGCACACGGGCATCCAGCTCAGGCGGAAAACCGACGAACACGTAGGGCGAGCAGAACTGCACTCCCCGGCTAGAGCGCACGAAAGCGCCGCCGAGAGACAGCAGCCGCTCCAGCACGGGCCACAAGGCTTCGCCTCCCTCGTCCAGACGCCAGCGCTGGCGGAAGGCCCGCACCCCGCGCTCGGCATCGAGACCGTTCTCAATGCGAGAATAGAGCAGGCGCGTCAAGGCCGCACCATCGCGGGCTTCCACCACCTCTCGCAATTGCTGGCGAAAGGCCACCAGGGTGGGGTCACGCCAAGCCTCGTCCACCGGCGGCAGACGGTTGGGCAGGGGCGCGGCCGGCGCCTGCCCCAAGACTAATAGCAGCACAGCGGCAAGCCAACGCGGCATCTCAGTCCTCGTCGGGCAGCAGGGAGTGCCGCCAGAACTGGTCTTCCTTGTCGAACAGCCGCCGGGTCTCCTGCGGCCCCCAAGTACCCGCCGGATAGGTATGGATGAAATCCCGCTCGGTGGCCCAGGTTCGCACCACCGGGTCCACCACGCGCCAGGCCCATTCCACCTCGTCGTAGCGCAGAAACAGGGTGCGATCACCCTCGATCACGTCCAGCAACAAGTCCTCATAGGCGTCATAGGCCGCCTCGTCGTCGCGTCGCAGGCTGGCGTCCAGGCTGGTGGTACGGGTCTTCATCTCCAGCCCCGGTTCCTTCACCTGCATCTCCAGCCGCACGCATTCATAAGGCTGTATACCCAGCAGGAGCCAGTCAGGCTTGACCCGTTCCACCGGTGTGTTGCGAAACAGATGTTGTGGCGGCACCTTGAAGCGGATGCTCACCGCTGACTTGGCCTCGGCCATGCGCTTGCCGGTACGCAGATAGAACGGCACCCCGCGCCAGCGCCAGTTGTCGATATACAACTTGAGCGCGGCATAGGTTTCGGTGGTACTGTCCGGCGGCACGCCGTCCTCTTCAAGATAACTCTTGACCTTCTCGCCATTGATGATGCCACTGGTGTACTGGGCACGAAAGGAATGAGCATGCACCGCGCTGGGTGTGATGGGCCGAATGGACTTCAACACCTTCACCTTTTCGTCACGCAGGGATTCCGCATCCATGGAAGGCGGGGGCTCCATGGCCACCAGGGTGAGTAACTGCATCAAGTGACTCTGCAACATGTCGCGCAGGGCGCCGGCGCCATCGTAGTAGTCGGCCCGCCCGGCGATACCGATGGTCTCGGAATGGGTGATCTGCACATGGTCGATATAGTTGCGATTCCACAACGGCTCCATCAATACGTTGGCAAAACGATAGACCAGAATATTCTGCACCGTGCCCTTGCCCAGGTAATGATCGATACGATAGACCTGATGCTCATCCAGGCAGTGATGCAAGTGTTTCTGCAGGCGCTGGGCACTCTCCAGGTCGTAGCCAAAGGGCTTTTCTATCACCACCCGGCGCCAGCCATGCTCCTCACGGCTGATCCCGCTGGACTTGAGCTTGTCCACCACCACGCCGAACTCCGCCGGCCGCAGGGCCATGTAGAAAGCGGCATTGGAAGGATAGGCCTCGTCCTCGTCCAGCAAGGTCCTGATCTGCTCATAGGCACTGTCCTCGTTGAGATCGGCGCGCAGGTATTGCAAGCGATGAGCGAAACGCTCGAACACCGCCTCGTCCAGGCCGCCCCGGGCCTGACCGGACACCATGCCGCGTACTTCCTCTATCCAGGTCTCCCGCGACCAGTCCCGCCGGGAAAGCGCCAGGATCACCGTGCCATGGGGGAGACGCTGGGCCTCCTCCAGATGATACAGTGCCGGCATCAGCTTGCGACGCGACAGATTGCCGGTGGCCCCGAAAATCACATAGGTACATGGTTCGACGATTTGTTTGCTCATGAGATCCCTGCCTTTTTTGCCAGCGTGATCCAGTCGGTATGGAACACCTCGTCTTGCGGCCGATCGACACGCCTATAGGTATGCGCGCCAAAATAGTCCCGTTGCGCCTGCAACAGATTGGCAGGAAGGCGCTCGCTGCGATAGCCGTCGTAGAAGGCCAGTGCAGAGGAGAACGCCGGCGCCGGAATACCCAGACTTATGGCCAGCTCCAGCGCCTGGCGCCAACCATCCTGGGCGGCCTCGATGGCCTGTCGGAAGAAATCGTCCAGCAACAGGTTCTCCAGCTCCGGATCCTTGCTGTAGGCGGCCTTGATATTGCCCAGGAAACGGCTGCGGATGATGCATCCCCCGCGCCACATCAAGGCAATATCGCCATAGTGCAGATTCCAGCCATATTCCCCGGCCGCCTGGCGCATGAGCATGAAACCCTGGGCATAGGAGATGATCTTGGAGGCATACAGGGCGTCATGGATATGTTCGATGACCTCTGCACGATCGCCGGAAAATCCTGTCCGGGGCCCATGCAATACCGCCGCCGCCCGCTGGCGCTGCTCTTTCAGGGCCGACAGATAACGGGCAAACACCGCCTCGCCAATGAGCGTTAGCGGCACACCCAGCTCCAGGGCGTTGATAGCGGTCCACTTGCCGGTACCCTTTTGCCCGGCGCTGTCGAGAATCTTGTCCAGCAAGGGCTCGCCATCGCTATCACGCACGGTGAAGATGTCGCGGGTGATTTCTATCAGGTAGGAATCCAGCACACCGCGATTCCAGCGGTCGAATGTCTCGGCCAGCTCGTCCACCGACAACCCCAGGCCCTCGCGCAACAACTGGTAGGCCTCGCAGATGAGTTGCATGTCGCCATACTCGATACCGTTGTGCACCATTTTCACATAGTGCCCAGCGCCGCCTTCCCCCACCCATTGACAACAGGGCTCGCCATCGGCGCGAGCGGCGATGCTCTGAAAAATGGTCTTGACCTCGGGCCAGGCCCGGGGATTGCCCCCCGGCATCAGAGAAGGACCGTGCCGGGCGCCCTCCTCGCCGCCGGACACGCCCATGCCCAGGTAGAGCAGGCCGCGTTCGGCACACTCGGCCACCCGCCGCTCGGTATCGGTATACAAGGAATTGCCCCCATCGATGATGATGTCACCGGCCTCCAAATGGGGGATCAGTTGCTCGATGAAGGCATCGACCACCGGGCCCGCCTTCACCATCAACATCACCTTGCGCGGACGATGCAGACGCTGACACAATTCGGCGATACTGTGACAACCGATCACCGTGTGGTCTCGCGCGGGGCCCTCGATGAATTCGTCCACCTTGCGGGTGGTGCGGTTGAACACCGCCACGCTGAAGCCGTGATCGGCCATGTTGAGCACCAGGTTCTGCCCCATCACCGCGAGGCCGATCAATCCGATATCCGCTGTTTCCATGCAAGCATCCTTTGTCGTGTCTTGTTTCATCCGGTCCGGTTTGCCCCGGCAGTCCTGCCCTAATCGTCAGTATAGAAAATCAACTTTAGCTTGGTGAGCTTGTCCGGGTTAGTCAGCACGGCCCGATTCTGGGACAATGGATACCCAAGTCCATTACCGAAGCTGATTGCAAACATGAACATCCTTTTCGCCAGCAGCGAAGTCTTTCCCCTGATCAAGACCGGCGGCCTGGCCGATGTGTCTGCCGGGCTGCCCCTGGCCTTACAGAAATCGGGCCAGGACGTGCGCATCGTAATGCCCGGCTATCCCCAGGCCCTGGCACGAGGTGGTCGTCTGCAGACCGTAGCCGAGTTCGAACAGGATTTCCCCGGGCGGCTGCTGCAGGGCCGTCTGCCCGGCAGCCGCCTACCGGTGTGGTTCGTGGACATCCCCGAATATTTCCAGCGCGCCGGTGGCCCCTATGCCACCGCCGGCGGATTGGACTGGCCCGACAACGCCGAACGCTTCGCCGCCTTTTCGCGGGTGGTCTGTCGCCTGGCCCAAAACCGCCTGGGACTGGACTGGCCGGTGGACATCGTGCATGCCAACGACTGGCAAACCGGCCTGGTGCCCGCCCTGCTCAGCCGCGAAAAAACACGCCCGGCCAGCGTGTTCACCATTCACAACCTGGCCTATCAAGGACTGTTTCCCTGGGAAACGTTCAATAGACTGAAACTGCCGCAGGAACTGTGGTCGGTGGACGGACTGGAATTCCATGGCCGCCTGTCCCTGCTCAAGGGCGGGCTGGTCTTCGCCGACCAGCTTACCACTGTCAGTCCCAGCTATGCGAAGGAAATCCAGACCCCGCAGTTCGGATACGGCCTGGAAGGCCTGCTGCGCCATCGCGCCAAAGACCTGCATGGTATTCTCAACGGTGTGGACTACCGTCAGTGGAACCCGGCCCGGGACCCTCACCTGGCCGCCAATTATTCACGCACCCGACCACAGGGCAAGCGAACCAACAAACAGGCCCTGCAACAGTGCTTTGGCCTGCCACAGAATGCCCATATCGCCCTGGTGGGCATGGTGGGGCGCATGGTGGAACAAAAAGGTTTCGACCTGGTCTTGCACGCCCTGCCCTGGCTGCTGCAGCAACCCCTGCAACTGGTGATACTGGGCTCCGGCGACAAACGGCTGGAAAGCGAATTACTCGCCGCCGGCCGGCGTCATCCCGAACGTATCGGTGTAAAGATCGGCTACGACGAGGCGCTCGCTCACCTGTTGGAGGCCGGCGCCGACATTTTCCTGATGCCCTCGCGCTTCGAACCCTGCGGACTCAACCAGATCTACAGTCAGCGCTATGGTACCGTGCCCGTGGTACACCGCACCGGCGGACTGATCGACTCGGTGGTGGACACCACTCCGGAAACCCTGGCCGCCGGCACCGCCACCGGGTTTCATTTCTCGCCCGCCGAACCCGAACCTCTGGCGCAGGCGATGGCCCGAGCCGTCGAATACTATCAACAACCTGAATACTGGCACCGCCTGGTGGACGCCGGCATGCGCGCCGACTTCAGTTGGCAACGCAGCGCGGCGCAATACCTGGCCCTGTACGAGACGCTGCGCGAGACAGCCGCGAAACAGCCTGGACAGCCCAACCCCCAGAAACGGTGAAGGCCACTGCCCGCCGGGCAGCGGCGCTTGTTCGTATCACATAGCGGTCCTGGCATACGGATGACGGAGTCCCTGGGACACCCGCCTCGCCCAACTCAAGCCCCCATCGTGGCCCAAGAAGCGGTATAATGTGGCGCTTTGTGTGGCCGGAGGGCGCGCAAAAAACTGTTGTTTTTTATGAATCTATTAAATATCAATAAGTTATGAAGCTTTCAGGCGACAAAGTTCTGCGCAGCCGGGTCAAGCTCCTGGGCACCCTGCTGGGCAATGTGATCAGGGCCGAGGCCGGCGACAAGGTCTTCAACACCGTGGAAACCCTGCGCAAGGGCTATATCAGCCTGCACAAGAAGGACTCCGCCATCAAGCGCCGGCGGCTGACCCGCCTGATCGAGGCCCAGAGCCCGGAGACACTCACCCACGTGGTGCGCGCCTTCAGCATCTACTTCAGCCTGGCCAATATTGCGGAGGAAAACTTCCGCCAGCAACAACACCGCAAAAACAAACGCAAAAACAAGACCCTGGCCGGTTCCTTTCGCGATACCCTGCATATCTTCAAGCAACAGCAGATCGAACCGGAGCAGGTGCAGACCCTGCTCGACCACCTGGGCTATACCCCGGTGTTCACCGCCCACCCCACCGAATCCAAGCGCCGTAGCGTGATGGAGAGCCTGCGCCGGATCTACAACTACAACTCCACCCTGGACGACCCCCGTCTCAACAAGGAAGAACGCGAAGAAGTCATCCAAGCCATAGAGAGCCAGATCCGTGTGCTGTGGTGTACCGACGAGGTGCGCGACGAGCGACCCCAGGTAATCGACGAAGTTCGCCTGGGGCTCTACTACGCCAAGGAAACCCTGTTCAAGTCGGTGCCCCAGGTCTATCGCAACCTGGAAAAAGCGGTCAGGCGCAGCTATGCCGGCAGCGACCTGAAGGTACCCAGCTTCCTGCGCTTCGGTTCCTGGATCGGTGGCGACCGTGACGGCAATCCCAATGTCAAACCGTCCACCACCGAGTGCGCCCTTTATCTACAAGCCCAAGTGGTATTGATCGAATACCTGATGCGCCTGCGCGAACTGGGCCGCGAACTGACCCACTCGCTGCACTTCTGCCAGCCCTCGCAGGCCCTGCTGAACAGCCTCGAGGCCGACGAGATCTACGCTCCCCTGGTATTCGGCGACAAACCCCGGCGCTTCGCCAGCGAACCCTACCGACGCAAGCTCAAGATCATGCGCTTCCGTCTCAGCAAGAACCTGGAGAACATCAAGGCCCGCCTGCAACACCAGCCCGTGGAAGGTGGCGAGCATGCCTACGAAAGCGAACAGGACTTCCTGCGCGAACTCTATCTCATTCGTGACTCCCTGCTCAGCCATGGCGATCATGGCATGGCCCGGGGCAAGCTGCTGGACCTGATCCGGCTGGTGGAGAGCTTCGGCTTCTACCTCTACAAGCTCGACATCCGCCAGGAATCCACCCTGCACAGCAATGCCGTGGCCGAGCTGGCAGCACGCTATTTCCATCAGCCCGACTACCATGGCCTGAACGAGGAACAACGCCTGCAACTGCTCGGTGAACTCATAGCCCGCGAGGATCTGCCCCGCATCGACCTGGCCAGCCTGAGCGAGCAGAGCCGTGAGATCGTCGAGGTGTTCAGCCTCATGCGCCGCCTGCGAGAACAACTCAGCGCCCGCGCCTTCGGCGACTACGTGATCTCCATGACCCACCAGGCCAGCCATGTGATGGAAGTCATGCTGCTGGCACGCTTGGCGGGACTGGCGGGACGCAAGGGCGAACAATGGTATTGTCACATCACCATCAGCCCCTTGTTCGAAACCGTGGAAGACCTGGCCCACATCGAACCGGTGATGAGCCGCCTGTTCGACGACCCGGTCTATGCCTCCCTGCTGAAAGCCTCCGGCAACCGCCAGGAGGTCATGCTGGGTTATTCCGATTCCTGCAAGGACGGCGGCATCCTCGCCTCCACCTGGAATCTCTACAACGCCCAGCAACAGATCACCCGCCTGGCCCAGGCACGCGGCATCGAGCTGCGCCTGTTCCATGGCCGCGGCGGCACCGTGGGGCGCGGCGGCGGCCCCACCCACGAAGCCATCCTGTCACAGCCGGCCGGCACCGTGCACGGCCAGATCAAGTTCACCGAGCAAGGCGAGGTGTTGTCCACCAAGTACAGCAACATCGAAACCGCCGTCTACGAAATCAGCCAGGGCGTCACCGGCCTGATGAAGGCCAGCCGCTGCCTGATCGAGGCGCCCCGCGAAGAGCCCGCCGACTACCGCCAGCTCATGGAACAACTGGCCCGCATCGGCGAAACCTGTTACCGCGACCTCACCGAACGCACCGAGGGCTTCCTGGACTATTTCTATGAAGCCACCCCGGTCAACGAAATCGGCCTGATGAACATCGGCTCGCGCCCCTCCCACCGAAAGAAAGGTGACCGCACCAAAGGCTCGGTGCGAGCCATCTCCTGGGTGTTCGGTTGGGCGCAGTCGCGCCACACCCTGCCGGCCTGGTACGGCATCGGCACGGCTCTGGAACAATGGTGTGGCGACGATGCCGACAAACAACGCCAGCTCCAGGCCATGTACCGCCAGTGGCCCTTCTTCCGCGCCCTGATCAGCAACACCCAACTGGCCCTGGCCAAGGCCGACATGGAACTGGCCGAGGAATACAAGAACCTCGCCCGCGACGCCGAACAGGCCGAACACATCTACCAGCTCATCGCTGCAGAATACCGCCGCACCGTCAAGCACATCCTCGCCATCACCGGCCACAACGAGCTGTTGGCGGAAAACCCAGCCCTGGCTCTCTCACTGATGCGGCGCAATCCCTACCTGGACCCTCTCAACCACATCCAGGTCAAGCTGCTGGAGCGTTACCGCGGCATGGACGAGGCCGACGAAGAGCGCGCCCACTGGCTGCAACCCCTGCTGCGCAGCATCAACGCCATCGCCACCGGCATGCGCAACACCGGCTAATCCGTTTCCGCGCGCCGAAAGTAACGCGCCAACAGGTCGGGGTCATCGAAATGACGCTGGCCAACGAAGGCCACCGCATGCTGTCCCCACTGGCGCATGGCGCCAGCGGAAGACACTCCCATGGGCCACAGCAGCCAGCGCTCCAGCCGCTGGCTGCCCGCCACCAGGCCATCGGGCCCGAACAGGCTGCGCCGCTGACCTTTCCGCCAGGGCAGGCTGCGCAACTCACGATAAGGGCGCGCCTGCAACACGTGCTCCGCAGTCGTGCCATGCTCCACATACAGCCGTTGCACATAGTGACGCCCTGCACTCAGGCGCACCACCAAGCGTTCCCCCGCTCCGGGTTCCGGTGCCACCTGCGGGATGAACAAGGGTTCAGCGGCCTCGCTCGCCGCAGCCCTGGCACGCAGCCTCCGAGTCGGATAGAACTGGTGATAGCAGCCACACCCATGCACGCTCTCATGGAGCAGGGGCTGGCCATCCAGATCCAAGGTCACCCGCCAGATCAGGCTGTCCAGCCGGCCGGCATAGATGTCCAACGCCCCGGCGGCGGTTCGCGCCGGAAACCAGAGCATATAGTTGATCTGCAACAACACCTGCCCATCGAACCGGGTGTGCGACAAATGCCAATACAACACCGGACGCGACACGTCCACCGTGGGCAAGCCATCATCCCGCCACACCGGGACACCCGGACGGTCGTCGTCCGAGACCACATCGATCTCGAACACCGGCGCATGGCGGATCAGCAACTGCTCCAGCTCCATCGCCCCGGGCACCGGAACCGCCAAGGCATTACCAGGCCGCCAGGGAATTTCCTGCGCCGTCTCCGCCAGCAAAGCCAGGGCATAGCGGTGCAAGCGTCCGCGTCGCGGCAATGCCGCCAGGGGAATCTCGAAATCCTCTCGCAGGCGGGCCTGCAGGGCAGCCACCCGCCAGGTCACCACACGCGATGTGAGAGGATAGAGTCCCAGCCAGCGACGCCAACGCGAATAGGCATCCGGCACCTCGGCGCGCCGCAAGAAAACCGACCAACGCGACACATCCTGCAACAGCCTGGCCTGTGCTCGCTCACCACAGGCCGCCAACCGCGCCAAGACATCGGCGGGCATGCGCCGTCGGGCGGCGAACGGCAGATTGCGATATTCGATGGCGCGCGCTTCACGGTCAAGGGCACGTAACATGGCCAGCCACTCGCGCCGCGAGCGGGAATCATCGAGCCGGTGGCGCAGAGAGGACAGAAAACGATCGACACGGAAAGCGGGAAAACCCTCGATGCGCGCATACTGGGCATCACCCACCCCGGCATGGGCGACGGCCTGGTCGAAACGCTGGAACAAGGCCTGGCAAGAGAACGAAGCAGCGGGTGGAGCGGGCTGCAGGGCGCAGCCACTCAGCACGAGGAGAACGAACCCGAAATACCAGCGGGCCATGCGCCGTGCCCGCCGGACTGCTTCAGGGCGAAGTGGCCGTGGTGGCGAAAGCGTCCAGCGCCCGGCGCACCTGGTCGACCTCGTTGCCACACTCGATCACGCCGAATTCATTGATCTTCGCCCGGGGCTCGGAATAACGCAACCAGACCCGGCCCTGAGGGTCGCGCCATATCCGTGTCCTGAGCGGCTTGTCCTTGCGCATGCCCTTGTGGCACTGACCGATGCGCGTGCCGTAGACCGGGCTGGGAAACACGATTTCCTCGCCATCGGGCAAACGCCTGCGCTCCAGCACCGGCACCTCGGCCCGCTGCAGGGCCTGGACATAGCGTTCGGCAGTCAGTTGAGGATCGAAGGCACTGCGCAACGTGGCGGCGCCCGCATTGGCAGCCAGCACCAGCAACACAGATAACCCAAGGATACGCAACATCGGCCAACCCTCCTCGTCACCTTGTCGGCACACGGGCAGCCCGGTGTTCCCGCAGGAGCTCAAGCAACCTGCACAGGAATGGCGTTGCGCTGCCCGATGATGTGATTGTTCTCGTCCAGATAGACCAGCTCGGGGCGAAAACCCTCGGCCTCGGCCTGATCCATGACCGCATAGGCACAGATGATGATCCTGTCACCGGGGCTCGCCTTGTGGGCCGCGGCCCCGTTGACGGAAATGATGCGGGAATCGTCCTCCGCCCGAATGGCATAGGTTATGAACCGCTCGCCATTGGTGACATTGTAGATGTGGATCTGCTCGTATTCACGAATCCCCGCAGCGCGCAGCAGACGACCGTCGATGGCACACGAGCCTTCGTAATCCAGCTCGGAGTGCGTGACGCATGCGCGATGGAGCTTCGCTTTCAACAGAGACAATTGCATAACACTACCCGTCGATTCCCGAGCCGGTATCTCGGTCATGTCCTCGAAACCCGTAATTATGCCGCCTTGCCCCGCCCCGATCAACCGAAGGCCTACCTCCGTTCGCGCTCACACCTTGAAAATCAAGCATCTGGTGAGACCCGGAAGGCCTTGCGCCGCGGCTTGAAGCCTACCGGGTCCGGCTCGTGGCACAGACCCATGGGCGCAGCTTGCGAACAGGCGAATCCGTCCTGGAAGACGCGGCGACTTGAAGTCTTACCGAACATGCCCCGCGAAGAGGGCCAAAACCCGCTTCACGGCGGTCCCGGACATTGAAAAATGGTGGGCCGTGTAGGGATCGAACCTACGACCCGCGGATTAAGAGTCCGCTGCTCTACCAACTGAGCTAACGGCCCGGCCGTGTCAATGAAAGCAGAACCGACGCCGGCTTTCAAGTCGCCGCAGGGGCCGGCTCGCGCACATAGCGCCAGCCCAGCCAGGCGGCGGCCAGGCTCAGGGCCGCAGCGATGAGATAGGCCTGCAGGGCGCCCCCTTGTTGCCACACATAGCCGCTGTAGAGCGCGCCGGCCGCACCGCCGGCGCCGAAACTGAGACTGGAATAGAGCGCCTGACCACGTCCCTGCAGCCGCCCACGAAAGAATCCGTGCACCAGATGAATGGCCACCGCGTGGTAAAGGCCGAAGCTGGCGGCGTGCAGGCTCTGGGCAAACAGCATGAGGCCGAACACCTCCACCGAGGTTCCCATGATGAGCCAGCGCACGCTGGTGAGCAACAGAGCAGCCAGAAGCAAGCGACGGGCACCATAGCGCGGCAGCCAGCGATGCATGACCATGAACACCAAAATCTCGGCTATCACCCCCAAAGCCCATAACATGCCGATGGTGGAGCGCCCGTAGCCATGATCTTCCATGTAGAGGGTATAGAAGGCGTAATAGGGGCCATGACTGGCCTGGAGCAGAAAACACACGCCGAACAGAGCCAGCACCGCCGGCTGGCGCAACACCTGCCCCAGGCTCTGGTGCGCCACTGTCTCGTGGGCATGGTCGCCCGCGCGGATGCCCAGGCTCACCAGCCAGATCGCCAGCAGCAGACCGCTGAGCAAAAAGGGCAACAAGCCGCTGCCGTATTGCTCCAGCAGAGCCCCCAATAACAAAACGGCGACGATGAATCCCACCGAGCCCCACAGGCGGATGGCACTGTAGCGGTGTTCGTCCTTGCCCAGCACTTCCAGGGTGACGGCCTCGAACTGGGGCAGGGTAGCGTTCCAGAAGAAACTGAACAACAGCATCACCAGCAACAGGCTGGTATAACTCTCGGCCCAGTAGACACCGGCAAAGGCCAGCAGCGCCAGCAGCGAGCCCATGCGGATGATGCCCATGCGCCGGCCACTGTGGTCGGCCAGCCAACCCCAGATGTTGGGGGCGACGATCTTGGTGGCCATGAGCACCGCCAGCAGCTCGCCGATCTGGGCGGCGCTATAGCCCTCGCCACGCAGATACAGCCCCCAATAGGGCACCAAGGCACCGAGGCTGGCGAAATAGAACAGATAGAAGGCCGACAGCCGCCAGTACGGCACCGGCGTGCCGCCACTCATTCGTCGGGCTGGGCCGGTATCACCGGAGTATGGGAGCGGACATCGGCATTCTGTGCCCGATGGCGCAGGCAGTGATCCATCAGCACCAGGGCCAGCATAGCTTCGGCGATGGGAGTGGCGCGAATGCCCACGCAGGGATCGTGACGACCGTGGGTGACCACCTCCACCGGCTCGCCGGCCAGGTTCACCGAACGAGCCGGCAGGCGCAGGCTGGAAGTGGGCTTGAGGGCCAGGCTGACAAGGATGTCCTGCCCGCTGGAGATACCGCCCAGCACACCGCCGGCGTGGTTGCTGAGAAACCCCTCGGGAGTGATTTCGTCGCGGTGCTCCGTACCCTTCTGGGTCACCACGTCGAAGCCCGCCCCCAGCTCCACCCCCTTGACCGCGTTGATGCTCATCATGGCATGGGCGATATCGGCATCCAGGCGGTCGAACACTGGCTCGCCCCAACCCGGCGGCACGCCGCTGGCCACCACGTTGACCCGCGCGCCGATGGAGTCACCGGACTTGCGCAAGGCATCCATGTAGGCTTCCAGCTCAGCGACCTGTTCGGCGTTGGGAAAGAAAAAGGGGTTGCGCTCCACCGCTTCCCAGTCGAAACGACGGGCCTGGATGGGCCCGAGTTGGGCCAGGTAACCGCGAATGCGGATACCGTAACGCTGTTGCAGATAGCGCTTGGCGATGCCTCCCGCAGCCACCCGGATGGCGGTTTCACGGGCGGAGGAGCGCCCTCCGCCGCGATAGTCGCGCAGGCCGTACTTCTGCTGATAGGTGTAGTCGGCATGGCCGGGACGGAAACGGTCCATGATGTTGGAATAATCCTTGGAACGCTGATCCGTGTTTTCGATCAACAGGCCGATGGGGGTGCCAGTAGTCTTGCCCTCAAACACGCCGGAAAGTATCCGCACCCGGTCGGGCTCGCGCCGCTGGGTGGTGTGACGCGACTGCCCCGGCCGGCGGCGGTCGAGGTCGTGCTGCAAATCCTCCTCGCACAAGGGCAGGCCCGGCGGACAGCCGTCGACCACGGCGCCCAAGGCAGGACCGTGGCTTTCGCCGAAGGTGGACACGGTGAACAATTTGCCGAAGCTGTTACCTGACATCTGCGCTATCCCGATAGTCTGTTGCCGGCATTATACCCGAAGCCGTTCTCAAGGCCGCGGCGAAAACAGGGCCCGATGAGCCAGCAGCTCGCGACGCGAAATCTGGAACACACCACTGCCGCCGCGTTCGAACTCCAGCCACACCAGGGGCAATTCAGGGTATTTCGCCCGTAATGCCGCCTCGCTGGCGCCCACCTCGGCAATCAACACACCGTCGTCGCGCAGATAATCCGGCGCCTGGCGCAGGATCTGTTCGATGGCCTCCAGCCCGTCCTCCCCCGAAGCCAGGCCCAGGCGGGGTTCGTGATGGTATTCCGCGGGCATGGCGGCAATCTCCGCCGCATCCACGTAGGGTGGGTTGGTGACGATGAGATCGTAGTGACAGCCCCGCAGGGCCGCGAACAGGTCCGACCGCAGCAGGCGCACCCGGTCTTCCACGCCGTGCTCGGCCACGTTGCGCGCGGCCACTTCCAGCGCCTCGGCAGAAATATCGACTGCATCCACCCGTGCCTCGGGAAACACGTGGGCACAGGCGATGGCGATACAACCGCTACCGGTACACAGGTCGAGAATGCGCTGCACGCCTTGCGGCCGCAACCAAGGCTCGAAACCCTGCTCGATCAACTCCCCGATGGGCGAGCGCGGCACCAACACCCGCTCGTCCACATAGAAACTGAAGCCGGCGAACCAAGCCTCATGGGTGAGATAGGGCAATGGAATACGTTCCTCCACCCGTCGCCGGATCAGCCCCAGCACCTGGTCCCGCTCCTCGCCGGTCAGGCGGGCATCCATGAAATGACCCGGCAGATCGTGGGGCAGGTGCAGCACGTGCAACACCAGTTGGGTGGCCTCGTCCAGGGCATTGTCGGTGCCATGGCCATAGTACAAACCCGCCTGCTCGAAACGGCTGATGCCGTAACGGATGAAATCACGAATGCTGCGCAAACCTTCGCTCATGAGTCCAACCAGCCGGTGGCATGACTTTCCACCAGTCCGGCCAGCATATCGAGATGGTCGTCACGGGCATTGAGCGCCGGAATGTAATGGAATAGCTCACCGCCGTTGTCGAGGAAGACGGCTCGGTTTTCCTGGTCGATTTCCTCCAGGGTCTCCAGACAATCGGCGGCAAACCCGGGACAGATCACCTCCACACTGCGCACCCCGCCCTTGGCCCATTCCTTGAGCGTCTTGTCGGTATACGGCTGCAACCAGGCTTCGCGGCCAAAACGCGACTGGAAACTCACCGCCCAGCGCGCCCGCTCCAGTTGCAACTCCGTCGCCACCGCCTCGGCCGTGGCCAGGCACTCGTGATAATAGGGGTCGCCCTTGTCCAGGTAACGTTGCGGCAGGCCGTGAAAGGAAAACAACAGGCGCTCGGCCGGCGCCTCGCGCTGCCAATGCTCGCGGATACTGCTGGCCAAGGCCCGGATATAACCCGCTTGTTGATGATAGCGATTGATGCTGCGCAGCTCCGGCACCAGGCGCCAGGTCTGTAGTTCATCGAACACCGCGTCCAGCACCGAGGCGGTGGTGGTGGCGGAATACTGGGGATACAACGGCAGCACGATCAGCCGTCCAGCCCCCCGCTGACGCAACTGCTCCAGCCCCTCGGCAATGGATGGCCGTCCATAGCGCATGGCCAATGCAGTGAGCACGTGCTCACCATGGCGTTCCTGCAAGCGTTGACCGATACCGGCCAGTTGCTGACGCGAAATGGCCAGCAGGGGTGAGCCTTCGCTCTCGCGCCAGATCTTCTGGTAATTAGCCGCCGAACGACCGGCGCGGCGCGGCAAGATGATACCATTGAGTATCAGCCACCACAGTGGCCGTGGCATTTCCACCACCCGCGGATCCCAGAGAAACTCCCTGAGATAACGACGCAGAGCCGTAGGTGTGGGCGCGTCCGGCGAACCCAGGTTGACCAGCAGCACGCCGACCCTGCTCCAGCCGCGGCCGAGATCGGCCAGTTCTCCCTTGTAGCGAGGCATGGGCTGTATCCCCTTGGTTGATCAGCGATGCAGGGTACCAGAGCTGGAAATTTCAAGCCAGTTCGATACAGTTGCGACCGGCTTCCTTGGCCCGGTAAAGAGCGTCATCGGCACGCTTGAGCAGCGTATCGGCGCTCTCGCCGGGATGATAGACCGCCACGCCGGCGGAAAAGGTGGGCAGGGGCAGCTCGGCCTTGCCGACCCGCAGGGACTGACGCCGGGTCACCGCCCGGGCCTTTTGCAGGGCACGACGGGCACCATCGGCCTCGGTATTGGGCAGGATCACGGCAAACTCCTCGCCCCCATAGCGCGCCACCATATCGTGCTGACGAAACACCGTGAGCACTTCCTGCGCATAACGGCTCAGCACCGAGTCGCCCTGGCCGTGGCCAAACTCATCGTTGATGGACTTGAACCGGTCCAGATCCATGATGGCCACGGTGAGCGGCTGGCCATAGCGTTGTACCCGGCTGATTTCATCCCGTAACCGCTGCGTGAAGGCACGCCGGTTGGGCAGGCCGGTCAACTCGTCGGTGAGACTCAGCAAGGTCATGCGGTTGAGTTCCTCGCTCAGACGCTCGCTGTCACGTTGCAAGGTTTCGAGGGTTTGCAGCATATGGCTGAAATGGGAGGAAATCTGGCGATGGGCCTCGAGCACGCCCTCGAGCTGACGAATCACCGCCGCCTTGCGCTGCTCGAAATCCGTCTCGTCGTCGACCTGGCGCAGGTTGGCCAACTGGATTTCCAGCCAAGCCCCGAACTCTTCCGTGCGCGAAATGGAGTGACTCAATTCCTCGTCGATGAACGACGGGCTCCGCGAAGGCGCCTGCACCAGCTGGCTCACCCGGGCGGACAGTTTATCCATATCCAGCTCGCGCGCCTCGGCCTGCCAGCGCTGCAAGTAGGGATCGGGTCCGGGCGAGGTGGTTTTCCCGCCTTGTTCCACCACGCTCCTTTCCGGGCTCGGCGGAGATCGCGTCGCGCCGCTCAAGCCCAGCCCCGGCAACAACTGGAACACCGCTTCCTCCACCTGCGAAGAAGGCAACTTGTCCAGGCCGGCGATGCGGTCGGCACAGCGCTCGACGAATTCGTGCAGGGTGATGAGTTCCGAGGGTGTGAAAGGTGGGGTCAGGCGCAGTTGCAACAACTTGATTTCAGCATAGAGACGGGAATCCTCCGGAAGCTGCAGGGAAAGGGCGTCGAGCACCAGGCGCAGCATGCCACTGAGGGCACGCTCGGTTTCCTCGTGCATGGCTTCACGCTCGTGCAGCATCCGGGTGATATGTTCATGGACCACTTCACCGAGCTGGGTACGCCCCAAACCCTCGAGCAGCCGCATGACTTTCCGAAGCTCGGCCTGCCGGTCCTCGGGCGGTGTGTCGACCCACATCCAAACAATCTCCTCGCCCGGTCGACCCTACCCTGAGCATTCGCACCTCGGCTCCACCCCAAGCATGGCCCGGTACACCAGACCCCACACGAAATACATCAAGGAGGGTACGACCTCCTTTTGCAGCAAAATGCGCCGCAATTCTATGGAATGTTTTTATTGTGGATAATTCTACCCCATCCACCGCCCGAAGACCATTCCGGAAGCGGGGCTATGCGGCGATCCGGTTCGCCATGGCCTCCAGCGCCTCGCTGACCTGCAACACGGCTTCCAGGGCCTCGGCCAGATCGTCCTCGGTCAAGCCGTATTGTTGCAGCAGGCGCACATCCACGCTGGCAGAAGGGGCATCCCCCATGCCCTGCCCTTGCATGAGGCTGTCACTGATCTGGCAAAGATGCACATACAGCGCATGCTCGCCGGTATAGCCCGAATCATGGTGATGTGCCGCCACCGCCTGGAACACCGGCGCCAAGCGCCACTGCCGAAGCAACTCCAGGCCGAGTTCGGTGTGCGACACGTCCAGGGCCCTGGCTTCCACCTCCAGCAGGCAGGCCTCGGGGTCATTGCTCAACACACTGTTGAACAAAGCGTGTTCACCGGGAAACCGGCTCGCCAGCAAGAGATAGCCGATATTGTGAAACAGGCCGGCCAGGTAGGCGGTACCCATGTGCGGGCGTAACTCGCGCGGCATGCGCGCCGCCAGTTGCTGCATCAAGGCCGCGCTGAACAAGGCCTCGCGCCATAGCTTGCGCAAGCCCAGTGGGCCATCGCGTTCGCCTTCGAAGGCCCGCCCCACCGCCGCACCAATGGCGATATCCAGGGCATTGTCCACCCCCAGCACATGATAGATGGCTTCTTTCACCGAAACCAGTTTACCCTGATAGGCGAACAGGGCCGAGCCGGCATAGCTCAGGATGAGCCCGCTGACCACCGGATCCTGCTCGATCACCTGGGCCACGTCCACCGGATCCCGGTCTTCCAGGGCCTTGAGCGCCAGCAGCTCGCTGGCCAACTCGGGCAATACCGGCAGCTCTTCGCCCCCGCCATCCAGCTTCTCCCGCAGCTTGGCCCGGGCTGGCGCAGCGAGCCGCTCCCTTTCGCCAGGCTCTACGGCCTCAGCCTCCTCGATCAACACATGTTGGGGCACACGCCCAAAGCGCGCCTTGGAACTGCCCTGGATCAGGCGCTGGAACTCGGCCTGGCTGAGCTTGAATGAAACCGTGTCACTCCCCGAGGGCAGATAGACGTGTTCCTGCTCACACAAGGCCTGCTCCACAATCAATGGCAGACGGTAGAGATGGTGCCAAGGTGGCAACAAGGTGGCCGGAAAGGATTTCAGGTGCGTGCGATAATGACCGGACGGGGCCAGCGATGCCTGCCGGTTGAGTTGAAGGTTGAGGGCCTCGAAATCCAGCCCCTGCTGCGCCGGCAGGGTCACCAGCATGGAGCCTTGCTCATCGGCCAGCAGAACGCTTATGGCCAATTGCGACAACGGGATATTGGCTTTTTCGGCAATGTCATAGGCGGATTTCACCGGGGCATGCTGGATGCACTCGTAGGTCACACCCAGCCGGGAAAGGTACTCTTTCGAGACAGCTATAAACGACATAGTTGTTCCTTCTCATTAGAATCATCTCTCGTGTAAAGTACCGATCAATGCTCAGACGAGCCCCCCGTAGAACCCCACATCTCCATCTGGCAAACCGAGCTATTTGTTGTTTTCGTTTTTCAGTTGCTGCTCGATTTCGGCCTCGGCTTCCAACCAGTCCTGTTCCGGACTGCCTCCCTGAAAACCACGTTTCATGGCGCGAAAATAAGCGGCCTCACGAATCATCCGCAAACGCTGCGCCTCGTTCACCCCCCGCGCGGGCGACTTCTTTTTTGTCGCCGTGCGCTTGCGCGCAGTGGCCTTTGTGGTCCTGGCCTTGGTGGCCTTCTTCCTTGCGGGCTTCTTGCCCTTCGATACCTTGCTGCTTGCAGTCATTTGGCGCCTCCTGGTTGGACCGGCAATTGTCCTACACTTGTATACCAAAGTATAGCGACAAGCCTTCCCGCGCGAGAGTTTTCTCTCTGCTGCGTACCATAACCAACCCGCCAAACCAAGCATCGCCAGGTCCGGAACACATCAATCCCCTACTGCAAGAAATGGTATCGACCCGCCACGGGAAAACTTGACACCTTATCGTTATCCTCGATCGCCACCGGTTTGACGTACCCCCAGAGGCTCATATAGCATGAGCGCCACCGCGGCGCACCATAGGCTCGATGGCTTGAGAATAATAAAGATGGTGAGACACTCTTGATCTTGATACGGCTACTTCCCCTGCTGTTTCTGTTACTGCCTCCCCTGGCCTGGGCCGGTGAGCCCCCCGGCAAGACCCTGGACCTGACCGACCACGGTATCGGCTATGCCGCCCTGACGGTGTTCGCCATCGCCTATCTGTTGGTGATGCTGGAAGAGTTCACCCACCTGCGCAAATCCAAGCCCGTCATCCTCGCCGCCGGCATCATCTGGGGCATGATCGCCGTCTATTACGCCCAGCAGGGTATGTCGGCCACGGCAGAGGCCGCGGTACGCCACAACCTGCTGGAGTTTTCCGAGCTGTTCCTGTTCCTGCTGGTGGCCATGACCTATATCAATGCCATGGAAGACCGCCTGGTCTTCGACGCCCTGCGTGCCTGGCTGGTGCGCAAGGGTTTCAGTTTCCGGCAATTGTTCTGGCTGACCGGTATCCTGGCCTTTTTCATCTCGCCCATCGCGGACAACCTCACCACGGCCCTGTTGATGTGTGCCGTATTGCTGGCCGTGGGGGGCGAGAATCAGCGCTTTGTCGCCATAGGTTGTATCAATATCGTGGTCGCCGCCAACGCCGGTGGCGCCTTCAGCCCCTTCGGCGACATTACCACCTTGATGGTATGGCAAAAGGGCATCGTGGATTTCGCCACTTTCTTCGTGCTGTTCATCCCCTCGCTAGTCAACTACCTGGTGCCAGCCCTGTTCATGCACTTCGCCATTCCCGATGCCAAGCCCGCCCCCTCCGATGAGAGAGTGACCATGAAAGTGGGGGCCAAACGCGTCATGCTGCTGTTTCTTCTCACCATCGCCACGGCGGTGAGTTTCCATAATTTTCTCCACATGCCACCGGTACTGGGCATGATGACGGGGCTGGCCTACCTGCAGTTCTTCGGCTATTACCTGCGCCGCCGCTACGGCAAGCGAGCCGTGGACGGCAACGACTATGGCGAATCGGCCATGGGCGATCCCGTGCCCTTCGACATCTTTCAGAAAATCGCCCGCGCGGAATGGGACACCCTGCTGTTCTTCTACGGCGTGGTACTGTGCGTCGGCGGCTTGGGCTTCATCGGCTACCTGGCCATGACCTCGGAAGTCATGTATATCGAGTGGGGCGCCACCAGCGCCAATGTCATGGTGGGCGCTCTCTCGGCCATCGTCGACAATATTCCGGTGATGTTCGCGGTATTGACCATGAACCCCGACATGTCCCAGGGACAGTGGCTGCTGGTCACCCTCACCGCCGGTGTCGGCGGCAGCCTTTTGTCCATCGGCTCGGCGGCCGGTGTTGCCCTGATGGGCCAGGCCAAGGGCAAATACACCTTTTTCAGCCATTTGCGCTGGACCCCCGCCATCGCCCTGGGCTATGCCGCCAGCATCCTGGTCCATTTGTGGCTCAACGAGGCACATTTCTCCATCCCCGTCGGTTGAGAGCGGCATAAGCTTCTCACACCCAAAAAGCTGTGTGTCAACAACAGCTTTCGCCGCTTTCATAGACGAAAACTAAAGAATCCTTGCGCGCCAACCGAACAAGCTGGAGCGATTCGCTCAATTCCATCAAACCGGTATGCGCACGTTTTCACTCTCACTGCGTTCCAGCCTCAGCCTCATCGTCGCTTTGATGGGGCTGATAGGCCTCGGCCTGGCCATTGCCACCGGCGAGATCTATCGCCAACTGATGCTCGATCACGAACGAGAGGGTCTGCGCGAGCTGGCTCGCCTGGAAGCTCAGTCCCTTCTGCGCGAACACGGCGAGAAAGTGCGCCTGTGGGGACATCGATTGCAGCAGGAACGGCTGGCATCCTGGGTAGAACAATACCTCATCGCCCAAAACCAACCGGCCAGGATGCTCCAGGCTCTGACCGATACACTGACCACCGCCCGCGCCAGCAGAACCACCCCGTTCCTCACAGGGCTCTATCTCTACACCCCTTCACTGCAGCCAATCTCTGGCTCGACACAAAGCGCCAGTATCATGTGCGGGAAACATGTCAAAAAAATGCGCGGGCTCCCTCGCCCGGACAGGAAGAAACATGACATTTACCTGTGCCTGCACGAACAACGCCTGTTGAGTTCGGCCCTGATTCCCGTCGGCGATCCGCAAACCCCACTGGGCTACTTGCAATTGGTCAGCGACCCCGTGCCAGCCCTTAGCGCCATGAGCCGCAATCTGGGCCTGCCCGTTCGCCTGTTGCTCGGTGAGGACATCGTCCAGCAATCCCAGGGATGGGGAGATACCGATACCCAAGTCTGGCTCAGCGCCCGCATCACACTCTATAGCGACGACGGCCAGGCCAGCCCCTTACGCATCGCCATCAAGCGCGACATCACCAGCATGCAGGAAGAACTCGGCCGCACCCGTGGCTATGTCATGCTCGCCAGTGGCCTGATCACCACCCTGGCCATCGGCCTGTTCCTGTTCATCATCAACAAGACCACCCTGGCGCCGCTCTCCGCACTGAGCCGGCAATTGCGCAAGCTGCGCGACGACAAATCGTTCCTGGGCGAAAGAATCCCGCTGCGCGGCAATATCGAGATTCGTGAACTGACACGCGACTTCAATGCCATGACCACCGAACTGGCCGGCATGTATGAGCGGATGGAGGACCTCGCCTTCCGCGACGAGCTGACGGCCCTACCCAACCGCTCGAAACTGCAAGACACGCTGATCTACCATACCCGCCAGAATCAGGAAAACGGCCTGACTTTCGCCCTGTTCATGATGGACCTGGATCATTTCAAGACCGTCAACGACACCCTGGGCCACCACTCCGGTGATCTCTTGCTGCAACAGGTCAGCGAACGGCTCACCGGCTGCCTGCGCAAGACCGACAACCTGACCCGCCTGGAAGATGCCGACAAGGCCGTGCTCTACGAAGACATGGTGGCACGGCTGGGAGGCGATGAATTTGCCGCGGTCTTGCCCACCGTGGGGCGCAGGGAGGACGCCATGATCGTGGCCAACAAGATCCAGCAGGCCATGGAACAACCCTTCGAGATCGAGGGGTGCAGCTTCAGCGTGGGCATCAGCATTGGCATCGTGCTCTGTCCCGAACACGGCACCGATTGCGAGACCCTGATGCGCCGGGCCGACGTGGCCATGTACCAGGCCAAGAATGAACGCATGGGTGCCAAACTCTACGATCCCAACCAGGATCACCACAGCGTGGAGTTGCTTACCCTAGGCGACGAACTCAAGCGGGCACTGCGGCACAACGAGGTCGTGTTGTACTATCAACCCAAGGTCGACCTGCGCAGGCAGAAACTCGTCGGCGTCGAAGCCCTGTTGCGCTGGCCGCATCCCGAACGGGGCCTCGTGTCGCCCGAGCGTTTCATCGCCATCGCCGAACAAACCGGCCTGATCCACAAGCTCACCGCCTGGGTGATCGACAGCGGGCTGCGTGAGCTGGCGCAGTGGCAGCAGGCGGGTTACCGTTTAAACATGGCCATCAACCTGTCACCCAAGAGCCTGCTCAATCCAGAGTTCATCGAGCAGCTCAAAAAAGCCTTGCAACAGCATCACATCTCACCCCACCTGCTCACACTGGAGATCACCGAAACCACCATCATGAGCGACCCCCAACGCGCGCTGGAAATCCTGCGACACCTGTACAACGCCGGCATCGCCATTTCCATCGATGACTTCGGCACCGGCTATTCTTCGTTGAGTTATCTCAAGGAGTTGCCAGTGGATGAACTCAAGATCGACCGCTCCTTCGTGCTGGACATGCTCACCGAAAGCGGCAACGCCACCCTGGTGCGCTCCATCATCGACCTGGCCAAGAACATGGGCCTGCAGGTCACCGCGGAAGGCATAGAAAACCAGGCCATCCTGCGCCAGTTGCAAGCGCTGGAGTGTGATCTGGGCCAGGGCTATTACATCGCCCGGCCCATGCCCGCCGAGGCGTTGACACAATGGTTGCGCGAGAGTGACTGGAAACCGGCAAGCTCAGTCCCGCCACAGGACCTTTCCGCCTGAGGCCTTGGCGATGGCCTGCAAGCGCTGTTGATGCGCGGCCAGTTCCGCGGCATCGGCGCGACGCACCGCAAGCGCCGGACGCCGGGCATCGACTCTGCGCACCTGGCTACTTCCACTCTGCTCGCCCGCGCCATCCAGCCCTTCCAGCGACAGACTCACCTGGCCTCCTGTCATCATCAGGTAGACTTCGGCCAGCAGCTCGGCATCGATCAACGCGCCGTGCAGGTCACGCTGGCTATTGTCTACCTGGTAGCGCCGGCACAGGGCATCGAGATTGTTTTTCTGTCCCGGATGCAGACGCCGGGCCATTTCCAGGGTGTCTATCACCTGGCAATAGTCCCCCAGACATCCCCACTCGGACCCCAACAGGCTCAGCTCGTGATCGATGAAGCCCACATCGAAGGGCGCGTTGTGAATGATCAGCTCGGCGCCGTCGACAAAATCGAGAAAAGCTCGCGCGATATCGGCGAAACGGGGCTGTTCCGCCAGAAAGGCCTCAGTGATGCCATGCACCTCCAGAGCACCTTCGTCGATCTCGCGATCAGGTTGCAGGTATTGATGGAAGTGATTGCCAGTGAGCCGGCGATCCACCAATTCCACCGCGCCGATCTCGATGATGCGATGGCCCTGGCGAGGTTCGAGACCGGTAGTCTCGGTATCCAGTGCAATCTGTCTCATGAGTTTTCTCCCTGTTCTTGCAGCATGGCGTCTATGGCGGCATTGGCCAACTGGTCGGCACGCTCGTTCTCCGGATGACCGCTGTGGCCCTTGACCCAGTGCCAATGGATGCGATGACGGCTAGCCAACTCGTCCATGCGGCGCCACAATTCGGCATTCTTCACCGGTTTCCTGGCCGCGGTCTTCCAGCCATTGCGTTTCCAGTTGGCCAACCACTGGGTGATGCCGTTCTTCACGTATTGTGAATCGGTGGTCAGATCGACCTCACAGGGCCGGGTCAGGGCCTCCAGGGCCGCGATCACCGCCAGCATTTCCATGCGGTTGTTGGTAGTGTGGGCCTCGGCGCCAGACAACTCCTTGACACGTCCCTGGTAGCGCAGAATGGCTCCCCAGCCTCCCGGCCCCGGGTTTCCGCGACAGGCGCCATCGGTGAAAATCTCCACCCGCGCGCTCATTGACGGGTCTCCACCAAGCCCGGAGTCAACACGCTTCGCCTGCGCCAGCGTGGCCGGACGGGTGTGAGCGTCGAGACCCGCTTGCGGGCAACGAACAGGGTCACGCCACCAAACGATGGCCATAGACGCGGACCGTATTTCTCCATCAACTGCAGGTGCTCCAACAGGCGCCGTCGGGCCAGCGGCGGGCGGTGAAAAAAGGTGCGAACCTTGCGAATCTCGAAGCCCAGCAACTCCAGCCAGTCCTTCATGCGCATGGGACTGATGAAGCGGGCACACCAGGGTGTCTGGCCACGGCGACAACTCAAACGCCGCCGCAACCCCCACAGGCTCCAGGGGTTGAAACACAGAATGATCACATGCCCCTCGCCCACCAGTACCCGCTTGGTTTCGCGCAACACCTGGTGGGGATCCTCATCCATCTCGAGTGTATGGGGCAGGATCACCAAGTCGACGCTGTCGCCGGCGATGGGCAGGCGCGCGGGCTCGGCCAGCAAGCCGGCTCCCAGGCGCTCGGTGCCGGGCTCCAGGTCCATGACGATCTGATGACGGATGGAACTGCCGCGCAGATCCAACTCCGGCGTCAAACAGCCCACCTGCAACAAATGGTAACCAAACAGCGTACCCAACTCCTCGGCCACTTGGCGCGATTCCTCCTCGGCCAACAGGCGCCCCAGGTCGTGGCAATACCAGTACCGCAGCGCGCGGCGCACCTCCCGCGGACTGCCACAACGCCACATGCGGGGCTTGCTGCGCGGTCTCACGACGCGCTTGACCCAGGAACTCATGCACTGGCGTCGCGGCCGCGCGACGCTTCACCAAATTTGAACATAACCCTATAATTACCCAAAAAAATCATCTAAAAAAACCCATCGAAACGCCGTTGCAGAAAATACCAGGCTCACGGTGTACCATTCACAAGACACAACTTGTGTGGCATATATCTGGCATAATAGCCGCTTCGCCGGCGGCGGGGAACCGTGTGGCGAGGCCGGCGTCCTGATATAACGACCAACAACCGAGGGATGAAACAGGGGTGATGACGATTTCCAGGTGCCACGACCGCACAGCGAGGCCTGCCGTGCCGGGGCTGTTTTCGATGCTGATGCTATTTGCCCTGAGCCTGGCCGGCTGTAGTAGTCTGCCACAACAGCAGGCCGCCCAAACAAACCCCACGATAACCGCCGACCCCGCTCCACGGCCCAGCCAGGCACGACTCAGCTCCTGGGAGCAGGATGCTCCCCTGTTTCGCCATTGGTCCCCGGTGCTGGATCCCGCCGACACCCTGCTCAGCCAGGACTGGACACCTCCGCACCTGAGCACCGCCACTCCCCGCCTGGTGGGCCAGCTCCCCGGCCAGCGTGAGCTGCCCATCGACTTGTTCGAGGAAGCCGCCATCCCCCACAACCCGGTGGAGGAAGGTACCCTGGTATTCGACACCAGCGATCAACCTGCCGATCTGTGGGAACGCCTGCGCCGGGGCTTCGATCTGCCCCACGAGTTGCACCCACGCATCGACGCCGAGTTGAAATGGTATGCCCGTCATCAGCGCTATCTCGAGCGCGTGTCCGAGCGCGCCCGGCGCTACCTCTACCTGATCGTGGAGGAAGTGGAAAAACGCGGCATGCCCACCGAAATTGCCCTGCTGCCCGTGGTGGAGAGTGCCTTCCAGCCCTTTGCCTACTCCCATGGCCGGGCAGCGGGCATCTGGCAGTTCATCCCCAGCACCGGCCGGCTCTACGGACTCAAACAGAACTGGTGGTACGATGGCCGCCGCGACATCCTCGCCTCCACCCGCGCCGCGCTGACCCTGTTGCAACGCCTGCACCGACAGTTCGATGGTGACTGGCTGCTGGCCCTGGCGGCCTACAATTCCGGTCAGGGTACGGTACAAAAGGCCATTCGCAAGAACAAACGCCGAGGCAAGCCCACCGATTTCTGGTCGCTGGACCTGCCCCGGGAAACCCGTGGTTATGTGCCACGTCTGCTGGCCCTGTCCATCCTGGTGGAATCGCCGCAGAAATACCAGGTGCGCCTGCCTCCCATTCCCAACCAGCCCTACCTGGCCCAGGTGGAGGTAGACGGCCAGATCGACCTGGCCCTGGCCGCCGACCTGGCCGGTATCAGCATAGATGAACTCTACCTGCTCAATCCCGGCTTCAACCGCTGGGCCACCGATCCGGAAGGGCCCCATGCCCTGCTGGTGCCCGTGGACAAGGCAGACCTATTCCGCGAGCGTCTGCGCGAGCTGCCCCCACAACAACGTGTGAGCTGGAAACGCCATCGCATCCGCCCGGGCGAGAGTCTGCTGCAGATCGCCAAACGCTACAACACCACGGTGGAACTGATCAAGGACGTGAACGCCATCCGCGGCAACCTGATCCGCGCCGGCAAAAACCTGATCATTCCCGTATCCACCCGCCATCTGAGCAATTACACCCTCAGCGCCGAGCAACGCCTGAGCAAACTCCAGAATACGCGCCGCTCGGGTCGCCAGGCAGTGAAATACCGCGTACGCCGCGGCGACACCCTGTGGGACATTTCCCGCAGCCACGGCGTGAGCGTGCGCGCCCTGGCCAAGTGGAACGGCCTGGCGCCGCGTGACACCCTGCGCCCCGGCCAGACCCTGGTGATCTGGACCCGCGACAATACCAAACACCGCCGCACCGGCCTGCCGCGTACCCATCTGAGCCGCAGCACGGTGACACAAAAGGTGAACTACCGGGTCCGGCGCGGCGACTCGCTGGCGCGCATCTCACGCAAGTTCCAGGTGGACCTGCGCGACCTGTTGCGTTGGAACGGCCTGTCGCCCAAGAAATACCTGCAGCCAGGCCAGCAACTCACCCTGTACGTGGATGTGACCCGCCAGGCCGGCAATATCTGAAGTAACCTTAGGAACCCTCCTTGAGTCAGATGGTTCCTGAACACACTCAGACCGCGCTGCGGCAAGGCAGGCGCACCGTCACCGCAAATCCCCCCAGCTCGGCGGAACAGCCGAAGGTGATGCTACCGCCGTAATCGCGCACCGTATCGCTGACAATGGCCAGCCCCAGCCCATGTCCGGCGCGCGACTCGTCGATGCGCACCCCGCGCCGGGCCAGGCGGGCCCGTTGCATCTCGTCGACGCCCGGGCCATCGTCTTCCACGCTGAGCACAAGTTCGCCGCCTGCCCGCAGCCGCACCCATACCCTCGAGCGTGCCCATTTGCTGGCGTTATCGATCAGGTTGCCCAGCAACTCCAGCATGTCCTCGCGCTCCAATGCACAGGGACTGCTTGCCTCCACTTCCAGGTGGTAATCCAGCCCCTTGTCGCGATAAATATTCTCGAACATATCCAGCAAGGCCCGGGTATCGTGGCGCGGGCGGAAGCGCTGTCCTGGCACGCCCCCCGAGGCCAGGCGCGCCCGCTTCAACTCCCGTTCGGTGAGCTGACGCATGATTTCCACTTGCTGCGCCAGCATCTGGCGCAATTCTCCATGCCCCTGCAGGCGTGCATCGCCGAGCAACTGGTTCATCACCGCCAGCGGCGCCTTTAGACCATGCGCCAGATTGCCCAGGGCATTGCGCGAACGTTGCAGGCGCTTCGTCTGCATGGCCAGCAAGCGGTTGATCTCCAGCACCAGGGGACGAATCTCCAGCGGCACCTCAGTGTCGAGTTCGCGCAACTCCCCCGCCTCGATGGCCTGTAACTGCCGGCGCGCCACCTCGGCTGGCTTCAATCCGCGGCGAATGGTGAGCACCTGGATCCCGATCAACAACAACAAGGCCAACAGAGAGATCGCCCCATAGGCCCATTGCAGTTCGCGGATGTCGGATTCCAGATCGGATATGTCGTGGGCCACGGCGATCACCACGTCCTGTCCCTGCTTGCGGAAACCGGCCACGTAGACCATCAACAATTGCTGCAGGGGCCCGCTGGTGAACTGGGTCTCACTTTGCCCCGGCGACACCGGCTGCAGGGGCAGGTCCTCGTCCCACAGGGAACGGGAATGCAGGTCGCGCCCGGCCACCTCGATATGGAAATAATGCCCGGAGAAAGGCCGCTGATAGGCTGCGGCCACGCGATCGGCGGGAACCGAGAAACTACCGTCGGGCAGAATGTTCAGTGCCGCCAACAGGCTTTCGGCATCGTGGCGCAGACGGGTATAGAGAAATTCATCCTCGGTCAAATGCCGGATGGCATAGCTGACCATGGCCCACTGCACCACGAACAGGATCACCAGCACCGGCACCAGCCCCAGGATCAGCCGTGCCTGGATGGAGCGCATCAGCGCTCGGCCTCGAATACATAGCCCTGGCCGCGACGAGTCTGGATGATGTCCTTGCCCAGCTTCTGACGCAAGCGCTTGACATAGACCTCGATCACATTGCTGTCCTTGTCGGAATCATAGTCGTAGACATGCTCGGTGAGCCGGGTCTTGGACAACACCTTGCCCGGATTGAGCATGAAATAGCGCAACAGGCGAAACTCGGTACCGGTGAGCTCAAAACACTGCCCACTGCTGTCACAGACCGTCTGCTGATCGCTGTCCAGCTCCAGCCCGCCCACCTTGAGACGCGGGCTGGCCACACCACCACGGCGCCGAATCAGGGCATTGAGGCGAGCGATCAATTCCTCCACATGAAAGGGCTTACCCAAATAGTCGTCGGCCCCGGCCTGGAAACCGTCGACCTTTTCGTGCCAAGCATCCCGGGCAGTCAAGATCAGCACCGGCACCGCGTTGTCCCGCTCGCGCCAGTGCCGCAACACCTCCAGGCCCGGTCGATCCGGCAGGCCCAGGTCCAGCACCACGGCATCGTAGGGTTCCTCGTCGCCCATGAACTCACCGTCAACACCGTTGTCGGCCACATCCACGGCGAACCCCGCCCGCTGCAGGTCGCTTTTTAGCCCGACACTCAACGTGGGATCGTCCTCCACCAGCAATACCCGCATGTTCAGTCCTCCTCCCGTTTGCGCTGCAGAATCCGCCCGCTGCGCGCATCCAGTCGATAGTCCCAGATCACGCCCTGGTCGTCGATAATTTCCAGCTCATAGACCAAGCCCTGTCGGCGCTGCACCAGCTCCAGCTCTAGAATATGTCCCGAGACCTGCTGGCGCACCTTGTCGAGCAATTGTCGCAACGGCAGAATGTCGCCCGCTGCCTGCAGGCGGCGGGCGATTTGTTGGGAATCTTCCGCCCATCCGGCGGCGGGCAAGCAAGCCAGCCACAGCAACAGACCCAGCAGGACGATTCCCCTGCATTGTGCAGCCCGCGTATTCACACCCGTTTGCGTCCGTTGATCATGGCCCGAACCAAATTTGTAGCGGCCAACTGTTTCCGGACACTTTGTTAAGGTCCTGTTCATATATTCTGCGATCAGCTCGAGGTCTTCCGCTGCCTCAGGTGACCACGTTACTTCGAGACCCACTTATCAAGCTTCCTTTCTACTTCATCCTGGCTAAACACACCCTCTTTCTCAGCACGTTCGATCCCCCTATGGATCTTCTCGACAACATAAAGGTGATAGTGGACATCCTCTAGTGAACAATCATCGGGAAGCTTATCCAGAAGTGCTTTTACTTCTTCCTTAGCTGTACTCATAACTCTGCCCTCTTCATATAATGCACATAACGACTCAGCTCAGCGGCGCGCTTGCGCGTCCGCTGAAGCTGGTTGTTATGCCTATATCGTGGTAGATATCTATCAATATCAAGCGCCCCATGAAACACACCTAGGATATCAATAAATTGTTCTTTTCTACGAAGGTAGGAATCCTATAATGACCGTAGAGAAGAATCCTGATCTCGCCCTCCTTCTCATTTCGATATTTGTGGCCAATTTCTGGAAATTCCGTAAGAATCTGTGCCTTTTCGAATATTCCTGAAATTACCTTCTTCGCCGCAAATGGATTATCTAGCGCGATATAATCGTGAATATCCCTAAGCCACCGTTCTGCCTCTTCAGTCCATCGCACCTCTACCATGTTTTAATCCGACGCTTCATTTCTTCATTTGAAATTACTCGACCTTTTCTTGTATCCTCCAGACCTCTCTCAACCATGCGCTCAAATGCAAGCTCTTTCATAATTTCCTCATAGCTTGCATCATCTGGCTGAGATCGAATGATTTCAGTCATCTTTTCTTTGACACTCGACATGTTGACCTCCTTAATACATGGCATAACGACTAGCATCAGTGCCCGTAAAGCGGAGCGACTTTGTGTGCGAAAATGGAACGACAGCGACTCGCACAAAAGGCGCGTAGCTTTTCGGGTACGCTGGATGCGATTGTTAGAGTGGCATCTTTCTTCCTGCTACTAT
>WFPC01000027.1 GCA_015487785.1 Gammaproteobacteria bacterium | reverse complement strand
GCCCAGGCGCTGGGCCTTGTATCCCCAGTCGATCACGCCCTTGCGCAGCAGTTTGATGCCAGCGGGATCGCTGGCATTGAGGAAGCGCATGGACAGCCAGGTGCCGATGGAGGCGCGTTTCTGCCCACGCTCGCGCAGGATGTTGCGCATGCGCACGCTGACGTCGCCGAAGTCGATGTTGACCGGGCAGGGGCTGAGGCAGCGATGGCAGATGGTGCAGTGGTCGGCGATGTCGTTCATCTCGGCGAAATGGTGCAGCGAGATGCCACGCCGGGTCTGTTCTTCGTAGAGAAAGGCCTCGATGATCAGGCCGGTGGCGAGGATCTTGTTGCGTGGCGAATAGAGCAGATTGGCCCGTGGCACGTGAGTGGTGCATACCGGCTTGCACTTGCCGCAGCGCAAGCAGTGGCGAATGTCGTCGTTGAGCGCGCCCAGGGCGCTTTCTTCCAGCAGCAGGGCCTCCTGTTGCAGCAGCCGCAGGGACGGGGTATAGGCGCCGTCGAGCCCGGAGCCGGGCATCAGCTTGCCCTTGTTGAAGTGTCCCCGGGGATCCACCCGTTGCTTGTAGCGGGCGAAGGCCTCGATGCTGGCGTCGTCGAGGTACTGGATCTTGGTCAGGCCGATGCCGTGTTCGCCGGAGATCACGCCGCCCAGTTCCACTGCCAGCTGCATTACTTGGTCGACGATGCGGTCGGCCTCACGCAGCATGGCATAGTCGTTGGAATGTACCGGGATGTTGGTGTGCACGTTGCCGTCGCCGGCATGCATGTGGGTGGCCACGAACAGGCGGCTGGCGCGCTTGTGGGCATGCAGTTCGTCGAAACGTTGGCGCACCGCCTCCAGCTCGTGCCCGGCGAAGATGTCCTTGAGGGGGCGTTCCACTTCGCGCCGGTAGGAGATGCGCAGGCTGCGGCGCAGCAGTAGCGACAGCAGGCTGTCGTCGGCCTGGATGTCCGCTGTGTCGCCGGTCAGCTCGGGGTGCTCGGCGGCGGGCTGGTCGAGACAGTGGAGCAGGCGTTGCCAGCGCTGGCTCACTTCGTTGAGCAACTGGCGGGCGGCGTCTTTTTTCTGCTCCAGAATGAGATCGTTTTCGGCACTGGCCTCGTAGTCCGGCTGGCGCTTGAGTTCGGGCCAGTCCTGGTCGAGGTAGTCGCGCACGCAGGCGATGATGTCCAGTTTGTTGCGAATGGACTGGATGATGTTGATGCGCTCGATGCCGCGGGTATAGTCGGCCAAGCGTTCCAGCGGAATGACCACGTCCTCGTTGATCTTGAAGGCGTTGGTGTGGGCGGCGATGGCGGCGGTACGGCTGCGGTCGAGCCAGAAACGGCGGCGGGCCTCGGGACTGACGGCGATGAAGCCTTCGCCGTCGCGGCGGTTGGCCATGCGCACCACCGCCGAGGCGGCCTCGGCGACCTGGTTTTCGTCGTCGCCGGCGATGTCGGCGATGAGCACCATCTTGGGCCGTTCGCGACGGGCAGCCTTGGTGGTGTAGTTGACAGCCTTCACATAGCGTTCGTCCAGGTGCTCCAGCCCGGCCAGCACGGCCTGGGGATGGGCGGCCAGGTAGTCGTTGATCTCGACGATGGCCGGCACCGCGCGGCCGATGTCGTGACCGAAGAACTCCAGGCACACGGTGCGGGTGTGGCGGGGCATGCGGTGGAGCACGAACACCGCCGAGGTGATCAGGCCGTCGCAGCCTTCCTTTTGCACTCCCGGCAGGCCGCCGAGGAATTTGTCGGTCACGTCCTTGCCCAGGCGATGCTTGCGAAACGCCCGTCCCGGCATGATCAGCAGTTCCGGTTCGCCGATGGGTGTGCGGCCGTCGGCCTGGTAACGGGTGATGCGGAAGCTCACCTGTTCCTGTTCGTGGATCTTGCCCAGATTGTGTCCCAGCCGTTCCACTTCCAGCCAGGTGGCGTCGGCGGTGACCATACGCCAGGAAACCAGGTTGTCCAGGGTGGTGCCCCACAACACGGCCTTCTTGCCGCCGGCGTTCATGGCGATGTTGCCGCCTATGGTGGAGGCGTCCTGGGAGGTGGGATCCACCGCGAACACATAGCCGTGGGCCTCGGCCAGCTCGGATACCCGTCGGGTCACCACGCCGGCCTCCACTCGCACGGTGGGCACGTCCTGGCTCACGCCCGGCAGACGGCGCAATTCCACCGGGCCCAGCGATTCCAGTTTTTCGGTATTGATCACGGCGGTTTCGGCATACAGGGGCACCGCGCTGCCGGTATAGCCGGTGCCACCACCGCGGGGGATGATGGTCAGCCCCAGTTCGATGCAGGCCTGCACCACCGCGGCCATTTCCTGTTCGCTGTCGGGACTGATCACCACAAAGGGGAATTCCACCCGCCAGTCGGTGGCGTCGGTGACATGGGAGACCCGTGCCAGGCCGCTGAAATCGATGTTGTGCCTGCGGGTGACGCGCCCCAGGCGCTGCAGGGCGCGCTTGCGCAGGCTGAGCTGGCGATCGAACCAGGCTTCGAAGTCACGTACCGCCTGGCGTGCCTTGTCCAGCAGTTGCAGGGTCAGTGGGTTGTCCTCGGCGCGTGCGGCGATCTGGTCGAGACGGTGGTGCAGGGCGTGGACCAGCGAGGCGTGGCGCTTGCGGTTTTCCAGCAGGTCGTCCTGGATGTAGGGATTGCGATGGATCACCCACATGTCGCCCAGCACCTCGAACAGCATACGCGCCGAACGGCCCGTGCGGCGGGAGTTGCGCAATTCGTTGAGTACCTGCCACATGTCCTCGCCGAGATAGCGAATGACGATTTCGCGGTCGGAGAAGGAGGTGTAGTTGTAGGGGATTTCGCGAATGCGCATGATGTTGGCGTGTGTTGGTTTGTTCGACAGGGCGCTATTGTAACCGTTCGCGGGCCAAATTCATGGAATTAGCAGGAAAACGCGCTCTGGTGTTCAGAATTCGGCAGCCGGAGTGGTTTGCTGAAGGATCTCGCCGCTGTCCAGCTCCAGCAGGCTGAGCTGGCCGCCGTGCCCGGCGCCGGTGTCCAGGAACAGAAAATCGCCCAGGCGTGTGGCGTGCGCCACGGGATTGTGGCCGATGCAGATGAGGTCGATGCCCGCCACCCGGTTGGCGCCACTGAGGCCGGGGTTGAGCCGGTCCAGTTCCAGCCTGCGCCAGCGTTGACGCGACCACAGCAGGGCCTGGCGGCTGCGAGTGTCGGCACGCCGCTGTTGCAGGCGCTGAAACAGTCGTGGCCAGTCCACCGCCGGCCAGTCGGCGTGGACGATGCCCACGCGCCCGCGGGACGTGGTTACCTCCAGTGCATAGGGCAGGGTGGCGCAGGCCTGGCGCAGACGATCCAGAGCCTGGGTGTCGGCGAATTGGGCCCAACGCCCGCCCACTTGTTGCCAGAGATCGAACTGGCGGCTGTCACCGTCCAGGGCGCGCAGCATCATGTCCTCGTGGTTGCCGCGCACGGCGAAGAACCAGGGTTGGGCCAGGAACTCCAGAGCCCGCAGGCTGTGGGGGCCGCGGTCGATGAGGTCACCGAGGCTGAACAGACGATCGCGCCGGGGCTGGAAATCCACTTCCAGCAACAGCGCCTCCAGTTGCTCGAAGCAGCCATGGATATCGCCCACCACGAAGTCACGGCCGTGGCGATTGCTGTCCAGAGTCTGGGCGAGGGGTTGTGCAGACATGCTGGTCACCAATGGTAGATCAGGCGCTCAGGGCCAGCAATACCGCATAGCGGGCGCCCTTGCCCAGGGCGATGAACAGCAGCGCCCGTCCCAGGCCGATGCGCAACCAGCCGGCCACCAGGCACAGGGGATCGCCGATCACCGGCAGCCACGACAACAGCAGCACCGGGCTGCCCCAGCGCCGCAGGCGGACCAGGGCCTGGCGATGTTTGCTGTCGTCGAGACGGCGCAGGGGAAAACGGTGTTGCAGCCACCAACCCAGTAGCCACGAACTCAAACCGCCCAAGGTGTTGCCCGTGGTGGCGGCCAGCCACAGGGCCGCCGGTGAGTGTTCTCCCTGTTGCGCCAGGTAGACCAGGGCGATTTCCGAGCCGCCGGGCAGCAGGGTGGAAGAAACGAAGGCGCTGAGAAACAGGCCGATGAGATTGATGTCGCTGCCGATTTCGTTCAAGGTAACAGTCGCCTGGATGCAAGGCGCTATCTTAGGTGATGACGGGGATCGCATGCTAGAAAAATTGCGCTTGAAGCTGGCCGGTGTCGACAGCGGCCTGTTGCGTTTGTCCTTGCTGGGAATGTTGTGCGGGGTGCTGGCTGGTATCGTCATCATCGCATTCCGCCTGTTGGTGGAATGGGCGCAGGGGCTTTTTCTGCCCGCCGGCCAAGTGGAGAATTACGAGGCCCTGGGCCTGGGCTGGATTTTTCTGCTGCCCTTGCTCGGTGGCGTGGCGCTGGGTCTGGTGTTCCAGTGTCTGCCGCCGGAGCAGCGCCAAGTGGGCGTGGTGCACAGCATGGAGCGGCTGGCCTACCACCAGGGGCGCTTGCCGCTGGCCAACATGGTGGTGCAGTTTTTCGGTGCCGCGGTGAGCATTGTTGCCGGTCACTCGGTGGGTCGGGAAGGGCCTTCGGTGCATCTCGGTGCCGCCAGCGGCAGCCTGCTGGGCAGCCGGCTGGGCTTGCCCGACAATGCCGTGCGCAGCCTGCTGGCCTGCGGTGTGGCCGCCGCCATCGCGGCGTCCTTCAACACACCCCTGGCCGGGGTGATCTTCGCCATGGAAGTGATCCTGCTGGAATACAGTATCAGCGGCTTCATCCCGGTGATCCTGGCGGCGGTGATGGCCACCGGCCTCAGCCAGATGGTATTCGGCAGCGATCCCGCCTTCGTCGTCCCCAGCCTGAACACCGGTTCCGCCAGCGAGTTGCCCTGGGCCTTGGTCTGCGGCCTGGTGATCGGCCTGTTGGCGAGCTTGTTCATTCACGGGCTGCGCTATTTCGCCGGCCTGGGGCGGCACTGGCCGGTGTGGCTGCGCCTGAGTCTGGCGGGGCTGGCCACCGCTCTGGTGGCCATGGCGGTGCCCGAAGTGATGGGTATCGGCTATGACACGGTATCGCTGGCATTGCTGGGGCAACTGGGTTTCACGATGTTGCTGGTGTTGGTGGGCGCCAAGCTGCTGGCCACCACCGCCGGTCTCGGCCTGGGACTGCCCGGGGGCTTGATCGGGCCCACCCTGTTCATCGGCGCGGTGGCCGGAGGGGCCCTGGGGCTGGTCGGTGAGACACTGGGCATGGTTGCCACGGCCGATGGCTTCTACGTGTTGCTGGGTATGGGAGCGATGATGGGGGCCACTTTACAGGCGCCGCTGGCGGCGCTGATCGCCATGATGGAGCTGACCCACAATCCCAATGTGATTTTGCCCGGGATGCTGGCCATCGTCAGCGGGGCCCTCGTGGTCAGCGAGGGGTTTCGCTTGCCCTCGGTCTACGTGGTGCTGCTGCGCGAGCGCGGCCTGGACTATGATGCGAGCCTGTTGCAACAGACTCTGCGCCGGGTGGGGGTGGCCGAGGCGATGGATCGGGCGCTGGTGGTTTTGCCGCGTCACAGCCGGCGCGAACAGATCGAGCAAAAACTGGCCCGCCGGCCACGCTGGGTGGTGGTGCTGGAACAAGGCGAGCCCCGGCATGCCCTGCCGGCGGTGGATGTGCAGCAGGCGCTGGTACAGGCTCACGCCGAGGACTACGATCTGCTGGAGATACCGGCTCTGCGACGGGAGCTGGTGGCGGTGGATGTGCGCGCCAACCTGGAAGAGGCCCGAGCGTTGTTGCTGGAACGACCCGAGGCCATGCTGTATGTGCGCGACGGGCAAGGCGGGATCTATGGTATTCTGGAGTTTGACACTATCGAGGCCTATCGTGTGTAAGGCGGTGAGGGGAGAAGACAGCAGATGATTTGGGTCAAGGCTCTGCACGTTATTTTCATGGTGACCTGGTTCGCCGGCTTGTTCTATTTGCCCCGCTTGTTCGTGTATCACGTGGATGTGCAGGACGAGGCTGGTCGGCGGCGCTTCGAGCTGATGGAGCGCAAGCTGTTCGCCATCATGACCATGGGCGGGGTGTTGACCCTGGTGTTTGGTATCTGGATGTTGCTGGACTATGCCTGGGCGGCCTATGGCATGGCTGGCTGGCTGCATGTGAAAATGATGGCGGTGGTATTGTTGGTGGCCTATCATGCCTATTGCCTCAAGCTCATGCGTGACTTCCGCCAGGGCCGCAATGTCTTCGGCGCAACCTTCTACCGCTGGTTCAACGAGTTTCCGGTTCTGATCCTGTTCGTGGCGGTGATCATGGTGATCGTGCGGCCGTTCTAGCCCGGCCATGACTTGAACGACAATGGACGCATGAAACGAACGCCTCCCCAGTTGTTGCACAGCGAGACCCTGGCCAGGACGCGTCTCTTTCACATCGAGCAACTGGAGCTGCGTTTTGCCAATGGTGTGGAGGTGACCTACGAGCGCCTGCGGGGTTCGGACAAGGGTGCAGTGTTGGTGGTGCCCATGCTGGATCGCGATACGGTATTGTTGATTCGTGAGTACGCGGCCGGTGTGGGGCGCTATGAGCTGGCCCTGCCCAAGGGGCGCCTGGAAGCGGACGAAGACATCCTGACCGGCGCAAACCGCGAGATCATGGAGGAGATCGGCTATGGTGCCCGTTCCCTGGAACATCTCACCAGTCTCACGGTGGCGCCGGGTTATCTCAGTCATCAGACCCATATCGTATTGGCCGAGGATCTCTATCCACACAAGATCGAAGGCGATGAGCCGGAGGAGATCGAGGTGGTTCCCTGGCAACTGAGCCGGCTGGATGAGTTGCTGGCCCAGCGGGAATGTACCGAGGCGCGCAGCATCGCGGCCCTGTTCATGGTCCGGGAGCGCTGTTGAGCCGGCGGTGTATCATGGTTCAGTCATTGCGGGGCGAACACGGTTTGCTCGAAGGCGAGCCACTCAGGCTAAGGGGGTGAAGCCATGCAGAATCTGCTGGAGCACGTGATCGGGATCGCCGAACGGGCGGCGGAAAAGATCCTGCAAGTCTACCGTACCCCCTTCGAGGTGGAGAACAAGCGCGATGCCAGCCCGGTGACCGAGGCTGACATGCAGGCCCATCATTGCATCGTCGAGGCCTTGTCGGATCTGACCCCGGGTTGGCCGGTGTTGTCGGAGGAATCGGCCCATATACCCTATTCCCGGCGGCGCAAGTGGAAACGCTACTGGCTGGTGGATCCGCTGGATGGCACCCGCGAATTCGTCAAGCGCAACGACGAATTCACCGTCAACATCGCCCTGATCGAGCAGCATCGTCCCATTCTCGGCGTGATCCAGGCGCCGGTGAGCGGGACATGCTATTACGCCCGGCAGGGTGCCGGGGCCTTCAAGCGCAATGCCCGGGGACAAATGGTCCGGATTGCCGTTCGCCCCTGTCCCGGGCAAGTGGTGGTGGCCGGCAGTCGCTCGCTGGAGAACGGTCCCCTGCGGGCCTTTCTCGCCCAGCTCGACGATTACCGCCTGATCAGCAAGGGCAGCTCACTCAAGAGCTGTCTGGTGGCCGAGGGGCGGGCCGACATCTATCCGCGCATCGGCCCCACCTCGGAATGGGATACCGCCGCCGCCCAGGTCATCGTGGCCGAGGCCGGTGGTCGTTTGATGGACCTGTACGGGCAGGAGTTGCGTTACAACACCAAGGACTCCTTGCTCAACCCGAATTTTCTGGTGGTGGGTGACGTGGGCGTGGACTGGCCGCGCTATTTCGAGGATATCGCCAGTTGACAACTCAGCAGCCGTAACGCAGCCGGGTGCCCCGGATCAGCGACATGGTGATTTCGTCGGAGCTGAGTTCCTTGGGGAAATAAACCCCGGAGATCTTGGCTTCGTGGATACTGGCGCCCTCCAGGTTAGTCTTGGAGAAATCGATGCCGCGCAGGTCCGCCAGGCGGAAATAACAGCCCGACATGTCCAGCCCCTCGGCATCCAGCCCCTGCAGCTCCAGGCCGCGGAAATCGCAATTGGTCAGGTCGCATTGCTTGCCGGCGCGCTTGTATTTGTTGAATTTCTCGATCTCACCTTCGCGGAGCAACAGGTACATGGGATCTTTCTTGATCACGGGACCATGATTCATGGTGCTACTCCTGTCCTTGTCGTCGTTCAACCAGTTCATGACAAGTATAGCGGCAAGGCGCTGGCAGGCTTGAGCGTGGTCCGTGGCGCGCCGTGCGACGCGCCACGGGAGTAGGGATTAGAGTTCGGTGATGGTGCGTCCGTTGAGCGGTTGTACCGGACGGATGCTCTTGTCGAAGATGTGGGTGAAGGCGTTCACCTGGTCTTCGGAAACCGGCATGCGGGCTTTCATCACGTTCCAGTTGACACCCTCGCTGCAGGGTGGCGTGGTGAGTGAACCGGTGTAGTGATAGTAGCCGCGATCCTCGGGCAGCAGGTCGGCGGCATTGATGCTGGCCGGCACGGTGCTTTCACCCTTGGACTTGGGCATGGCCTCGAATACCGGCTTGAGAGTGGCATTCTCTGTGCCCTTGTCGAACAGGATGCCCACCACCGCCAGTTGGCCATCGTCGGCCTTGTGCACCAGGTGGGCCACCATATCGGCGTGCTGGCCGTGTATCGTGTGCTCGCTGGGCGAATGGAAGTGGAATTGCAGCAGTTCATAGCGCTTGCCGCCGATGACGGCATAACTGCCCGCGGGGTAGTTGACCTGGATGGTATGGCCGTTGTTGACCACGATGGGATTGGTGGCGGCCTGGTAGTGGAACTCGATGGGTTTGAGATCACCGGCCTGGGCACCTTCGATATCGATGGGCGACTGTGCCTTGCCGCTGCCACACAGGCTATAGTTCTCCGACAGCTCGGCCCAGTGCTCGGGGCCAGCATCGCCGTGATAGCCCCAGTGGGCCTTGTGATGACCGCCACCGGCATGGTGGCCGCCGAACATGCCACAGCCCGTCAGCAGGCTGGCTATGCCGATTGCAACAAGCGTTTTTTTCATCTTCTCCCTCTCTCTATTAAGGTTTTTATTGTGCCCGGAGAGTCGCCTGGGCTTGCTCCGGGGCCGGTTAGCATAGCAAAGCCGCGCTTTCTGGCAAGAAAATTTATACCCCGATAAGCTCTTGTTCGGGGTTGGGACAATAGGAGGCTTTTCCGGTATCATGCGGCGGCAACAGGAACATAGACGAGGATGACGACAACCATGAAAGTCATGGTCATCGGTGGCGGCGGGCGCGAGCATGCGTTGGCCTGGAAAGTGGCCCAGTCCAGCCGGGTGGAACACGTGTTCGTGGCGCCGGGCAATGCCGGCACCGCGCGCGAGGCCAAGCTGGAAAACGTGCCCCTGGCGGCCACCGATATCGAGGCCCTGGTGGATTTCGCCCGCCGCGAGGGGGTGGGACTGACCATCGTCGGTCCCGAAGCGCCGCTGGTACTGGGGGTAGTGGATGCCTTCATGGCGGCCGGCCTGGCCTGCTTCGGCCCCCGGCGGGCGGCAGCCGAGCTCGAGGCCTCCAAGGCCTTCACCAAGGACTTCCTCCAGCGTCATCACATACCCACCGCGGCCTATGCCAATTTCACCGAGGTGGAGCCGGCCATCGCCTACATCCGCCAGCGGGGCGCGCCCATCGTGGTCAAGGCCGATGGCCTGGCTGCCGGCAAGGGGGTGATCCTGGCTCAGAGCGAGGACGAGGCTATTGCCGCGGTGCGCGACATGCTGGCCGGCAACGCCTTCGGCGAAGCCGGCCACCGGGTGGTGATCGAGGAATTCCTGCAGGGCGAGGAAGCCAGTTTCATCGTCATGGTCGATGGCAAGCATATCTTGCCCCTGGCCACGTCTCAGGACCACAAGGCCCGCGACGAGGGTGACCGTGGGCCCAATACCGGTGGCATGGGGGCCTATTCACCGGCACCGGTGGTCACCCCTGAGGTACATGAGCGCATCATGCGCGAGGTGATCGAACCCACCGTGGCCGGCATGGCGGCCGAGGGCCGGCCCTATACCGGTTTTCTCTACGCCGGCCTGATGATCGACGCCGAGGGCAAGCCCAAGGTGCTGGAGTACAACGTGCGCTTTGGTGACCCTGAAACCCAGCCCATCATGATGCGTCTGCGCTCGGATCTGGTGGCCCTGTGCCAGGCGGCCCTGGCCGGTCGGCTCGATGAGGTGGAAGTCCAATGGGATCCGCGCGCCGCCCTGGGGGTGGTGTTGGCCGCCGGTGGTTATCCCGGTGAGCATCGCAAGGGCGACGTGATCACCGGTCTGCCGTCGGAGGATACTGCCGATGGCAAGATATTCCACGCTGGTACCGCCGAGCGCGATGGCCAGGTGGTGACCGCCGGTGGCCGCGTACTGTGTGCGACGGCCCTGGGCGACAGCGTGCTAGAGGCCCAGCGCAAGGCCTATGCGCTGGCGCGAGACATTCACTGGGAAGGCCTGTACTACCGTCGCGACATCGGTCATCGCGCCATTGCCCGGGAACAACAGTATTCGTAACCACTCTGAGGAGAACTCGCCGTGTCCAAGCCATTCGTTGCAGTGTTGATGGGATCTGATTCCGATTTGCCGGTCATGCAGTCCACCCTGGATGTGCTGAAAAAACTGGGCGTGCCCTTCGAGGTCAAGATCACCTCGGCTCATCGTACTCCGGCGCGTACCCACGACTATGTCAAGGATGCCGAGGCGCGCGGCTGCGCGGTGTTCATCGCCGCCGCCGGCCTGGCCGCCCACTTGGCCGGCACCGTGGCCGGTCTCACCGTCAAGCCGGTGATCGGCGTGCCCATGGATGCCGGTCCCTTGCAGGGCATGGACGCCTTGTTGTCCACCGTGATGATGCCCGGTGGCATTCCGGTGGCCTGCGTGGCCGTGGGCAAGGCGGGTGCCAAGAACGCGGGTTATCTGGCGGCGCAGATGCTGGCCATTGCCGATGCCGGGCTGGCCGCCCGCCTTGGCCAGGAGCGTGCCGACAATGCGGTGGCCATCGAGGCCAAGGACCGGGCCATTCAGGAACAGTTTGGCTGAGCGGCTGCGCCAGGCGGTGGCGACGATCCGTGCCGGCGGCATTGTTGCCTATCCCACTGAGGCGGTCTACGGGCTGGGCTGCGACCCTTTCGAGCGCGAGGCGGTGGAGCGCCTGCTGGCATTGAAGCGGCGTTCGCCGGCCAAGGGATTGATTCTCATCGCCGACGATTTCAGCGTGCTCGAGCCCTTGTTGCTGCCGCTGGAGGCAGCGCTACGCCGGCGCATCCTCGCCACCTGGCCCGGGCCGGTGACTTGGTTGTTGCCGGCCCGGGCCTGGGTGCCTCGCTGGTTGCGGGGGCGGCACGAGACCCTGGCGGTGCGGATACCGGGCCACCCTCTGGCGCGGGCCCTGTGCCGGGCCTGGGGTGGGCCATTGGTGTCCACCAGCGCCAATCGCAGCCGCCAGCCACCGGCGCGCACGGCCCTGCAGGTGCGCCAGCGGCTGGGGCGGGGAGTGGATTTTCTGCTCGCTGGCGAGGTGGATCGCACGGCCCAGCCCAGTGAGATACGCGATGGTCTGAGCGGGATGGTGATCCGCCCCGGCCGGGCAACAAAGGGAGCAACATGAATACACCGGATATCGAAGCGGTAAAACATTACCTGTTGGGCTTGCAGGATGACATTTGTCGTGCCCTGGAAGAGGAGGACGGCAGCCAGCGTTTCCTGGAGGACGCCTGGCGGCGCGAGGCCGGTGGTGGCGGGCGCAGTCGGGTGCTGACCGGGGGGGCGGTGTTCGAGCAGGCGGGAGTCAATTTCTCCCATGTATTCGGCGCCAACCTGCCCCCCTCGGCCACCGCCCACCGGCCGGAGCTGGCCGGGCGCAATTTTCAGGCCCTGGGAGTTTCCCTGGTGATCCATCCGCGCAACCCCTATGTGCCCACCTCCCACGCCAATGTGCGGTTTTTCATCGCCGAGAAGGATGGCGCCGAACCCATCTGGTGGTTTGGTGGCGGTTTCGATCTCACGCCCTACTATGGATTCGAGGAGGATGCCTGCCATTGGCATCGTACCGCCCGCGCTGCCTGCGAGCCCTTCGGCGAGGACGTTTATCCCCGCTACAAGAAATGGTGCGACGAATACTTTTTTCTCAAGCATCGCAACGAGCCGCGCGGTGTGGGCGGACTGTTCTTCGACGATCTCAACGAGGGCGGTTTCCAGCGCAGTTTCGCCTTCATGCGCAGCGTGGGTGATCATTACCTCGAAGCCTACCGGCCCATCGTGCAGCGGCGTAAAAACATGGCCTATGGCGAGCGCGAGCGCGATTTCCAGCTCTATCGGCGTGGGCGCTACGTGGAATTCAACCTGGTCTATGACCGCGGCACCCTGTTCGGCTTGCAGTCCGGCGGGCGTACCGAGTCCATACTCATGTCGCTGCCGCCCCTGGTGAAATGGCGTTACAACTGGCAACCGGAGCCGGGCACGGCGGAAGCCCGGCTCTACGAGGTGTTTCTCAAGCCGCGGGATTGGGCCGACTGGCAGGCATGATACGTTTCGCTGCCCTCGTCCTGGTAGTGCTGGCGCTGTTGGCGGCCTGCGTGGCGCCGTCGCCCAGGCACGAGGGCCCGCGCCAGATCACCCTGGTCTATTCCGGCAATCTCGACGGCGAGCTGGAGCCCTGTGGCTGCAGCGAAGGGGGCAACAAGGGGGGCATCAAGCGTCGGGTCCAGCAAGTCGACACCCTGCGCCGGCAACAGCCGGAGTTGTTCCTGATTTCCGCCGGCGGCCTGCTGGTGAGCGAAATGCCGCAGGACAAGCTCAAGAGCGAATACATTCTCAAGGGACTGGCGCAACTGGACTACGATGCCATCGGCGTGCAATGGCAGGACCTGGCCTTCGGGGTGGATTTCCTCACCCGCGAGAATCTGCCCCTGGTGGCCAGCAACTGGCGTGGAAAGGGTTTGGCGCACAGTCGGGTGGTGCGCAAGGCCGGGGTGGGACTGGCCTTCTTCCAGTGGCTGGATCCCGAGGCCGATCCCCAGCGTGCCATGGGGGAGCCCCTGGTGAACGACGACCCGGGCAGCCTGGTCGAACGCTTGCGCGCGGCCAGGCAGGCGGGACAGCTCACCGTGTTGTCCACCACCCTGCCACTGGCACGGGCCCAGGCCTTGTTTCCCCTGCAATGGGTGGACGTGTTGTTGATCGAGGCCCGCTATGAGTATTTCGGTGAACCGCGGCAGGTGGGGCATACCCTGGTGTTGCAGCCTGGTTCACGGGGCATGCGCCTGGGGCAGGTGGAACTCGTCCTGGATGAGACCGGGCGCATTGCGAGCTGGCAGCACGAGGTGATACCCCTGCCACCGGAAGTGGGCGACGCGCCGCGCATGCAAGCCTGGTACGACGAATACAATGCACGCGTGAAGGCCGCCTACCAGCGCCAGGTGGCCCTGCGCAAGCAGCTCATGAG
>WFPC01000026.1 GCA_015487785.1 Gammaproteobacteria bacterium | reverse complement strand
TGACAGCACCACCTCCAGCGCCAAGCTCACGGGTGTGGTAAGCAAGGGGATCGTCAAGAACGGCGTGGTCTATGCCTATCCCATCGTCAACGGTGTGGTGCAGCCGCTGGCGGTGGCCACCGCCACCACCGACAACGACGGGCGTTATTCCCTGAGCCTGCCGGCCAGTTACAACGGGCCGGTGAACATCGTCATCGCGCCCGCCAACGATGGCAGCTCCAAGATGGTCTGCGACGTGCGGCCCACATGCACCGAGGGTGGCCAGACCTATAATTTCGGCGATGACATGCCCTACACCCTAAACCTCGAGGCCGTGGTGCCCGAGGCCAAGCCTGGCCAGGCCGTTTCCGTCAGCGTGACCCCGCTTACCACCATGGCCAGCGAGCTGGCCAAGTCGCGCGGATTGAGCAAGGAGGTGATCAGTCAGGCCAATGAGAAAGTGGCCAAGCTGCTGGGCGTGCCCGATCTTCTGGGTATCGAGCCCACCGACATCACCGACGAGACCGAGTTGGAGTCACCCAGCGAGTCGGCCGAAGCGGTCAAGTACGGTTATCTCAGCGCCGCCATCACCCAGATGGCGGTGGACAACGGTCAGAGCCTCGACGAGGTTCTGAACACCCTGACCCAGAATTTCGTTGCCAACGGTGGCGAGCTGGTGGCCAAGGAAAGCCAGAACACCCCGGCGGTGATCAGCCTGGACGACATCCTCGGCGCCAGCCAGACGGTGATGACCGAGAACGAGAACGCAGGCTTCGTGCCCCCGGTGAAGGACACCGTGCGGGATGATATCGCCAGGCTGGAACAGGAAGTGGAACAGTCCGAGCCAGACAGCCCCACCCAGACCGAGGTCACCCCCATCGACAGCACCGACGTGGAAAACGCCAGGCAATTGGTAGGGGAGTTTCGCACCTGGGCGACGGCCCTGACCCAGCCCGGCTCGCTCAGCACCAAGGCTGAATTGTTCGCCGGCCAGATCCAGGCCGCCTTTCAGGCCAGCGACAGCGGGCTGCGCAATGCCCAGCAGGCCATGGCCTGGGGCTTGATGGCCATCGGCCACCTGGCATCCCTGGTCTATGCAGGAGACCTGGGTGATGGCACCTATGATCTGGCCACCCACGTGCCGGCCGATATCAAGGATGCCTTCCAGCAACAGACGGGGGTTGCGCCCACCATCACCGGTGAAATCAACGTGACGGGCAAACGCTTCACCATTGTCGATGCCACCATCAATGGCAATGCGGTCAATCTCGACGTGCAGGGGCCGGATGCCCTGGTCGGCAGCGATTTCAACCTGAGCTTCCTGCAAAACGACAACAAGGATGCCAACAAGGTGAGCAATGATGACGCCACCATTCGCATCGCTGCGGGCGAGGCCAGCCTGAGCTATGGCCAGGAGACCGATTTGATGGCCCTGATGGGCGCAGGCCAGGGTGGTATGGGTGACGGTTCCAGTGGGGGCACCATGCTGATGAGCGCGGACAGCCCCGCCCCTGGCATGTCGGCCATGCCTGCCAGCATCGACCTGAATCTCGATGTGCGTCTGAAGGCCAAGCAGGGCGTGGATGACCCCGTGAAGTTCGCCGGTCTCATGGAACTGTCTCTGGCCGGAGGCATGGACGGCTCCGGCATGGATGGCTCCGGCATGGACGGCTCCGGCATGGACGGCTCCGGCATGGACGGCTCCGGCATGGACGGCTCCGGCATGGACGACTCAGGCATGGACGACTCAGGCATGGACGACTCAGGCATGGACGGCTCAGGCATGGACGGCTCAGGCATGGACGGCTCCGGCATGGACGGCTCAGGCATGGACGACTCAGGCATGGACGGCTCCGGCATGGATGGCTCCGGCATGGATGGCTCCGGCATGGATGGCATGGAGGGTATCGACAGCAGTTGTCTCCAGAATGGCACTATCGACCCGAGCTGCCTGGAGGGCATGGACGGTTCCATGGATGGCCTGGGTGGATTCGGTGGCATGCTGGGCGGTGGCTCCGGCATGCAGGACTTTGCCGCGGCTAGCGAGGCCTTGCAAATGGGTTCGGCCCTGGGTATTCGGCCCACACACTTCAAGCTTGCGGGCGAATTCTCCGATTCCGACGACAGTTTCCAGGGCGCATTGGAATTCAGCATGCCGCAGTATGATGGCATGCAAAAGCCCCAGGGCAGTCCCGAGCATGGCGACAACGAGATGGGTGATGCCGATGTGAGCCTCAGTTTCGTGGCCGAGCTGGCCGATTTGCCCCCGGCGAATGTCACGCTCAGCGCCAGTGGTGCCCATCGCGGGGTGGTGAGGCTGGATATTTCCTACGACGAGTACGATCTCACCTTCCTGGCCGACGACACCGAGGAAGTGGAGGACGTCAGCGTCATTCTCACCCACAATACCGATGGCCATCGCCTTAGTGTCTATGCCGACCCGGAATCCCAGCAGCCGCGAGGCGCCATCGTGGTGGACAACAAGGTGGTGGGTGTCATCAGCCTGGATCTGAACATCGGTCTGATGGGCATGCCTAGCATGGCTTCGATGGTGGTCAACTACGCCGATGGCGACGTCGAGAGCTTTGCCTTCTAGCCCATCTTGCGGCACCTTGTGCAGGTGCGAGCGAGAAAAGCGCGGGGGCGGCCATTGGCCGCCCTCGTTTTGTGTGGTGCTGTGTGGCGTCTTGATGCTGGGCCTGTTGGGTAGCCCGCGGGTCCTGGCTGCCGGGGGCCTGGCGGTGTATGCGGAGAGCTTTGCCTTGCTGGAATCGGAAACGGTGGAGCTGGCCGCCTATGGACGCGACTGGCAGGACAGCGGCTACCGGCCCGGTGAGCGGGCTTATGCCCTGGCCTACGCCGAGACCGGGGCGCACTACCGGGGTTGGGGGCTGGGACGGGTATGGCAGCGTTATCAACGGCTGGGTTTTTCCGAGAGTGCGAGCCGCCTCTTCTATCGGGTGCAGAACAGTCTTCCCTTGAACCGTGCCACCGCCTATGCGGTCGATGTCCGACTGCGTTCCTTCGCCGCCGACGGTCTGCGTGTCTTCGCCAGTCCGCTGCAGGGACGGCATGGGTATTTGAGTGTGGGCGTCACCCGGCTCTATGCCTACGACTTGCTGGAAGGCACCCTGCGGGGTGCGGTACGGGCCACGGGTCCGCGAGAATACGAGTTCCAGGACTTGATGTTGGACTATGTCTATGCACGCGACGCGGTATTCGAGCGCCAGGTACAGGCGCCGCGCGGGCAGGGCTGGGCCTTCGATGTGAGTCTCCGTTGGCGGCCCGGGCCGTGGTTGCGGCTGGATCTGCGTCTGCGCGACCTGGCAGGCCGTATCCGCTGGTTCGACGCTCCCCATACCACGGCGCGGGTGGAATCCGACAACAGGCGCTATGACGAGAACGGTTATCTGAGGGTCGATCCCACCTTGAGTGGCCGCCACGACCAGCTCGATTATCGCCAGCACCTGCCCTGGTTCGGGCGCCTGCGCCTGGAAGCCGGTGCGCCTTACCGGGCCGTGGTGCTGGAAATGGTGCGCAGCGGGGTGAAGTCCTTCGTTGTGCTGGGTTTGTCCCGCAAGCTGGGGAGGTGGCAGGGGCAGGTGCTGTATCGGCCGGACCGGCGGGCGCCGGCGCTGCGCCTGGCGCGGGGCGGGTTCAGCCTGGGGCTGGCCAGCGATGCCTTGGATTGGACCAGGGCGCGTTACCTGAGTATTCGGTTGGCTCTGCATTTCGTCTTATCCTGAAATGCCGATAGCCGGCTCAATTCCCTGCCGCTGTGGTGTTTCTGGATGGCGGATGAAGGATTCGAGCCGCTGCGCGGGGTTTGGATCGAATGCCTGACTCGCCCGGCGAGCGACGTCCTTTTTTGGCGCTGCAAAGAAACGGCCTATGGCTTGGTTGCCGAACCGTGCAGGTTATGACAGAGGCTCGAAGCGCATGGACAGGTCGATGGCGCTCACATCCTTGGTCAGACTGCCCAGAGAGATGAAGTCCACCCCGGTTTCGGCGATCTGGCGGATATTGTCCAGGGTGATGCCGCCGGAGGCTTCCAGGGTGGCCCGGCCGCCAGTGAGGCTCACCGCGCGGCGCAGGCTGGGTGGGTCCATGTTGTCCAGCAGGATGCGCTCGGCGCCGGCATCCAGGGCCTGTTCCAGCTCGGTGAGGTTTTCCACTTCCACCTCGATCAGGCCATCGTGGCCCAGCTTGCGCGCGGCCTCCAGGGCGCGGGCAATGGAGCCGGCGGCGAGGATGTGGTTTTCCTTGATCAGGATGCCGTCGTAGAGACCATGGCGGTGATTCTGGGCACCGCCCTGGCGCACGGCATATTTCTGTGCCTCGCGCAGGCCGGGCAAGGTCTTGCGGGTGTCGAGCAGGGTCACGCCGGTGCCGGCCACGGCCTCCACGTAACGGCGGGTGCGGGTGGCGGTGCCCGACAGGGTCTGCAGGAAATTGAGCGCGCTGCGCTCGCCACTGAGCAGGACGCGGGCATTGCCGCTGAGTTCGCACAACAAGCGACCGGCTTCCACCGCCTGGCCCTCGTCCACGTGCCAGTGGATGCGGGTCTGTGTATCCAGGGTATGGAATACTCCGTCGAACCAGGGGCGGCCGGCGATCACGGCCGCCTCGCGGCAGATCACCCGGGCCCGGACACGGGCCCGGGGTGGGATCAGCCCGGCGGTGAGATCACCGTCGCCGAGGTCTTCCTCCAGCGCGGCGCGCACATGGCGTTCGACGATGTGGGCTGCAATCATGGCCTGCTCCGCTGAAAAGGCGCATTGTAGCGGCTCTGGCGCCGGCGGCAACTCAAGATTGGGCAAGTCCTTGTCGTTATTCGTTGTATACGATAAAACGGATGACGAGCATGAAGCGAATTGTGCTGATAGCGATGCTGTGCCTGCCGGCGCTGGCCTGGGCCCTGGAACCCGGCCAGGCCCTGGTCATGGCGGCGCGCCACGGGGATCTGAGTGGCGTGAAATCGGCTTTGCTGCGCGGCGCCGATGTCAATGCCAGCAATTCCCGGGGACGCACCGCGCTGATGAGTGCGGTGGCGTTTGGCAATCTGCGCGTGGTGCACTACCTGCTGGCCGCCGGGGCCGATGTCGACCAGGCCGACAAGCAAGGGGTCACGGCCTTGATGATCGCTGCCCGGGGCAGTCGGCCCGAGTTGCTGGATGCCCTGCTCGACGAGACCCGGGCGGTCGATGCCCAGGCCGGAGATGGCGCCACCGCCTTGCTGGAAGCCGCCTACGGCGGGCAGGCAGAGATGGTGCGCAGCCTGCTGGCGCGCGGGGCCGATCCCAACCTGGCGCGCAAGGACGGTATCACCGCCCTGCATTATGCCGCCGGGCGGGGGGATGAGGAGGTCGTGCGCCAATTACTGGCCCACGGGGCCGATATCGATGCGTCCAGCGGCCGTGGCCTGACACCCTTGATGATGGCGGTATCCAGCGGCCAGGAAAGCGTGGTGAGCTTGCTGCTGGAGCTGGGTGCCGACGTGGCAAGCGAGAGCGAGAAGGGTTTTACCGCCCTGGCCGCGGCCCAAGCCATGGGGAATGAGGATCTGATGGATCTGTTGCAGGAAAAACTGGATGAACAGGGTGCAGCAGACGGTGCCGAAGGGAGTGGTGGATGAGTGCAGTCTTGGGGGTGTTGTCGCTGGTGGCGTTGCTGTGGTGGCTGGGTGGACGAGCCAACCAGGCCGACTGGGGCTCTCCCTGGCTCAACCGGCTCGATGGTCTCAACCGCTTGTTCTGTCGCTATTATCATGGTTTGAAGAGTGAGCCCCTGTGCTTGCCCGCCAGCGGTGGCGCGCTGGTGGTGGCCAACCACGTCTCCGGGCTCGATCCCTTGTTGATGGCCAGCCTCTGTGAGCGCCCGTTGCGTTTTCTCATCGCCGAGGAAGAATACCGGCGCTTTGGTCTGCGCTGGTTCTTTCGTGCCACGGGTTGCATTCCGGTGGACAGGCAGCAACGCCCGGCCACGGCTCTGCGGCGGGCGCGCAAGGCCCTGCAAGCAGGCGAGGTGGTGGCTCTGTTTCCCCATGGGCGTATCCACGCCGAACGTCGGCCGGCTCGCATCAAGGGCGGCGTGGTGCGCCTGGCCCAGGGTACCGGGGTGCCCATCTACCCCCTGTGGCTGGATGGTGTGACAGGGCGCGGTCTGGTGTTGGCGGCCGTGTTCCTGCCCAGTCGGGTGCGGGTGTACAAGTATCCGCCGCTGTATTGCGCCGCCGACGACTACGCCGCGTGCATGAAACGCCTGCACGCGGTGCTCAACGGGCCTCATCTGGCCCAGGCCGGTGGGGAGGAGAGGCAGGATGGATAGCCTGGGCTCGGCCCTGATCGTCGGCGTGACCATCATGGGCTGGCTGGCCGGCATTGTCATGCTGGTGCTGGTGGTGGTGTTCGCCTACGATGTGTTCCAGCGTAAGCACAGTGTGCTGCGCAACTATCCCGTCATCGGGCACATGCGCTATTTCCTCGAGCGCCAGGGCGAGTTTTTCCGGCAGTATTTCTTCGCCCACGATCGTGAGGAAATGCCTTTCAACCGCGCCACCCGTAGCTGGGTCTACCGCACCGCCAAGGGGCTGGGAGGCACCATCGGTTTCGGTTCCACCAACGACCTGCGTGAACCCGGTTCCATCATTTTCGTCAGTTCGCCTTACCCCGAACTGGAGGAAGAATGCACCCCGGCTTCCAAGATCACCATTGGCGAGGGTTGTGAGCACCCCTTCACGCCCAACCAGATCTTCAATATCTCCGGCATGAGTTTCGGCGCCTTGTCGGCGCCGGCCATCGAGGCTCTGGCCCGAGGCGCGGCGGAATCCGGGGTGTGGCTGAATACCGGCGAGGGCGGCCTGAGCAAGTATCACCTGGCGGCCGATTGCGACCGCATCTATCAGATCGGTACCGCTAAGTACGGCGTGCGCGACGAGCAGGGTAATTTGAGCGATCGGCGCCTGCGTGATGTGGCGCCGCTGGTGCGAGCCTTCGAGATCAAGATCTCCCAGGGTGCCAAGCCGGGTCGGGGCGGGGTATTGCCGGCGGTGAAGGTGACACGGGAGATCGCCGAGGCCCGTGGGATTCCGGTGGGCGTGGTTTCCAGCAGCCCCAACCGCCACCGCGAGATCAAGAGTCCCGATGATTTGCTGGACATGATCAACCGGGTGCGCGATGTCACCGGCAAGCCGGTGGGTTTCAAGGTGGTGGTGTCCAACAAGGTCTTGCCCGAGACCCTGTTCGAGGCCATTCACCGGCGAGGCGTGGACTGCGCGCCGGATTTCATCACCATCGACGGAGGTGATGCCGGCACCGGCGCCGCCCCCCAGGTACTGGCCGACCACGTGGGTCTGCCACTGCGTGAATCCCTGCCCATGTTGGTGGACAGCCTGATCGAGAGCGGTCTGCGCGAGCGTATCCGGGTGGTGGCCTCGGGCAAGCTGGTGACCTCGGCCAAGGTGGCCTGGGCCTTGTGTGCCGGAGCCGATTTCGCCGTCTCCGGGCGGGGGTTCATGTTTGCCCTGGGTTGTATACAGTCCTTGCAGTGCCACAAGGATACCTGCCCCACCGGTGTGGCTACCCACAACAAGCGCCTGCAACGCGGCCTGGTGGTGCCGGAAAAGGCCAAGCGAGTGGCCAACTATGCCCATTGGCTCAATGTGGAGGTGGACAAGCTGGCCCATTCCTGTGGCCTGCGCAATGCCCGTGAGTTTCGTCGCGAGCATATTCGCGTGGTGTTGGATGCCAATCGCAGCGAGAGTTTCGCCAATCTCTGGCCCTATCCCCAGCCGCGTCGTTGACGAAATTTCATCGCTTCCCAAGATGCGCGGCCGAACGCCGCACGGCAGCGCAAAATATTCCTTTCCCTTCCCTGAACGTGATGTTTCAGTTGTTTTGGTTACAATGTAGGTTGTCGGGTAGAGACATCGTTATTTGGTACTTGGAGGCTGGCGATGAAAGGGAAACGAATTCGCTGGACGGGGTTGGTGGTTTTGTTGCTGCTTGCCGCCTGTGTGCATGAGGGCGAGAACGGTTCCGTCCCCGTTGACAACGCCAATGACAATGAATCCACGCTGGATGGAAAACCCTCGGTGGCGGCGAAGACCTCGGTGATAGACCCGGGTGATGTCGACTGTCCCGCCGGAGGCATTCTGGTGGAAACGGGTATCGACGAAAACGGCAATGGCGTATTGGATACCGGCGAGGTGGATGCCACTGAGAAGGTGTGCAATGGTGGTCCGGGGCCGGCGGGTAGCGATGGCAGTGACGGGTTCAATGCCCTGGTGTCGCTCGAGGATGAGCCGGCGGCTGCCAATTGTACCAACGGCGGCAAGCGTATTCGTTCCGGGCTGGATATCAATGGCAACGGCGTTCTGGATGTCGACGAGGTGACCAGCGATGCCTATCTCTGCAATGGTGAGCCCGGAGCCCAGGGGCCGGCGGGCGAGGACGGCCTCAGCGCCCTTATCGACATGAATCCGGAGCCGGTGGGGGTCAATTGCCCCATGGCGGGTCTGCGCATCGACGTGGGTAACGACCTCAACCGCAACGGCAGCCTGGATTCGGACGAGATCACCCAGACGGGCTTCGTCTGCAACGGTGGCGACGGCAGCATCGGCTGGCAGGTGCCGAGTCTGCTCGAGTTCAGCAGTGCCGGCGATGCAGGAGCTCCCCGGGTGGTGGTCGATACCAATGGCAATGCCACGGCGGTGTGGCGACAGTCCGATGGCACGCGGTATAACCTCTGGGCCAACCGCTATGTCCCCGGTACGGGCTGGGGCGAGGCCCAGCTCATCGAGACCGATGATGCCGGGAGTGCATGGCTTGCCGATGTGGCGGTCGATGCCAGTGGTACCGTCGTTGCCGTGTGGTATCAGTTCGACGGCACGCGCTACAACGTCTGGGCCAATCATTATGTCCCGGGCTTCGGATGGAGCATGGCCGAGGTCATCGAAAACGCTTCCGGGTCTGCAACCGATCCCCAGGTGGCGGTGGATGACAGCGGCAATGCCGTGGCCGTGTGGAGCCAGGTTGATGGCGGTGTGTACAGCATCTATGCCAACCGTTATGTCTCGGGCACGGGCTGGGGCACGGCCCAGCTCATCGAGACCGATGACTCCGGGGATGCGAGGTATCCACAGGTGGCCATGGACGACAACGGCAACGCCGTGGTGGTGTGGCAGCAGTCCGATGGCACGCGCTACAACATCTGGTCCAACCGTTATGTCCAGGGCACCGGCTGGGGCACGGCCCAGCTCATCGAGACCGATAATGCCGGGGATGCCTATGTTCCCCAGGTGGCCGTGGACGGTAGTGGCAATGCCGTGGCGGTGTGGTATCAATTCGACGGATCAAACTACCACATCCGGGCCAACCGCTTTGTCCCGGACACGGGCTGGGGCTCGGTAGAACTCATCGAGACGGATGATGCCGCAAACGCCCTTGACCCCCAGGTGGCCATGGACACCGGCGGCAACGCCGTGGTGGTCTGGCGGCAGTCCGATGGTACGCGCTACAACATCTGGAGCAATCGTTATGTCCCGGGCGCGGGTTGGGGCACGGCGGAGCTGATCGAGACGGACAACAACCCGAATGTCCGGCCACCCCAGATTGCCATGAACGGGGATGGCCAGGTCGTGGCCGTATGGGACAGGTACGGAAGGGCCTGGTTCAACCGCTATGTCCCGGGCCTTGGCTGGGGCACGGCCCAGCGCATCGAGACAGGCGCTGACGGCTCTGTGGCATATCCCCGGGTGGCGCTGGACAGCAATGGCAATGCCGTGGTGGTCTGGGAGGAGAACGACGGCACGCGCAGCAATATCTGGTCCAATCGCTGGCAGGCGCCGTAGGCTGTTCTTGCCGCGTGGCGAGCCATTGGGCGAGCCTCGCCTGATGGGTTTCGCGCCTGGGCGCGCACTACACAGCCGAGGGCGCCGCCGGCTACAGGCGTAATGTCCGGTTCATGCTTCGGCCGCCGGGTGGCGCTGGAACCAGGCGACGACTTCATCGGCCGGCATGGGGCGGGCCAGCAGGAAACCCTGGGCCTGGTCGCAGTGCAGCTCGGTGAGTTTCTGCAGACAGGAACGGGTGTCCACGCCTTCGGCCACCGTCTTCATGTTCAGCCGGTGCCCCAGCATGATGATGGTTTCCACGATGGCGGCCGCTTCCGGGTCGTGCTCCATTTCCTGTATGAAGGATTGGTCGATCTTGATCTCGGAAAACGGTGCCCGGTGCAATTGCGCCAGGGAGGAATAGCCGGTGCCGAAATCGTCGATGGCGAGCTGGAAACCCTTCATGCGCAACCGGGTGAGGATGTCCAGCGAGCGAATCAGCTCTTGCACCAGTACTGTTTCGGTGATCTCCAGCACGATCTGCGAGGGTGACATGCCGTGTTCTCGCAGCAGGCGGCCCATGCGCTCCGGCAGGTCCAGTTCCTTCAAGGTGCTGGCCGACATGTTGATTGCGATCTGTATGTTCTGGCCCTGTTCGCGCCAGGCCTTGCCGTGATCGGCGGCCTGTTCCAGCACCTGCCAGGTCAGGGCATCGATGAGGCCGTGTCGTTCGGCGGTGGGCACGAACAGGTCGGGGCCCAGCAGACCGTGCCGGGGATGCTGCCAGCGCACCAGGGCTTCCACTGCCGGCAGGCGCTGGCCGTTGAGGCCCAGCTTGGGCTGGTAGTACACCACCAGCTCGTTTTCGGCCAGGGCGCGGTGCAATTCTTCCACTGGCGGTAGCTGGTCGGGTGAAGCGTGCCGGTCGGGCGCGTTGTCGCTCTTGGTCGGGGGCTGGGCCAGGCTGGCGAATATCTGCGCCAGTTCCTGCTGACGAAAGGGTTTGTTGAGACTGGCGGCCAGGTCCAGGTGTTGCTCCCGGGCCAGCTTCTCCGCCGCATGGAGCACGCTGGAATCGAAGCCGCTCATGAGTACCAGGCGGGCGCGGCAGCTCATCTTGGCCAGAAAGCGGATCAGCTCGATGCCGTCGATTCCGGGCATCATCAGATCCAGCACGATCACCTCGGCATCTTGCGGGCATTGCGCCATGAACTGGCTGGCATCGCTGAAGTGCCGGGTGCTGAAACCGGCCTGTTCGGCCACCTCGCAGACGAAGTTGCCCATGTCTGTTTCGTCGTCGATGACGATGAGTCGCCGGGTCATGCCAGGTCCTCGTGTTCTTTCTGATCCAGCACCCGTCGTATGCGCTGGGCCAGTTGGTCCTTGCGGTAGGGTTTGGGCAGCAGGTTGGCATTGAAGCGGGCGAGGCCGTTGTGAGCCAGGGTTCTGGAGGTGAAGCCGGAGGTGAGCAGGACCTTGATGGCGGGTCGGCGTTCCACGGCCTTCTGGGCCAGCTCGTAGCCGTTGATGCCGCCGGGCATGACCACGTCGCTGAACAGTATGTCGATGGGGAGGCTGGGGTCGTCCAGCAGGGCGAGGGCCTGGCGGGCGTTTTCGGCGGTGTAGACCTGGTAGCCCAGTTCGGAGAGATAGCGTGCGGCCAGTTGCAAGAGGTCGGGTTCGTCGTCGACCAGCAGCACGGTTTCGTTGCCCCTAGGCAGGGGTTCGCGGGCGGTGTCGTCGAGGGCGGCGTGCACCACCTCGCAGTCCTGGCAGCGGGGCAGGTAGAGGCGCACGCTGGTGCCGGCATTGGGTTCGGAGTAGAGCTTGACGAAGCCGCCGCAGCGTTTGGCGAAGCCATAGACCATGGCCAGTCCGAGGCCGGTGCCCTTGCCCTCGTCCTTGGTGGTGAAGAAGGGCTCGCAGGCGCGCTCGAGGGTTTGGGCGTCCATGCCGGTGCCGGTGTCGCTGATGTTGAGCTGGACGTAGTCGCCGGGAGTGACGCCGGGATTGCGTTCGGCATAGTGGCGGTCGAGGTGGATGTTGCCGGTTTCGATCACCAGTGTGCCGCCGTTGGGCATGGCGTCGCGGGCATTGATGGCGAGGTTGATGATGGCGTCCTGCAGTTCGCCGGGGTCGGCGCGTGTGGTCCAGAGGGGGTTGGCGAGGAAATACTTGACCTCCACCTCGGGCGTGACGGAGCGAGCGATGACGTTTTTGATTTCGTCGATGCAGTCGTTGAGGTTGAGGCTGGCTTCGGAGCGTCCCTGTCGGCGGGAGAAGGAGAGCAGTTGGCGTGTGAGGTCCATGCAGCGCTGGGTGGCGCGGGTGGCGGTTTCCACCCAGCGGGAGGGTTTTTGCTGTCCTTCGAGGTGGTTTTTGAGGAAGTCGAGGTAGCCGATGATGATACCGAGCTGGTTGTTGAAGTCGTGTGCGATGCCGCCGGAGAGCTGCCCGATGGCTTCCATTTTCTGGGATCGGCGCAGGGCCTGTTCCATGGCCACGCGCTCGGTGATGTCCTGCACGGTGCCCACGGCGCGCAGGGGGGTGTCGTCGGCGGCGTAGAAGATTTCGCCCTGTTCCAGCACGTGCTTGATCTTGCCGCCGGGCAGCCGCAGGCGGTGCTCGATCTGATAGGGGGTATGTCGTTGCACGGCCTGTTGGAAGGTCGCGTCCACTTCCGCGCGGTCCTCGGGGTGGATGCGTTCGAGAAAGAGTTCATAGCTGGGCTCGGTATGTTGCGGGTCCAGTTCGAAGATACGGAAGACTTCTTCCGACCATTCCAAGGTGCCGCTGGCGAGGTCCAGCTCCCAACTGCCGATATGGGCCATGCGTTGGGCATCGGCCAGGCGCTGGCGGTTTTTCTCCAGGGCCTCGGCGGCCTGTTTCTCGGCGCTGATGTCGCGGATGAAGGCACTGAAGAGGCGTGTGTCATCCGTTTCCACGCTGGAGACGGTGAGTTCCACCGGAAATTCGCTGCCGTCGCGGCGCAGGGCGGTGGTTTCCATGCGCTGGCCGAGGATGCGGCTTTCCCGGCCGTGGAAGTAGTCCTCCAAGCCCTTGCGATGCTTGCCGCGCAGGCAGGCCGGAATGATGATGTCTTCCAGGCGGGCGCCAAGGGCCTCTGCCCTGGCCCAGCCGAACATTTCCTCGGCTCGCGGGTTCCAGTCGCTGATGCGGCCCTGTTCGTCGATACAGACGATGGCGTCCAGCGCGCTGTCGAGGATGCCGCGCAACTGCGAGGCGTTCTGCCGGGCTCGGGCCTCGGCGCGTTGCAGGCGTCGGGCCTGGCGACGCAGTTGCCACAGGATGAAGGCGATGTAGACCAGCAGCATTGTCGCCAGGACATAGAGTGCCAGGCGATGGCGGTTGACCGAGAGCATCATGCGGTCGTGTTCCCCGAGATAGGCTTGCATCAGCGCATCCAGTTGCGGATTGGTGGGCAGGCCCAGCAGGCGTTGCAGCAGATCGTCGGCCTGGATCTTGTTTTCCAGCACCTGGTCCACGTGGCCCAGCAACAGCCCGAGACGCTCACGCAGGCTCGGCAACTGGCGGTCGAATTCGGTGGCCAGTCGGTTGGCGCGTTCCAGCAGGCTGGCGCTGAGGCCGAGATCGCTGGTGAGATTATAGACCAGGACGTCGCTCAGCAGGCGGCTGAGCTCGATGAGCAGGGTGTCGCGGTCGTCGGGAAGCTGGGCGAGCAGTTCGTTGGTGGCCAGCGGCAGATAGCGCAGGGAATTGCGCAACACGGCATTGTGTTGTTTGAAATGCTCGAACAGCTTGCGTTGTTCGGCCAGAGTCTGGCCCAGGGTTTGCGCCGGCGTCATCAGGTCTTGTGGTGTGTCGGGAAACAGCTCCTGCAGTTGCGCCTCGATCTCTTGCTGCAGGTGCTCCAGGGTTTGCATGTCCTGCTCGGGGGGATCGTAGTGGCGCAGCAGGCCCTGGCGTATCTCCAGCAGGTGGCGATTGAAGGTGGCGTCGACCCGTTTGAAGTGGTTGATGTGCTCGAGCAGTCGGTTGTGTTGTTGCAGATTCACCGCCTGGGTCTTGAAATAGAGCATCACCATCAGGGCCAGGATGCCCAGGGCGGCGAACAGGTGGTATGGGCGCAGCGGATTCACGGCTGCTCCATGGCCGGATGGCGGCCCGGCAGGGTCTTGAGGAAGGCCACGATACGTTCCACGTCCTGTTGCGGGATGATGCGCCCCAACTGGTGCTTGGCCATGATTTTGACCGCTTCTTCCAGGGTCTGTGCCGAGCCGTCGTGGAAATAGGGCGGGGTCAGCGCCACCAGGCGCAGGCTGGGCACCCGGAAGACGTGGCGGTCCTCGGGGTTGCCGGTGACGTTGTAGCGGCCCAGGTCGGCACGGCCGATGTCGTCGCGGGTGTCGAAATAGTCGATGAACACGCCGAATTTCATGAACAGGTTGCCGCCCACGTTGCGCCCCTGGTGACAGCCGGTGCAGCCATAGTCCTTGAACAGGCGGTAGCCTTGCCTTTCCTGCTCGGTGATGGCGTTTCGCTCACCCAGTAGATAGCGGTCGAAGCGTGAGCCGGTGGTGATCAGGGTGCGCTCGAAGGTGGCGATGGCATCGCGGATGTTGGGTGCGGTGATGCCGTCGGGGTAGAGCGCCTGGAAACGTGCGCGGTAGTCGGCATCCTGTGCCAGCTTGGTGATGATCTCGGCCCAGGTGGTGTCGAATTCCTTGGGGCCGGCGACCACGAAATCGATTTGTTCCTCCAGGCTGGCCGCGCGGCCGTCCCAGAACAGGCGGTGGTTGAGGCTGCTGTTGAACACCGTGAGGGTGTTCACCTCCAGGGTGCTGCCGTCGCGGCCGGGGGCGAAACGGTGACGGTCGGCGCCGTTGCGGGTGAGGTCGTGGCAGGTGGCGCAGGCCATGTCGTTGCCGCGGCTGAGGCGGGGGTCGTGGAACAGGCGCTCGCCCAGACTCACCTTGGCCGGGTCCAGTTGCGGAGGCGGTGGCAGGGGCTGGATGGGCTCGTGACGCAGGGCCGGTTCGTCGGCGTGGGGTGAGCCGGGCCTGTCATTGGCTGCCAGGGGGGCGGCCAGGCCCAGGGTCAGAGACAAGAAGAACAGGCGAAGGTGTTTCATGGTCATGTCTCGCGGTCCTGATCCAGCACCCGTCGTATGCGCTGGGCCAGTTGGTCCTTGCGGTAGGGTTTGGGCAGCAGGTTGGCATTGAAGCGGGCGAGGCCGTTGTGGGCCAGGGTCCTGGAGGTGAAGCCGGAGGTGAGCAGGACCTTGATGGCGGGTCGGCGTTCCACGGCCTTCTGGGCCAGCTCGTAGCCGTTGATGCCGCCGGGCATGACCACGTCGCTGAACAGTATGTCGATGGGGAGGCTGGGGTCGTCCAGCAG
>WFPC01000025.1 GCA_015487785.1 Gammaproteobacteria bacterium | reverse complement strand
GCAAAGCCTTCGAATGGCTGCCAGAGGAAGACCGCTACGCCCAACGCAGCGGCATCATCATGGCCGAGATCTACCAGCGTACCCTGGATGAAATCGAAGCTGATGGCTTCCGGGTGCTGGAGCACAAGATCAAACTCACTCCGCTGCGCAAGCTGTGGCTGGCATGGAAAACCGCCCGCCGGGAGAAAAAACGCCACACCAGCCTGGCCATGGAGAAGGCAAGCTAAGGTTTAGAGCTAATCTCCTGTGGCGGCTGGGAAACGCCCCGGCTTTTCGCCCTCGCCCAGCTACGGTGGCCTCGATCAACCCCTTGATCTCAGGCAAAGAAATCCACCAGGCGGTCGTGCATATACACACTGGTCGACTGTTGCTCCAGCTCGATGAGTGTGTCGTCATCCTCCGCCAACAAAGCCGGGCTCAGGCGCCCATCGCCTGCAGCCCCCTGCTCACCCTGCTGTTGCTGTCCACGAAACTGTGAACCCACATCGGCATTGGCCAATTGCATACCGCTATCGCCGAGCATTTCACGCAGCCGCGGCAGGGATTGCTCTATGGCATCGCGCACTATCTGATGCTGGGCGGCAAAACTGACACTGGCCTGGTCGTGCGTGAGATTGAGGCGAATGTTCACCGGCCCCAGCTCCGGGGGAGTGATGCGAATTTCTGCCTGTTGCACCTGGCCGCGCATCAAAAAGGTGATGCGCTTGGCCAGTTCGTCACCCCAACGGCTGTCCTCCAATGGCAGATTGATGGTGGTGACCGCCGGCTGCGCTGCTGCACTTGCAGCGGGTTGCGCGCGACCCGCCTGGGTCAGCGGGGCAGCGGTGCTCAAACGCTCCGCCAGGTCATTGCTACCCTGCTGACCGGTGAGTTGATCGATAATACCCTCGGCACTCACCCGTCGTTCCAGCAGTGTCTTGCCCTGGGCATTGGCGGTCTCGATCAACTGTCTGAGACGGCTGTTCTCCAAGTTCTCGAAGATTTCCAGCAATTCGCTGTCGCTTTGTTCCTTCATACTCGTGCTCTCCTCGGGTGGGACACGCAAGGCTTGCTCGGCACCGCCCTCCTGTCCTGACTTACCACCCTGCTTGCGCAACAGGGCCTCCAGCAGGGTCCTGGGACTGGACTGGGCATCGAGCAGCAGGCGGGCACGATCGTTTTCGGCCTGGCCCAACAACGAGGTATCGTCGCTGTCGGCCACTGGCGTCAATGAAGCCAACGGTGTTTCCCCGGCATTTTCCCGCAACCATCGTTGCAACTCCTCGGCAAGAGGCAGACCTTGTGCTGGCCCTTGCGCCGGATCCGGACGCCATTGGGCCTGGAGTTCGACGCCATCGCCTGCGGCCAAGGCCAGCAGTTCATCGTTGATCACTTGCGTGGACGCGTCCTCGGCCAACATCACGGGGCCTTCCGCGCTTGCCTCGCCGGACATATCCTCGGGCTGCGCTTCGACCCGGGCACGGGGGGCATCGTCGTCGGCCGCTCGCTCGTCCGTCGTGTCGCGGGATGTCCGCGCCGCTTGCGTCGCCCCTTCCTCCTGCGACTGCTCCGTGCGGGCCTGGCTCTCGCGGGCCTGCTCGCCGGCGGGGTTCTTGCCCCCGGTCTCATCACGGGGCTCGCTGTTCTCGCGCCTGGCAGTTACCGGGGACGATGGCTTTTGCGCCGATGCGGTATCGATAGCCGCCTGGCTCTGGCTCAGGGCCCGGGCGAAATCACCGTCTCCTTCACGAGCATTGCCCGGGGCCGCACCCAGCCCCTTGCCGGAAACGAAGTCCATCACCACAGTGAGTGCCGCATCACTCATGCCATCACCTCTCGTCGATTGAGCACCATGCCTGGCCGCACGGACGGCAAGGCCATCATGTACAGGCAGCAATCAGCAAGCCCTGTGCCAATCATCAGGAAGGGAGTGGAAAGCGAGGAGTTTCAGGGTTCCGGGCAGACAAGATCCCATCGGCGGGGCCACCATCGGGCGGCGCGGGCGGCTAATCCTTGCCGCCCTGCGGCAGCTTGGCGCGATCGTCGAGTTCCCGTTGCAACTTGCGCCGGGCCTGCTCGCGCTCGCGCTCGCGGTATTTCTCCACCACCTTGTCCAGGGCCTTGCCTCGATTGCGCGCCTGCAACCATTGTTCTTTCTTGGTTTCGTATTCCCGTTCCAGGCGCTCGATGATCTGCCGCTGGTGTTCTATGGCCTTGTTGAGGTTGAGCATGAAAGCCTGCATGTTCTGATAACGTTCGATACTTAAGCTGCCAGCCTGGTTGATTTGTGCAGCGTATTCGCGATGATAGTTCTCGAGATCACGCAGTTGTTGGCGCTGCTGCTCCAGCCGGGCCTTGCATTCGCCCAGTTCCCTGGCCGCTTGCTGGGCCTTTTCGGCGGCGAAGTCGCGCACCGGCTGGAGACGCTTGGAGCGCGACTTGCTCACTGCCTGGCACCGCCTTCAGCCGCCATCAACGCCTGCAAGGCGGCAAGACTGTCGTAGTAGTTCACCGCCTGGTTCATGTCCTGTTGCAGGAAGCTCATCAGGCTGGGGTTCATGGCAATGGCTTCCTCGATGCGCGGATCGCTGCCGCGGGTATAGGCGCCCACGGTGATGAGATCGGCATTTTGCTGATAGAGTGAGTACAGTTGCTTGAAGCGCCGTGCGGCGGCCTGATGTTCATCCACGGTGATCTCGGCCATCACCCGGCTGATGGAGGCCTCGATGTCGATGGCCGGATAATGCCCGGCCTCGGCCAGCTCGCGCGAGAGCACCACGTGGCCGTCGAGAATGGCCCTGGCGGCATCGGCAATGGGATCCTGCTGGTCGTCGCCTTCGGCCAGCACCGTGTAGAAAGCGGTGATGGAGCCGCCGCCCTCATCGCCATTGCCAGCCCGCTCCACCAGTTGCGGCAGCTTGGCGAACACCGAGGGCGGATAACCCCGGGTGGCCGGTGGTTCGCCGATGGCCAGAGCGATCTCCCGCTGGGCCTGGGCATAGCGGGTGAGTGAATCCATCAGCAGCAATACCTGCCTGCCCTGGTCGCGGAAGTGCTCGGCGATGGTGGTGGCCAGGGCGGCCCCGTGCAACCGCATCAGGGGGGGGCTGTCGGCCGGCGCCGCCACCACCACCGAGCGCGCCAGGCCTTGCTGGCCGAGAATGTTCTGGATGAATTCCTTCACCTCGCGTCCCCGCTCGCCGATCAACCCCACCACGATCACGTCGGCCTCGGTGAAACGGGTCATCATGCCCAGCAACACGCTCTTGCCCACGCCACTGCCGGCGAACAGGCCCATGCGCTGGCCGCGCCCCACGGTGAGCAGGGCATTGATGGCACGCACCCCCACGTCCAGCGGTTCAGTGATGGGCCGACGGGCCAGCGGATTGATGGGTTTGCCGTAGATGGGCGCCTGTTGCCGGGTGATGATGGGCCCCAGGCCATCCAGCGGACGGCCGCCGCCATCGAGTACCCGCCCCAACAGTTCCTCGCCCACCGGGGCCTGATAGATACGACCGGTGGGTATGACGCGGGCATTGGGCACGATACCTCGCAGCTCACCGGTGGGCATGAGATAGAGCTTGTCGGCGCCAAAACCCACCACCTCGGCCTCCACCCTGCTCTGCTCCGGGCTGATGACCTGGCAGCGCGCCCCGATGGGTGCCTGACAGCCCACGGCTTCCAGGGTCAGACCCACCATGCGGATCAGCTTGCCCTCCACGCTCACCGGCACCGGTTCGGCGGCGCGTGCGCTGTAGGCCCGCAGCCGTTCCAGCCACAATCCGGCACGGCAGGCGGTGGGTTCACGGGGGGTCGCCGGCATCACTCTCGCGCTCCCCGCCCATGACCTGGGCTATCACCGCCGCCAAGCGTGATTCCACCGTGGCATCGATGCGGGACTGCTCGGTTTCCACCACGCAACCGCCGCGCGCCAGGGCGGGATCCTCGACGATCTTCCAGCGACGTTCCTCCTCGCTCTCCTCGTCGGCGGACAGGGCCTCTCGCACCAGGGCAGCATCCTCCGGATGCAGGTAGACTCGCACGTCACGCGCCGACAGCGGCAACACCGATACTGCCCGGCGCACCGCGCCTATGACCTGGCCGGGATCGGTACGAATCTCCCGGCGCACCACTTGCCGGGCCACCTGCATGGCCAAGGCCACCAGTTCCCGTTCCACTTGGTGATCCAATTCTTCCAGCGGGCGCGCCAGGGTTTGCATCAGCGCCTGCCAATGGGCAAGCTGCTGCTGGATCTGCGTCTGACCCTGCTCCAGCCCCTCGCGACGCCCCTGCTCTAGGCCTTCCTGGTAGCCCTGCTCGCGACCTTCCTCCAGACCTTGTTGCAAGCCTTCCTGGTAACCCTGCCGAAAGGCTTCCTCGTGGGCCTGTTGCTGGATCTGTTCTATGCTTTCGGCGGTGGGCGGCGCGGTCAGGCCGGCGACATCGGTGGCTCCTGACTCGTCCTGCTCGCCATCGCCCACCACGGGAAAATCCCACAGCTCCATCTCGGCGCGCTCGTCCTTGCGGATGATCTTGCTGTGACCTGTCATCAGAGAAATTCTTCACCACCGGAACTGAGCATGATCTCGCCACTCTCGGCCATGCGGCGGGCCACGGCAACCATGTTCTTCTGCGCCGCCTCCACCTCGCTGACCCGTACTGGGCCCTTGGCCTCCATGTCGTCGCGCAGGATGTCCGCCGCGCGCTTGGACATGTTGCGAAAGACTTTTTCCTTGATTTCCTCGCTGGCCCCTTTGAGTGCCAACACCAGGTCGTCGGTACTGACCTCACGCAGCAAGGCCTGCATGCCACGATCGTCGAGATCGGCCAGGTTGTCGAACACGAACATGAGTTCCTCGATGGTTTCCGCCAGCTCCCCGTCCACGTCCTTGATACTGTCCATGATCTCCACCTCGATGGTGCTGTCGAGGAAGTTGAGAATATTGGCCGCGGTCTTGACCCCACCCACGGAGGAAGCCTTGACATTGGCATTGCCTGCGAACTGGCGCTCCATGATGTCGTTGAGTTCCTGCAGGGCCGAAGGCTGGATGCCCTCCAGGGTGGCGATACGCAGGATCACGTCCACCCGCACCGGCTCGGGGAACACCGACAGGACCTCGGCAGCCTGGTCGTGCTCCAGGAATGACAACACGATGGCTATGATCTGGGGATGCTCGTTGCGTATCACATCGGCGATGGAGCGGGGATCCATCCACTTGAAGGCCTCCAGGCCCTTGATGCTGCCACCCATGAGGATGCGGTCGATGAGACTGCCGGCCTTGTCTTCGCCCAAGGCCTTGACCAGTACGTTGCGGATGTAGTCGTCGGTATCCATGCCCAGGGCAGTGGCGGTCTGCACGATGTGATAGAACTCCTTGACCACCTGGGTGACCTGGAGCTTGGTGACATTCTGCAGGCTGGCCATCATGGTGCCAATCTTCTGCACTTCCTTGGGCTCCATGTGCTTCATCACCGCGGCGGCTTCTTCCTCGCCCAGGGTCAGCAACAGGATTGCCGCGCGCTCGCTGCCCGAAAGCTCGGGCAGTTCGATCTCCTCGCTGGCCACCATGGCCTGATTGTCTGCTTGTGCCATCTGTTTGCCTTCTTCGGGTTGTCGTCACACCGCCGGCGCGCCACCCTCGGCCTCGTCGGCGGAGACCCAGGTCTTGATCACCTGGGCCACCACGCGCGGATCTTCGGTGACCGTCTTGCGCAACACATCCAGCATGACTTCGTATTCTTCCTGGCTGATGCCCAGCGCGCGCCACTCCTGCTCGCTCATGCCGGTCGTGATACTGGTGAGCGCGGTCTTGGTGTCGGCCGGCACCGGCTCCATGACGATGGCCTGCAGTTCGTCCGCCTCCTCGGCCTCCTGCTCGGCCTGTTCCTCGGGCAATTCGGGCTCTTCTTTCTTACGCAACTCGCGCAACACCGGCCGCAACAACAGCCAGATCAGCAACAGAGCCAACAATACGCTCGCCACCTGCTTGACCAGGGTGATGAACCAGCCCTGCTCCCAAAAGGCCGGCGGGGGCGGCTCGGGCAGGTCTTTAAGCGCCATGAAGGACTCGTTCATCAGGTGCAGGGTATCGCCGCGTTGCACGCTGAAACCCACAGCCTCCTTGAGCAGCGCGGTCATACGATTGAGTTCTTCCGGCGTCAGCGGCACCCGGGTGACATTGCCCGCCTCGTCCACCACCACCTTGTCATCCACTACCACGGCCACCGACAGGCGCTTGAGTACCCCCGGCGTCTTGCGGACATGGCTGATGGTCTTGTCCAGTTCATAGTTGAAAGTGGAACGCCGGCTCTTGCGGGTGGGCGGCGCGGCGGCCCCGCCACCTGCCTCACCCTTGGCCTGCTCGGGTGCAGTGGCAGTGCCGGGTGGCTGGTTGGTGAGCGCGCCAGGCACGCCGGCAGCACCCCCGTCACGGCTTTCTTCCTCGATCACTTGCTCGCTGCGCACCGCCGGCAAGTCCGGATTGAAACTCTCCTGGGTACTCTCGACGATCGAGAAATCCACGTCGGCATCCACCTGGGCGCGCACGCCGCCGAAACCGACGATGGGCATGAGAATGCGCTCGATGCGCTCGATATAGTATTGCTCCAGCTTGCGCTTGTAGTCGAACTGGGCGGTGGTCATGGCCATTTCGCCATCCAGCTTACGATTGCTGAGCATGCGCCCGCTCTGGTCGATGACGGTGACGTTCTCCGCCTTCAGGTCGGGAATGCTGGCCGCCACCATGTGGGTGATGGCGGCGATTTGCGCCTCGCCCAGGCTGCGCCCCTGTTTCAGGTTCACCAGTACCGATGCACTGGGCTCGCGGCGATCGCGGATGAAGACCGATTGTTTGGGAATGGCCAGATGAACCCGTGCCGAGCTGACACTCTCTATGCCGGCGATGGAGCGGGCCAGCTCGCCCTCCAGGGCCCGATGATAGCGCGCTTTTTCCATGAACTGGCTGGTGCCGAAGCCCTGGTCACGATCGAGAATCTCGAACCCCTCGCCCTCCTGCTTGGGCAGTCCCTGGCTGGCCAGCTTGATGCGGATGTCGTGGATCTTCTCCGGCGGCACCAGGATCTCGCCGCTGATCTCGTCCAGTTGATAATCGATGCCTTCCTGCTGCAATACATCGATGATCTCCGCCGCGGCCTTGGCCGACAGATTGCCATAGAGCAGCTTGTAGGGTGAGCCCGTGGACCAGTAGATGATGCTGACCATCAGGGCAATGGTGGCGGCGACGGCCACGATCAACTGGATCTGCTTGGCCCGCCCCAGGGCATGAAACTTTTCCTGCATCACCTGGATGCCGCTGGGACGACCAGCGTCGGGGGACGACGCCGTCGTCGCCGGAGCGCCGGAATTCACCTCGGTGGCGGGGAGCTGGTCCTGCGGCAAACCGGATTCGGGAAGATTTTCTGCGCCTGCTACTGCCATGATGATTGTTTATTGTTTATCGAGTATTGATGGAAACGGAGGTCTACACCGGCATGCTCATGACTTCCTTGTAGGCTTCCACAAGCTTGTTGCGCACCTGTACCATGGCCGAGAAGGCCACGCTGGCCTTCTGCGAGGCCACCATCACTTGCGGCAGATCCACCCCGGGCTCGCCCAACTCGAAGGCCTTTTTCAACTTGCCGGCCTGTTGCTGCATGCCATTGACGCCATCCACCGCCTGCTTGAACAGGCTGGAGAAATCGCTTGCCTGGGTCTCGGCTTGCTTGACGGTGGTGGTGGCCTGGGCCTGTGCCGCCAGGCGCTGCAAGTCCGCCAACATGCGGGTCATGTCGATTTGGCTCATGTTTGATCCTCCCCTTGTTCAATAACCTGCGCCGTAGGCGCTGGGCACTTCCAGGCCAGCATCGCGCATGCGGGCCAGCTTGTAACGCAAGGTACGCTGACTGATACCCAAGCGCTCGGCGGCGGTTTTGCGGCTGCCGTTGGCGGCCTTGAGGGCCTCGAGAATCAGGCGATGCTCACGGCTCTTGAGGTTTTCCCCCAGCAGGTCGGCCGGCTGCTCCGCCACCGTTTCGCGACTCGCCGGAGTGCTGCCACCCATGGTCTCCGGCTCGAACATGATGTGTTCGGCACCGATGCGTCCTTCTGTTTGCAAAATCAATGCACGTTGGGCCACATTGTCCAGTTCACGCACATTGCCCGGCCAGGCGTGGGCCTGCAACTTCCGTTGCGCCTGCTCGCTCAGCTCGGGTGTCGGCTTGCCACTGCCCGCCATGTGCCGGCGCAACAAGTGTCGCATCATGGGCACGATGTCACGGGGACGCTCGCGCAAGGGCGGCAGATGCACCGGAAACACGTTCAGACGATAATAGAGATCTTCCCGGAAACGCCCCTGGCGCACTTCCTCGCGCATATCCCGGTTGGTGGTGGCCAGTACCCGCACATCCAGTGCAATCAATTTGTTGCCCCCCAGGCGTTCCACCTCGCGTTCCTGCAATACGCGCAGCAACTTGGCCTGCAGGCCAAGATCCATTTCCGAGATTTCGTCGAGCAACAGAGTGCCACCGTCGGCCTGCTCGAACTTGCCCGGACTGGATTTGTAGGCTCCGGTGAAGGCGCCCTTTTCATAACCGAACAACATGGCCTCGAGCATGTTTTCTGGAATGGCCGCGCAGTTGATGGCCACGAAAGGCCCCTCGGCACGTGATGACAAGCGATGGATCTGCCGGGCGAACACCTCCTTACCGGTACCGCTCTCTCCCGAGATCAGGATGGTGGCATCGCTGGCGGCAACCTTCTGCACCAGGGCCAGCACCTCCTGAGTACGCGGGTCCTCGGCCACCAGATTCCCCTCCAGCTCCTCGCCAGGCGGCAGATAACGAGACACCATGTTGACGATGACCTCGGCCTCGAAGGGCTTGACCAGGTAATCGGCGGCCCCGTCGTGCATGGCTTCCACCGCCTTGGGGATGGTGCCATAGGCCGTCATGAGAATTACCGGAATCTCCGCATGCCGGGACTTGATACGCTTGAGCAGGGTGTGACCGTCCATGCCTTCCATCTGCACGTCGCTGATCACCATGCGAACATCCTCGTTCTCCAGATGATCCAGCGCAACGTTGCCATTGCCGGCCCCCACCACCCGATAACCGGCCAGTTCCAGGGTATCGGCAAGCGCCTCACGCAGATCGGCGTCATCTTCCACGATCATCACTGTGGCCTGTGCCATCACTCCTCCTCCGTCTCAAGATTGCTGCCGGCCTGGCTCAAGGGCAGCCGGATCACGAAACAACTGCCCTCGCCCTCCCGGCTATCGACCCAGATGCTGCCGCCGTGGCCCTGTACCACCGAGCGCGCCACCGCCAGACCCAGCCCGGTGCCCTGGGAACGGGTGGTGAAATAGGGTTCGAAAATGCGCGCCAGGTGAGATTCGGCAATACCCGGGCCGTTGTCGCGCAGACTGATGTCCACCGAGGGCAGCTTGCTGTGCTCGCTGACCAGTCGGGCTGCCAGGTGCAGGCGGGGCTGGCGGCCCTCACAGGCATGCAGGGCATTGTCCACCAGGTTTTGCAGCACACCGATCAGGGCATCGCTGTTGATATACACCCGGGCTCCACCGGCCTGGTCTTCCAGCGTGAGCAAGGCCCCGCCGGACTCCACACTGGGCTCAACCGCCTGCCGGCATTGCCGTAGAAAATCACTCACCGCCACCACCTGCCGTCCCTCGCCGCCACCACGGGTAAAGGCCAGCATGTCTTCCACCAGTTGCTCCAGATGTTGCAGCCGCGACAGGCTCTTTTCGGCGAATTTGCGCCGTTCTGCCTCGCCCAAGGCGTTCTTGGCCAATTGCGACATGTAAAGAATGGCCGAAGCCAGGGGCGTGCGAATCTGGTGGGCCAACTTGGCGGTCATCTCGCCCATGGCCGACAGGCGCTTATAGCGCTCCACCGCCACCTGCAGGGCGCGGGTCTCGGTGACATCCACCAATTGAATGATCTGGCCGGGCTCGCTGCCCAGAGGACAGGTGGACAGACTGACGATGCGGCCATTGTTGAGTATGAGTTCGGTGCCGTTTTGCGGCGCCGGCCTGAAGGCGCGACCGATCACGTCGCGCCAGAGTTCGTTCTGCAGGGGCTCGCCCAGCAACTCTCGCGCGATGGGATTGCATTCTCGCACCACACCCTGGCGGTCGATCACCACCACCCCGGCGGGCAAAGCATTGAACACATCGAGCAGTCGATTGGCGAGGCGCTCCTTTTCCCGCAGGCGCCGCAGGTTCTCGTCATGGCTGCTCAATTCACGGTTGAGCTCGCCAATGCGGGCCTCGAGCGTTTCATAGGAAGCGGTGAGGGTGGCGGCGACGTCGTTGAAGACATGAAAGGCCTGTTCCAGGCCTTGCTTGCCATCGTTGTTGGTTTCCGGTGTCGCCACGTGCCCTGCTCTCCCCTAACTGTAACGGGAAGACTCAGAGCAACTTCTATGCCCGGAATATTTTTATTTTGAAATCAATAGATTGGTAATTATTTTTCAGGAACGTCAAACTCTCGACACTTCAGCATTGCGCTGCAAGCCATGCTTGCGCAGCTTTTCCACCAGGGTGGTACGGCGCATCTTCAAGCGCTTGGCGGCGTGGGCCACCACGCCATCGGCATCGTCCAGGGCCTGCTTGATCAGAGTATATTCCAGGCTGCTCAGATGTTCCTTCAGATCCAGGCCTTCCCGCGGCAGACGCGGCTGGGAAAGGGGCGGGGAAAACAATTCCATCACCTCGGCCGGGGCAGCACCGGAGGTCATGCTCATGTCGGCAGCCTCCACCGCGCCCTCGCCACCACTGGCCTTGCCCTTGGGACGGAATTTTTCCGGCAGGTCGTTCACATCCACCACGCCAAAGGGGTACATGATGACCAGCCGCTCGATGAGATTGGCCAGCTCACGCACATTGCCCGGCCAGCGATACTGGCACAAAGCCATTACCGCCGCCGGCGTCAAGCGAACCGAACCGCGCTTCTCCGCCTCCATGCGCGCGATCAGTTCATTGATCAACAAGGGAATGTCATCGATGCGATCACGCAACGGCGGCATCTCGATGGGAAACACATTGAGACGATAGAACAAGTCTTCGCGGAACTTGCCTTCCTCGATCAGTTTTTCCAGGTTGCGATGGGTGGCGGCGATGATGCGCACATTGGCGGTGATGCTCTTGTTGCTGCCCACCCGTTCGAAGGTGCGCTCCTGCAGCACCCGCAACAGTTTCACCTGCATGTGCAGACTCATGTCACCGATTTCGTCGAGGAACAGAGTCCCTCCCTCGGCCATTTCGAAACGACCCTGGCGGGCACTGATGGCGCCGGTGAAGGCGCCCTTTTCATGCCCGAACAGTTCGCTCTCCAGCAGATCCGGGGGAATGGCGCCGCAGTTGACCGGCACGAAGGGTTTGTTGCGCCGCGCCGAATTGTAGTGGAGGTTGCGCGCCACCACCTCCTTGCCCGTGCCCGACTCACCGAGAATCAACACGGTGGCCTCGGAATCGGCCACTTGCCCCATCATCTCACGAATATTGCGCACCGCCCGGCTGTTGCCCACCAGGCTGCGAAACAACTCGGGCGAGCCACCCGACTTGGGTTCGGCATGGGAGGCACGATAGACAGTGGCGCGGTGCAGGGCGTCGCTGAGTTGGGTGTATTTCAGCGGCAGGGCAATGGTCTCGAAACAGTCGTTCTGAATCTGGCGCTCGATCTCGCTCTGGTTCTTGGGATTTTGCCGCGCCTTGTCCACCAGGCGCAGCACGGGCAGCTTGTCGTCGATTTCCCGGATACCGTTGTAGACCTTGAGCAGGGCTTCGTCGCTGCCACAGTCGCCCAACAGCACGATACCGATGCCATGGCTCTGAGTGAGGGTCTCCTTCCAGTGACGACAATCGGTTATGCGGGCCTCCTGGTCGATAAAGTCCAACACGCCACGGTAGACCTGGCGCTTTTGTCCGTCGTCCTCCACAACCAAAACCGTCAATGCCGTTTCACTCATTGCGTCGCCCTCGTGCTTTGTGGGTGTATGGAATGCCGCCCGGGACCCTTGCCGCTGCGGCAAATCTTGCCAGCGGAGCCCGCGTTAGACTAAGTAAAACACTAAATTTCGGGCATGTCAAAATATTGTCGCCAATTTGATTTGAGAGATAAGCCATTGATCTGGTTTCATTCTCTTCCGGGGCTGAAAATCCAACTACGCCGTCACGGCGATGCTGGCACATCCCCTGCTACACACCTCCTACGAAAACGGCCCGCGCAGGGCCGGGGCCTGCTCCCAGGCTATTGGAATTTCTTAAAATTCATCAAGGAGTTATGACATGCAAACCGAACAGCTCATGGGTGAACACGACGTCCTGGAACAGCTCAGCCTGACCCCCATCCGCTTCCCGATCAACGAAAGAAATCCGGTGGATCTCATCGATTTCACCATGGTTCAGCTTGCCCAACTGGAAACGCCCGAGGAACTGGCCCATGCCCTGATCGAGTTTCTCGAACCCAAGACGCTGGAATTCGTCGATGCCCACTCCGATGAATTCTATGTACTGGGCATGATCTGGCTCAATAGCCTCAAGCGCATCATCGAATCCCATCAACCCCACGATTTCGCCTATGAACTGCTGGCCTTGCCCCTGTTGTTCCGTGAATGGAACTGGCAATACAACATGGACGATGAATGGCGCACCCTCTACGAACAACAGAAAGCCGATTTCTTCGCCCTGGGCGACGACGTGGAAGCCCACGTGCACGCCTCCCTGGTATTGTTCTGCATCGAAGCCATTTTCACCGAGGACACCCATGCCCCCTTCAATGCCATGACCACCCGTCTGATCAACAAATTGTCTCAGTCGCAATACGCCGATGCCCTGATCTCCCTGGGCATGATCCTGGGGCGCAACGGCTGGACCTCCGGGTACTGATCCACCTTGCTCCGCCGCCAGCCATGGCGGCGGAGCAAGATTCAAGCTTTCTCTCCGCCTGCCGATGTCCTGCTATCGGTTCAATGACATAGCGGCAGGCACCATGTTTACAGGACATTTTCCGGACGGTGGCCGATGAATCCGGCTACCATGGTCGACGTCGAGCAATTGCTCCAGCAAGGCATCCAGCAACACAAGCGGGGCGCCCTGGAACAGGCGGAGCATTGTTATCGCCAGGTACTGGAGCAACAACCGGAAAATACCGCCGCGGCCCATTACCTTGGGCTCATCGCGCGCGACAACGGCAAGCTGGAAACAGCCTGCCAGTTCTTTCACCAGGCGCTGGCGCACACTGAGAACGATGCGGTGTTGCACTACAACCTGGCGCTGACCCGCCAGCAACTGGGGCAGGCGGCGGCTGCCATTCACCATTACCGGCAAGCCATCGCCATCAAGCCCGATTTTCCTCAGGCCTACAACAATCTAGGCGTATTGTTGAACGAGTCCGGCGAACACGCCGCCGCGGCCAAGGCCCTGCGACAGGCCTTGAAATACGATCCCTGCCGGGTGGAAAGTCTCTACAACCTAGTTTATACCCAGCGTTTTTCCAGCCTGCCCGAAGAAAGCACCCAAATGCAGCGCCTGCTCGCCGGGCAGGACCTCGGCCCCCCGGCGCGGCTCAAACTCCATTTCGCCCTGGGCAAGTTACACGACGACGTAGGCCAGTACGCCACGGCCTTCGAACATTACCACCAGGGCAATGCCCTGAAACAGGCTCAGTTCGACGGGGCGCGTTTCACCGCCTTCATATCCGAACTCATATCGGTGTTCTCGGCCGACTTCTTCGCCCGTCGGCAGGATTTCGGCGATACCGATCCGCGCCCCACCTTCATCGTGGGCATGCCGCGCTCGGGCACCACCCTGGTGGAACAGATACTGGTGAGCCACCCTCTGGTTCACAGCGCCGGCGAGCTGGACTACCTGCAGCAGATCGCTGCCGCCATGCCCCGAATCACGGGGCACAACACGCCCTCACCCCGCTGCTTTCAGCAGCTCGATCGCGACACCGCTCACACCCTGGCCCTGGATTATCTGCGACAGAGAACGGCTCAGGCTCCGGCGGCGCATTGTCTCATCGACAAGACCCCGCTCAATTTCATTCACCTGGGCTTGATCGCCCTGCTGTTTCCCCGCGCCCGCATCATCCACTTGCGGCGCGATGCCCGCGACACCTGCCTGTCGTGCTATTTTCACGACTTCAGCCACCGTCACGAGTTCAGTTATTCCCTCGAGCACTTGGGTCTGTTCCATGGACAATACCAACGCCTGATGCAGCATTGGCAAGCGGTTCTGCCGCTGGAGATTCATCATATCGACTACGAGGTGCTGGTCGAAACGCCCGCCGAGGAAACCGCCAGGCTGCTCGCCTACTGCCAGTTGCCGGAACCGGCCAACGGGCTGGACCATACCGCTAATCAGCATGCCAGCATCACCACGGCCAGCCTGTACCAGGCCCGCCAGCCCGTTTACCGGCACGCCGTGCACCGCTGGAGACACTACCGGGAATTCATCCAGCCCCTGGAAAATGCCCTGCCGGAATGATCATTGCCTTGCACAAGCGGGATTCCATCGAAGGTGACCTGCATGGCCACTCGCCAAACCGATCTTCAGCAGATTTTTGCCGCGGCAGTGCAAGCCCACGAGCAAGGGCATCTGGAACAGGCTGAAACCGGCTACCGTGCGGTGTTGCGCCAGTTTCCACGTGCCATCGAACCCAATCACTTTCTGGGATTGCTCAGACATCAGCAGGGCCGCCACCGTGAAGCCTTGAAACTGGTGCGCAAGGCCCATGAACTGGCCCCCGGCGAGGCCACCATACTGTACAATCTCGGCGTCATCCAACAGGCCTTGATGCAACCCGAGGCGGCCATCGCCAGCTACCAGGCGGCCTTGCGTATCGCCCCCAATCATGCCATGTGTCACAACAACATCGGCACTGCCCTGGAGGCCCTGGCCCGCTTCGATGAAGCCTGTGAACACTACGACGAGGCTCTGCGCATCGATCCCGACTGCTTCGAGGCCCTGAACAACCGCGGCAATTATCTCAAGAGCAAGGGGCTCATCAGCGAAGCCATCCGTTGTTTCCAACGCGCCTGCGAAATCCAGCCGGACTTCGTCGATGCCCATATCAATTGGGCCGCCGCTCATCAGCAACGCGGCGACATCGAACAAGCCCATGCCCTGCTGGACAAGGCCCTGAGCCTGGCGCCAGACAATGCCAAGCTGCGGTCGAATTTCCTGATGAACCTGAACTACGCCTGGTGGCTGGACAAGCACGAAGTGCTGGCCCTGCACCGGCGCCATGGCCCCCGCGCCCATCCGGTGGATGCCCCCCCGCCCGCGCCCGCCTCGGGACGTCTGCGCATCGGCTATGTCTCGGCCGACCTGCGCGCCCACTCGGTGGCCTATTTCATGCGCGCCTTGCTCAGCCACCACGATTCCGGGCAATTCGAAATCCATGTCTACAGCAATTGCCGCGCGGAAGACCGGACCAGTGAACAACTGCGCAACCTGTGCCCGCAGTGGCACAATATCAGCCGCATGGACGACCACCAGGCCCTGCAACAGATTCGCAAGGACGGTATCGACATCCTGGTGGATCTCTCTGGCCACACCGCCGACAACCGCCAGGGCCTGTTCGCCCTACGCGCGGCCCCGGTGCAGGTGAGTTACCTAGGTTATCCCAACACCACGGGCAATCCTGCCATGGACTATCGCCTGGTGGATGCCTGGACCGATCCCGACCCGGGCGAGGACCGGCATCATTGCGAGACGCTGATTCGCCTGGACAGCGGTTTCCTCTGTTATCATCCCCCCGATGAAGCACCGCAAGCCTTGCCCGTCACGGACGCGCAAGACGATGCGATCCGGCTGGGCTGCTTCAACAACCCGGCCAAGCTCTCCGCTCCCCTGCTCAACTGCTGGTCCCGCCTGCTGGCGGCCCTGCCCCCGGCCCGGCTGGTACTGAAGGCACGCGCCTTCGCCGACCCGCAAAGCCAGCGCCACTTGCTGCAACGCTTTGCCCGCCAGGGGCTGGATCCCCGGCGTATCGAGCTGTTGCCGCACACACCGGACACACAGAGCCACCTGGCCTGTTATCAGGCTATCGACATCGCCCTGGATACCTTTCCCTACAACGGCACCACCACCACTTGCGAAGCGCTATGGATGGGAGTACCGGTGATCACCCTGGCCGGCGATCGCCATGCCGCGAGAACCGGTGTCAGCCTGTTGCACAACGCCGGCCTGGACGAATTCATCGCCACCGATGAAGAGAGCTATATTGCCAAGGCATTGGCCCTGGCCGCCGATGGAGAAAAACGCCGGCAACTCAGGCAAACGCTGAGAAACCGCTTGCGCGCATCACGGTTGATGGATGGAAAGGCACTGGCACGTGCCGTGGAACAACAGTATCGGAAGATGGCCTTGCGGGCAGGAAAGCCTTAGTCGCACAAGTCACCCGTATTCCGGGAAGCAAGGGAATTCGCGCTCGCTCTGCGAAAAAACACGCCATGGTTTGAGTCAAGAACTGATCAGCGCGAGAAAACGCCATTGGAATAGAGCCAGCCGTTCCCGCTGAAAACCCGTCCCTTGCAGGACGAGTTGCCGAGACATCAAATAGTGCGCGGGTCGTGTGGCGGCTGAAGTTCAGGGTTTATCTGGAATAGGCCAGTACGGCGCGCCGGCGCTTGTCGAGCATGGCCTTGTCCTGGGTATATTGCTGGAGCTGTCGCTGGCCCAGTTCCAGCAGGCGACGGTTGCATTGCTCGGCCCGGGCGGCGAGAGAATAGGCTTCTTCGATGGCCTGTGCCGTCGTGGGCAGGGAGGGGAAATGGGCGATCAAGGCTTGGCGCTCACGCTCCAGGTCGCGAGCCGCCAGCCAGTTTTGTTGTTGCAGATACGTCAGCATGCGTTCGCTCAGCGCCAGCAGTTTGCGCATGGCTGTCACATACTCGTCCGCCACCACAGATCCTCCTTACTCGGTGGTGCTGGGCTCCGCCGGGCGCTTGGCCTCGGGTGCGTCCTGAATGGCATCCCAGCCGCTCTTGATGTTACGCAACAAACCGGCAACCTCGTCGAGCATTTCCACATCGTTGGTGGCATTGGCCTCCACCAGGCGTCGCTGCATATAGTCGTACAGGGCCTCGAGGTTGGCCGCCAACTCGCCGCCCGCCTTGGGATCGAGGCTGGCACGCAAACCTTCGATGATGGAGATGGCCCAGCTGATGAAGCTACCCTTCTCGGCCACTTCACCCCGCTCCATGTGTCCCTTGGCGATGGCAAGCTTGTCCAGTGCGCCCTCCATCAGCATTTGAATGATGCGATGCGCGCTGACGAAGTTGGCATCGAGCTTGGGCCCGAGCTGACCGTATTGCTGGATTGCATTTCGTGCATTGGACGGATTCATCCATTCACTCCTTCATACTCTAGCCTGCCATGCACTAGCGCTTCTTGTTGAGATTGGCCAGTGCCTGCAATTGTTGCGACAGGTAACTGCCGGTCGAATTCATTTGTGCCACGAAAATGTCCATGGCGGTGAACTGGGAAATATAGCGCTGTTCCAGGGCATCCAGCCGGCGCGCCAGGGTTTCCCGTTGTTCTCCAATGTCCTCGATCTGACTGTTGTAGCTGTCGGTCTTGGACTGGATAATCCCTGAAGAACTCAGATAACCATCGAGCAGCTCCGCCATCTGGCTCATGATGCCGCTGAGGCTGTCCTCGGCCGTATTCCCTCCGGCCTCACCCCCGATATATTCAACTATCATGCCAGCATAATTGCCACCGGCATCCACCGTCAGCGTGGCCCCCGAACCGGTGGCGCTTTCGCCATCCACCGACCCGGCGATGTCCAGGCCCGTCTCTGCGGTCGTCATCTCGGCGAAACCCAGTTGGGAAATCATCAGGCTGGAGACGTTGGTCAACTGAATGGACGACGCCGAGCCCCAGCTGTCCGACGCGATGTCGAGACCATTGGTTTCGCTGTTGTAGCTCACCGTGACCGTCGCCGCCTGCCCCGCCGTACTCAAGGCGCCATTGATCTGGTTCTGCATGTAGGTGGCGAGAATATCCTTGCTGCCAAAACTGGTGCCATCGACCAGGCTCACACTGACCGCGGCCCCGCCATCAACGGAGATATCGAAGCTGTAACCGGTACCGACGATGGTGAAGGGAAAGCTCGGCGTCATCTCGGCCCCGGAGAAGGTGCCATGGGTCGGTTCCTGGGAAATGGACAAGTTGATCAGAGAAGGGTTCTGCTCCGGTGCCCCCGCAGGGATATTGCTGAAACGGTATTTGTAGTTGATCGAGCTGTTGGCGGCATCGGAGACCGTGCCACCGGCAAAAATTGCCGCCACCTGTTCCGGGTTGTCGGCCAGCGCCGCCTCCAGCTTGCTGCTGTCGAAACTCAGGCTGCCGTCTCGCTCGGTGGTGATTCCCAGATTGGCCAGGGAATTGTATGTGTCGGTGACACTGCCGACCATGCGGCCCAAGACGCGCCGCAGGCTGGTATCGATACCTCGCAGCGTGGCATCACCGATCATCAGCCCCGACTCCTCGGTATCGGGATTGTAATAGGTCAGGTCTTTGATGGTCTGGGCCACCATGTTGAAGCTGTCGATGAAATCGCTCACCTTGCTCACCAGGCTGCTGGTATCCTGGGACACGGTGAGCGTGGAGATGGTATTGAGCTCGGCCTTCTCCAGTTCGATGGTCACACCGGATATGGCCGTGGTAATGGTGTTGGAGGCACTGGTCACCTGAATGCCGTCGATGCTGATCTGAGCATCCTGCGCGGTGTTGGTCTCCTCCATGTTGGTGCCGCTGGTGCCGTTGAAATACAGCATGGACAGGCCCGCATTGTCGGTATTGCTGCTGTCGGCATTGTCGCTCACCGTGATGCGCATGGCATTGTCGGTGCCCGTCTGGGCATTGAGGACCAGGCGATAGTTGGTGCCATCGAATACGATATTGGCATCCACGCCGATATCGGCGCTGTTGATGGCATCGCGGATACCCGTGAGCGTGCCGTCGGTGATATCAACCGTTTCGGTAGCCGTGTAACCATCGGAGGCGAAACTGAACGAAAGCGTGCCGGTGCCGATGATCTGGCTGAGATCGGTCACCGACGCGGTGGTAGCCAGGGACTGGGCCTCGGCAAGCTGTTGTACCTCGATGGAGTAGATACCCTCTACCGCCTCGCTGCCGGCAGTGGCGGTAAACAGATCGGTATTGCTGGATTTGGCCTTGAGGCTGAAGAATTCACTGCTGTCGGTCAATGCCGTGACCGTGGACTGGAGATCGGAAAGCACCGCCGATACCGAACCCATGGCCGAAATCTGCGCCTGGAGCTCGGCTTCCTTTCTATCGAGGCGAGCAGTCTTGGGTTGCCCCTCGGCGGCGATGAGCTGGCTGATCATCCCGTTGATGTCGAGCCCCGAGCCGATTCCCAAGGAAGAAATTCCCATTCATACCTCCCCGGGCCTGTCGCCCTGGACGACGCCATGGCCCTGAAACTGGATCACATTCACTACCTGCCAGGCTGAATGTGCAAAATACACGCCATACTATTATATCTTGGCCGAAAACAGGTTGACCTCGGCATCCGACGAGGCCTCCTTGATGCGGCGCGCAATGGCCAGCACTTCCTCGGAGGGGATCTTGCGAATCACTTCGTTGTTACTGTCCAGTATGGTCACCACGGTACGCCCCAGATCATCGTCGACACTGAAACGCAGCTCCCGCCGGTTGCTCTGGATGAATTGTTCCAGGCCCTTGACGGCGTCATCGAGTTGATCGCTGGCGGCGGGGTCGGCTTGCGGCGGCTCTGGCGCGGAGTTGACAGTCGTGCCACCCCTTGGCTGAACCTGGGAAGTAACTGCAAGAGGCGATTTCTCCGTGCTTCTCTGCCGGGTCAGTTGCTGCACGGGCGCCGAACTCACCGGGATATTGCTGTTGATGTCCGCGGGCATGTCGCTATCCTCCTGGCAGAATGGGGGGAACCCTTCGCAGTGTTCCCCCCATTATAGCCTCACTTATTGCCGGCCTACCCCAAGAGACTGAGGACGTTCTGCGGTATGGAGTTGGCCTGGGCCAACATCGCCGTACCGGCCTGTTGCAGGATCTGCGAACGTGTCAGCTCCGAGGTCTCCACCGCGAAATCGGCGTCCCTGATCCGTGACCGCGCTCCGCTGAGGTTTTCCACGCTGGTCTCCAGGTTACGCACCGTGGCCTCGAAGCGGCTCTGCAGGGCCCCGAACTTGGCCCGCTGGTTGCTCACCTGGGCAATGGCCGCATCCACGATCACCAGGGCATCGTTGGCGCCGGCCACCGAGCTGATGTCCAGATCCTTCACCGCCTGCAGTGACGAAGCCTCGGAACCGCCGCTGGTGGCGGTCAACACCAGGGTCGCCGTGCCCGTGGTACTGTCGATGGTGAAACTCTTGGTGGAGTCGAACACCACCTTGCCGGTCACCGTGACCGTGTCGGCCGCTGTATTGGCGGTGAGGGTCTGGGCAGAACCCGCGCCACCGGTCACGGTGACGTTGCCACTGTTCTGGAAGGTGGTGTCACGCACCACGATCTCCTCACCCTCATAGTTGGTCAGGGTGATGCCGGAGCCATCGTCCTTCACCGTGGCCACCACGCCAGTGGTGGCGGTCTGGTCATTGAAGGCATTCACCGCCGCGGACAAGGCCTCGACACCGGTGTTGGCGCTGATCGAGAAACCCAGGGTGACGGCATCAGCGGTACTTGTACCCTGATCGGAGCCCAGGGTCAGCTGATAGGAGCCCGCGGCGGCGAAAGTCAGGGTGACCTCGGTCGTCGCGGTGGCGGTCACACCCGTGCTGTCCTTGACCAGGTTGACCGCCGCGGCCACGTCCTTGGCGCTGTCACCGGCACTGATGTTGATGGACGCCGAGCCCTCGGAGCCCACGATGCGGAAATCATAGGCCGCGGTGGTGGCATCATAGCGTCCGTTGGTGCCCGCAAAGGCTTCGGTGGCGCGACCGGTCACCCGGTAGTCGCCAAACTGGCTGGTCTTGAAGTTGTTGGTGGTGGCCACGATGGTCTCGTTGGCATTGGCGCCCACCTGGAACAGAGAGGTGGCATTGCTGCCATCGAGCAGCTTGGTGCCGTTGAACTCGGTGGTCTTGGCGATACGGTTCAGTTCCGCAGTGAGCTGGGACACTTCAGCCTGCAGGGCCTGACGGTCCGAGGCCGAGTTGGTGGCATTGGCCGACTGCACCGCCAGCTCGCGAATCCGTTGCAGGATATTGCCCACCTCGGCCAGGGCACCCTCGGCCACCTGGGCCATGGAAATACCATCGTTGGCGTTGCGCGAGGCCATGGTCAGGCCCCGGATCTGAGACGTGAACCGCTCGGAGATGGCCAGCCCCGCGGCGTCGTCCTTGGCGCTGTTGATCCGCAGACCGGATGACAGACGCTGCAGCGACGTACTCAGGGTGCTCTGGGAACGGTTCAGGTTCCGTTGTGAATTCAATGACATTAAATTCGTGTTGATAATCTGAGGCATAATTGCTTCTCCCCATGGGCCGGACATGGGAGATCCGGCGCAGAATTGACATAGCGGATATAGACATCACGTGCCTATTCACCGCTCCCACGTCCTGTATCGCCCGCTTGAGGGGAAACTTTAAGCAAATTTTGTCCGGCTGCGGACAGGCTCGCGAAACCCTTGGGCTCGCGCCGAAACCCCAGGAAACCGAGGGGAAACGGGCGGCCCGGGACGGGCCGCCGGAGGGGAAACATCTACTGCAACAGACTGAGTACGTTCTGTGGAATCTGGTTGGCCTGGGCCAGCATGGCGGTACCGGCCTGCTGCAGGATCTGGGTACGGGTCAGCTCCGAGGTCTCGGCCGCGAAATCCGCATCCCGTATCCGTGAACGAGCGGCGCTGAGATTCTCCACACTGGTCTCCAGGTTCCGGATGGTCGCCTCGAAGCGGCTCTGCAGGGCACCGAACCTGGCCCGTTGATCGCTCACCCGGGCGATGGCCGCGTCCACGATCACCAGGGCCACGTTGGCATTGTCCACCGTATCGATGCTCAGTGAGGCGACATCTTTCAATACCGAAGCCTCCGAAGCGTTGGTCAAGACCTCTGCGGCGGTGCCGGTCATGGTGAAGGACTTGTTGGAATCGAAGATCACCTGCCCCACACTCACCGACGGATCCGATATGGAATCCGCCGTCAGAGTCACCGAGCCCGCGCCCGCGCCGGTCACCGTCACGTTACCGCTGTTGGTAAAAGTGGTGTCGTTCAGCACGATGTCCTCGCCTTCATAGTTGGTCAGGCGAATCCCCGAACCGTCCGGTTTCACCGTAGCCACGATACCGGTACGCGCAGTCTGGTCGTTGAACGCCGTCACCGCCGCCGACAAGGCTTCCGAACCCGTGGCCGCGGTAATGGAAAAACCCACCGTGACCGGGGAACCCGCATTCTCCCCTTCCAGGGTGAATTGGTAGGCACCAGCGGCCCCGAAGGTCACATCGGTCTCGGTGATGGCAAAGGCCTTCACGCCGGTATTGTCGGCCTCCAGGTTGGTTGCGGCGGCAATATCCTTGGCGCTGGCACCAGCGGCGAAGCTGATTGTCGCCGCCCCTTCCGAGCCCACCACGCTGAAACTGTTGGCGGCAAGATAACGCGAGGCCGTGGCCACCGAGGTGCCATAACCCTCGACACGATAGTCACCGTATTGATTGGCCTGGAAATTGGCCGTGGTGGCCACGATCATCTGGTTGGCATTGGCCCCCACCTGGAACAAGGCCGTGGTGAAGGAACCATCGAGAATCTTCTGGCCGTTGAACTCGGTGGTCTTGGCAATCCGATCCAGTTCCGCGGTCAACTGCCCCACCTCGGCGTTCAGGGCCTGGCGATCGGTGGCGGAGTTGGTGGCATTGATGGATTGCACCGCCAGCTCGCGAATACGCTGCAAGATATTGCCGATTTCACCCAGGGCGCCCTCGGCCACCTGGGACAGGGAAATACCGTCGTTGGCATTTCGTGCCGCCACCGTGAGCCCCTTTATCTGCGAGGTGAAGCGCTCGGAAATCGCCAGGCCCGCGGCATCGTCCTTGGCGCTGTTGATCCGCAGGCCGGAAGACAGGCGGGACAAGGCGGTCTGCATGGCTCCCTGGGAGCGGTTGAGGTTCCGCTGCGAATTCAGGGACATGATATTGGTGTTGATTATTTGAGGCATGGCTGAAATTCCTCATGTCGTTTAAAGTACGAATCTTGCCTGTGCAAACCCGCTTGCACTCACGGACCACGTACTTTGCGTTCTCCGCGACTCGGCAAGCACGCAACATGCTTCTTGCCCCAGCACAACTGCAGGCCACATGCCAACTCTTTGGCCCATGCCACAATAAAATAAATTATTTGTTTTAAATCATATAGTTACAACGAAATAGCCTTTTGTCAATTCTGTTCGAGTGGTCCCCAGAAGAAATAGCCAGATGATCAGATTCCACAATCCTTGCCGCCGATAGGCAAACTCTTGCCTCCCGGCGGCAGCCGAAACGGCATATTGCTTGCGTACAAATAACCACAATCTCATGATGCAAGGATCCAGTGAAAACATGGCGCGGGCGAAACGCAAGAAACGACAGCAGGCACAGAACGAAACCCTGGGCAGCCAGGCCATCGAGGCTCACCAGGCCGGTGACTTTGCCAGGGCGGAAAAACTCTACCGGCTATTGCTCACCGAACACCCCGACAATGCGCCGTTGCTGGCCAGCCTGGGTCAGGCCTGCCTGGACCAGAACCGTTTCGAAGAAGCCATAGGCTACTTGGAAAAATCCCTGCGCATCGATGGCAGCAACGCCAGAGTCATCTACAACCTGGGACTGTGTCATCATCGCATCAATGATCACGGCCAGGCCATTCACTTCTATGAACAGGCCCTGGCCCGTGAACCCGGACTGTGCAGCGCACACATCAACCTGGCTGCCATACACTATATGAACCAGGCCTACAGCGATGCCATCTTCCACCTAGAAAAAGTCATCGAACTGGACCCTTCCGAAGCCAAGGCCATGGGCAATCTCGCCATCACCTATGCCGAAACCGGGCAGATAGACAAGGCCCTGGCGCTGGCGCGCCGCGCGCTACAGGCAGATCCTTCCCTGCACAGTGTACATTCCAATTACCTGCTCGATCTGCACTACGACCCCGAGATTGATGCCCAGACCCTGTTCGAAGAACACCTGCAATGGGCCAGGCGCCATGGCCAGCTACCCCGCTTCGAACACAAGAAGCTGAATACCACCGACAGGCGCCTGCGCATCGCCTACCTGTCGCCGGATTTCAAGGTTCACTCGGTGGCATATTTTTTCGTCCCCCTGCTGAAATCCCACGATGCGGAAAGGTTCGAGATATTCTGTTATTCCGACACCTCCACCCCGGACGAATTGACCGAGCATCTCAAGACGCTCTCGCATCACTGGCGTGACACCCATAGGCTGACCGACGACGAACTCTGCCAGCGTATCCGCCAGGACAAGATCGATATCCTGGTGGACCTGGCCGGCCACACCGCCTACAACCGCATGAAGGCCCTGGCGCGCAAACCCGCTCCCATCCAGGTAACATACCTGGGCTATCCCGACACCACTGGCCTGGACACCATGGACTATCGCATCACCGATGCCTGGGCCGATCCCCCCGGACACAGCGAGCAATGGCATACCGAGACCTTGCTGCGCCTGAAGCACGGCTTTCTCTGTTATCAACCCCCGGTCAATGTGCCGGACATCACGCCCCCCCCCTGTGAGCGCAACGGTTTCATTACTTTCGGTTCATTCAACAACCTGAAGAAAATCAACCGGCATGTCGTGGAACTGTGGGCGAAAATCCTGCTTGCCCTGCCCAACAGCCGCCTGCTACTGAAATCCAAGGGTCTGGCGCTGGAAGAAACACGCCAACGTTATCTCCACTTGTTTGAAAAACAGGGTATAGCCCCCGAGCGTATCGAGATCCTCCCCTATACCAAAAGCATGCTGGAGCACATGGCGCAATACCAGAGGGTCGACATCGCTCTGGACAGTTTCCCCTACAATGGCACCACGACCACCTGTGAGGCCCTGTGGATGGGGGTTCCGGTCATCGTGTTGGAAGGTGACCGACACCTCTCCCGCGTCGGCGTGAGCATCATGCAACAGGCCGGCCTCGTTGACCTGATCGCCGGCTCAGAAGATCATTATTGCCAACTCGCGGTGGAACTGGCCAGGCAACCGGAAGCCTTGCGCCACTTGCGCCAGAACCTGCGCGAACACCTGCGCCACTCCCGCCTCACCGATGCCGAGTCCATGATCCGGGACGTGGAAGAGGCCTATGCGCACATGTGGCAACACTATCTCGATCCCGATACAGACGACAGCCGGCCATCACGGCAGGCACCAGCCGATGCCTGCGTGCTGCCCCATGTACACAGCGACGATCAGGCCCTGCACATCCAGTTTCACCAGGCCCGCTTCAGCGCTCCATTGGCCGAGCTGCCCCCTAGCATCTCCGCCCCATTAGAGCAGCAGGCCTGGTTCCAGCCCGATGCCCGTGTGCTCGCACGCATTCTCGAACACAGCCAGACGATAATCGATATGGCGGCCGAGATCGGTGTTTTCAGTCGCTTCGCGGCCGACAACACGCCTGCCCAGGCGCGCATTCTGGCCCGGGAGGAGCATGTCCTGCTACGCAACCATCTGGCCAGCAACATTGCCAATCTGGACAAGGTCATCTTGCTCGACGAAAACCGCCCCCTGAGCGAAATCACCGCGGGCCAGAGCGTGGATCTGATCCGTTTTTCCAGCCTGGCGCAAATGGAGCATTTCCTTCATCAGGACGAGTCGTTGCTTATACAACAACTAAACGCCCTGCTCGTCATAACACCGGAGGACCATTTGCGCCAGGCTTCCGGGGCCCTGACAACTCTGCGGCAATGGGGCTACAAGGCCTTTCGTCTGGCTCCGGGACTGGCATGTCTCATTCCCGTGATCTTCGATGAAACGAGCCCGGCGGAAGAACGCTGCAGCCTGTTTCTGTGCAAACCCGAACGTGCCCAGCGCTTGGCCCTGCAAGGCGTCCTGATACCCTCTCTGGATGATATCCCCACCCACACAGCCCAGGCCGGTGGCTGGGCTCAGGCCCTGAAACAACTGCCCTATGCACGCCCCTACATCGACGAATGGCATGACCGGCGCGAAACCCAGCCCCATGCCCACGAATATCATCAGGCCCTGGCTCATTACACCGAGGCCATGCACCCCGAACAAACGCCCGCCTGGCGCTATGGCCGCCTGCTGGAGGCTTTTCAGGGGCTCGTCGCCATCATCGATTACCACCCCAGCTTGCCACGGCTGCTCAGCCTGGCCCGCATGGCCTCCGATCTCGGCCTGCGCGACAATGCCTGCGAAGTCCTCAACCTGCTGTTCCAGCATGTCACCTGCAGTGAAAGCCTGGATTTCAACGAGACATTCCTGGCCCCCTCGGCGTATTTCGACCGCCAGGACCCAGGAGAACGCCTGGCCGAATGGTGTCTGGCGGCCATTATCGATGCCCTGGAACACAACCGTGCCAGCAATGTGCTGGCTTCCACCCAAGAGGATCTGGAGCGCCTGGAGTTATTCGAGCGACTAGGCTTTCAGAGCGAACGTGTTCAGCAACGCCTGGCCGTTCTGCAATGGCAGCAGGCCCAGCTCCAATCCTCCGCGGCGGAACACACCGTGGATCCGCGCCGCGTGGCCGAGCGCCCGGTCGCCAGGCCCGAGCTGGCCATCGTCTACCATCTCGCTCGCAGCGGTGGCACCCTGATTTCGAAATGCCTGGCCTGTATCGAGGGCAACCTGCTGCTGAGCGAAATACACCCCATCGTTTCGGTGGCCGACCCCCTGGACCAGGCCTGCCAGTGGTTCGAACTGTTCAGCACAGAAGAGGCCGAGCGCCTGAAACGGGAACTACCCGACTACCAGGCGCGTATTCGCATCATCGAGGAAAAGGCCCGCCAACTTGGACAGAAACTGATTCTGCGAGACTGGAGCCACATCGACTTCATCGGTGTGCCCTTCGTGGACCACCCCAGCTATCGCCTGACTCAGAGCGAGCTGTTACAGGATGAATTTGGCATTCGTCAAATTGCCACCGTGCGCCATCCCATAGACACGTTTCTCAGTCTGTCGAAGCTGGCCATCATGCAGGGCAGGCTGGATATCGACCACTACCTAAAAGGCTTCAGGCAATTCGCCCTCAAGGCCAGGGAAATGGGTTTCATACGCTACGAAGACTTCTGCGCCGAGCCGCACAAGGTGTTGCGCCACATCTGCAACGTCCTCGGAATCAATTATCAGGACGACTTCGTGAATCGCTTCGCCCAATACGCCCACATTACCGGCGAACGCAATGGTGGTCGTTCCGGCGACAAGATCACGATACCCGCACCCCGCCCCTTGCCGGCCGATATCCGTGAGCGCTTCGAAAGCAATATGGATTACTGGGAAGCACTGAGCCTGCTGGGATATTCACATCCTCTCGCCTGAGGCCAGGTTACATGGACATGGGTGAAACAACCAGATTCTCACGACAATAATGTTGCCACAAGGCACGATAGACCTGCTCCATGGAATGCGTGAGCAAGGCTCCGTTGGCAAGGTCGGAACGTGCCATCATGGGTCGCAGATTGGCCCGGATACGGGCCAGATCCTCTAGCTGGCCGGCCAGTGCCACGGCCAGGCCCACATATTCATCCTCGCTGTTGGCCGCCAACTGCGACATGCCCACATGGCTGAGCAGGCTCAGGCCCACCCGCGAGACATGATGCTCGCCCGCCAGTGACACCACCGGCACCCCCATCCACAACGCCTCGCAGGTGGTGGCGGTACCGTTGTAGGGAAAGGGATCGAGGGCGATATCGATCTCGTCATACAGCGCAAGATGTTCCGCCGCTCGTTCGGCATGATCCAGCAACTCGATGCGTCGACTCTCCACCCCATGGCGCGCGAAACGCGCCAGCAGATTCTCCCGCACCACCTGTTGAGTCAGATTCCTATATTTGAGACACAGCCTGGCATCGGGCAACTGCTGTAGAATACGCGACCACAGACGTATACAAGATTCGCTCATCTTGGCAAAGCTGTTGAACGAACCGAAGGTGACATAACCCTTACGCAGAGCCGGCAGGGAACTCACCTCGGGTGCAAACTCATTGGGCCGATAACTCAGAAAACCGTGCTTGAGACGGACCAGGGTCTCGCTATGCAGTTCATCGGTCGCCCCCACGGGATCGGCTTCGGCATCGGTGATGCGATAGTCCATGGCCCGCATGCCGGTGGTATCGGGATAACCGATGTAGGTCATCTGGATCGGCGCCGGCTTGCGCGCAAAGGCCAGCAGGCGGTGACCCGGCGTATGGCCGGACAAGTCCACCAGGATATCGATCCTGTCCTGACGGATACGCTCGGCCAGAGCGGCATCGCTCAATTCACCAACCTCCCGCCACTCATCGGCCTGTGCGCGCATGCGCGCGGTCACATGATCCGGCTCGCGCACGCTGGAATAGCAATAGATCTCGAACTCCGCCCTGTTGTGATGCTCCAGCAAGGGCTCGAAGAAATAGGCCACCGAATGGAAGAAGAAATCCTGTGAGACATAGCCGATACGCAGGCGCCGCACGGGATCCGGATCATTGCCATGAGGCCGCCCATCCCACAGGGAATCCGCATGCATGCGCCCCCAGCGCCGGTGTTCATCGGCTATCTCCCGGGCCGAAAACTTCTCCAGATAGTGCATGTTCATCAGATAGACGGAATGTTCCTCCACCATGGAGGGGTCCAGCTCCAGTCCCTGTCGCAGGGCCTGCAAAGCCTCGTCGATGCGATTCTGCCGGCCCAGGGCATAGGCTTTATTGACATGGGCCTGCGCCAGGTCGGGTCGCTCACGCAGGGCCGCCTCGGCATAGGCCAGCATCTGCCGAGCGTCGGCCTCGCGGCGATAGGTGGCGGCCAGGTTGTTGAGCAATTCGGCGCTGCGGGGTTCATATTGCAAGGCCTCCCTATAGCAGGCACGCGCCTTCTCGTCGTCGCCGAGCTGACGCCAGATCACACCGCAATTGTTGTGCGCCAGAACATAGCCCGGTTGCAGGTCGATGGCCTTCCCATAATGCCGCAGGGCGTCCTCGTGCCGCCCCAGGGCCTGTAGCACCACGCCCGCGTTGTAGTGGTAATGGGCGTTGTCCGGCGCCAGTTCGATGGCCTGGCGCAATTCCCTCAGGGCAGCCGCATTGTCACCCATCTGGTGCAAGGCCAGGCCAAGGAGGTTTCTTGCCTCGGCGTGCCCGGGACAACGGGCCAACACGGCGAGATAGAGATCCCTCGCCGCCTCGGCTTGGCCCGCGCGATGCAAGGCAAAGCCCTTGTCCAACAAGGCCTGGACGGTGTCTCTTTCCATCATGCACTCCCGGTGATCGTTCGGTGATCGTTCCCACCAAGCTACAGGCAATAACCGCACCGGATACGGTTTCTGGCTTGGATTTTGCGTAATTGCCCACATCATCCGTCATCACCCTGGAGTATGCCATGAGCAATGACAGTGACATCGCACAGAAGAGGCTTGCCGAATTCAACCGCTACCTGGAAGTCAACCAGCGTTACTGGAGCCAGGTCGCGCCCGCGACAGCGCGTCAACCACAGGCCATTCTGGTGGACCTCATGGTGGGACACGCCGGCTATCTCATTGGCAACTGCCTCATTGCCAAGTACCTCCAGGAACACTATGGCTATCGCGTCATCGGAGTGGTGCGTTCCAAGTCTTCTTTCACCGAGGTGGCCGTGGCCAATTCCTTTTGCTTCGATGGCTTTCTCTACTACGACACTCCCCTGCCCGTGAATCTCAAGCTGGATGCCAACCAGATCTTCGGCGGTCAGACCATCGAACAACAGCGCAAGACCTTGCTCAACTACCATTTCGGCGGCATCCTCATCGGCGATCTCATCTACGACAGTTACATGCGCAGCACCACCAATGGCACCATAGAGAAAATCGACAACGTGGTGCTCAATCACCTGTTACAGGCAGTGCGCGATGTCATCCTGTTTCAGAACATGATCAAGCAGAATCAGGCCGTGATGTCGGTCCAGGGCCATACCATCTATTCTAATTTCGGCACCCTGGCTCGAAGCCTGCTAAAAAGCGGTGGCACCGTGTTTGGACGCAAATTCGCCGCGGGTCCCTTTACCATTCGCAAGTACACCTCGCTGGAACAGATCCGCAATCACGAATTCAAGTTTTCACCGGAGGAGTTCGCCTACATCTACGACAACTATCACGACCTGGCCATTCGCGAGGCGCGGAATTATCTCGACCAGCGCATGTCCATGCCCTTGCGCAACAAGAAATGGGATGCCGTGGAGGCCTATGGCGATCACAAAAAGATCTACCGCCGGGAGGAACTGGATCAGGCCACCGGCTTCGATCCCGGCAAACCCGTGGTGGGCGTCATGTCACACATCTTGGCCGATGCCCCGCACAGCTTCGACTGGATGATCTACGACGACTACTATATCTGGCTGCAGGAAACCCTGGAGATCATCAAGGACATCCCCCAGGTCAACTGGCTGATCAAACCCCATCCCGACAACAAGCATTACAAAACCGATCATTCGGCGGAAAATCTCAGCCGGGCGTATATCGAGAAATACCCTCACATCGCCCTCTCCCCCACCGACATGAATACCGCCAGTCTGTTCCACATTGCCACCGCGGTCATTACCGTCACCGGCTCGGCCGCGCTGGAGTTCCCCAGCAAGGGCATTCCCGCCATCTGCGCGGGCAAGAGCCTGTTCACCGACTTTGGCTTCACCCTGGAGCCCAAGAGTATCGACGAATATCGCACCATGCTGCAAAACATCCAGAACCTGCCTCGACCCGACGCCGACGCCATTGACCGGGCCCATGTTTTCACCTATATCTACCAGGTCCTCAGCCGGGTCGACAGCATCTATATTCCGGAAATGCCCGACGTATTCTGGGCACACCGTGAAGAAGCCGAGATCTGGCATGATGCCGCCGAAGCCGTACTGAACAACAGGCACCAGGATGACCCCCTATACCACAATTTCAAGATCCAACTGGAAAACGACTACGATCACATGCTCAATTTCGATCAACTGCAACGCCACGACCGGGAGCAACGGCTAAACCATGCATGAACAGCACAGCCGCCAGCACCCACAACATACGCATTGATCCTTGTACCTGCCATGGGGGAACCGGCACCACACATTCTCGACTGCACCCTGCGTGATGGTAGCTATGCCATCAATTTCCAGTTCACCGCCAACGACACCCGTACCATTGCCAGGGCGTTGGAAAATGCCCGCATCAGCCTGATAGAAATCGGCCACGGCGTGGGTCTCGGTGCCACGGAGGCGGGTTTCGGCCAGGCTGCCGCCAGTGACGAGGACTACATGCGCGCCATTAGTGACGAACTGGATCGGGCCGGCTGGGGAATGTTCTGTATTCCTGGCATTGCCAAGCTCCATCACGTGGAACTGGCAGCCGGCTACGGCATGGATTTCATTCGCATAGGCACCAACGTGGACAACGTGGACGACTCCCGCCCCTTCATCGAAAAAGCCAAGCAGCACGGCATGATGGTATGTGCCAACTACATGAAATCCTATGCCTCTCCACCGCGGGCTTTCGCCAAGCAGGTGAAGAAATCTGTCGATTTTGGGGCCGACCTGATCTACATCGTGGATTCGGCGGGTGGCATGACTCCTGCGGATATCGAGCGCTATGTGAGCGCTATCCGTGAATGCTCGGACATACCCATCGGCTTCCATGGCCACGACAACCTGGGCTTGGCCATGGCCAACTCTCTAAAGGCCATGGAGCTGGGCGCCATGGTAGTCGATGCATCCCTTCAAGGCTTTGGCCGTAGTGGCGGCAATACCGCAACCGAGCGCCTGGCATGCATTATGAATCGCCTGTACCCACAACTGAGCTATGAGCTTCTAGGCCTGATGGATGCCGGTGAGGAATATATCCGCCCCCTCATCACAAGGGGTGGACACAGTTCCATCGACACCATTTCCGGCCATGCCCAGTTTCACAGCAGCTACATGGGTATCATTCGCGAATATTCCAGTCGTTACCAGGTCGATCCACGCGAACTCATCATGGCGGTCACCCGACGCGACAAGGTCGAGGCCGCCCCCGAAATGGTGGAAGAGGAAGCACGCAGGCTGGCCGAGACAAAGCGCATGCAAGACCTAACCACCACCCGCTTCGGCCTCGATCAGTATCACGGCGACGAACAATACCGCTTCAGCCTGCTGAAACAGAAGACCCATGAACACCCGTCTTGAGCAATTCCACGGACGTTTCCAAACCAACAACCTCCGGCCCGCCCTGATCGATACACTTTCCTCACCGGGAGAGCCGCGGACCTTCAGCTATGCCGAACTAGGCGAACAGGCGGCACGCGTGGCCAGCCTGCTCTCCCAGCAGGGCCTGGGGCCTGGTGATCGTCTGGCCGTCATGTTACCCAACAGTCTCGACCTCGTGCTGCTCTATCTGGGATGTCTGCATGGGGGCATCACCGTAATCCCCCTCAACCCGGAGCTGCCGGCCCATGAGGTGGCCTTCCTACTGCAGTTGAGCCAGGCCAAACGGATCGTCACCCGCGAACAAAATGACAACCTCGACATCAGGGCTATGGAGCTATGGCAACTGGGAGAAAAAGGCTTGATACAAAAGGCCGCGCATCTGCCACCGGCTCCCTGGCAAGCCGGTGATGAACACATCATCGGTATTTTCTTCACCTCCGGCACCACCAGTCGACCCAAGGCCGTATGCCATCTCGCCTGGCGCATGCTGGACAATGCCGCAACCTTCGCCCACCACATGGGCTGGAATGAAGATCTGCGCCTGCTACACGTTCTGCCCATGAGCTACATGGCTGGATTCCTCAACACCATATTGGTCCCCTTCATGGCCGGCGGCTGCGTGGTACTGGCACCTCGCTTCGATGCGCGCAGCGCGTTGTCCTTCTGGCAACCGGTGATGAGCCAACAAGCCAATGCTGTCTGGCTCAGCCCCACCATGCTGGCCCTGCTGTCACGCCTGCAGCGGGATCCCGGGGTGGTCCGCTGGACCCGCGCCAACCCCCTGGATGTCTGCGTGGGCACCGCGCCCCTGCCTGCCGCAGTGCGGATGCGCTTCGAGGAAGAATTTGGTCTCAAGACCTACCAGAGCTATGGCATGAGCGAAATCCTGCTGGTGGCCGGTCAACGTCCCGGACATCATTGTGACGCAGGCTCGGTCGGTTCGCCGTTGCCAGGGATAAAAATACAGTTACGCGGACAACAAAAGGTCCTGTGGGTCAATACACCCCACGCCCTGGCCGGCTACCTGGATCCCGACCGGGGTGAGCTAATATCACCCCTGACCGACGGTTGGATGGATACCGGCGACCTGGCCAAACTGGATGAAACAGGCTGCCTCAGCATCACCGGGCGCAAGAAGGATCTGATCATTCACGGTGGTCACAACGTGAGCCCTGCCGCGGTAGAAGCTTGCCTGTTGCAACTCGAGGGCGTGGAAGACGCTGCCGTGATCGGCCTACCCCACGACTTCCACGGTGAAGAAGTAGTAGCCCTGGTCATCGCCAGGGCGGATCATGACTGGCAAAGCCTTTATGCCGAGCTGCTGGCACACTGTCGGCGTGAACTGCCACCTCACGCCCGTCCCACCCGTTTCATCCAGCGCCGGGATTTTCCCCGCAGCGTCACCGGAAAAATTCAGAAACACCTGTTGCGCCAGGACTGCCTGGGCACTGCCGGGGCCGCCACGCCATGATTCTCGGCACTGACCACCTGGCTCTCAGCGTGGCCTCGCTGAGCCCCACCAGTGAAAACATGGAAAAACAGGGCTGGCGGTTGTGCTTTCGCGAAACCGATCTGCCCAACCACAACCAGAAACGCATTCTGTTGTCGTGCTATCGCGAACACCACGACATCGCCTGGCTGGCGCCACCCGGCGCGGGCCTGGCCCTGGAACTCACAGCGCACGGTCCGCCGGACACCACCTGCCAGGCGCCCTATCAGCCCCTGTTACCTAGCACGGCGGGCATGGCCACGCCTCGCCAGGTGGCAAAACACGAACAGGCTGTGGCACAAGCCCTGAAGGTCATCGGTCACGGGCACGCCCGACCGGTATTCTGGCAAGACAGCCCCGTCCCGCTCTGGCAGACAGACGAACACGCACCCACCCTGGTCATGCTCTACACCGGCGATGTCCAGCAGGAATGCGTCTTCTGGCGCCATGGCCTGGGCTGGCGAGTACGCCAGCAGGAAAAAAACTGGGCATGGCTGGAACTGATTTCCCCACTGACCCAATGGTGTTGCCAGCTACTGCTGCTCCACGGGAACACATGGCCCGAATATCCATTGGACAGCGCGGGCTTCACTTGCCTTGCCATGTTCAGCAACGACCTCGAGGCCGACCTGCAGCGGGCCGACTCGAATGGTGCCCGCTGGCTGAGTGCTCCCTTCGCGCTGGAGGTGAACCACAAACACCTACGCATTGGTCTGTTGCGCACACCCGGTGGCGCCATTTGCGAGCTTCTGCAACCGGAAAAATGAAATTTTCCGCCCGGGCATTCAAACTGCATGATGCGAGATAGACAACCGGCCCGGCTATTTTTTACGATTGAACGATGGAGAACACAACATGCGCATCGTGGATCTCACCCTGACCATCCGGGAGGGCATGACCACCTTTCCCGTACCCTGGCATCCTTTCGTGGAAATCACCCAGCTGGGTCGTTTCGGCATAGAAGACCGGGAAACCCGCAAGCTGGTGCTGGGCACCCATACCGGCACCCACGTGGACGCGCCACGACACTTCATTCCCGAAGGGGCTTCCATCGATGCCATTGCACCGGAGCAACTGGTGGGCCCGGCCCGGGTCTGCGACTTCACCCAGGCAAGGGATTTCCAGATGATAGGCATCGACGAGCTAGAAGACGAGCTGGGCGAGGAACGCCCCGAACGCATCATCCTGCGCTACGACTGGTCCAGACAACTGGATACCATGCGCTATTACACCGACCATCCCTTCCTGTCGGAACAGGCTGCCAACTGGCTGGTGCAGCGGGGTTGCCGCCTGCTGGCCATGGACACACCCATGCCCGACGACCCGAAAAACGGCAAGGGCTGTGACATTGACTCGCCCATACACAAGATTCTTCTCGGCAACGGCGTGGTGCTGGTGGAATATCTCTGCAACCTCGCCGCGCTGCGGCAAAAACAGGTGCAACTGGTGGTGGCCCCGCTCAAGATCCTCGACGGTGACGGCGCTCCCGCACGGGTCTTTGCCCTGGAAGACGAGGCAATCTCATGAACGACGCCATCCTCAGCTGGTTACAAGACTGGTTCGTCAAAAAATCGGGGCGTAGGGCAACAGACATCGCTGCCCTGCTCGATGCCGACTACATCCAGGCCGGCCTGATCGACAGTTTCAACATCATCGAGCTGATTGCCGATACCGAGGCCCGGTTCGGCATTCGTTTCACTGCCGAGCAATTCCAGGACCGCCGTTTCACCACGCTCAGCGGCCTGTGCCAGATCATCGCCGAGACCCGGGCAACACACCCATAACCATGGCCCAGACCGACTATACCCGTGCACAACTGGCCGCGGCCCTGGAGCGGGTGGGCCTGCGCGCCGGCGACACCGTGTTCTGTCACAGCAATATCGGTTTCTTCGGCGTGCCAGAAGGCGGCATGCAGGCACAAACCGTTTATCAAACCCTGCTCGGCGCCTTTTTCGATGTGCTGGGCGAAGAAGGTACCCTGGTACTACCCACCTTCACCTATTCCTTTCCCCGCGGCGAGACCTACGACCCCCAGAACACCCCCTCGACCTGCGGTATATTCACCGAGATGCTGCGTCGCGACCCCTGCTCCCTGCGCTCGCTAGACCCCAGTTACTCCGTTGCCGCCATTGGCCGGCGTGCCAGAGAACTCACCCGAGACGTCCCGCAAAACAGTTTTGGTGACAACTGTTTCTTCGAGCGTTTCCTGAACGCTGATGGCATTATCTGCAATCTGAATTTCGATGCCGGATCCACCTTCATTCACTATGTCGAGCGCCGACTGAAGGTGCCCTACCGCTATGACAAGGCCTTTCGCGGCACACTGATCGAGCAGGGCAGACCCCGCCAATGGCGCAATGTAATTCATGTGATGGACCTGGGCAATGAACTCACCCTGGCGGAGTTCGAGCCTTTCGACCGTCTGGCCCGCGAGCAAGGCATCGCCCGAAGCGTACCCGTGGGACGTGGCGCCGTGGTGGCCCTGCGCGCACGCGACACCTTCGATCTGCTGGCCCATACCCTGCCACGGCAACCCTGGCTGCTGACTCTGGCCGGGAAAAAGCGACAGGCACCCCAAATCTCTCCCTACACCGAGCCGCATGGCATTCGGCCCGTAGCCACAGACAGCATCGATGAGCTACAGCGTGGCCTGGACAACTGGCCCCTGCTGGGCTTGGTGCCCGGCGTGGAGGCCGCCCTGCGCAGCCTGAAAAGCTTGTTCGAGAGTCTTCACATCCAGCGTCTGCCCACCGGCACCGCGATAGGCGAGCTGCTGGTGCCCGAATACTGGTGGCTGGAATCAGCCAGTCTGCAAGACGATGCCGGCCGGCTCATCATCGACCAACGCAGCTCGCCCCACCTGGTGCCCAGCCACGGGCGCAGCTTCGAGGGTGAAGTCACGCGGGAAGAACTGCTCCAGCACCTGGTCTATGATCCGGAGCGGCCCCAGAGTTTCATCCCCGCCACCCTGCTGGAACAAAACCGCTGGGGCCTGTCGCTGCCGGCCTCGCTCGTCGGACGCCTGCGGGCCCCGCGCTACCGGGTGAACATCCAGACCCGGCAACGCTTTGGCGCCCTGCCGGTGGGCGTGCTGAGCATGGGTGACGTAGATCGCGGAATACGGGTAATCTCGGTGACCCTGGACAGCAGGCAACTGTTGCAGGCCCTGGCTTGGTTCCAGCGCCTGCAACAAGGCTGGCACACCCGGAAAGGGCTCGTCCTGTTGATCCACCCCGGGCCCTTCTCCGCCAAGCACCTTATTCCCCGTTGCCTGCCTGAACGGAAAGTCATTGCCCACAAAATATTCGACAATACCGAAGCGTGTGAAGCATGGCTGAAGACCTGAACCGGCTGGCGGCCAGCCTGGAATATTATTTCGACCGACTGTGGCCCATTCTGCGCAGCATCACCGGCAAGGGCGTGCGCCAGACCCATGACATTCTCGGCGAGATCCTGCCGCTGGTGCGTCACGAGATTCCCTCGGGCAGCCAAGTGCTGGACTGGCGGGTTCCCAAGGAATGGGTGGTACGGGAAGCCTATGTAATCGATCCAAGCGGCAGGCGCATCCTCGACATCCGTGATAACAACCTGCACCTGGTGAACTATTCCGTCGCCTTTCGCGGCAACCTGAGCCTGGCCGAGTTACAGGGCCACCTGCACAGCCTGCCGTACAAGCCCGATGCCATCCCCTATGTCACTTCGTATTATTCCCCTTACTGGGGCTTCTGCCTCAGCCACCGCCAACGGGAGCAATTAGTCGAGGGCGAATACCAAGTGGTTGTCGACACTGATCACATCGACGGCAGCCTGACCCTGTCCGATGCTGTACTACCCGGCCGTTCGCGGCAGGAAATCCTGCTCAGCAGTTATACCTGTCATCCCTCGCTGGCAGTCAACGAGTTGTCGGGTCCATTGGTATGTGCCTTTCTCTATCGGGAACTCGCCACCCTCGAGGAACGCTACTACACCTATCGCTTCGTGCTCGCCCCGGAGACTATCGGCAGCATCTGTTATCTACACCGCCATGGCGAGCATCTCAAGCGGCATCTCGCCGCCGGTTTCGTGATCACCTGCAACGGCCACGATGCACCCTTCACCTATCAGCGCTCCCGCGCCGGCAACAGTCTGGCCGACCGAGCCACCGAATATGTGTTGCGGAAGCGGCACCCGGGTTTCCACCGCCTGCGTGACTTCAGGCCCACCGGCAGCGACGAGCGCCAGTATTGCTCACCCGGTTTCAATCTTCCGGTGGGCTCACTGATGCGCACGCCCTATGCCGAGTATCCGGAATACCACACCTCATTGGACAACAAGGCCATCGTTTCCTTCAAGGCCATGGCGCAATCGGTGAAGACCTACACCGAAATCTGTCGGGTACTGGAAATGAACCGGCGCTATCTCAACCTGCAACCCCATGGCGAGCCCCAACTGGGCAAACGCGGGCTTTATCCTTCCCTGGGCACCCAGTCCCATGTGGAACGTCGCATCGAGGCCCTGTTGTGGTTGCTCAACTACAGTGATGGCGAACACGACCTGCTGGACATCGCCGAGCGCTCGGGGCTGGACATCGGCGAGCTTCACCAGGCCGCGCGCGACTGCCTGGCCAAGGGCCTGATCCGTGAACTCACTTGACGGCAGTAACGATGAACCAATCCAGGGTGTCGTTGAACAACCGATCGTGGGTTCTCCCCACCTGCACCTGGTGAAAAACCGGATCGAAATAGAAATGGATATAGGCCGGGCTGTCGAAATAGAAATAGATTTCGCCCTTGCGGAAATCGTCCTCGCGACCGATCTGGTAACGATGCCCGCCCAGGGTTCTGGCATTTTTCAGAATGGCATGGTCGGGCCCGGTGGTGGACAGCAATAGACGGCCACCCGGCTTGAGAACCCTGGCATACTCCTGCAAACCGGCCACGATGTCCGGCTCGGTGTTTTCATAGTGCAGCACATTCCAGGAGACCAGGAAATCGAACTGGTCGTCGTCAAAGGGCAACCGGGTGTTGGTACCAACGCGGAAATCGGCCTCGAAACCCTGCGATGCCAGAATGTCCCGGGCCTCTCGGCACAGACTCTCATCTACCTCGGTACCGAAAACCCGCAACCCCAGACGCGCCATCATCAGGGCATTGTTGGCGCCGCCACAGCCCACGTCGAGTACCGACAGGCCGTGAAAGTCCCTCGGCATGCCGGTGATATACTTTCCCTTGAACAGGCGCACCAGGGTTTCGCTGGGATAGGCCAGGGCCTCGCCACTGGCGCTAGCCTGGCGATAATAGTCTGCCCAGTCCTTAAAAGCCGTCTTGCTTTGTTGCGTCATCAATCACCTCGTACTGGTTTCAGAAGCGCCCAGGTCAAAGCCGTTCCGCGCGTCACATCGCGCGTCACCGCCATACCCAGGACGGTTTCATAATATTGTGGCGACAAGCCAAAACCGGGCCGGATGGCGCGCAGATTGTGCGGCCCCAGGATTTCACCGGCCCGCATGTCCTCGACGACATACAGCGAGCGGCGAAACTTGCGCGAGGCCCGCTCCGCCTCGCCGGCGCCATAGCGTGGCTCACCGATGGCCTGCCAGGCCCGTGCCGTTTCCCGCACCAGCGCCGCCAGTTCTTCCGGCTGCAGGGAAAATGCCGCATCCACACCACCGTCGGCGCGGCGAAGGGTGAAATGTTTCTCGATCACGCAGGCACCGAGAGCGGCGGCTGCCACCGCCACACCGATACCCGGGGTATGATCTGACAAGCCCACCGGGCAGGCAAAAGCTTCACGCATGTGTGCCAGGGTGGCCAGATTGGCGTCGGCCGGGGTGGCCGGATAACTGCTGGTGCATTTCAGCAGGACCGGCCGCTCACAACCGGCCTCGCGGGCGGTGCGCACCGCCATATCCAGTTCCGCCAGGCTGGCCAGTCCAGTGGAGATGATAACGGGCAGACCGCTGGCGGCGGCCTTGCGAATCAGGGCCAGGTCGGTATTCTCGAAAGAGGCGATTTTGAGCGCGTCCACACCACTCTCGAGCAGAAAATCCACCGCCGTGGCATCGAAGGGTGAGCTGATGCATACCAGCCCGCGTTCGCGACAGCGCTGGAAAATGGGCTCGTGCCAGTCCCATGGCGTATGCGCCTTCTGATAGAGCCGGTAGAGGGTTTCACCGTGCCACAGACTGTTTTCGTCGTCGATCACGAATTCGCCCTGTGCCAGGTCCAGGGTCATGGTATCGGCGGTATAGGTCTGCAGTTTCAAGGCATGGGCACCGGCCTCGGCGGCGGCATCGACGATGGCCAGCGCGCGCTCCAGCGACTGATTGTGATTGCCGGACATTTCAGCGATGATGAAGGGTGGCTGCCCCTCGCCCACCTTGTGGCCACCCAGGCTGATACCGTTGTTCATGACAGATCGGCTTCCATCGTATAGACCCATTGTTGTTTCCACTGCCGGTAACCCTGGGCACGGAACAGGGCCAGGGAGGCGGTATTGTCACTGCGCACCTCGGCGATCACTCGTCGCAAGCCCGGGCAGTGCTCCCGCAACCACCGGTGTCCCTGGGCCAGCAAGGCCGCACCATAGCCCTGACCGTGCTTGTCCGGACACAAATAGATGGACACCTCGGCCTCGTCCCGTGCCAGATCAAAGCGCAACACACCCACCGGTCTGCCCTCGTTTTCACCGATGAGCAGATGGCGCGAGGGATTGGCCAACACCGACTCGAACCAGGCACGATGCACCGGCCAGGCAATAACCTCACCATCGCCGGAATAACGCCTCACCTCCGGTGCATTGCGCCAGTACCAAACGGCCTCGCAATCACCCTGGCGAGCCGGACGCAACAGGATATCCGGCCGACACAAGTGCCTGGCCAGACGCTCGGCACCCAAGCCGTCCACCAATTCCCGTCCGCGACGGGCAAGGCTGTGGCGCAGGCTGGCATTCTCCGCCAGCACGAGCAACGCACGTGCGATCTGCTCTTCGTCCACCGCGGACGACTCTCCCAGGTAGAGCTGGGCTCCATGCTCGGCCAATAGACGCGCCGGCGCACGCTGGTTGTCGGCCTGGGCAATGACCACGCCGGGTAAGGCCGCGGCACAGCGTTCCAGGGCGCTGCCACCACCCGCGCCCACGGCCAACTCAGCCCGCGCCATGGCCGCCGCCATTTCTGTCGGTGTGATGTCGTAATGACAACGCGTATCGGGTAATCGCGCGGCCAGTGCCTCGATTTGCCGACGACGGCCATTGGCCGGCCCTATCACCACCTCGACCCGCCAGTTCCGCGCCATGGCGCCCAGAGCACGCAGGACCTTCTCCGTATCACCAGAGGGATCCGCTCCGCCGAAGCTCACCAACAGCCTGCACGCCTGTGCGGTCTGTCTCCCGCGCTTTTCACCCACTGCGGCGAAGGCCGCATCCAACAGGGCGTAACGTGGCCCGGAAAGCCATTCCCTGGCGCCACGGTGGTCACGACCGGGTGACCGGGCCGGCAGGTTGGGCTCCAACAGCAGATCACAGCAATGCCGCCGCTCGGGCAGATCGTCGATGGCCAGCAGTTGACCCACATGGGGCCGCAGACGACTCTCCCAGTCTGCGCCCAACCCATAGTGATCGACGATCAACCAGCGCACCCCGACCCGCTGTTGTAACCAAGCCAGACAGGCCGCGGCATCCTCGCTCTCGTTGCCGATGGGTACCTCTAGCCGCTGCAGAGCAAACCCTTCGCGGATTATGCGCTCACCGGCATCACCGGGCAGGCTACGACACAGAAACGTTACGGTGGCACCCCGCCGACGCAAGGCGCGCGCCAGCGCCAGGCAACGCGCCACATGCCCCAACCCCATGTGGCGGGAAGCATCGGCCCGGACAACAATCTCAGGCGGCATCACGCTGCAGAGTATTACGCACAGCAATACCCCGTTCACGCAGATATTGCTTGACTTCTTCCGGGGTCAACTCGGTGAAGTGGAACACACTGGCCGCGGCCACCGCATTCGCCCCACCCTGCACCAGGGCCTGATGGAAATGGGACGCCTCACCCGCGCCACCAGCAGCAATCACTGGGATATTCACCGCCCGGGCGACCTGCCGGATCATGCCCACATCGTAACCTTGCAGGCTGCCATCACGCTCGATGGAAGTCAGCAGAATCTCCCCTGCTCCCAGGCTCTCCACCTCCATTGCCCACGCAACCAATTCACGCCCGGTATCCTCCTGCCCGCAACAGCGATAACAACGGTAGCGGCCATGGGCATCGCGGCGGGCATCGATGCTCACCACCACGCACTGGCTCCCAAAACGTTGCGCCGCCTCAGTGATCAACTGCGGACGTGCATAGGCTGCACTGTTGATGGCCACCTTGTCGGCCCCGCTGTAGAGCAGCTTGCGAATCACCTCCAGATCGTTCACCCCGCCACCGAGCGTGAGAGGCACCGAGCATTCGGCAGTGAAGTCGCGAATGGCCTCATAATCCGGCTCCCGCTCCTGAGCGGTGGCGGTGATATCGAGCAGAATCAGTTCATCCACATCACGGGTGTTGTAGACCTTGATCGCCGGCAATACCGTACCCACCCGGCGCCAACTGTCGAAACCCTTGCCCTTGACCAGGCCGAAATCCTTCCATAACAGGGTGGGAATCACGCGTGTCTTCAACATGACGACTCACAAAGAAAGAAAGTTCTGCAACAGGCGTCGCCCCGGAAAGGAACTTTTCTCCGGATGGAACTGCACCCCATAGACCCTGCCGGAACGCACCGCGGATATCACCTCTCCGCAATAAGGCGTACGAGCGATGGCCTGTTTTTGCCGTGTCACGGCAAAATGATAACTGTGTACGAAATAGAAATCCGTCCCTTCGGCGATACCCTGCCATAACGGGTCGTCACTCAACCGCTGCACACAGTTCCAGCCCACATGGGGAACACGCTCCCCCGCGCCAGGCTGCAGACGAATCACCTCGCCCGCAATCAGACCCAGACCGGCAGTGCGTTCACCTTCCAGACCCCAGTCGGCCAGCAGTTGCATGCCCAGGCAGATACCCAGCAACTCACCGCGGCCTGCTGCCACATACTCACCCAGCGCACGATCCAGCCCGCGTTGACGTAGCGCCGCCATGCCATCGGCGAAGGCGCCCACACCGGGCAGCACCACCTTGCCGATACCTTCCAGGGCAGCGCCCTCGGTGCACAACACCACCTCGGCACCACAGTCCTCCAGGGCCCGGGTCACCGAACCCAGGTTACCCATGCCGTAGTCCAGAATCGCGACCTTCATGGGTTGTCGTAATAGCGTTTGATGAGATTGCCGTCCTTGTCCTTTATCAGCCTGCCATTGGCATCTGTCTTGAAAAGCCGCTTGTTGGTGAAGCGGTCACAGATCTTTATGAACTCGTCCAGGCTGATTTCCAGCGGCGCGAGAATTTCCTCCAGCGGCTTGCCAAGATAACTCCAGGGGAACTTGCCCTCGTGCTTGCGCACGATTTCCAGGGCATCCTCTCGGGTGATGCGGCCACGGCGAATATGCAGGCAGGCATGATCGGTGGCCCGCCCGAAGCCGAACTTGAGAAACTTGAAATATTCATGAATGGCGGTCTGGTAATTATCCAGGTTTTCGTAATTCACCATGGAGCCCTCGGTGGGTTTGTGCCAAGTGGTGAAACCGTGGGCCTGGGCCAGCAGGGCATTGGACAGGCCGTCCCAGGGCAGGTAGTAACCCAGAAACAATCCGGTAACCCCAACCCGGCGTAATTCTTCATCACTGGGATAACGATAGGGAATCAGGTGGCGTTTTTCGATACCCTCCAGGCCCACCAGGTCACTCACCCGCAGGCCCAGCAGACCACCAAACTCCTCCAGCCACTGGCGATCGAGTATATTGTTCTCACTGGCCGCGGCCGGTCCGCCGTATTCGTTCTGTGAGTTCTCGCCCCAGATGATCAGTGGTACTTGATACTGTACCGCCGCACGCACCGGCACGGTGAAGATGGCCACATGCTCCGGCCAGGAGATGTCGCCCACCTGGGTCAGGCCAATACGGTTGAGCTTGCGCCGGATGACCGGGTTGGCGGAGAACTCGATGTAATCCACCCCGAGGTTCTTGAGGTTTTCGATATTCTTGCGACCGATTTCGGTGAGATCACAAGTGGTGGCGGTGACACACAGGGGATTGAGCCCCAGTTGCAGCATGCGCACCACTTGGAAGGTGCTGTCCTTGCCACCACTGACCGGCACGATGCAGTCCCAGTTGGAACCGGAGGTGTTTCGGTAGCGCTCCACCAGATCGAGTAATTCCTGGCGCCGGGCATCCCAGTCCACCTGCTTGCGGTTCTCGTAGCTGCGGCAGGCATTGCAGACACCTTCTTCATCCAGATACAGGTCTGGCTTGGTTTCCGGCATTACGCAACGGGTGCAATAACGCATTACTGGCTTCCTCTGTCGTTATCAGCCATGACCGTGCGCCCTCATGAGGCGAGACGACCCTCCTTTTGTTGCACATGGGCATTGATGGCACTGATTTCCGGTTGCCGCACCAGCAGATCCATCACTTGCGCCGTGGTAATGATGTCACCATCGCGGTACAGGGCTTCGTAGATCGTCTGAAAGAACTGGAAATCCTCCGGCGTATCCAGGGTCCAGCGCAAATGGGAAGTGTCCCGGCAGGCCTTGACATTCACCAGGGGATAACGCTCACCATGCTCGATGATGAAAGGGGTCACGTGCTCGCGCTGATATGTCTCGCTGGCTTCGGCACAAGCCTGCTCCAGGGCCCAGCGGGGAAAGATCTCCACATCGAGCCCCCGGGGATAGCTGTGCGGCTGGGTATTGGTGAAAAATCCGATGCGCTCGCCACAGCCCAGGCGTTCCTGCAGATCTTCGAGCATGCTGTCCAGCAGGAGCGGGTCGATCAATGGACAGTCGGCGGTGATGCGCACCACCCAGTCGGCCCCGGCCTGTTCCGCGGCCTGGCGGTAACGCGCCAGCACATCCGTTTCACTGCCCCGGCAAACCTGCGCACCGTGGCGCCGCGCCTCCACGGCCACCACATCGTCTCGTGACAGGGTCGAGGTGGCGACGACGATATCATCCAAGCGCTGGCTGCGCCGCAGTCGCAGCAGGATATGCCCCAGCACGGAGATCCCGCACAGTGGTTTCATTACCTTGCCAGGCAAGCGAGTGGAGCCCATGCGGGCCTGAACGATGGCGACCTTCCTCATGTCAACAATTCCCTGAGTACCTGGATTACGCGATCCTGGGATTCAGGATTCATGCCGGGATAAAGCGGCAGGCTGAGTGTCTGCCGATAATAGGCCTCGGCATGGGGAAACTGCCCTGCGCGAAATCCCAGCCGCCGATAATAAGGCTGGGTATGCACCGGAATATAGTGTACCTGTACACCGATGCCCCGTGCCCGCAGGGCATCGTAGAGTGCCTTACGCCCCAGCGCGGCCTCGGGCAGCACTCTTACCACATATAGATGCCAGGAAGATCGCTGCCAGGTGGCTTCCTGTGGCAGGACCAGGGGCAAGTCTGCCAGGGCTTGCTGATAACGCCGGGCCTGCCGACGACGGCGCGCCACAAAATCCGCCAGGCGGGACAACTGGCTCAGACCCAGGGCGGCCTGCAACTCGTTCATGCGGTAGTTGTAGCCCAGTTCCTGTTGCTGGTAATACCAGTCGCCAGGAGGCGGTGAATCCATGTGCTCTGCCTCGCGCACGACACCATGACTGCGCAGTCGCGCCATGCGCCGGTGAAGTTCTGGATCGTTTGTCAGCGCCATGCCACCCTCGGCGCTGGTGATCATTTTCACCGGGTGGAAGCTGAACACGGTGATGTCGGAATAACGGCAACTGCCTACCGGCTGGCCCCGATATTCCCCGCCCAGGGCATGGCTGGCATCCTCGATGATGCGAAAACCATAGCGCTGGGCGAGCGCGGCGATGGCCTGCATGTCGCACGACTGACCGGCGAAGTGCACCACCACCAGTACCTTGGGCAGACGCTCCCGCCGCTCGGCCTCGGCCAGTTTGTTCTCCAGCACGATCGGATCCAGGTTGTAGCTGAGAGGGTCGATGTCGACAAAATCCACCTCGGCGCCACAATAGCGCCCGCAGTTGGCCGAGGCGACGAAGGTATTGGGCGAGGTCCACAGACTGTCCCCCGGCCCCAGCCCCAGGGCCAGGCAGGCCAGGTGCAGGGCTGAAGTGGCGCTGTTGACCGCCAATGCATGGGAAGCACCACAATAGGCTGCCACGGCCTGCTCGAACTGGGGCACTCTCGGTCCCTGGGTGAGGAAATCCGACCTCAGAACCTCGACCACGGCCTCGATGTCGGCTTCGTCGATGTCCTGTCTGCCATAGGGGATCATAGGCCGTTCTGTTGATGCAGGACGCGCAATTCGTCCACGTCCAGAAAGCGTTCATTGGTACCCGAGTTGTATTCGAAGCCCTGCTCCACCGGATGCCCCCGCTCGCCCAGTTCATTGACGGAGTAGTCGAACTCACCGCGGAAGAAACGAATGGATGGCCGAATGAGATAATAGTCATCGAACTCAAGAGTGAGATGGGAGTCGTCAGCCGGACACATCAGCTCGTGGAGCTTTTCACCAGGGCGAATACCGATGATCTCCATTTCCATTCCCGGTGCCATGGCCTGCACCAAGTCGGTGATGCGCACCGAGGGAATCTTGGGCACGAAGATTTCCCCCCCCTTCATTATCTGAAAGTTTTTCAACACGAAGTCCACCCCTTCCTGCAGGGTGATCCAGAAGCGGGTCATGCGTGGATCGGTCACTGGCAGCTTTTTCGCGCCCTCGGCCAGCAACTTGCGAAACAACGGCACCACCGAGCCACGCGAACCCACCACGTTACCATAACGCACCACCGAAAAGCGCGTCGGCCGCATGCCGGCAATATTGTTGGCGGCAACGAAGAGTTTGTCGGAGGCCAGTTTGCTGGCACCGTAGAGGTTGACGGGATTGCAGGCCTTGTCGGTGGACAGGGCGATGACGCGTTCGACCTCGTTCTCCAGCGCGGCCTCTATCACGTTCTCGGCACCGTAGACATTGGTCTTGATACATTCCATGGGATTGTATTCGGCGATGGGCACCTGTTTGAGCGCGGCGGCATGGACCACGTAGTCAATCCCGCGCATAGCTTGTTTGAGGCGTTCCTGGTCGCGCACGTCGCCGATAAAATAACGCAGGGAAGGGTCGTTGTATTCCTGCGCCATTTCGAATTGCTTGAGTTCGTCGCGAGAAAAGATGACCACCCGCCGGGGGCGATAACGGCGGTAGAGCGTCTCGACGAATTTTCTGCCGAAGGAACCCGTGCCACCGGTGATGAGTATGGATTTGTCGTCAAACATACCTGTAGTGCCTTGTCACCTCGTCTAAGCTATCACAAGGGAATGCAAGGCTCTAGCCAGAAAATCTATAGATAATTGAACAGCGACAATCCCTGAACCTTGGTATAGGCATTCTGGGCTGCCTGCAAACCGGCCAGTTGCAGATTGAGGTCGGTGACTGCCTGGGCGAAATCCAGATCCTTCACCGACGACAGGGTCTGCTTCATTTGCAAGTTGAACGATTCGTTGATCTCGAATTGCTTGTCGGTGATATTGAGCCGGGCACCCACCCGGGCACGCGCATCGAGTACTGTGCCCAGGGCCTGGTCCACATCCACCAAGACCCGGTTCATGGCATTGTGGAAACGGGCACGGTCACTGTCGTCGTTGATGGGCTCTTCCAGCACGGTATAGAGGTTCTTGATGGTCTGGAACACTTCTTGGTAACGGCTGCGCTTCACGTAGAACACGTCACCGGCGGCCGGTTCGCCGGAAATGCTCACCTGGGCACCATTGCTGTCGAGCCCCTGGATCAGGGAATTTTCTTCGTAGGGAATCCCACTGGTGAGATTGGCCGCCACGTCGGCGGTAAACACCGCCTCGGTACTGCCTGCATAGGCTGAGGGCACCACAATGTCGCCATTGCGGTCCAGCACGTAGTATTCCACCGGGTCATCGGGTTGGTTGGGCGGCGAGGTGGGAGGAATGAACTTGATGGTATAGTCTTCCGGCACGTAATTGCCCAACACCGAGCCGGGATCGATGATGCCGGTGCCGGTGTTGTTGGCATCGTCTTCGGTGACGAAGGTGCCATTGCCATTGCGGATGTTGTAGAACACCGACTCTCCCGAATCACTCACCGCCACATTGGTGCTGGGGCCAACCTTGAGGAATCGCTGGCCATTGTCACCCTTGTACTCCACCCGACCAGTGGCGGCATTGGGCACGAAGGGCTTGGTCTTGCCCTGGTAGCCGGCGAACAGGTATTCGTTGTTGGCGTCGGTGCTATTGGCCAGTGACAGCATTTGATCATAGAGTTGACGTACCTCGGCGGCGATGAATTTGCGACTTTCCGCGGTCTGGCTGTCACTGGTGGCATTGAGGGTCAGCTCACGCACCCGCTGCAGGAGATTACCCACGCCTTCCAGCACGCCTTCCTCGGTCACCAGGCGATCACGGGCATAACCAGCATTGACCTGGTATTGCTCGAAGCTGCCGATGGATTCCTCCAGTCTCAATGCCCGCGACGAGGCATAGGGATTGTCGGAGGGCGACAACAGCGCCTGGCCGGTGGAAATCTTCAGCTGGGTCCGACTCAACTTGGCTTGCTGCCGGTTCATGGAATTGAGTGACAACTCGGCCATTTGCGCGGTGGAAATACGCATTTTTCACTAGCTCCTCACTGCACTCAACAGGGTTTGAAACAACTGGTCGGCGGCGGTGATCACCTGGGCCGCAGCGGCATAGGCCTGCTGATAGCGCAACAGGTTGGCCGCTTCCTCGTCCAGGTTGACACCCGAGACCGCCTCTCGCATGGAGGTGGCCTCGTCCAGCAGGGCGTTCTGTGCCTGTTGGTTTATTTCCGCCTGGCGTGTACGGTTGCCCACGTAGACCACGGCCTCGTTATAGACATCGGAATAGGTTGCATTGCCACCGATCAGGGTGCCTTTTTGTTGCAGGTCGGCCAGTAACAAGGCGTTGCGGTTGTCACTCACGCCATTACTGTTGAATTCCACCGTGAACTGGTCGCCGGGTTGGGGTTCCCCGTCGATGCGCACGGTATAGCCGTAGTCCAGGCCACCGGGGCTGGGAAAGATGTCGTGCCCGTTGGTGGGATCGTTGACATCGTAGGAGATGTTGGCTTCCAGCAACACTGGCGCGCCGGGCGTGCTATTGTCGTAGATGCTGTAGGATAGGGTCGCTGGCGCAGTGGGTACCGGCGGATCGTCGAACACGATGAGCACCGGCGGCGTCAAGGAACCCGGCGATGTGGTCAATGCCGCATTGGTGAAATCCACCACGGTGGCCTCACTGATGGTGGCATCACCCAGGTTGCCGTTGTCGATACGTGTGAGCAGAGGCCCGGCGGCGGCAATGCGATTGGGATTGTCCATGGCCAGCTCGAAGGTGCGCGCGGCTCCCCGAGTGGGGCGGATGAAAAATTCGTCGCCCACCGCCGGTGTATTGCTCAACTCGAAGCTCAGGCCATCCACCGGATCGAAAACGATGGGCGGCCCTGCGCTGGCGATGGTCAGATTGGTGGTGCTGCCATCGTCCTGGTTGGTGAGTACGTAGTTGGTACCATTGTAGCTCAGGGTATAGTCGGCGGTGGTAATGGCGGTGATGTCGTCCACCGTCACTGTAAGGGTTTCGCCGCCGGTGTTGTTCACTCCGGGCACCGCTTCCGGCAGGGGTTCTTCAAAGAAGTTGTCACCCAACAAGCCGTCGAGGTCCACCCCCAGCTTCTGCTGTTCGTTGAAGGTCATGGCAATACCCATGGCCAGGCGGCCCAGCTTGTTGCGAGTGGGGTTGAGAATTTCATTGCGAAAGGCGATCACGCCACCCAGCTCGCCACCGGTGAGGGTATCGGTCACCGGATAGCTGGTGCCATTGGGCATCTGGTAGGACACTTGGTAGTTCTCCGGGTCGTCCGGGTCGATACCCGCCTCCAGCTGCATGTAGTTGGTGTCCAATACCAGACTCTGGCCATTGCCCACATAGACATTGATGGAGTTGCCCGTGCCCTCAACGATTTTCACCGAGATCAGCTTGGAAAGATCGTCCAGCAACTTGTCGCGCTTGTCCAGCAGATCATTGGGAGGCTGGCCGGCACCGAGGCCGGAAGCCACGATGATGTCGTTGTTCATGTTGGCGATGTTGCGCGCCAGGCTGTTGATCTCACCCACCTTGCTGACGATGCGGTCGTTGGCGTTCTTGCCCAGGTCCTGTAACCAGTCGTCCAGGGTCTGGAAACGATCCACCAGGCCCTGCCCTTCGGTGAGCATGACCTCGCGCGCCGATACCGAGCTGGGATCGTCGGCCACTCCCTGCACCGCATCGAAGAAGCTGTTGAGCGCCGAGGATACCCCGGCGTCGGGGTCGGCCAGCAGGTTGTCCACCTGCGAGGCCAAGCTCTTGTAGGTGGTGAAATACTCCGTCGCCGCCGAGCGCGAGCGCACCTGTGAAACCGCGAAACTGTCGTAGAAACGCCGCACCGACTCCACCGTGACCCCGTTGCCTATGAAGCCCGCGGAACTGGGTGAGGGATTGCGCGCGGTGAGATCCACCCGCTGACGCGAGTAGCCCTCGGTATTGGCATTGGAGATGTTGTGGCCGATGGTGCTCAGTGAACGCTGAAACGCGGCCAGTCCGGAGATTCCTACCTGAAGTGTGCTACCGCCCATTATTCACTCCTAGCCATCCAGCAGCCGACTGATCTCCAGCGCTTGCGGCCGCAGAGACGGTTCCCGCTGCATGATGTCGATGATCTTTTCCGCATAGCGGGGATCCGTGGCATAACCGGCCCGATGCAGTTCGGAAATGAACCGCCGGGGATCGGCCGCTTGCTGCAAGGCCTGCAGATAGCGCGGACTCTGCTTCAGGAAATCCACGTAGTCGCGAAAACTCTCGGCATAGGACTCATAGGCCCGGAAGCGGGCCTGTTCCTTCACCGCGATGCCATCGCGGTATTCCACCACCGTGCGGCTGACGGTATCCCCCTTCCAGCGATGATCGGCCTTGATGTTGAACAGGTTACGGCTGCTCCTGCCCTCGGCATCGCGCAGCACATAGCGCCCCCAACCGGTTTCCAGGCCGGCCTGGGCCAGCAGCACCGAGGGCGAGGTGCCCAGCTCCCGGGCACTGCGCTCGGCGAGGGGCCACAGGGCGCGAATAAAACTCTCCGGGTCATGCGCACTCAGCTCGGGCTCCGGCTTCGATGCCGCAGCCACGGGTTTCGCCCGTTTTTTTTCAAGCGTCTCGATCGTCTCGCTCCCGGTTGCGGGTTCAGCATCCGGGCGGACCGCTGGCACCGGTGTCGACGGCCGTCCCCAGGTGGCCGGCCCTGTGTCCCCATCCGTGGCCTGCTGCGGTTCCACGAAGCGACCCAACTGGCGTACCAACATGTCGGCCAGGCCGATGGAGCCGTTCTTGGTCAATTCCAGCGACAGTTGATGATCGTACATGTCGCGGTAGAACTCACTGGTTTCAGAATCGAACAGGGGATCACCGAAACTGGCCTCGCGCATGGACTTGAGCATCATTTTCACAAACACCGCTTCGAATTGCCGGGCCACTTCCCGCAATGCCTGCCGGGACTGGCGATTGGCCATGCCCTTGAGCTGGCCCAGGCCCTGGATGTCGAGGTAAACGTCTGCGCCGGTATTGATCATGCTCGTGTCCCGTACTCTGTTGCAAGACAATATTTCAAGATGCATGCCACCTAGACATGCAAATTATTTTCAAATAGTTACGGAATATTTTGAGACAAGGGAGGAAACAAACACCGGCCGGCAAGGAAAACCCTTGCCGGCCTGGCAAAAGGCGGCAGTCAGATCACAATCAGTTCCGCCCGCAGCGAACCAGCCTCTTTCAGGGCCTCGAGAATGGCCACCAGGTCACCGGGGGCCGCGCCCACCTGGTTTACCGCATTGACGATTTCGTCCAACGACACACCGGGAGCAAAGAGGAACATGCGCGAATCCTTCTCTTCCACCGAGATCTCGGTACGCGGCACCACCACGGTCTGTCCCTGGGACAGGGGCGAGGGCTGGCTCACTTCCGGGCGGGCGGTAATACGCACGGTGAGATTACCATGGGAAACCGCCGCCGGCGACACCCGCACGTGACTGCCGATCACCACCGTGCCAGTGCGTGAGTTGATGATCACGCGGGCCGGCGCATCGCCCGGCTCCACCTCGATATTCTCCAGCACGGAAACGAAGGCCACGCGCTGACTGGGATCTCGTGGCGCCATCACCTGCACCGTAGAGGCATCCACCGAACGGGCAGTACCCTCGCCCAGGGTCTTGTTGATGGCTTCCACCAGGCGCAGGGAAGTGGTGAAATCGGCGTTGTGCAGATTGAGGTCGATGGTGGAACCACTGGCAAAGGAATTGGGAATCGCCCGCTCCACCGTGGCCCCATTGGGAATGCGCCCGGTGCTGGGTACGTTCACCGTCACCCGCGAACCGTCCTGGGCGGCACCGAAACCGCTGGCGATCAGGTTGCCCTGGGCCAGGGCGTAGATCTTGCCATCGGCCCCCTTGAGCGCTGTCAGCAAAAGGCTGCCACCCCGCAAGCTCTTGGCGGTACCGATGGAAGACACCGTGACATCGATTTGCTGCCCTGGCTTGGCAAATGGCGGCAGTTCCGCATGCACCGATACCGCCGCCACATTCTTCAACTGGGCCCGGCGCACCTGGTCCGGCGGCAGGATGATTCCAAACTGGCTCAACATGTTGTTGAGACTTTGCACCGTGAAAGGCGTTTGCTGGGTCTGGTCGCCGGTACCGTCCAGGCCCACCACCAGGCCATAGCCCACTAGTTGGTTGGCGCGTACGCCGGCCACCGAGGCCAGGTCCTTCACCCGCTCGGCCAGGGCCGTCGCCGGCAGGATCACGATTATCAACAGGGTCAGCAAACGTATTTTCATGAGTTCACCTAGAACGGCCACCAGGGGCTGTTGAATATGCGGGTCAACCAGCCCGGCGAACTGGCATTGGCCAGCGAGCCGGTGCCGCCGTAAATGATCTGGGCATTGGCCACATTGCTGGACAATACCGTGTTGTCACTGCGCACATCTTCCGGGCGTACGATGCCGGCAAAACGAATGTGCTCGCTACCCTCGGTCAGCGACAGGCGCTTCTCACCCTGTACAATGAGATTGCCATTGGGCAACACCTCCGACACCGTGACCGTGATCTGCCCGGTGAGGCTGTTGCTCTGCTGAGCCTTGCCACTGCCGTTGAAGTCGCTCTGCGAACCCAGCGAGGCAGAGAACACCTCCACACCGTTGACGGTGATGGGCCGTCCCATCAGGGTCGGACCAGGCAGCTCGGCGGTGCTCTGCTTGCTGCTCTGGGCGCTGTTGCTCTTGCTGGCCTGGGTACGTTCCTGCAGGATCACGGTGATCAGGTCACCCACTTGCATGGCCTTGCGGTCACTGAAAAGGCTCATTCCATACCCGGCCTGATACAAGGAACCGTCCTCCGCCGGTGGCGGCATGGACACGATGGGTCGGATGGCGACGAATTCCGGATCGGGCTTGGCCGGCGGATTCATGCTGCAGGCGGAAAGCCCCAACAAGACGAGCGGCAGAAATAAGCGTTTCATGTCAGTCCCTAGAGGTTCTGGTTGAGATTGCGCAACATGCCGTCTACCGCCGAGATGGCCTTGGAGTTCATTTCGTAAGCCCGCTGGGTCTCGATCATGTTGACCAGCTCCTCCACCACATTGACGTTGGAACTCTCCACCGAGCCCTGGATCAGGGTTCCCAGGCTGTCCACCCCGGGGTTGCCGATCTGCGGCGGACCACTGGCGGTGGTTTCGGCATAGAGATTGTCGCCCAGGGATTCCAGGCCCGCCGGATTGATGAAATCCGCCAACTGGATCTGCCCCACCTGGACAGCATCGGGTGATCCCGCTTCCTGTACCGTCACCACGCCGTCGGCACCCACGGTGAACGACTGGGCATTGAAGGGAATCTGGACGCTGGGCTGCAACTGATAACCGCTGGAGGTCACCAACAGGCCATTGGCATCCACCTGGAAGGCCCCGTCACGGGTATAGTTGATGGTTCCATCGGGCATCAGGATCTGAAAGAATCCCCGCCCCTGGATACCCATGTCGTAGGTGTTCTCGGTCTGGATGAAGTTGCCCTGGGTGAAAATCTTCTGGGTCGCAGTGGTGCGCACCCCGCTGCCCAGCATCAGGCCCGAAGGCAAGGTGGTGTTCTCGCTGGTCTTGGCGCCCGGCTGGCGCACGTTTTGATAGAGCAGGTCCTGGAACAGGCCACGGGATTTTTTGTAGCCATTGGTGCTCACGTTGGCCAGGTTGTTGGATACGATGGCCATGCGCAGGGACTGGGTCTCCAGTCCGGTCTTGGCAACCCACAGTGCTCGGTTCATGACAACCTCGTTGCTTGTTTATCCATGCCGGGAAATCAGCAAGCTTCATACCACCTTCATCGCATGCAAGCTGATATACTGTGACCGGGTTCCGCCATGCAGGTGGGCAATCATGTCCAAGATCATCATCGACAGTTTATGCCGCGCCAGTTTCTATCCCCACCCGGTAGAGAAGATAAGGCTGATCGAAACACATATCTCCTGGGTGTTTCTCACCGGCCCCTATGCCTACAAGGTGAAAAAGCCGGTGAACTTCGGCTTTCTGGATTTCTCCACTCTGACCAGGCGCAAACACTTCTGTCTGGAGGAGTTGCGCCTCAACCGGCGCACCGCCGCCGGGCTCTATCTGGGCGTGCTCCCCCTTACCGAGGACCCCAGGGGAGGCCTGCACCTGGGCTGCCGCGGACGCGTACTGGACTATGCCCTGCGCATGCGCCAGTTCGACCCCCATGCCCTGTTCCAGCGGCTGTTGGCCCAGGGACTGGTGGACGAAGACGATATCCTCGAGCTGGCCGCCACCCTGGCCGATTTTCACCAGCGCATCGAACGGGCCGACCCCGCCAGTCCCTTTGGCAGCCCGGCGGCGGTATGGCAGCCGGTGACGGAAAATTTTGCCGCCCTGCGCCGTCATTTGCCGGCCGGCGAACAACAGGCCCACCTCGATACCCTGGAACAGCATACCCTGGCCGTGTACGAATCCCTACACCCCTGGTTCGAGCAACGCCGACGGGAAGGTTTCGTGCGTGAATGCCATGGTGATCTGCATCTGGGCAATATCGCTCGCATCGATGGGCGGCCGGTGTTGTTCGATGCTATAGAATTCAGCGAAGAGTTGCGCTGGATCGATGTGATCAGTGATCTCGCCTTTCTGTTGATGGATCTGTGCGATCAGCAACGCCATGATTTCGCCAACCGGCTGTTGAATCGCTACCTGGAACTCACCGGCGACTATCACGGCCTGGGGGGGCTGCGTTTCTATCAGAGCTACCGCGCCATGGTACGGGCCAAGGTGGCGGCCCTGCGCATGACCCAACAAGGCGGGGAAGAACGGTGGCAGAGCCGGCAAACGGTATGCGATTACCTGGCCCTGGCCGGGCGGTGCCTGCAGGGCGCGCAGCCCCTGATCATACTCACCCATGGCCTCTCCGGCAGTGGCAAGAGCTGGTTGGCGACACGCCTGGCACCCCATTTGGGGGCCATCCATATCCGTTCCGATGTGGAACGCAAACGACTCCACCGATTGCCTCCCGAGGCCGACAGCCAGCAGGCCGGCATGTTCATCTACGATCAGGCCAGCAGCGAACAAACCTACCGGCGCCTGGCCGAACTCACTGAGCAGATTATTGGCTATGCCTATCCGGTGATCGTCGACGCTACCTTTCTCCAGCGTTCACAACGCCAGCGTTTCCATACCCTGGCCCAAACCCTGGGCGTGAGGCTGATCATCCTTCATTGCCAAGCCGAATACTCTCTTCTGGAGCAGCGGATACGCCAGCGCCAGCAGACGGGACAGGATGCCTCCGAGGCCGGGCTGACGGTATTGCAGCAACAAGAGCAGTGGCAACAGCCGCTGGAGCCGGAGGAAAGCGCCTACACCGTATCCGTGGACACCAGCCAGGCCCTGGATCCGGCGACCCTGGCCGGACACTTGCGCCGGCAGGCAAGGGGATGAGTCATCAGCCCGGCTCAGGGCAGTTTCAGCGCCTGCACCACCGCATCGCCCGCCTGACCCGCGCCGGCCATGTCACTACCACCGGCAATGGCCTGGTAGAGATTCACCACCAGCAGCAGCACCAAAAGAAACAACAGGAACCAGGCCGACTTGCGCGGCCAGCGCGGACGGGCGGCAAACAGGGGTTTGCGGTCCCGGGGGAAGTCCAGCGAGGTCTTGGATCCGAATGTAGCCATCACACACTCCTTTCGTTCATGCCTGTCCCTCATCTCCAGAACATTCTAGGGTGTGCACGGCAAAGAAGGCGTGAAAGGGATCACGTATCCCCCCTCGGCCATGAGAGCGCGGTCACAAAACCGCGCCACGGGTTTCAACCGCGGCGGGCGGCAATGCGCAGACGCAGGGCGTTGAGTTTGATGAAGCCCTCGGCATCGGCCTGATCGTAGGCACCGGCATCGTCCTCGAAGGTGGCGATATCGGCGTCGAACAGGCTATCGTCGGATTCGCGCCCCACCACGGTCACATTGCCCTTGTAGAGTTTCAGGCGCACCCGGCCATTGACGCTGGCCTGTGAGGCATCGATCATTTCCTGCAGCATGCGCCGCTCCGGCGACCACCAGTAACCATTGTAGATCAGGCTGGCGTAACGGGGCATGAGTTCGTCCTTGAGGTGGGCCACTTCACGATCCAGGGTGATGGACTCCATGGCACGATGGGCCTTGAGCATCACGGTACCAGCCGGGGTCTCGTAGCAACCGCGTGACTTCATCCCCACGTAGCGATTCTCGACGATATCCAGGCGGCCGATACCGTGGCGCCCAGCCAGCGTGTTGAGCCGGCTCATCACTTGGCCCGGGCTCAGCGCCTCACCGTCGATGGCCACGATATCGCCCCGCCGGTAGCTCAGTTCGATGTAGACCGGCTCATCCGGCGCCTGCTCCGGCGCGGTAGTCCAGCGCCACATGCTCTCTTCCGGCTCGGCCCAGGGATCCTCCAGGATGCCGCCCTCGTAGGAGATGTGCAACAGGTTGGCATCCATGGAATACGGTGATTTCTTGCCTCGCTTCTGCTCGATGGGAATACCGTGGCGCTCGGCATAGGCCAACAGCTTCTCACGTGAGTTGAGATCCCATTCACGCCAGGGCGCAATGACCTTTACGTCGGGTTTGAGGGCGTAGTAGCCCAGCTCGAAGCGTACCTGGTCGTTGCCCTTGCCGGTGGCGCCGTGGGATACCGCGTCGGCGCCGGTCTCGCGGGCGATCTCGATCTGGCGCTTGGCAATCAACGGCCGGGCAATGGAGGTACCCAGCAGGTATTCACCTTCGTAGACCGCGTTGGCACGGAACATGGGAAAGACGAAATCGCGGGCGAATTCCTCGCGCAGATCGTCGATATAGATTTCCTTCACCCCCATGGATTCAGCCTTGGCCCGGGCCGGCTCCACTTCCTCGCCCTGGCCGATGTCGGCGGTGAAGGTGACCACCTCACACTGATATTCATCCTGCAACCATTTCAGGATGATGGAGGTATCCAGACCGCCGGAATAAGCCAGCACCACCTTCTCGATCTTGCTCATGAGACTAACCTCTTGCGCACGGTTCTATTTTTTCTTGCGCTTGGAACGGCGCAAGCGTGACAACAGCCGCCGCGCCATCTCGCCGAACATTTCCGTCTGCGTAGGATGGGGATGGATAGCCTGAGCCACCTGCTCCAGGGTCATTTCGCCGGAAACCATCATCACGCCCTCACCGATCAGGGTGTCGGCATGATCGGCCAGGAAATGCACGCCGACGATGCGGTGGCTGTTCTTGTCGGCCACGATCTTGATCATGCCATGGGTCTCGTTGGTGATCATGGCCTTGGCGTCGATGCTGATGGGCACCTTGACCTCGGCGGCGTCGATGCCCCGCGCCTTGGCCTGCTCCAGGCTGAGACCCACGAAGGCCGCTTCCGGGCGGGTGAAGATCACCCCGCAATCCTTGGCCTCGTCGTAACGCATGTCTTCGCCGAGAATGGTGGCTGCCGCCACCCGGCCCTGCTGGCCGGCGGTATGGGCCAACATCAGACCCCCGATGACATCGCCCACGGCGAAGATGTGCGGCACACTGGTGCGACAACGCTCGTCGGCCTTGACCACCCCCTGCTCCACCGCCACCCCGGCGGCCTCCAGGCCGAGGCCATCGAGTACCGGACGCTTGCCGGTGGCCATCAGCACATAATCGCATTCCACCTGCTGCGTATTGCCATCGGCATCTTCGTAGCGCATCACCATGGCGCCGGGCTCGCCGCTGATCTCGGTCACCTTGACCGAAGTGACGATGTCCAGGTTGGGATCGTCGTTGAGCACTGCGGTGAGACTCTTGGCGATCTCCGGCTCCACCTCGGCCAACACTCGGTCCTGCCCTTCCAACAAGGTGACCCTGGTACCGAAGTCCTGGAAGATCTGTGCCATTTCCATACCGATGGCACCACCGCCGATCACGCCCAGGCGTCGGGGCACACCCGGCAGACCCCATACGGTATCGGAGGTGAGCACCCCCCCCGTGGCCAGGCCCTCGCGAGCACCAGGAATGGGCGGCACGAAGGGAGGAGCCCCGGTGGCGATGACGGCACAACCGAAGGTGATGCGCTCACCGCGGGACTTGTCGCCCGGCTCGGCGCGACGATGGGGGTCATCGCTGTTGCCGCTGGTGTCCACGAAGACCCGGTGATCGGTCTCGAAACTGGCATAGCCCTGGATGACCTTGATCTTGACTCCGGTATCGGTCTTGAGGGCCATCTGGCCACGGGTCTCCAGCACCTTGCGGCGGGTGGCCTCCAGCTTGTCCCACGCCAGCCTCGCGCCGGTGGTACCTTCCACCCCGAGGTGTTCGTCGTGGGCACGGTCACGGATACGGTCGGCCGCCGCCCGCCAGGCCTTGGAGGGAATACAGCCCCGCCACAGGCACTCACCACCGGGAAAGGGCGCGTCGTTGATCATGGCCACCTTGAGACCGTGTTCGGCCAGCTCACGGGCGCAATCCTCGCCGCCGGGGCCGCCACCGATGACCACGACATCGTAATCCCAGTCACCCTCGGGGATGGCTGGCCCCATGGGGCCCATCCAGGTCTCCGGCTGTTCGATGGCTTGCTTGAGCGTGTTGAGATACAGGGCCACCTCGGCACCATTGACCACCCGATGATCAGCGGTGATGGTAAGCGGCATGCCCTCGGGACCGGCAGAGGCGATGGCCAGGATGGCGGCAGTGCCGGGAGTGGGAATGGCATCGAAATAACTGACCCCCAGCATGCCCATGTTGGATACCATGAAGGTGGGATTGGCGTATTCCTCCGGTGCCAGGCGGCGCTTGCGCGCCCGCTGCACCAGATCGCCCCAGGCCTCGTTGAGATCCTCCAGGCTGCGGGACTCACAATGGCGCAACACCGGCACCACCAAACCACCGCCATCGGCCGCCACCGCCATGCCGATGTCGACGTTGTCTCGCTCCACCAGCTTGTCCACCGGCTGGTAACACCAGTTGATGGTGGGATGTTGCTTGATGGCCTCGGCACAAGCCTTGGCAATGGCTACGGTCACCGACACGCCGGCCTTCTTGGCCGCCTTGATCAGAGCCCCGGGCTTGGCATTGACGGTGACATGGAAGGTGGGCATGGTCAGCGAGGCGGTCATGGAGTGACTCACCGCCCGCTCCATGGTCGTCATGGGGCGGCCATGACCAGGCACCTGGATCTCCGGCATGGCATGGGCCGGAACCTCGCGCGCCACCTCGGTGGGCCGTTCGATGGGCTGGGCCGCCAGCACGTCGGCACCGGTGATGGCACCACCGGCACCGCTGCCCTTCACATTGTTCAGGTTCACGTGCAGGGCACCGGCCAGCTTGCGCGCATAGGGCGAGGCATGCTTGTTGTCGGGCCGAGGCGCGGGTTTGTTGTCGCCGGTGTCCACGTGGGGCGTGGGCGGCTTGTGGCCAGGCACCGGATGGCTGGCGGCGGCATGGCGCGGGGTTTCCTCGGAAGGCCTGGCGGCAGCGACCGCCCCAGTGGCCCGGGTTTCGTCCACCACCTGTTCGGGGCTGTCCACCAGGTAGGCGATGGGCTCGCCCACCGGCACCACTGCATCGATCTCGGCCAGCGGCCCGGACAGGTAGCCCTCGCGGAACACCTCCACGTCCATCACCGCCTTGTCGGTCTCCACCGTGGCAACGGTATCGCCACGCTCGACCTTGTCGCCGATATTCTTTTCCCAGCTCACCATCACACCCTCGGTCATGGTGTCGGAAAGCTGGGGCATCTTGATGGTATAGCTGGCCGCGGCCGGCGCACTGGATGTGGCCTCGGCGGGTGGTTCCTGTTCCGCCACCACCGGCTCGGCGGCCGGCGCGGCGCCATCGCGCTGAACCTCTTCCGGCGTGGCCACCAGGTAGGCGATGGGTTCGCCCACCGGCACCACGGCGTCGATCTCGGCCAGCGGCCCGGACAGGTAACCCTCGCGGAACACCTCCACGTCCATCACCGCCTTGTCGGTTTCCACCGTGGCAACGATGTCGCCACGCTCGACCTTATCACCAATATTCTTTTCCCAGCTCACCAGCACGCCTTCGGTCATGGTGTCGGAAAGCTGGGGCATCTTAATGATATAAGGTTCAGCCATAATTCTTCCCATAGATATTGCATCGCCCGGCGCTGAGCCGGGCGATGGTTGAAACAGGCGGGTGCGCCTTCACGACGCCCCGGCGGCCGCGAGCACGGTGCTCAACGGCCATACAGGCTCAGCACGGCCTCCACCACGTCCTTCGCGTTGGGAATGGCCGCCTTCTCCAAGCCATGGTTGTAGGGCACCGGCACATTGGCAGCAGACACCCGCACCGGCGCGGCGTCCAGTTCGAAGAAACATTCCTCGTTGAGGATGGCCATGACCTCGGCACCCACACCCACTGCCGGCTCAGCTTCCTCGGCGATCACCGCGCGATGGGTCTTGCTCACCGATTCGACGATACCCTTGCGATCCAGCGGTGACAGGCTGTAGAGATCGACCACCTCGGCCTCTATGCCATGTTGTTTGGAGAGGATCTCCGCCGCCTGCAGGCACCAGTGCACCGAGACGTTATAACCGAACAGGGTCACGTCCTTGCCCTCGCGGGCCACTTCCGAGCCTTCCAGGGGATGGAAGTATTCCCCGTCGGGCACCTCACCCTTCATGTTGTACATCAACTCGTGCTCATTGATGAACACCGGGTCATTGCAGCGCACCGCCGACTTGATCAGGCCATAGGCCTGGCGGGGATTGGAAGGGGTCACCACACGCAGCCCGGCCACGCCCATGAAGACCTTCTCCATGCGTGCCGAATGCTGGGCCCCCAGTTGATGGGCACAACCGCCGGGCGAACGGATCACCACCGGCGCCTCCAACTGGCCGCCGGACATGTAACGCACCTTGGCCGCCGTGTTGAAGATCTGGTCCATGGCCAGCCAGGCGAAATTCACCGACATGATCTCGATGATGGGTCGCACCCCCAGGAACGAGGCCCCTATTCCCAGGCCGGTGAACCCGTTCTCGGAAATCGGGGTGTCGATCACCCGCTCCGGACCGTATTTGTCCCACAAGCCCTGGGTGGCCTTGTAGGTTCCACCGGCCACGCCGATGTCCTCACCCATGGCGATCACCAGCGGATCACGGGCCATTTCCTCATCGTGAGCGCGGCGCACCGCTTCCCAAAACATCATTTCAGCCATTACTTCACGCCTCCGTGTACCCAGGGGTCGTTCTCCGCCAGCACGTATTTCTCCAGCTCCTCCACCGGCGGCTCGGGGGATTCCTCGGCGAATTTGATTACTTCGTTCTCGATTTCATCGATGATGGTCTTGTCCATGGCCTTGTACTCGTCCTCGCTGAGTTCGCCGGCCTCGATGAGGCGGTCACGCAGGATATAGATGGGATCGCGATTGGCCCATTCCTTCTCCTCGTCCTTGGAACGGTAGGCATTGGAGTCGGACATGGAGTGACCACGGTAACGATAGGTCATCAGCTCGAGGAAATACGGGCCCTTGCCGGAACGCACATGCTCCACCGCCACTTTGGCCGCCTCATAGACGGTCTCGATATCCTGGCCGTCCACCTGGGCGGCGGGAATATCGTAGGCCGCGACACGCTTGTACTGGTCGGTCACCGCGGTGGAACGGTCGATGCGGGTGCCGATGCCATAGAGGTTGTTCTCGCACACATACAGCACCGGCAGTTTCCACACCGAGGCCATGTTGAGCGCCTCGTGGAAGGTGCCCTGGTTGTTGGCCGCATCGCCCAGGAAGCAGATGGCGATCTCGTCGCCCCCCTTGAGCTTGATGGCCTTGGCCATGCCGGCCGCCAGCGGAAAGGGCCCGCCCACCAAGGCATAGCCTCCCATGAAACGGTGCTTGACGTCGAAGATGTGCATGGAACCACCGCGACCCTTGCTGGAACCGGTTTCCTTGCCATAGAGCTCGGCCATGACTTCCTTGGGATCGGCGCCACACTTGATCGCGTGAACATGGTCGCGATAACCGGTGATCACGTAGTCGTGACCCGGCCTGGCTGCCTCCATTACTCCGAAGCAACAGGCCTCCTGGCCCGGATACAAGTGCAAGAAACCACCGATCTTGCGTTCCACATAGGCTTCGTAGCAACGCTCTTCGAAGCGCCGAGCAAACAGCATCTCACGTAGCAGCCGCTTTTTGTCCGCGTTATTCATGGAATACCTTTGTCACATTCTGTTGAAAATGGCGCAAGCAGGCCCGACTCTCCCAGGGCGCGCCGCTCGGAAACGGCGTATGATCGTGTTTTTACCCTTCCAGGTCAAGTCACGGCGCCGGCAAGGACCCCCACCGGACCACGAGGGAACAAACTATTCATTTGAAAAACAAAGAGGTATACATAGGCCTGCGCGACCAGCCGGAAAACATGGCATAATACGCGCCGATTTGCGCCCGAGTATTGACCCATGCAGCGACTCAGCCTGATTCAACCCGACGACTGGCATCTGCACCTGCGCGACGGTGAAGCCCTACGCGCCGTGGTCGGGGACAGTGCACGCCAGTTCGCCCGCGCCGTGGTCATGCCCAACCTCGACCCGCCGGTGACCACGGTGGCCGAGGCCGAGGCCTATCGTCGCCGCATCCTCGCCGCCCTGCCCAAGGACAGTGCCTTTCGCCCGCTGATGACCCTGTACCTCACCGACCATACCTCGGAAGAAGAAATCCAACGGGCCGCGGCCCATCCAGACATCATCGGGGTCAAGCTCTACCCCAGCGGCGCCACCACCAACTCCGCCGCCGGAGTCACCCATATCGGCCGACGTGACCCGGTGTTCGCCGCCATGGAGCGACATGGCCTGCCCCTGCTGGTGCATGGCGAGGTCACCGATCCCGCGGTGGACGTGTTCGACCGCGAGGCCGTGTTCATCGATACCGTGCTGAACCCCCTGCTGGAGCGTTTCCCCGACCTGCCCCTGGTACTGGAGCACGTCACCACCCGTCAAGGCGTGGAGTTCGTCGGCACGGCCGGTGCCAGGGTCGCCGCCACCCTCACCGCCCATCATCTATTGATGAACCGCAATGCCCTTTTCCGTGGCGGCCTGCGTCCCCACCACTATTGCCTGCCGGTACTCAAGCGCGAAAGCCATCGCCAAGCCCTGCTGGAAGCCGCCACCAGCGGCGACTCCCGTTTTTTTCTCGGCACCGACAGCGCCCCGCATGCCCGCCGACGCAAAGAGTCCGCCTGTGGCTGCGCCGGGATCTATACTGCTCACGCAGCCATGGAGCTCTATGCCGAGGCCTTCGAGCAGGCCGGTGCGCTGGATCGCCTGGAAGCCTTCGCCAGCCGCAATGGGCCGGCCTTCTACGGTCTGCCGGTCAATCGCCAGACCATCACCCTGGTGCGCGAGAGCTGGCGCGTACCCGAACGCTATGTCCTGGGCGCGGACGACCTCGTCCCCTTGCGTGCCGGCGAGGAACTGTACTGGAAACTGATCACCCCATGAGCCTGAACTACAACAAACTCAGCATGGCCACCCGTTTCCGCGGCTATCTGCCGGTGGTGGTGGACGTGGAAACCGGCGGCTTCAATGCCAAGACCGATGCCCTGCTGGAAATCGCCGCGGTGCTGATCCGCATGGACAGCGAAGGCCGCCTGCACCGTGACCGCACCCTGCACTATCACGTGGAACCCTTTCCCGGTGCCAACATCGATCCCAAGGCGCTGGAATTCAACAAGATCGACCCCTACCATCCCTTTCGCTTCGCGGTCAGCGAACGCGAAGCCTTGCAGAACATCTTCCAGCCGGTGCGCCAGGCGCTTAAGGAAAACCATTGCACCCGCGCCATCCTGGTGGGACACAATGCCTTTTTCGACCAGGGATTTCTCAACGCCGCGGCCGAACGCAGCAGTATCAAGCGCAACCCCTTCCATCCCTTCAGCAGCTTCGACACCGCCACTCTGGCCGGCCTGGCCTATGGCCAGACCGTGCTGGCCAAGGCGGCCCGTGAGGCCCAGATCGTATGGGATGAAAGCAAAGCACACTCGGCCGACTACGACGCGGAGAAAACCGCTGATCTGTTCTGCGCCATCGTCAACCGCTGGCACACCCTGGAACAATTCTTTCGCAACCATCAAGACCACTGAGATCCGAGGACCATGGCCCAATACATCTACACCATGAACCGGGTGAGCAAGATCGTGCCGCCCAAACGTGAAATCCTCAAGGACATCTCCCTGTCCTTCTTCCCCGGCGCCAAGATTGGCGTACTCGGCCTCAACGGCGCCGGCAAATCCACCCTGCTGCGTATCATGGCCGGGGTGGACCAGGACTACGATGGCGAGGCCCGCCCCCTGCCCGGCATCCGCATCGGCTACCTGCCGCAGGAACCGGAACTCGATCCCGGCAAGGACGTACGTGGCAACGTGGAAGAGGCCCTGTCTCACGTCAAGGAGGCCCTGGAACGGCTGGACCAAGTCTATGCCGCCTACGCCGAACCCGATGCCGACTTCGATGCCCTGGCGGCAGAACAGGCAAAGCTGGAAAATATCATCCAGGCCGCCGATGGTCACAACCTGGAGCGTACCCTGGAAGTGGCCGCCGAAGCCCTGCGCCTGCCCCCCTGGGATGCCGACGTGAGCAAGCTCTCCGGTGGCGAACGCCGCCGGGTAGCCCTGTGCCGCCTGTTATTGTCGGCACCCGACATGTTACTGCTGGACGAGCCCACCAACCATCTGGACGCCGAATCGGTGGCCTGGCTGGAGCGTTTCCTGCACGACTACAAGGGCACGGTGGTGGCCATCACCCACGACCGTTACTTCCTCGACAACGTGGCCGGCTGGATCCTGGAACTGGATCGTGGTCATGGCATTCCCTGGGAAGGCAATTATTCCTCCTGGCTGGAACAGAAGGAAAAACGCTTGCAACAGGAGGAAAAACAGGAAACCGCGCGCATGAAGGCCATGAAGGCCGAGCTGGAATGGGTGCGCAGCAATCCCAAGGGCCGGCACGCCAAGAGCAAGGCCCGCCTGGCCCGCTTCGAGGAACTGGCCTCGCGTGAAACCCAGAAACGCAATGAGACCAAGGAAATCTACATTCCCCCCGGCCCGCGCCTGGGTGACCTGGTGATCGAGGCCCGTGGCCTGAAAAAGGGTTTTGGCGAGCGTCTGCTGATCGAGAATCTCGACTTCAGCCTGCCCCCCGGCGGTATCGTGGGCATCATCGGCCCCAATGGCGCCGGCAAGACCACCCTGTTCCGCATGCTGGCGGGACTGGAGCAACCCGACGATGGCGAGCTACGCTTCGGCGACACGGTGAAACTGGCCCACGTGGACCAGCACCGTGACCAGCTCGACGACAACAAGACCGTATGGGAAGAAATCTCCGACGGCCAGGACATCATCACCGTGGGCAACTACGAAATCCCTTCCCGGGCCTACTGCTCACGCTTCAATTTCAAGGGTTCGGATCAGCAGAAACGCATCGGCGAACTGTCCGGTGGCGAGCGCAACCGGGTACACCTGGCCAAGCTGTTGCGCAGTGGCGGCAACGTGCTGCTGCTGGACGAGCCCACCAACGACCTCGACGTGGAAACCCTGCGCGCGCTGGAAGAGGCCCTGCTGGACTTTCCCGGCTGTGCAGTAGTGATCTCCCACGACCGCTGGTTTCTCGATCGCATCGCCACCCACATCATGGCCTTCGAGGGCAATGCCCACGTGGAATGGTTCGAGGGCAACTACGCCGACTACGAGGCCGATCGCAAGCGCCGCTTCGGCGAGGACGACCAACCCCGGCGTTTCAAATACAAGAAACTCGATGCCTGACCCGATGGGCTCACCAGCCGGACCGGACACTCCATGCCACGCCGCCGGTATGCCCTAAAGCCGGTATCGGCGCGAGCCGAAACAGGAGACAAGAGGCCAGGAAAAACCGTGTGGGATTAATAAAAGATTAATACAGGCAGGGTATCCTGCACACCTACCTGACCCGATTGTGTCCAAATCGGTGCCAAAAAGCGAGGTGTGTCATGTTGTTGGAAAAACTCGTCCGATTCGCGGCCACGGCGCCCCGCCTGGCCGGCAGTGAACAGGATCTGCAGGAACAGGAAGCCTTCCAGGGAGACTGCGCGGTGATTCATTGCCTGGAAGAACTGCGCCTGCTGCGCGACGAGCCCCCGTCCCGCGACGGCGAAGCCTGAATACAAGGTGTCTTGGCGGCCATCCGGGGCCGCCCGGGCCCTCAAGCGGTGGTGGACGCCCGGGCCGAGGCGGCGACGATGTCGTTCATGCGTTGCAGCAACTCCACCTCACCCCGTGACAGACCACTCTGCTCCATCACCGTTTCCACATCGGCGCCGCTCTTGAGCAGGCGCACCGCATGGCTGAACACCTGCTCGCCCGGTTCCTTCAGGCTGAACAAGTCCAGCCGCTCCTGCAACACCTGCTGTTGTTGCTCCAGGCTGTTGAGCTTGCGTCCCAATCCGCGAGCCGAGCTGCTCATCATCACCAGCTCCCGCTGCAGGTTCTCCATATTCTCCTGGTGGCGCCGTTCCATGGCACGCAGGCGGCGGCTCAACACCCCATAGACCAGCCCCATCCCCAGCAACACGGCGGCGCCGAACTGCCAACTCAGGGGCAGGGATTGCAGCAACAGTCCGATATCCGTCATGCTCCTCGCCTCAGAAGGAGGTCACCTCGGCCAGCTCGCTCTCGTCGAGGAAACGGTTGACATCGACCAGGATCAGTAACTCGCCCTCCTGACTGGCCACGCCCTGTATGTAACGGGAGGAATCCTCATTGCCCACGTTGGGCGCGGTCTCTATGGCCGACAGACTCAGCTCCATCACCTCGGCCACGCTGTCCACCAGCATGCCGATTTCCTGGCCTTCCACTTCGATGATGACAATGCGACTGGCATCGGTGGTTTCCGCCGGCGCCAGGCCGAAACGCTTGCGCGTATCCACTACGGTGACCACGTTGCCGCGCAGATTGATGATACCCAGGACATAGTCTGGCGCCCCCGGCACCGGCGCGATCTCGCTTACCCGCAGAACCTCTTTCACCTGCTCCACGTTGATGCCGTAAGTCTCGTTCTCGAGCTGAAAGGTCACCCAGCGGGCCACCTCGTCTTCCAGAATCTCTTCTTCCACTGTCATGACGCTACCTCTGTTGAAAGGGAACTATGCCGTTCCCTTCCCTTATCGGCAGTTCGGTTGCAGTATTTATACCCGGTTTCATCCTCACTCCGGCAACAACCCCAGCAGACTGGCCACATCCACGATGGCGCAACGCTGCGCGGCGACGGTGCCCGCCAGCCAGGCCCGCTTGCGCTGGCGGGTGCTCCAGGTCACCTCCGCCGGATCCAGTTTCAACTCACCTTCCAAGGCCTCGCACCACAGGCCCACGCCATCCGGACGCAACCAGATCACTTCGCCCGTGTGGTGTTCCGGCGGCTGGCGCCGACCACGCTGCGATGGCGGAAATACCAGGCGAAAGGCATCGATCAGCCAGGCCGGACGCCCCTCGTGGCGGGTGGCATACAACCATTCCGGTGTGCCCTTGACCTTGATGGTGGCGCCGCAAGCCCCCTGGCCCAGGATTTCATTGAACGGTACCGCCAGGCGAATACCACCCACGCGAAAAACCCGCAGATCCAGCTCCTGTGCCGCGCGTTCACTCACCTCCACCGCAGCAGCCGCCAGTGACTCGCCCTGGCAGGACTCGTCCGTCTCCGCTTGCTCCGGACCTTGTACTTCCTCCGATGAGGCGGCTTCAACCATCGACTCAGGGGAAGGTGCCTCGTCTCGCCCGACCGGCACAACAGGCTCGAGTGCTCCCGCTGCGACACTCTCCGTCTGGGGTTCCGCAAGCCGGGGCTCATCACTCTCTGTCATCATCTCCGGCAGGGTGTTCATACCAAGATCGGGTGCCTGCGATATCAGCACTTCCTCGTCTGCGCAAGCCGTTTCGGCAGCGGCCGTTTGCCGGGGTGGCGGGGCCGTATCCTCTACACCCGCCGGGGTTTGCATTGCGGGCTCGTCTGCTTGGTCCGGGGCTTCCGCCGCGGGCGCAAGCCCGTCAACGCCCACCGGCTCCGATCCGGCCACGCTCTCCGGCGGCGGACCGTTCTTTTCCACCACGCCATTGCCCACCCGCAGCTCGGTGACCTTGATCTGCTGTTTGAGCAGCGAGGCCAGATAGTGCTCGACGGCCTCGCGTTCCTGGTCCAGGGAATCGGTCACAGGGTCGTCCACCACACTCATGCCCGCGACCTCACGAGGCCATGGCCACGGAGGCTTGGCGTGGCTGTCCCGTCCCCTGAGACATGATGAGGTGCATCAGCAGCTTGCGATAGGCAATGGCGCCACGACTGCGGGTGCTCAGCAGGGTCAGCGGCTTGCCACGGCGGCTGGCCTCGCGGAAACGGGTATCCACCGGAATCACGTGTTCCCAGATATTGTAGGGGTAAGTCTCGCGTAATACCCGCAAGCTTTCCTGCGCGGCGCGAGTACGCTGGTCGTACATGGTGGGCACAATGGTATAGGGCAGGGCCTGGCCGCGCGCCTGGGTGATCATGTTGAGAGTGCGCACCATGCGCTCCAGCCCCTTGAGGGCGAGAAACTCGGTCTGCACCGGAATCAGCAGGCGCTCGCTGGCGGCCAGGGCATTGACCATCAGCACGCCCAGCAGGGGCGGACAGTCGATGAGCACATGCTGGAAACGGCCACTCAGCCGCTGCAGGGCATGGGCCAATACCAGACCCTTGCCCTCCTCGGCTCCCAGTTGCCTGTCCAAGGTGGCCATGGCCGAGGACGCAGGCATCAGGGAAAGGTTTTTGATCGCGGTCTTGCGTACCACCTGCGCCACCTTGCCGGCTCCGCCGCGGTAGAGTTGGTAGACACTGCCTTCCATGTCGTCCGGGTCGTAACCCAGATAGCTGGTCAACGAACCGTGCGGGTCGAGATCGATCACCAGGGTCTCGCGCCCCGCCGCCGCCAGCAGGCCGGCGAGATTGATGGTGGTGGTGGTCTTGCCCACCCCGCCCTTCTGGTTTGCTATCGCCCAAACATTCACCGCTTTGTTCCTCCGTACCTCGTGGTCATGCCAGGCATGACCGGAATTACCGCGGAGAAAAACAATGCATAAATGCTGCCATATTTCTGACAGTGTAACGAGCACCTCAGCGACGCAGGACTTCTATGGGAGGGAAACCGGTACCTTGGCCTTCCTCTCCCGCCACGCGCCTATCCACCCGCACATTGACGTCCTCGGCCAGAATGGCCAGTACTACGCGTCGATTTTTTGACCTTCCTTCCGGTGTGCTGTTGTCCGCAATGGGCCGGTACTCACCGTAGCCAATGGCGGTCATGCGTCGGGGATCGACCCCCGCACGGGTGAACAGATGCACCACGCTGGCGGCGCGGGCCGCCGAGAGTTCCCAGTTGGATGGATAGGTGGCGGTGTTGATGGGCCGGTTATCGGTGAAACCTTCCACGTTGATGGGATTGGGAAAGGGCTTGAGAATGCGCGCGATCCGCTGCAATACCGGCACCGCGCTGTCCACCAGCCTGGCGCTGCCACTGGTAAACAAGATGCTGGTATTGATCTCGATCTCCAGCCAGTTATCGGCCCTGCGCACACCCACCACCTCGTCCCGAATCAATCCAGACAGGGAGCGCTCGATTTCATCGGCCATTTCCTTGAGGTTGAGCTGCATGTCCTGGCCGCCCTGGTCACGGGCCTCGTCCGGCGGCGCGCTGGGCTGGTGTTGGTTTTCGATCACCGCATCCGGGCGTTCACGACTGATTTCGCCCACCTGTACCGGTTCCATGCTGCGAGGCGTGGCCTTGAAGGCATCGGTCAGGGAATCCGACAACACCCGGTATTTGCCCTCGTTGATGGAGGAAATGCCGTATAACACCACAAAGAAGGCGAACAACAGGGTGATGAAATCGGCATAGGAGAGCAGCCAGCGATCGAGATTCTCACCGTCGTCCTGCGATTTCTGATGGCGCATGATCCGGCCCCTACAGCAAGCTCTTGAGTTTCATCTCGATATTGCGGGGATTTTCCCCATCGGCGATGCTGATCACCCCTTCCATGATCATCTCGCGCCGCTGCGACTGGCGCCGCACCAGGGCCTTGAGTTTGTTGGCCACCGGCAGCAGAAACAGGTTGGCCAGGGCCACACCATAGATGGTGGCCACGAAGGCGGTGGCAATACCGGAACCCAGGCGCGTGGGATCGGACAGGTTTTCCATCACCTGTATCAGCCCCATCACAGCACCGATGATGCCGATGGTGGGGGCATAGCCGCCCATGGATTCGAATATCTTGGCGGCGGCCAGGTCATAGTTCTCGCGGGTATTGATCTCCATCTCCAGCACCATGCGGATGGTGGCCGGCTCCTTGCCGTCCACCAGCATTTGCAGGGCACGACGGGCAAAGGGATCGACCTCGCGATCCAGGTCGTCTTCCAGCCCCAGAAGGCCATTCTTACGCGCCTTCTGACCCCAGCCCACCACCTTGCGCACCTGATCGATGGTCAGACCCTTGGGCGGTGCAATGACCCAGGGCAACATCTGCATGGCGCGGCGGAAAACATCGAAGGGTGCCTGAATCATCATGGCGCCGAAGGTTCCCCCGCCCACGATGAGCAGGGCCGGGCCATTGATCAGGGACGCGGCACGCCCGCCCTCCCACACCTGGCCGAGCAGGATAGCCGCCACCGCCACGGTGATACCCACGATGGCCAACAGGTCCATTCTCACAGCGCTTTCACCATCTGTGTCGCCACGTCTTTGAGGGGCAGGACCTTGTCGGCGATACCGGCCTCGTATACCGCCGCCGGCATGCCGTAGACCACCGAACTGGCCTCGTCCTGGGCCCAGACCCGGGATCCACCCTGATGCAACAACTGAGCGCCCTTGCAACCATCCGAACCCATGCCGGTGAGCACGATGGCCAGGGCCTGTCCCGGCAGCAGTTCGGCGATGGAGGAAAAGGTGACATCCACACTGGGCTTGTAGGTCAAGGCGGGATCACCGTCTTCCACCCGCAGGGCCAGCTTGTCTCCCCGCCGCTTGAGCCACATCTGCCGGCCACCGGGGGCCAGATAGGCGCTGGCCGGCTGTAACACATCGCCATCCTCGGCCTCTTTCACCCCAATCCGGCACAACTGGTCCAGGCGCTTGGCAAAGGCCGGCGTAAAACTGCCGGGCATGTGCTGAATGAGCAGAATGGGCACCGGAAAATCGGCGGGTAATTCGGTCAAAATGGATTGCAGCGCCACCGGCCCGCCGGTAGAGGTACCGATGGCCACCAGTTTGATGCGCGAAGCCTTGCTGCTTCGCGCAGCCGGTGTCGACGGAGCAATGGCGCCCGCTGCCAGCTTGCGTCCGCTCCTGCGGGACTTGCGCGCAATGGCCTTGAGGCGATCGCACAACACCCGTTGCACTTCTTCCGGGTGGTGCGCGATGTCCTGCAATTGTTTGGGCAGGAAATCCACCGCCCCGGCGTCCAGGGCATCCAGGGTCGCCTGGGCACCCTCGGTGGTGAGCGAAGAGAACATCAGAATAGGGGTGGGTTGCACACGCATGATCTCGCGGGTGGCACTGATGCCGTCCATCACCGGCATACTCACGTCCATGGTGATGGCATCGGGCTTGAGCTGCCGGGCCTGCTCCACGGCCTCACGGCCATCGGCCGCCATCCCCACCACTTCGATCTGAGAGTCGGATGCCAGGATACGCTTGATCTGGCGCCGGAAAAAACTCGAATCGTCAACGACTAGCACCCGCACGGGCATCATCCGACTCCTTGGGACATGTTGTGCCGTCAATAATGGCCGGCGTAGGCCGACACCAGGCTGGGTACGTCGAGAATCAGTGCTATCCGCCCATCGCCGGTAATGGTGGCTCCCGCCAGCCCGCGCGTGCCCTGCAGAAAAGCACCCAGGGGCTTGATCACCACTTCCTCTTGGCCGATCAGATGCTCCACCACGAAGCCCACCTTCTTCTCGCCGATGGTCACCACCACCACGTGTCCCTGTTCGGGATGGGGCTGTCCCATGGCACCCTGCACCAGCCAGTCTTTGAGAAAATACAGGGGTAAGGGATGATCCCGCAGCATGATCACGATCTGACCATCGACCACATTGGTATTGGTGAGATCCAGGTTGAAGATTTCATTGACACTCACCAGGGGCAGGGCAAAGATCTGTTGCTCCAGCTTCACCATCAGGGTGGGCATGATGGCCAGGGTGAGCGGCACCTTGATCTGCAGCCGGGTACCTTCCCCCAGCTCCGATGTGATGTCGATGGAACCGTTGAGCTGCACGATGCGGGTCTTCACCACGTCCATGCCCACGCCACGGCCGGAGATATCGGAAATTTCCTGCTTGGTGGAGAATCCCGGCGCAAAGATCAGGTTGTAGCACTCCTTCTCGGTGAGCCGGTCGGCGCTCTCCTGGTCGAGTATGCCTTTTTCCACCGCCAGGGCGCGCAGCTTCTCCGGATCCATGCCGCCGCCATCGTCGCTGATGGTCAGCAGGATATGATCACCCTCCTGCTCCGCCGACAACAACACCGTACCCTTGCGCGGCTTGCCGGCCTTTTCCCGTACATCGGGCATTTCGATGCCGTGATCCACCGCGTTGCGCACCAGATGGATCAGGGGATCGGCCAAGGCTTCCACCAGGTTCTTGTCCAGGTCGGTATCCTCGCCCTGCAGTTCGAGCTGGACTTCTTTTTTCAGATTGCGCGCCAGATCGCGCACCACGCGGGGGAAACGCCCAAAAACCTTCTTGATGGGCTGCATGCGGGTCTTCATCACCGATGCCTGCAGATCCGCCGTCACCAGGTCCAGGTTGCTGATGGCCTGGGCGATTTCCTCGTTGCCCAGGGAGTTTTCCAGGGTCACCAGCCGGTTGCGCACCAACACCAACTCGCCCACCATGTTCATGATGTCGTCCAGACGCTTGGTGTCCACGCGCACCGTGGTCTCCGCCGGCGGGGCTTCCTTGGGCTTGGCCGGTACCTTGGACTCGGCCTTGGTCGCCGGCTTCGGTTGCGGCTTGGCTTCTGTCTTGGGCTCTGGCTGAGCCGCCACCGCTGTGGCCGCCGCATCCGTCATCTGGCCTGCGGCTGTCGATTCGGCAGGCGCCTTTTCCTCCGCCACCGACTCGCTGCCCGGCCCCTTGCCCTTGCCATGTAACTGGTCGAGCAGGGCCTCGAATTCTTCCTCGGTGATCTCGTCGTCGGCCACAGCGGCATCTGGCTGTGCCGGTGCTTGGCGTGCTGCGGCGGGCTCCTCCGTCGCGGCCGCTGCCGACTTTTCCTCGCCGGGGCTCATGCCTGGCGCGGCCCCCCCGTGCAATTGATCGAGCAGGGCCTCGAACTCTTCCTCGGTAATCTCGTCATCGGCTGCGGCGGTCGCTTCCACCGGAGCCGGCGCAGCCTCGGGAGCCGCCGCGGCCTCGGCAGCCTGTTCCCCCTCCTGCTCGTCGAGCGCACCCAGCAGTTTCTCGAACTCAGAATCGGAAATATCGCCTTCTGTGCTCGCCTGGCCCTCAGCTGCTGGCGTCCCCGCTTCAGTCTCGGAGACCGTTTCGGTATCGGCCGCTTGCTGTGGCAGCTCCGGTGTCGCTTCGTCATCACTGAGCAGTGCCTTGAGCTGGCGCACCAGCTCGGGATCGGCCGCCTCGGGCTCGAGCCCGTTGCGCATGCCGTCGAACATCTCGTTCAAGACATCCAGCACCTGCAGGATGACATCCATCAAGTGGGCACTGACCTGTTTCTCGCCATTGCGCAGCAGGTTGAACACGTCCTCTGCCACATGGCAGATTTCCACCATATTGGTCAGACCGATGAAACTGGCGCCCCCCTTAATGGTATGGAAGCCCCGAAATACCGCGTTGAGCAAGTCGGCATCGGTGGGGTTTTGTTCCAGATCCACCAGTTGCTCGCCAAGCTGCTCGAGAATCTCACCGGCCTCGACCAGAAAGTCCTGGACTATTTCATCATCCGCATCGAAAGACATGTTTCTACCCTAGAACCCCAAACTCGATAACAAATCGTCGACTTCATCCTGCCCCGAGACCACGCCCTTCGATTCCATGCCCGGAATCTGCGGGCCATCGAGACTGGTCGTCTCTTTTTCCTTACCCTTATCGACAGTATTCTGCTGGGGCTTTAGTCCCTTCCCACCCAGCTTGATCAGATCGACCAGGCTTTGCTCCACTTCCTCCACCAGACCTATCACCCGGCCAATGATCTGGCCGGTGATATCCTGGAAATCCTGCGCCATCAATACATCGGTGAGGTGTTTCTTGATGGTTTCCGCGTCGCCCTGCACTTCACCCAGGAACATACCCAATTGCTTGCTGAGATCGCGAAACTGCTGGGGGGTCAGCTCGCGCTGGGTGAAACGTGTCCACAACGCATTGAGTTCGTGCGACTTGGCCAGCAGGCTCTCACACACGGGCAGGGAACTCTCCACCGCGTTCATGGTGCGGTGGGCGGCATCGTCGGTACGCTGGATGACATAGCGCAGCCGCTCCTTGGCATCGGGAATGTCCTCTTGCGCCAGGGTGCTCACACGTTCATCGTAGCGAAACTTGTTCATGGCCTCATGGAAATCCCGCGTGAGCCGCCCCAGTTGCTGAAACAACTCGGTTTCGTGCATCTTGGTCAGGCTGGCCAACACTTCCTCGGCCCTTTCACTCTCACCGGCCTCCAGGGCCGCCACCAGGTCACGGGCGCGCTCGAGCATCTCCGGGTTGCTTGCTTGTTCCGTCATGATCCTCACCCAGCCGCGTTGATACGCTCAAAGATCTTGTCCAGTTTTTCCTTCAGGGTGGTGGCGGTGAAGGGCTTGACGATGTAGCCGTTCACGCCCGCCTGGGCCGCCTCGATGATCTGCTCGCGTTTTTGCTCCGCGGTCACCATGAGCACAGGCAAGGTCTTGAGATCGGGGTCGGCACGCACCGTCTTGAGCAGCTCGATGCCGGTCATGCCCGGCATGTTCCAGTCGGTGATGAGAAAATCGAAACCACCGGCCTTGAGCATCGGCAAGGCCGTGGAACCATCGTCGGCTTCGGCGGTATTGTTGAAGCCGAGATCACGCAGAAGATTCTTGATGATCCGGCGCATGGTGGAGAAATCGTCCACTATCAGGATCTTGATGTCTTTGTTTACCATTTAATGCAACCCATCTTCAGTAAAATCGTTTTGAAACACTATTTTCTCCATTCGGCCATGCGGGCCTGTAGGCGAATCACCGCCTGGCTGTGAATCTGGCATACCCGTGATTCACTGACGCCGAGCACCTCGCCAATCTCACGCAGGTTCAGTTCCTCGTCGTAATACAGGGCCATCACCAAACGCTCGCGTTCCGGCAACCCGGCCACCGCCTCGGCCAGACAACGTTTGAAATCCTCTTTCTGCAAGCCATCCAATGGTGTGGCGCTCTCCCCCATCATCTGCTCCACGCAGGCCTCGTCACCGGGGGTGATTTCCTCGAAGCTGCTGATCCTGTAGCCACTGGCCGCCTGCAACATCTGATGGTATTCTTCCAGCGACACGCCCAGCTCCTCCGCCACTTCGTGGTCGCGGGCGTCACGTCCCGTCTGGTTCTCTATGGTGCGCACGGCCTCGGCCAGGATCCTCGCCTTCTTGTGCACCGAGCGGGGTGCCCAGTCGCTGCGCCGGATCTCATCGAGCATGGCGCCACGAATGCGTATGCCGGCATAGGTCTCGAAACTGGCGCCTTGCTGCGAATCGTAGTTTTTTGCTGCTTCCAGCAGCCCGATCATGCCGGCCTGGATCAGATCGTCCGGCTGTACGCTGGGTGGCAGACGACTGATCAGGTGATAGGCTATACGCTTGACCAGTGGCGCGTATTTGCCCAGCAGATCGTCCTCGTCCGCGGCCTTTTGCGCTACCGCATAGCCTGCGATACCGTTCATAGCGAAGCCTCCACATTGTTCTGGGTCGCCTGGATCAGGCGCTCCACGAAAAACTCGAGATGTCCCGCAGCCTTCGTGGGTCTCGGCCATTTGTCGGCTTTCTGGGCCAAATTCTTGAATGCCGTTGACGCCTTGCTGCGGGGATAGGCATCCACCACCGCGCGTTGGCGCTGCACGGCCTTTTTCACCTGCGGGTCATAGGGTAATACACCCATGAAATCCAGGGTGACATCGAGGAAACGATTGGAGACCTTGCTCAGCTTGCCGAACAATTCCCGACCTTCCTGGCTGCTGTGGGTCATATTGGCGACAATATGAAACCGGCGGATACCATGCTCTCGACTCATGACCTTGATCAGGGCATAGGCATCGGTAATGGATGTGGGCTCGTCGCACACCACCACCAACACCTCCTGGGCCGCCTTGCAATAACTCACCACACTGTGTGCAATACCGGCAGCGGTGTCGATGATCAGGGTGTCCACCCTGTGGCTGAGATCGCTGAAGGCCCGAATCACGCCGGCATTCTCCCGCTCGCTCAGCTCCGCCATTTTCTGCGTACCCGAAGCCGCGGGTACGATCTGGATGCCGCCAGGGCCATCGAGCAAAATGTCTTCCAGCGCGCACTCGCCACTGATCACATGAGACAGGTTGGCGGTGGGATGCAGGCCCAGCAACACATCTACATTGGCCAGCCCGAGATCCGCATCCATCAGCATCACGCGCTGATTGCGATTGGCCATCGAGATGGCCAGATTCACCGAAACCGTGGTCTTGCCCACGCCACCCTTGCCGCTGGTGACGGCGATGACACGCACCGGTTTCGGCCGTTTCATCTGTCGCAGCCCCATTGCCTGATCCATATGTGTACTAGCCAACATCATCGGCAACCAGCCCTCCGTAGGCCATTTCGACGAATTCCTCGTCCACTGGCCGGCTGTGTCGCTTCATCATGGCTATGCCGCGCTTGATCAGTTTCACCGCGTCCTCGCGATGCAAATCCTCGGGCACTCGCTGACCATCACTGATATAGGCAATGGGCAATTGATGGGTTGAAGCCACCGTCAGAACACCTCCCAGGGTATTGCTCTCGTCCAGCTTGGTGAGGATACAACCACTAAGCGCGACCCTGGCATAGGCCTCCACGGTCTCGTCCAACACCGACATTTGCGACGAGGCCGACAACACCAACAGGGTCTTGATCTGCGCAGCACCTTCACTGAGCATGGCGAACTGTTCGGTCAAGCGAATATCGCGCTGGCTCATGCCAGCAGTGTCGATCAGTACCAGTTTCTTGTCGCGCAGGCTGTGCAGGATATCGCGCAACTCATTACCATCATTGGCCACGCGCACGGGAGTTTCCAGAATGCGACCGTAGGTGCGCAGTTGTTCCTGCGCGCCCACACGGTAGTTGTCGGTGGTGACCAGGGCGATGTCCTTGGTACCTTGCTGCAGGGCGAAACGCGCGGCCATCTTGGCCAGGGTGGTGGTCTTGCCCACGCCTGTGGGCCCCACCAGGGCAAACATCCCGCCATGGGTGAGAATGTCCTGTTCGATGACCGGCAGGCGCAGGGCAAACCGGGTCAATGCCTGGCGCCAGACTTTCTCGAAACTGGACTCGTCGTCCAGTCCCTCGATCAACTGCCGCGCGATGGCCGGACCGATCCCCAGCTCCAACAGGCTGCGCATGGCCTTGGCCCGGTAGGGGTGACGCGAGGCCAGCTCGCCCCAGGCCAGCGACGACAACTGATGCTCCAGCAGGCCACGCAGATTCTGTAACTCATTCCAAACCCCAGTGAGGTCTTGTGCCTGTTCGCCCCGGGCATTTTGGCTGACTGGCGCAGGCTTGGCGGCTTCCGCGTCGGGCTGCTGTTGCAGGCTTTCCCTATAGAGACGAGGATCGTTGAGTTTGTCCAACCAATCATGCTTACTGTCTTCCGAGACCTGCTGCTTCTTCTGGTCCTGCTCGATGACCTTGTCGGCCACTCGTTTCCAAAACGGCTCATCACCACCGGCTGCCACCGCGGACTTGTTCTTCGACAGGCTTGCCGGACTGGTGGAAGACCGGTGACGATCCTGGCTCTGCACAGCCTCCGCCGAGTCCACGATGGCATCGTCGTAGTCGATGGCGGCGATGATCTCCACCCCGTCGTCGATGGGACGGTTGGACAGAATGACTGCATCCGGTCCCAGTTCGTCACGCACCTTGTTGATCGCCCGCCGGATATCCGGCGCATGGTATCGCTTCAGTTTCATGCCAGGCTACCTCGTTGCGACGCTGCTTGCGGCCAGTCCTACACATTGGCGGGCGCGGGCTGGCCGACTGTCGCGATCAGTTTGATTTGTTTGTTGTCCGGTATCTCGTTGAACGAGAGCACGTGCAGGCCCGGAATCGACCGCCTGGTGAACTGTGACATCAGACGGCGCAGCGGCGGCGACACCAGAAGTATCGAAGGCTGCCCGGTCATTTCCTGCTTCTGCGCGGCCTCGGCCAGTTGTTCGTGGATACGCTCCGCCAGCCCCGGTTCCAGGCCCGCGCTGGCATCGCCACCGGCCTGAACGGTCTGCAGCAATATCTGTTCCAGTGATGGATCCAGGGTAATGACCGGTAATTCCTCTTCGAGCCCGTTGATCTGCTGGATGATGGAGCGGCTCAGGGCAACTCGCACCGCCGCCGTCAACTCCTCGACGTCCTTGGTCTTGACCGCCTCGTCCGCCAGAGTTTCGGCAATGGTACGCATGTCGCGGATGGGTACCTGCTCCTCCAAAAGGTTCTGCAAAACCTTCAACACCACACCCAGCGAAAGGGTCTCCGGCACCAGCTCTTCCACCAGTTTGGGCGCTGTCTTGGCCAGCTTGTCCAGCAATTGCTGAACCTCTTCGCGCCCCAGCAGCTCGTGGGCGTGATTCTGCAGGATTTGGCTGAGATGGGTGGCCACCACGGTGCTGGCGTCGACCACGGTATACCCCATGGTCTGGGCGTGATCACGCTGCGAGGGCTCGATCCAGATGGCTTCCAGGCCAAAGGCCGGATCCTTGCCGGGAATGCCCTGCAAGCTGCCATAGACCTGACCGGGGTTGATGGCCATCTCCTTGTCCGGATGAATCTCGGCCTCGGCGATGGGCACACCGTGGAGCGTAATGCGGTAGGCGCTGGGATTGAGTTCCAGGTTGTCGCGGATATGCACCGCGGGAATCAGGAACCCCAGATCCTGGGAAAGTTTCTTGCGCACGCCCTTGATGCGTGTCATCAACTGTCCGCCCTGATTCTTGTCCACTAGGGGAATCAGGCGGTATCCCACCTCCAGCCCGATCAGATCCACCGGCACCACGTCGTCCCAGCTCAACTCCTTGGGGGGTTCGGGCGCCGGTGCCTGTTCGCGGAGTTCCTGGGCCGGCTGTTCGGCCTGCTTGTTGCGCCGGTGCAACATATAGGCTGCGCCACCGGACACGCCGCCCAGTAACAGAAAGGCCATGTTGGGCATACCGGGAATCAAGCCCATGCCTCCGATGATGCCACCGGTCACCGCCAAGGCCCTGGGACTCTCGAACAATTGGCTGAACACCTGCTTGCCCATGTTCTCCGAGGCCGATACCCGGGTAACGATGATGGCCGCGGCAGTGGACAGCAACAACGAGGGAATCTGCGCCACCAAACCGTCACCAATGGTGAGCAAGGTGTAATTGCGTGCGGCATCGGCAAAGGGCAGGCCATGCTGCATCATGCCAATGAGCAGGCCGCCGATGATGTTGATGAACAGGATCAGGATACCGGCGATGGCATCGCCGCGCACGAACTTGCTGGCCCCATCCATGGCCCCATAGAAATCCGCCTCGCGCACCACTTCCAGGCGACGCTGCTGGGCCTCATCCTGGGTGATGCTGCCGGCATTGAGATCGGCGTCGATGGCCATTTGCTTGCCGGGCATGGCATCCAGGGTAAAACGCGCGCTGACCTCGGAGATCCGCCCCGCTCCCTTGGTGACCACCACGAAGTTGATGATCACCAGAATGGCGAACACCACCAGGCCCACGGCATAGTTGCCGCCGATGACGAATTCACCGAAAGACTCGATCACGTTCCCTGCCGCAGCGGTTCCGCTATGTCCCTCCAGCAGAACCACCCGGGTGGAGGCGATATTGAGCGCCAGGCGCAGCAGGGTCGCGATCAGCAGCACGGTGGGAAATACCGAGAAATCCAGCGGCCGGCTGACATAGATCGCCGCCAGCAGCACCACCAGGGCCAGGGAAATGTTGAAGGTGAACAACATGTCCAGCAGTACCGGTGGCATGGGCAGGATCATCATGCCCAGCATGATCACCAGCAACAGCGGCACCCCCAGGCCACTACGGCCGACTTCCTTCAGACCATTGAGCAGATTGTTCTGGGTCAGTTCAAGGCTTGCCATGGGCTCTCTCGGTTATCGGTCGTCGTCGCGACGCAGTTCATCGGGAATATCCAGGTCGTCGAATGTCACAGGGCTTGAAAAAACAGTGCCAGGTTTGCGCCGCAACGAGAACACATAGGCCAGAACCTTGGCCACCGCGACATACAGCCCGGCGGGGATCTCGTGATCCAACTCGGTGTTGTAGTACAGGGCCCGCGCCAACGCTGGCGCCGAGACAATGGGCACTTGGTGTTCCGCGGCCAGTTCGCGTATCCTGGCCGCCAGCAGGTCACTGCCCTTGGCCACCAACACCGGCGCGCCATCGCTGTCCTGGTCGTATTTCAGCGCCACTGCGTAATGGGTGGGGTTGGTGATCACCACATCGGCCTCCGGCACCTGCTGCATCATGCGGCGCTGGGCCATTTCATTCTGCACCTTGCGAATCCTCGCCTTGGTCTCGGGACTGCCCTCGGTCTGCTTGTGCTCCTGCTTGACCTCCTGCTTGCTCATCTTGAGCTGATTACGGTTGTTCCAGAGCTGAAACGGTGCATCGATGGCGGCCACCACCACCAGACTGGCGCTGAGCGCGAGAAAAAACCAGGCCAGTTGCTCACCCATTTCGGCCAGTGCCGTCTCCAACGACTGGTAGCCCAATGCCAGTACTGCATCCCCTTGCCAGAGCAATAGCGCCACCGCCACCCCGCCCACCAGGCTCACCTTGGCAATGGCCTTGACCAACTCCATCAGGCCCTGGGGACCGAAAATGCGCTTGATGCCTGTGATCGGATTCATCTTGCTGCCACGAAAGGCCATGGCCTTGACACTGAAATTCCAACCACCGATCAGCAACGAGGAACCGATGGCCACCAGCAAGGCCAGCACGAAGAAAGGCAGCAACAGTACCAATGAATCCAGCAAGCCGCTCTGGAGTTGCAAGATCAGATACTGGGTATCGAAGACCTTGCCGCGCTCGATGATGAAATGTGCGCGCAACAGATCCATCAGGTCATTCATCATACCCGGCCCCAGCAGCAACAGGCCGGCGGCCGACATCAGCATCATGAAAAAAGTATTGAACTCCCGTGAACGCGGCACCTGGCCCTTTTCGCGTGCATCGCGCAGGCGCTTGGCACTGGGCTCTTCGGTTTTTTCCTGGCCTTCCTGGTTCTCCGCCATCCCTACTGCACCCGCATCATGGACTGCACCACACCGAAGGCATTGGCTGTCAATTGCTCGAACTGCGGCAACACCACCGGCAACATGATCATGATGATGTAGAAGCCACCGGTGATAGTGATGGAAAAACCCACCGCGAAAATATTCAGTTGCGGCGCGGCCCGACCCATTACGCCCAGCGCCATGTTCACCAGCAACAGGGCCGTTATGGCCGGCAAAGCAATCTTCATGGCACCGACAAACATGTCGCTTCCCCAACTGGCCAGTTGCCAGAAATCCTGGCGTAGCAGGCCATCGGTGCTGATGGGCAGAGTATGGAAACTTTCGGCCACTACGGCGATGATCAGCAGATGCCCGTCCAACAGCAGGAAGAAAAGGGTCACCAGCATCAAGAACAGCATGCTCAATACGGGGGCCTGGGCACCGTTCACCGGATCTATCATGGTGGAAAAACCCAGCCCCATCTGCATGGCGATGATTTGTCCGCCAATGATGAAGGCATTTATCACCAGGTGGAAAATGAAACCCATGGCAATGCCGATGAGTACCTGTTGCAGGATCAACACCACCGCGTCCAGACTCAGGGGATCGATCTGCGGCACCGTCGGCACGAGAGGGGCGATCACCAGCGTCAGGGCCAGGGCGATGATGAGGCGAACCCGCATGGGAATGAAGGCCGAGCTGAAAACGGGAAAGGCGCCCACCATGGCGGCGATGCGAAAGAACGGCCAGACGAACTGGCCGACCATGGACCCGATTTCCTCACCGGTGAACAACATTCGGGTCAACCGATGAGGTAGGGGATGTCGGCAAAGGTGCGCTGTATATAGGTGATCATGGCATTGAGCATGTAGGGTCCGGCCAGCATCAGGGCGAGGAAAGTGATCATCAGTTTGGGGATGAAGCTCAGCGTCATTTCATTGATCGAGGTGGCCGCCTGGAACATGGCCACCAAAAGACCCACCGCCAATGCCGGCAACAGGATGATGGCCACCAGCAGGGTGATCAGAGCCAGGGTGGAGCGAAACACATCGAGAACCACTTCGGGTGTCATTACACTTTCCCCCTATACATAGAAACTGGACGCCAGGGTGCCCATGATCAGGGCCCAGCCATCCACCAGAACGAACAGCATGATCTTGAAAGGCAGCGAGATCATCATCGGTGAGAGCATCATCATGCCCATGGCCATCAGAACGCTGGCTACCACCAGGTCGATCACCAGAAACGGGATATAGATCAGAAAACCGATCTGGAAAGCCGTTTTCAATTCACTGGTGATGAAAGCCGGCACCAAGAGAGAAAAGGGAATGTCTTCCGCCGACTCGATTTCCTTGGTGCCGGAGATTTTCATGAACATATCGAGATCGGTCTCCCGTGTCTGGCCCACCATGAACTCCCGAAACGGCTGCTGGGCCTTGGCAAAGGCCTGCTGAATTTCGATTTCCTCGTCCACATAGGGTGAAATGGCCTCCTGGTAGACGCGATCGAAGACCGGCGCCATGATGAAAAAGGTCAGAAACAAGGCCAGGCCGATGATGATCTGGTTGGAGGGCGCCTGCATGAGACCAATGGCCTGGCGCAAAATGGACAATACGATGACGATGCGGGTAAAAGCCGTCAACATCATCAACCCTGCCGGCAGCAGGGTCAGCAATGTCATCAGAGCCAACACCTGCAGGGTCAGGGTGTAGGTCTGGCCGCCATCGGCATTGTCCTGCACCGTGAGCGCGGGAATACCAACTTCCTGCGCCACGGAAAGTTGTGGCAACAACAGGCACAGCAACAGCAGGCTCGTGCGTAACACCACAACGCGGTTCATGAGCGTTTCCAGTTCTTCAAAGCGACATTGAGCTTGTTGGAGAAATCGCCATCGGCCGAATCGGCGCTGATGGGTTCAGATAGCACATGCAAGGGCTGTATGCGTCCCGGCGAAACGCCCAGCAGAATCTGCTCCTTGCCCACCTGTAGCAACACCACGCGCTCGCGCTGCCCCAGCGAGAGGCCGCCGATGACGCGCAAGTCCCGATGGGCCAGGAAAGCACCCTTGCCAAAGCGGCGAAAAAACCAGGCGCTGGCGAAAATAGCCAGCACCACGAAGGCCAGGCCCACAGCCACTTTGACCAGGCTGGCCGTAGTGGCACCCTGCCCCACACCGCCCGGGGACAGACTATTACCGGTTACTGCGGTTTCGGACCAGGCGGTACCACCCGACGCCAGAAACAACAGTGTCAGCAACAACAGGATGATGCACTTGTATCTCATAGCTTGTTGATCCGCTCCATGGCGGTGATGACATCGGTGAGTCGAATACCGAATTTCTCGTTCACCACCACCACCTCGCCATGGGCGATGAGTGTGCCGTTGACCAACACATCCAGCGGCTCGCCGGCCAGGCGGTCCAGTTCCACCACCGATCCCTGGTTGAGCTTGAGCAGATTGCGAATACTGATCTGGGTACGACCGATTTCCATGGAGATGGTCACCGGGATGTCCAGAACCATTTCCAGGTTGACGTTCTCGCCCTCTTCGTCCTCCGCCTTTTCCGATGATTCGTCGGTCAACTCCTCCAGTGGCGCCATTTCATAGTCACCCCCGGCCTGCGCACTTTCAACCTCGGCCTGTTCGGCCAGGGCCTCGGCCCAGGCGTCGTCGGCGCTCTCTTCGTTGTCTATATCGGTTGGCTCCGCCATCACGTTCTCCTAAAACGGCTTCACTGTTTCCCACCGTTGTTGATCTTGATATGGTCTTTGATCTTCAAGGCCTTGTTGCCTCCGTGCACACCGTGCTCGCACTCGAACACGGGCACGCCCGCGGCCCGCAAGACCACCGTATCGGGCATGTCTATGGCGATCACATCGCCGGGTTGCAGTTTGTTCACTTCGCCCAGGGTCAGCCTGGCCTGGGCCAGTTCGGCCTTGAGTTCCAGCTCGGCATCGAGAATCTCTTCGCGTAGGGCCTGCGACCAACGCTCGTCCATTTCCACGTGATCACTGAGCACCCCCGCATCGAGTAATTCACGGATGGGCTCGAGCATGATATAGGGGAAGGTAATATGCAGTTCGCCACCCCCACCTTCCAACTCCACATTGAAAGTGCTCACCACCACTACTTCACTGGGGCTGACGATATTGGCGAAATGGGGGTTGACCTCGGCGCTGAGAAACTCGAACTCCACCTGCAGTACCGGCGACCAGGCCTCCGCCAAATCCTCAAAGGCACGCTGCAAGACTCCTTCGACGATTTTCAACTCGGTAGCGGTGAATTCTCGGCCCTCGATCTTGGTGTGAAAGCGTCCTTCACCACCGAAATAATTGTCCACCATGATGTAGACCAGCTTGGGATCGAATACGAACAGCCCGGTGCCACGCAGAGGGTTCATCTTGACGATGTTGAGACTGGTGGGCACGAACAAGCTGTGCACATATTCGGCAAACTTCATCATCTGCACACCGTTGACCGAGATCTCCACCGAACGCCGTACCTTGTTGAACAGGCTGATACGAAAAAAACGGGCAAAACGCTCGTTGATCATTTCCAGGGTGGGCATGCGCCCACGCACGATGCGGTCCTGGCTGGCGAAATCGTAGGGGGTGAAATCGCCCTCTTCGGCAGCATCGTCCTCGGTTTCGACGTCACCATCCGACACGCCATGGAGCAGCGCGTCGATCTCGTCCTGGGAGAGTATGTCGGCTCCAGACATGGCTCTACTGCGTCACGAAACTGGTGAAATAGAGTTCCTCGATGCCCGGCTCGCCCATCTTTTCCTCGAGGATACGTTGAATCTCCGCGCGCGCCGCCAAGCGCAATTTCTCCTTACCCTCGGCGCTGTGCAGGGTTTCCGAGGTCTGACCACTGAACAACAGCAACAGATTGTTGCGAATCAAGGGCATGTGCTGATCCAACACATCGATGACCGCCGGATCGCGAGTCATCACCTGAACCTCGATCTGGACATAGCGGGTACGACCGCGATCCTTGAAATTGACCACGAAGGCCGGATCCAGGGCATGATAGATGGCGGGCTTTTCTTCTTCCGCCGCAGCCTCGGCGGCATGTTCCACTGCCGCGCCCCCGGTATTGAGCATGCCCATGGATTTGAGCATGAAAAACACCCCTGCCATGCTGGCCAGCACCAGGACGATGGCACCCACCAACATGATGATGACCAGCTTGAGGGAACCTCCCCCACCTTTCGCTTCCGCTTGCTCAGCCTTTTCCGCCATGGCACGGTTTTCCTTGTCTGTTTCCGAATACCTACAGGTTTAGCAAGACGTATGCCAGGGGTTTTTTGAACAAAGCGCGATGGATCAAGGGCTTACAAATCCAGCCACTTAACCGCCAAGTTTTTGACGACATCTTGAATCAAACCCGCCAACGAAACTCCAGTGAGCCACTCCATTGCCGACGGGCTAGATAGTGATAGCGGTTGATCTCCAGGCGCCAGTGCAGGCCGCGCTGCCAGCGCCAGCTCCAGCCCAGGCGCCAGCGATGATGGGGACGCCCCCCATCCAGTCCCGCACCGCCCGATTGTTGACGCCAATCCAACCAACCCAACCGCCAGGATATCCCTTCCCAGACCCGGCCCAGCACATACAGACGGCGGCTGTGCAGATGCTGGAAATCCAGCGCATCAGTGCCCACATCTTGCCAGAGCACGAGATAGCCCACTTGCAGGCGCATCGCCGGCAGGCGGCGACTCACTCCCTTGAGCCACAGCCGCCGTGCCTCGCCACTGCCATCCGGGTAACTTTGTGCGCGCCCATTGTGAGCCAGGTCCTTATTCACGTAGTTCAGACTCAAAGAGAGACTTTCATATCGACCCAGAGCCCGTTGCAGACGCTGATGGAACCTGAGGTGGCGCAACGGCGAGGCGCGCCGGCGCCAGGCATTCTCCTGTGCCTGCCAGACAAAGATTTGTTGCCACAGATCAATTTCGCCCAGCCAGCGCCAGCGAGACCATGTCCGGCTCGCCCGCAACATCACACCTTGCTCGTTGCGCTGACGCAAGCCCTGCTCCTCGTCTGGCGCCGCCACTCCCCGGCCATAGGGGTTGACATAGTCCGGCGCATAGTGACGCAACAACAGACGCCATTGAAAACCCTCGCCACGCAGGCCGGTGAGCCGCCCCAGCCAGGCCAGGCCACCTCCCTGGCTGACGGCCAGCTCGCTGTCCCACAAGAGACGTTGCCCCTGCCAGCGCTGATTCACTCCAAAGGCATGGGCCCGTCCATCGGCGGGATAACGAGCAGCCGGTGCAAAACGCATGGTCGGCGCCGACAGACGCCAGTTCAGGCGAGCCACATAGGCCGTCAGTCCCCACTGCCAGCGCGCCTTCCCATAGCCCAGGTGAAACCCCGCCAAGCGTTCCTCCAGCGCATCTGCCAGGGTGAGATACCTCAATGCCTCGGCCGGATCACTGGCTGACAGCACCCGGTTGGTATACCAGCGCCCATCCGCCGCACAGGTGAAATCGCCACGCCGACTGCCCGGATGCTCACAGGCGCCCAGGACGAAAGCTTCGGCCATGTCCGGTCCATAACGCAGATCGTACTGATAAATGTCACGCGGACGCCAGGAGATGAAACCCAGGGCACGCCAGTTTGCCCGGCGCTCTTCCAGCGCCAGGCCAAACAGGGTGCGCGCGGGGCGCAAGCGACCCGTTTCGGGATATTCGTCGACGCTGATGTCACGATAAATGCCATCGGGCTGACGGCGCCGGGTAACATCGAATACCAGCCGCTCGCCAAAACCGGCCACGAAGCTGCCCAGTATCCATTGCCCCCCTTGGTGCTCGCGCGCGTAATAGAGCGCCTCCAGACGAACTCTGGCCGGTTGTTGCCTGGCCAGTAGACGCCCCCTGGCCGGGTCATAATAGGCCCCAGCCCAAGCGCGTCGCATCAACAGGCCCCCTTGGTAATGTCCCCCCCTGCGCAGACGCCAGCGCAGGTAATCCTGCCGGGAAGAATAGTCCTCCCGCCACAGACCAAGGTAGCGAAGCCGGGCCGAAAGGGGTTCGCGGGGCATCCGCAGGCGCAGGAAGGGGCGCAACAGCCACAACAGCTCCGGCGTCATGCCTGGCAATACCAGCAATTCATCCAGGCTGCGATAAGGCCCCAGCCGCTTGCGCCGCTCCACCAGCGCCCGGGCCAACGCCCATGACACTCGCGGCAACTCGTAGATACGCCGCACGCCGGCATGATTGATGTCCACCGGATTTTGCTCCAGCGCGGTGAGCAACTCGACCATTTCTTCATCGAGTTCGGCGCGCACCTCCTCTGGCGGGCGTAGACGCCAGCTCTCCAGATCCATCTCCTCACCGTAGAAACGTGCCATCGCCCCGCCCCAAGGCATCAGCGTCAACAGACTCACCAAGCAGCCTATCCGGGTCAACAACCGGGGTTGGCCTCCCCCGGCGATCCCAGGCCGGCGAAATCCTGCGTGCCTGCCGTGGCTCGACACCATAGCCCGCTGCCCCACTCGCGTACTACCGCCACGCCCGAGGCCGCCTTCACCGGCTGTGCGTTGTCCACCAGAGTGTCACCTTGGCGCAACAGAAATTCACCGGCACTGGAGGAATAGAAATCCAGGCCCTTCACCCGATGGTCGGGTGCCACCCCATCCCGCTCGGCTCCTTCGCCGGCAACCACCACATATGCTCCAGGTTGCACGCGCAAGCATTGAGCATCGTCCAACTGCCACTGCCGCTGACGCCCGTTATCCAACCGTTGTTCTATGACCAGGCCGTTGAGGTCCACGGCAAAGGCGGTATCCACATAGAGTTCGATCCAGTCCCGGCCGTCGTCGGCACCACTGGGATTGGGATAGATTTCGTTGATGCGCAAACTGCCCGCACCAGGACTCTGCCAGGCTCGCCAGTGCTCCCCTTCACGGCAATAGGCGCCGCAGGGATCATTGGCACCGCCCGGACTGCCACGACCCAAGGCAAAACGGCTGCGGGCTGCGCAAAAGGCATCGGCCCGGTCATTGGCCGTGGCATCCCGACGCGCTGGATCCAGTCCCTGGGAAACACCGCTGGCGGGCTCGGGCAAAAGGGCACGGTCGAGCAGGCGTCCGTCCTGCCACAGCTCCAGGGTCATGCTGTCGTTATAGAGGTTGAGTCCGCTTAGCTGCACATCCGGCGCCAGCATCTCCGTGCCCGCGGCCACCCCGCCCAGCAACAGATATTGGCCCGGCTGTGCCGGCAGGCAAATCTGTGCGCTCAACAACCAGCGTCGCTGACGCTGCGCATCCCCCCGCCAGGCCACCAGCTCCAGGTCGTTGAGATCCACCCCATCGACGGCGGCGACAAAGATTTCCAGCCATTCGGCACCGGCATCGGCACCCTCCGGGTCGGCCATCACCTCGTTGAGCACCAACTCGCCGGCAACCGCCCGGCGCAACGCCCGCCAGCCGCCTGCATCCAAGCAGGCCGGGCCACAGATGTCATTGGGTTCGCCGGGCGTGGCCCGGCCCTCCTCGCCCCATTGCGAGCGAGCTGCACAGTATTGGCGCTCCCCTTCACCATCCCAAGCGGGATCGAGCCCCAGGCTGGTACCGGCCTGGGGCACTGATGTCAGGTACAAGCGGTCGATGAGTTGCCCATCCGCTTGCAGGCGCAATTCACCTGTTCCATTGGGCAACGCCGGGCCATACAGGGGCACTGCATCGGGCATGGCCGTGTCGTCCCCGACGCCGGTTCGCACCGCCAGCAAGGGGTAATCGCCGGGCATCACCGCCAGGCATAGACGGCTGCTCACACGCCAGCGTCGGTCACCATCGTCGAGCAGTTGCAGGCCGTTGAGATCCACCGAGCGATCGCCCAGCACCCGCAACTCCAGCCATTCGCGATTGTCGTCGACCCCGGGCAAATCCAGCATCAACTCGTTGAGCACCAACTCGCCGGCCACGGGCCGGCGCACGGCGCGCGGCATCCCGTCCTGCTCACAGATATTGATGCCGCACACCGGATTACTCTCACCCGGCGTGGGCGCGGTGATGCACCAGGCCGACTCGAGGCCGGCCAGTGCCTTGCCCCGGCTGAGGCTCTCTCCCGGGCCGGGCACGGGAAGTTGCTCCGGGCCGTAGACCAGGGTATCGAGCACAGTCCCCTGGCACCATAGGCTCACTCGCCCCTGTTGCCGGTTCAGGCGCAGGACACGACGGTCGACGAAATCTTCCGCCCGCCCCAGACGCCGGTACCCCCCCACGGGCAACTCTTCCCGGGAAGCCACGATGTAGCGGCGTTCACTGCCCTCGTCGCCTACCGTCACCAGCAAACGGCCCAGGTGCAATGACCGGTCGCCGGTATTGTGGATTTCCAGCCACTGTGCCTCGTCCTGCTGCGCCGGCGAAAGCATGATCTCACTGAGGCGTAACTCCGCCGGTAGCATGTCACACGAGGGCCCTTCGGCAGCTTGCTGGCCACGGCCACAACCCCCGATCAGTGACACAAGTAATGGAACACACAACAGAAACGCGGCCCGAGCAGGCCACGCGCAAGCGCCTCTCCCCCGCCCTCCCATGGCCTGTCTCTTATACACATCTG
>WFPC01000024.1 GCA_015487785.1 Gammaproteobacteria bacterium | reverse complement strand
GGTCTGGAGCCCTTGGGTCTTGATGGTCACGATCATCCTCCGATGATCCCAGAACCCGACCCCGTTCAGGCTCACTTCTCGTTGGAATCACGCCCGCCCTTCAGGCTCATGTGTCATTGGAAGAGGCTACGACAAGGCAACTACGTTATCTTTGCTCATGGTGGCGTACTCCTTTGCTGTTTTCAGTTCTTGGCAAACCGAATTTCAGCAGGGTGCGCCGCCTTCTTCAATCAGGCCGTACACCAGTTTCGAGCATAGCTCGTTTTTGTGACCGTAGCTGCTATATCTAGCCGCTCAGCAAGCTTTCACGAATTGATCAGAGGCCCTTAAGTTTTCTCGTGGGTGTCAATAATCGGACGCAAGAGTCGTGTTTTCCCGCCCAGGGATGTGGTCCGGGTTCGTGGGTGGTTTTCAATGTGCTGAATTTTATCGTAAAGGTTGTTAGCACCGGCGGGTTGGCATGCTCGCTGCTGTAATTGCTGGGTGCGCCTCAAGCCTTGTGGAGGCGCGTCGATACAGAAGACAGGGGCAGTGGTTTTGTCCCTCCGACCCCGTTTACCGATGATAAGGAGGTCTTATCATGGAAATGCTGCAATCCCTAGCCGAGGCCGTGCTCATTGCCTTTTTGCTGGGTGCCGTATTCGGTGCCATCGTGGCGGTGCATATTCAGTCCCGCCGACCGGTGCAAAAGAAAACCCGCGAACAGGCTCCGCTACACATCGAAGGTCAACCGGTACGTGTGAAGGCCCAGCGGCGCGACTGGTGAATCAGTCTTTGTTGTTGTCTTTCTTTTGTTCGAAGTCCGGGTCTTCCTGAGCCGGAATCCGATAGCTTTCGTCGGCCCAGGCGCCAAGATCGATGAGCCGGCAGCGTTCGCTGCAGAAGGGCCGCCATTTTTCCTCCTGTCGCCAGACTAGGCTCTTGCTACAGGTGGGGCAACGTACCCGGGTGTTCATAGCGCGCAGCAGGCCAGGCTGAAGTCGATGTCATGCTTGCAGGGCAGGCTGCGGCCTTGGGTGTCCAGGCGCAGGAAACGCACGCTGAAGCGATGGCGCCCGCCGCTGATCTCGGCGCAGCAGTCGGCTCCGGCGGGCAGGATGACCCGGATCATCTGGTAGCCGGCCTCGCTGTCCAGGTTGACTTGGAAGAATCCGTCACTGGCGGTCTGGTGCCTGGCGGTGGTGCTCTCGCGCAGGATTTTCAGTAATAGCCGGGCCGCGCGCTCCATGGGTTCGAATTCTTCCAGCCAGGTTTCGATATGCTGGTGGCGTTGTTGCGCCGGCAGCGCCAGCCAGTGGGCGTAGCTCGGTAGTTCGAATGCCAGGGTGCCACCGGGAATGTTCTCCCGTTGCTTGAGCGCGGCGATGAAATCGTTCTTGCGTAGTGCCTCGCCCGGTTTGCCGGACTGGGCGCGCAAGGTGCTGGCCAGTTTTTGCAATTGCGCCTGTAGGTCGCGCAGGGCTTCCGGATTGACCCGGTCGAGGTTCGCATAGCGTTGCAACAGCTTGGCGATGCGGTCCAGTTCCTTGATGATGTCGGTCTTGGTGTCGGGTCGGTTGTGGAACACGGTGAGAATGGCTAGCAGGGTCTTGATGGCAGCGCGGCTGTCCCATGGGCTGTCCTGCCGATTGTGATGGCGGATCTCGCCAAACAGGCCTTCCAGGCGCAGCAGGGTGCGCACCCGCTCGTTGAGCGGCAGTTCGTAGGCCACGGCTTCACAGGTGCCGACCGCTGACGCCGGGCTTGCTGTCATGCCCTCGGCGAGTTGTCCTGTGAGGCTCATGGGACTGCGATACGGTGGGTTGGATTCATGGGGTTCCTGGTGAAGCTGACTGTTGCCGGGCCAACCGCAGGTAACGCTGGTGCAAGGCGTCGACGGCGGCGTGGAGCTGGTCGATATCCCCATTATTATGAATCACATCGTCGGCCAGGGAAAGCCGGGTTTGGCGATCGATTTGTTGTGCCATGATGCGTTGAATCTGTTGCTCGTCGACGCCGTCGCGTTGCCGGGTGCGCTGGCGCTGTAGTTGTTCCGATGCGTCGATGACCAGTACCCGATCCACCAGTGCGTCCTGACCGCTTTCGAACAACAGGGGAACCATGAAAATACAGTAGTCCGTATCGAGGCGAGCGGCCTGGCGTTGCATCTCGCGACGGACCAGGGGATGCAAAATGGTTTCCAGCGTGCGCTTGGCGGCGGGGTCGCGAAACACGATCTCGCGCAGGCGGCGGCGGTCGATGTGTCCTGTCTCGTCGAGGATTTCGCGGCCGAAGTGGTCCACAATGGCCGCGAAACCGGTCTGGCCAGGCTGGGCCAGCTCGCGGGCAATGGCGTCGGCATCGATCACCGGCACACCCAGGTGGCGGAAACGCTCGGCCGCAGTGGATTTGCCGCTGCCAATGCCGCCGGTGAGGCCGATGACCAACATGATCGCCTCAGACCAGGCCGTAGAGCCCCAGCAGGGGCTCGCGAAACAGTAGGACCAGCCAGCCGGCCAGGGCCAGGAAGGGGCCGAAGGGTATGGTCTGGTGAAGTTGCTGGCGTTTCAGAGCTACCCGCGCCAGGCCCAGTGAGACGCCGGCCAGGGAGGCCAGCACCACGATAGCGGGCAGTGCCTGCCAGCCCAGCCAGGCACCCAGCAGGGCCAGCAGCTTGAAATCGCCCCGGCCCAGTCCCTCCTTGCCGGTGAACAGGCGAAAAGCGTGATAGATCAGCCACAGGAACAAATAGCCTGCCACGGCGCCGATGATGGCCGCCGCTGGGTTCACTAGCAGGCCGCTGCTGTTGAACAGCAGGCCCAGCCACAGCAGGGGCAGGGTGAGGGCATCGGGCAGCAGTTGTTGTTCGGCATCGATGGCGGCCAGGGCGAGTAGCCCCCAGCCCAGCAGCATGGCCGCCAGGGCGATGAGGCTGGTACCGAAGGTCAACACGGCGAGCAGGCCACAGGCGGCACCGAGCAGTTCCAGCAGCGGATAGCGCAAACCGATGGTTTGCCCGCAGGCGCGGCAGCGCCCACGCTGGCGAAGATAGCTCAGCAGGGGGATGTTTTCCTGCCAGCTCAAGCGGTGGTCGCAATGGGGGCAGTGGGATGGAGGCAGGGCTAGGTCATAGCGCTCCGCCGGTGCCGTGCCGGTGGGGGATGTGTCCAATAAGTCTAGGCAGTGCTGACGCCATTGCCGTTGCAGCATGCGGGGCAGGCGATGGACGAGCACGTTGAGAAAACTGCCCACCACCAAGCCCAGCAGACTGGCGCCCGCTGTGGCGAAAAAGGGATTTTGCAAGGTCTCCGTGAAGGTGGCGGACATGCTCGTATGTCGTGTTTGTTCAGCGCACAGTGGACCCCATGTGCCGGTGGGCGTCAAGTAGGGGGGGGAGTCGTTCTGTACACAACGCACCAAGACAAAGATAATAGGCTCCTGGCCCGGATCAAGGAAACAACCATTGAACGATAAACAGCCTGCGCAGAATGCCGCCGGCAAGGAGCCGGCCCCTTTGTTGGGCATTGCCCAGTATCCCCAGCGTTACGAATTGCACAATGAACTGCATGTGGGTGCCTGTGAGGAGGTGGATGCGCCCACCCAGATATCGCATCTGGTATTGTTGTGCGGCAACGATCAGTGCCAGCGGGAACGCGAGCTGCTGAACCAGCTCTGCGAGCGTTACGGTGCGTTGCCGCCGGCGCCCCAGGCCACGCATTTCAATGGCATGCTGGGAGTATTCCGTCTGGTGTGGGAACGTCATACGGAATATTCCACCTATACGTTCTATCATCATGCGCCGTTCGAGCTGCCCTTTGCCGAGCCGGCCATTCGCCATGTGCCGGCCGACTGGCTGGCCCGGTTGCCCGGTGAGGTGATCGCGGCCACGCACATTGCTTTCGAAAGCAAGCAGGCGCCACGTCGTTCGCTGGAGGAGCTGGCGGCCTTTTTTGCCTCCGGTACCATCATCGGTGCCAAGGTGGCTGCCGGCAGCGCGGTGGTGTACACCGATAACCAGATCCATGCCGATGGTTTCGGCCGCATCCTGATTCAGGACGTGGACCTGCGCAGCCGACAGGCCAGCCGACTGGTGCAGCGCTTGCTGGAGATCGAGAGTTATCGCATGCTGGCCATGTTGCCGGTGCCCATGATGCGTGGTTATATCCCCGAGCTGGCCCGGTTCGATCGTCAGGTGGCCGAGCTTACCGCCAACAGCCAGGGGTTGCGAGGGCTGGAGGACGAGCAGCGCCTGCTCGACGAGCTGACCCGGCTGGCGGCGGAGCTGGAGCGCATTGCCGCCCGTACCAGCCAGCGGGTGAATGCTTCCACCATGTACTACGAGATCGTCAAGCTGCGGGTCTCGGAGCTGCGTGAGCAGCGCATTCAGGGCTTGCAGATGTTTCGCGAATTCATGGAGCAGCGCCTGTCCTCGGCCATGGGGACCTGCGCCCTGGTCAACAGCAAGCTGGAGACCCTGTCCACCCGGGTGGAGCGGGCCTCGTCGCTGTTGCGCGCGCGGGTGGAGATCTCCATGGAGAAGCAGAGCCGTGACCTGCTGCGTTCCATGGACCGCCGGGCGGACCTGCAGTTGCGATTGCAGGAGACGGTGGAGGGGCTCTCTATCGTGGTGATCAGCTATTATCTGCTGGGCTTGATCTATTACACCCTCAAGGGGGTCAAGGCCGCCGGGGTGGGGGTGGACGTGGAGCTGTTGACGGCGCTGAGCCTGCCCCTGGTCTTGCTGTTGGTGTTTCTCGGCATCAATCGCCTGCGCAAGAAGGTGCATTCGGGGGGGTAGGCGCTTATCGGGTTTACAGATCCCCTGTCGGGGCTCCAAAAATCAGTCCTGCCTCCTGGTTCGAGAGTCGGCGGGGCTTCCTGCTGCTGTGGGAAGAGATTCGAGCGGCTGCGCGGGCTGGAATTGAATGCCGGACTCGCCCGGCGGGCGACGCCCTTTCTTTGGCGCCGCAAAGAAACGACCCCCGTTGCTGAATTGGATGTCGGGCTAGCTCGAGGAAGCAGTGGCCTGCCGGTTCAAACGGCGTGCCAGCGGCGCTGGCTTAGTTGCGGCAGGTGCGCGTCCAGGCCCATGGCCTGGCGCATGAGTCGGTGCTTGAGGGGGAGGGCGGTGTCGGCCAGACTCAGACCCAAGTTGCGGATTCGGCTGAGCACGGGGTTGTCGTTGCTGAACAGGCGCTTGAAGCCGTCCATGCTGGCCATCATCAGCAGATTGTCGGCCTTGCGTGTTCGCTGATACTGGCGCAGGCGCAGCATGTGACCGAAATCCCGGCCCTGTTGTTGGAGGTCCAGTATCATGCCGGCCAGGGTGGCGGCGTCCAGCAGGCCCAGGTTGACGCCCTGGCCGGCCAGCGGATGGATGGTATGGGCGGCATCCCCCACCAGGGCCACCCGCGGGCCGATATAGCTGCGGGCGTGTTGCAGGCGCAGGGGAAAGGCTGCGCGAGGTCCGCTGTGTTCGATCCGGCCCAGGGGACTGTCGCCCAGGGCCTGGTCGAGGCGTTGCAGGAAGACATCCGGTTCCAGTTGCAGCAGTTGTTCGGCTTCTTCCTCGGCGCAGGACCAGACGATGGAGCAGTGCTCCTGGCCAATGGGCAGAAGGGCCAGCGGGCCGCCGGGCAGAAAGCGCTGCCAGGCGGTGTCGTGGTGACCGTGCTGTGGGCGTACCGTGGCCACCAGGCCCTTTTGCCCATAACTCCAGCCCAGGCAGTCGATGCCGAGCTGGCGGCGCACCCAGGAACGGGCGCCGTCGGCCCCCACGATCAGACGGGCGCGCAATTGGCGGCCGTCCGCCAGGGTCAGCGAGGCGGTTTGCGGGTACGCCGGTTGCAGCCGCGTTGGCGTGGCCGGGGCCAGCAGGTCGATGTTGTCGGCTGCTTGCAGGCGCTCGGTAAGGGCGCCGAGGATCACCCGGTTTTCGATGATGTGGCCCAGGTCGGGTTCGCCGATGTCGGCAGCGCTGAAATGAATGCTGCCCCGGCCGGTGGCGTCCCAGACCCGCATTTCCTGATAGGGCGTCACTCGGCGACTCTGCATGCCCGGCCAGGCGCCCAGGTTTTCGAACAGGTGCTGGGAGGCGCGGGTGATGGCGCTCACCCGCAGGTCGAAGGTGTCGGGGGTAAAACCGGTGTCGGGTGCGCGGGCGTCGATGATGGCGATGCGCAGCTCGCTGTGGGTCAGGGCGCAGGCCAGGGCGGCGCCCACCATGCCGCCGCCGACGATGATGATGTCGTAGTGTTCGCTCACAGCGGCAGTCCTCGCGCCAGCCGCGGCAGCCGGCCCGCCAGCCCCATGGCCTGGCGGGCCAGGCGGTGTTTCACCGGCGGCAGCAGGTCGGTGAGCAGCAGGCCCTGGCTGCGCGCCAGGCGCAGCGGAGGCAGCGGGTTGCTGAACAGGCGCGCCAGGCCGTCGGTGAAGGCGAAGGCGCGGCGATAGTCGGCGCGGCGGCTGTCTTGATAGTCTTGCAACAGGGCAGGTTCGCCCAGGTCGCGTCCCTGGCGATGGGCATCGAGCAAGCGTTCCGCCAGCATCGCCACGTCGCGGATGCCGAGGTTGAATCCTTGCCCGGCCACCGGGTGCAGGGCGTGGGCGGCATTGCCGATCACCACCGCCCGTGGTGCCACTACCTGGGGCAGGCGCATCAGGCGCAGGGGATAGGCATGGCATGGGGCGGTGCGCAGAAAACGACCCAGGCGGTAGCCGAAGCGCTGCTGCAGGCGTTGCAGGAAGGTCTCGTCGTCCAGCCCCAGCAATTCGTCCACCTGTTGGTCGCGCACGGTATAGACCAGCGAACAGCGCTTGTCGCTCAGGGGTAGTAGGGCCAGGGGGCCGCTGTCGGTGAAGCGTTCGTAGGCTATCCGGCGATGATCGGCCTCGGCCTGCACGGTGCTGATGACGGCGGTCTGTCCGTATTCCCAGTGACGGGCCTGCAGGCCCAGTAGTTCGCGGGCGCGGGAGTTGGCACCATCAGCGGCGATCAGCAGCCGGGCGCGGATTTCACGGCGCTCGCCTTGTTGCTCGATATGCAGGCGTATGTGAGATTCGGCGGGCTTCAGGTCATGCAGCCGTGCCGGGCATAACAGATGAATGTTGGCATACCGGGCCAGGGCACTGGCCAGGGCCTGGCCCAGTACCCGGTTTTCCACCACATAGCCCAGTGCCGGAACGCCTTCCTCGCGGCAGTCCAGATGGGTGATGCCGAAATGTCCACGGTCGGAGATATGGATGCGTTCGATGGGGGTGACGCCATCGGCCAGCCCGGGCCACAGTCCGAGTCCCTGGAATATGCGCCGGCTGCCCTCGGCCAGGGCGATGGCGCGGGCGTCGAAACTGGGCTGGTTGTGTGAGCGCAGTGGGTGGGCTTCCACCACCGCGATGCGCAGCTCGCCATGGGCCAGGGCACAGGCCATGCTGGCGCCCACCATGCCGCCGCCGACAATGACGATATCGTAGTCCTTGCTCATTGCGCCATCAGGGCCTCGATGTGTTCGATGTCCTTGGGAACGTCTGCCGTGAGCACCTCGCAGCCCTCCTTGGTGACCAGCACGTCGTCCTCGATGCGTATGCCCATGCCTTGCCATTGTTTCGCCACGCCCTTGCTGCCGCGAGGAATATAGAGCCCGGGTTCCACCGTCAGGACCATGCCGGGAACGAGTTCGCGCCAGCGGCCGTCGCGGCGGTAGTCACCCACGTCGTGTACGTCCATGCCCAGCCAGTGACCGGTGCGGTGCATGTAGAAACGGCGATAGGCCTCGGCGCGAATCAAGTCCCGTGGTTTGCCCTTGAGAAGGCCCAGCTCCACCAGGCCGTGAGTGAGTACTCGCACCGCGGCCTGATGGGCCTGGTTCCAGTGCCGCCCCGGCTTGATCTGGTTGATGGCGGCCCGCTGGGTCTTGAGCACCAGTTGGTAGAGGGCGCGCTGGGGTGGGCTGAAGCGGCCATTGACCGGAAAGGTGCGGGTGATGTCGGCGGCGTAGTGCCGGAATTCGGCACCGGCGTCGATGAGCACCAGGTCGCCATCGGCCAGAGGGGCGTCGTTGCGGGTGTAGTGCAGGATGCAGGCGTTATCGCCACCGCCGACGATGCTGGGATAGGCGGTTTCACAGCCATGACGGCGAAAGTGGTAGAGCAGCTCGGCTTCCAGTGCGTATTCGTGCAGGCCGGGACGGCAGGCACGCATGGCGCGACAGTGGGCCTGGGCGGAGATCTGTGCTGCCCGACGCATGAGTTTGATTTCGGCGGGAGACTTGATCAGGCGCATCTCGTGCAGCAGAGTGTCGGAGGCGATGATTTGGCGGGGTGCCTGGATGCCGGCGCGGTTCTGGCCTTGGGCCTGGCGCAGCCAGCCCATGATGCGCTGGTCGAAGTCGGCGTCGTCGGCCAGGGGATAGTAGAGTCGCTCCCGGCCCTGCAGCAGTCGGGGCAGGTGCTGGTCGAGCTGTTCCAGCGGATGGCTCTCGTCGGCGCCGTAGCGCTGACGCGCGCCTTCGGTGCCGGCGCGCCGCCCGGTCCAGGTTTCCTGTTCGGGATGTCTTTCCCGGCAGAACAGCACGAAACGCGTACGTCGGCCCTGTTTGAACAATACCGCCACGGCACCGGGTTCGTCGAATCCGGTGAGGTAGAGAAAATCGCTGTGGGGGCGAAAGGGATAGTCGTTGTCACGGTTGCGCCGCTGTTCTCTGGCGGTGGGGATGACGGCGATGGCGCCTTCGCCCATGGCCTCGACCAGGCGCTGGCGGCGGCGTTTGTATTCGGCCTGGCTGATCATCAGTGCAGGGTCTTTTCACCCTGCTCGTTGAGCGGGGGGTTGAGTTCGGCGTAGATGATGAGTGTGCCCACGCGCAGGTATTCCACTACTTCCATGTAGGCGGCCTCGTGCTCTTCCTCGTCGGCCTCCTCGTCGTAGCTGGCCTTGGCGATCTGCAAAATGTCCTGCAGGATTTCACGGGCATCGCTGGGCAGGTTGTCCACGTCCTTTATGCCGGCCAGGCTCATACCGAACAGAAAGCCGTGACACCAGTCGCTGAGGGCGTCGACCCGCTCTTCCAGTGGGTTGTCGTCGTCGGGCAGCAGCAGGCGCAGGGCATAGTTGCCGTCGCTGATCTGCTGCTGGGTGCTTTGTTGTAGTTGCTCCAGTTGTGCACGGGTCTCCTGGCGCAACAGGTTGTGCGGTTCTTCATCGCCCAACAGGTGTTTCAGCCAGGTTTCGGTATTGGCCTCGCCGCTGGCGCAGATCATGCCGCAAAGCATGCCGTGGGCCTCGGCGGCGGTGGTGTCCGAATTGGCCCGCAGCAGGGAATCGTCCAGGTGCTCGAAGCTGGGGCAAGGGGCTGTGGCTTGCATGGTCAGAATTTCTCGATTCGTGCCTCGTGGGGGAATAGTAGCAAACGGTAGAGGGTGTCGCCGAATTGAATGTGGGTGATGCGGGGCTGGTCCAGGCGCAAGGTGTTGTCGCCGGCACCGGACAAGGCCTGCGGACCGAAGAGCTTCTGGGCAATGAGCTCATCGAGCAGGGTCTGCAGTTGTGCGCGGTCCACGGTGCCAGTGTTGTCCATGAGCCGGCAGGGCCTGCCGGTATGGCTGATGCCTTCCACGCAGTGCGCCGCCGGAGGCGAGGCCATATCTGAAAAAGTTTTGTTATCCGGTTGATATTCCGAGGATTTGTTGGCCATAATTGGGGCTTTAGCTTGTTTGGGATTAATGCTAGCATTTAAGCTCGTTTAACCCAAGCCGGCCAGGCCGGCTTCTTCATCCGACAGCCACGCGGCGGCAAGCGATCCAGCGCATGACGACATTCAGCGACGACACGACAGACGAGTGGGGTATCGAAGCCCTGGAGCGGCGCGTGGACGAGTTGATTCGCCTGTGCCAGAGCCTGCGGCATGAGAACCAGCGCCTGCGCAGCCAGTGTTCCCTGCTGCTGGCGGAACGCGCAGAGCTGATGGACAAGAACGAGGCGGCGCGCAACCGGGTGGAATCCATCATTTCGCGGCTGCGCGAAATGGAAAGTGAAGGTTGAGGGAAAGTGGCCGATAGAGATACCATCGCGGTGACGGTACAGATCCTGGGCAAGGATTACCGGGTTTCCTGTCTCAGTCATGAGCGGGAAGCCCTGCTGGCTTCGGCCGGTTATCTCAACGCGAAAATGCGCGAGATCAAGAATAATGGTAAGGTGATAGGTAACGAGAGCGTCGCCGTGATGGCGGGCTTGAATATTGCCCATGAGCTGCTGCAATTACAGAGCAGGAGTCAGGCCGCCGAAACCGTGAAAGCGCGTTTGCAGGGACTGCAACAACGCTTGGACGAGGCCCTGGAAAGGGGTGACTCGCAACTACAGATTTGATTTGCGGCCGTTCCCACGGCAGGACAGATGCCGGGGAGCGCGCTTTCGAAGAGTTCGATTTTGGCGTTCTCTGCGGTGTGCGTTGAGACTCTGGAAATTTCTTGAGCCGATACGAAACACCTTGGGAGCTAAACTCTGGTGTTGTGTGCATGTCCGCTGGACGGAAAGCCTAATACACCAGTCGCCGCTCCCACTTGAACCTGTGGGTTCAAGGGGAACAGAGGCCGACGGCATGCGCGGAGGACGCCACTTCATACCATCTCCTTTATAAATCCATGAACAAGCCTGAACTTCGCCAGCGGATGCGCGCGCGGCGGCGCGCCTTGTCCTTGTCCGAGCGGCGGCGGGCGGCCCGGGGCCTTTGCCAGGTGTTGCAGTCCGCGCCGTTGTTCATGCGTGCCCGGCGCATCGGCCTGTATCTGGCCAACGATGGTGAACTGGATCCGCTGGCGTTGATGGTGCTGGCCTGGCGCCGGCGCAAGCAAGTCTTTCTGCCGGTATTGCAGGACAGGCCGTTCGAACGCATGTGGTTTGCCCCTTATTCGCCCGGTGACGAACTGGTGCCCAATCGCTACGGTATTCCAGAGCCCGGCTGGGACGCGGCTGTGTCCGGCCGTTGCCTGGATCTGGTGTTGATGCCCCTGGTTGCCTTCGATGTAAAGGGCAATCGCCTGGGTATGGGCGGGGGCTACTACGATCGCAGCTTTGCTTATCTGCGTCGGCGCCGGCACTGGCGTAGGCCGTTGTTGCTCGGCGTGGGTTACGATTTCCAGCAGTGCCCGAAGCTACCCGGGGATGTATGGGACGTGCCCATGGATGGCGTGGTGACCGAATCACGATTACTGCTGATGAGAAGGTGACACAATGCAATACTGGCTGATGAAATCGGAGCCGGATGTCTACGGCATCGACGATCTGATGGCCCAGCCCGACCAGACCGACCACTGGGATGGCGTGCGCAACTACCAGGTGCGCAACATGATGCGTGACCAGATGAAGGTGGGCGACCAGGCCTTTTTCTACCATTCCAACACCAAGGTGCCGGGCATCGTCGGCATCGTGGAAATCGTGCGCGAGGCTTATCCCGATTTCACCGCCTGGGACCCCGAAAGCAAGTATTACGACCCCAAGAGCGACCCGGACAAGCCACGCTGGTTCATGGTGGATGTGCGCTTCGTGCGCAAGTTGAGGCGGGTTATCGCTCTCCAGGAGTTGCGTGAGCAACCTGAGCTGCAGGACATGAAAGTGGTGCAGAAAGGATGCCGCCTGTCCATCACTCCGGTGACCGAGGCCCAGTGGCGGCACGTGCTGGGCATGGAGTGAACGGTGTTCCATTGGGCGGCCTTGCAGCAGTGTCTGCACGCACAGGGAGAAACGGGTTTTAGTGCAGACTCCGTGCGCTCGGTGGCGGGGGGCAGCATCAACCAGGCCTACGTGGTGGAAGGCGATGGACGCAGCTACTTCGTCAAGCTCAATGCAGCGGGTCTGGGCGACATGTTTGCTGCCGAGGCCGAGGGTTTGCGTGAGCTGGCCGCGGCCCGGGCGATACGCGTGCCGCGTGTGATCGGCTGGGGGGAATGCGTCGGGCATGCCTACCTGGTGCTGGAATACCTGCCGTTGCAAGGGCGTGGCGATGCCAGAAAGTTGGGTGAGCAACTGGCGGCCCTGCACCGGGTGTGCGCCGAGCGTTATGGCTGGTGGCGTGACAACACCATCGGTGCCACGCCGCAGGACAATACCCGGACGGACGATTGGGTCGAGTTCTGGCGCCGCCGGCGTCTGGGCTATCAGTTGGATTTGGCGGCGCGCAATGGTCACGGTGGGCGTTTGCAGGTGCGTGGCGAACGTCTGTTGGAAGAGTTGCCGGCGCTGATCGGGCATGCGCCGCCGGCATCGTTGTTGCACGGTGACCTGTGGTCGGGCAACCAGGCCTATGACGGGGAGGGCGAGCCGGTGATTTTCGACCCGGCGGTGTATTATGGCGACCGTGAAACCGACCTGGCGATGACCGAGTTGTTCGGTGCTTTCCCGGCCGATTTCTATGCCGCCTACGAGGATCAGTATCCGCTGGATCCGGACTATCGCGTGCGCAAGACCGTGTACAATCTCTACCATGTGATCAACCATTTGAATTTGTTTGGTCGTGGTTACCTGGCGCAGGCCGAAGACATGATCGATCGCCTGTTGGCGCAGGTTTGTTAATGCGGGAGGTGAGCTGATGGCGAAAAGCATAGGTGTGCTGCGAGTCAAGCAGGATGTGGATATCCAGGCGCCGCGACAACGGGTGTTCCAGGCACTGGTGGAGGAAACTTCGGCCTGGTGGGGCAGCCCCTATCTGCGCGACGAGGCGGCGGCCCAGGCCATGATCATCGAGCCGCGCCTGGGGGGACGCCTGTACGAGGCCTGGGGTGAGCACGAGGGGGCCGAATGGGCCCGGGTGACGGCCTTTCGGCTGCATGAGCTGCTGGAGTTGGAAGGGCGCATGGCCTTGTCCGGTGCGGTGACCGGGGTGGTGACGTTTCGCCTGGAGGAGCGTGGCGAGACCACCCGCTTGCATTTCAGTCACCATGCCCTGGGCGAGGTGAGTCCCCAGGTGGAGCAGAACTACATCAAGGGCTGGCGCGATCTGCTCATGTTGCGCCTGGCTGCCTACGTGGAAAAAGGGGTGAAATATGGCATCGGTCATCCTCCACCGGCGGATGCGCCGGTGTTCGACGAGCTGGGCGCGCCGAACATGTGAGGTTTTCCGGGGTCCGTCGAATTTAGGGAATCGTAGCGAGACGGAGGATAGGCGGGGCATTTTTCCACCGCCGCGGTAAAGTCAGGTTAGTCGGCGCTGGCCAGGCGGGCGCGCAGGCCCAGTTCGCTGGTATAGCCCACTTCCACGTCGTGGATTTGTCCACGGGCGTCGATGACAAAACTGGTGGGATAGGCCTTGATGCCATAGAGGCTGGCCAGGGCGCCGTTTTCGTCTACCAGCACGGGTACCGTGATGCCGCGCTGTTCCACCACTTTACGCACCTGGGCGCGGCTGCCGGACTGGCTGGCCACGGCGATCACCGCGTGGTCTTTGGCGATATTGTCGATGCTACCCTGTTCGATGCGACAGACCGTGCACCAGGTGGCCCAGAAGTGCAGCAGCAAGGGCTGGCCACGGTAGTCCGCCAGATCGATGGTGCGGCCGTCGAGCAACTGGCCGCTGAAAGCCGGCGCCGGCCCCGAAGTGGGGGCGTCGCGGGTCTGGATGAGCTGTATGGCCAGATAGGCGGCCAGGATCATGCCGATATTGACCAGCCAGTTGCGCAGGCGTGTGCGGCGCGATGGGGTAGATGTCATGTGCGGACTCCACTGTGTGGTCAGTGAGCGGTTACTTTCTCAACTCCGCAGCGCTGGCAGCGGTAGACGGTGACCAGTTTTCCCTGTTTGACATCGAAACGCTGTTTTTGCTCGATTTTCCATTTGTGGAAACCGCTCTTGCACAGGGTCTTGCCCTTGTGTTTCTGGGACGCTCTGGGTTTCTTGAAGCGGACGACCTCGCCCATTTCAGTCTTTCCCGCCAGGTGTTTCGCAGATGCGCAGGCGGCCCTGTTCCATGTGCAGGCTGCGCCGGCCTTGTAGCATGGCCAGCAGGTCCTCGCCGATCATGGCCCGGCGCCAGCCGTGCAGAAGCTTGCTGTCGCCGTCACCGACAACCAGTTTCTCCACCTCCTTGCGCCCGGCCAGGCTGGTGGGGCTGATGCCTTGCTCTTCGGCACGTAGATTGATCAGGGCCATCAGGACGTCGACCACCGCTTGTTGTGCCAGGGCGAGTTTCTGCGGGCGGTGCGTGTCGTTGTCGGTTTCCACCTCGATCTGTTTGCCTTGGCGAATCAGCTCCAGCAGGGTTTCACCTTCACGTTGCAGCAGTTTTTCCGGCAGGCCGCGGATGTGGCCCAGTTCGGCGAGACTGTCGGGTTGCAGGCGGGCCAGGTCGATGAGCGCGTCGTCGCGGCACAACCAGTTACGCGGTCGATCGCTGGCCTGGGCACGGCGCTCGCGCCAGGCGGCCAGAGTCTTCAACACGCCCAGCTGGCTCGGCTTGAGGCGGTGGGCGTTGCGGATGCGTCGCCAGGCCTGCTCGGGAGGATTGGTGTAGTTCTCCGCTCGCAACAGCTGGTTGAATTCCTGCTCCAGCCAGGCCAGGCGTTGTTTGCGGGCCAGTGCGTCACGCATGCGGGGATAGAGTCGCGCCAGGTAGACCACGTCGTCCAAGGCATAGCGCAACTGGGCGCGGGGCAGGGGACGGCGGGTCCAGTCGGCGCGGGCATGATTCTTGTCCAGGCGAATGCCCAGTTCAGCCTCCACCAGCTTGCCGTAGCCGATTTGTTCGGCATGCCCCAACAGGGGAGCGGCGAGCTGGGTGTCGAACACCGGGCCGGGTACCTCGCCACGCAGGTGATGAAAGATTTCCAGGTCCTGGCGGGCGGCATGGAAGACCTTGGTGATCCGTGGCTGGTAGATGAGGTCCAGCAAGGGAGTGAGGTCGTCGATGGTCAAAGGGTCCACGCAGGCCTGGAACTCATTGTTGGCCAGTTGTATCAGACAAAGCTTGGGATAATAGGTCTTTTCGCGCAGGAACTCGGTGTCCAGAGCCAGCCAGGGGCTGGTTTCCAGTTGTTGGCACAGCGCCACCAGTGCTTCGCGGGTATCGATATAGCGGATGTGTTCAGTCATGGGCCGCCAGCATACCAGCGTGGCGGGTGCGCGCAAGGCTGGAAGTGGATTTCCTGGGCCGGGGCAGACCGGCATCGGGTGTGGTGGCAATGAGCAGATTGCGCCGGTAGACATCGTCGCGAAAGCTGGCCTGACCCTCGGTGTCGGCCCAGGCGGTGAAATAGAGCAGGTAGATGGGTACCGGCCGGGGCAGATCGATGCGCTGGGTTTCTCCCGTGTCGATCAGTTGCTGGAGTTTTTGCACGCTCCAAGGCGTATCGGCGGAGTGCAACAGGCGGGCGGCCAGCTCCAGCGGCTTTTCCAAGCGAATGCAGCCGGAGCTGAAAGTGCGCACCGGGCGCTGGAACAGGTGACGCTCCGGGGTGTCGTGCAAGTAGATGCGCCAACTGTTGGGAAACATGAACTTGATGCGCCCCAGGCTGTTGTGTTCACCCGGCTCCTGCACCAGCTTGAAGTCGAAGCCAGCCGGGGTGATGTGGCGCCAGTCGATGTCGCGGGGGTCGAGTTCGGCGGCATTTTTCTGCCAGCTCGCGAACAGACGGATGCGACGCTGTTCCAGGATGCCGGCATCGGCTTGCAGTCGGGGCAGCAAATCGTCGCGGGCGATGCGCGCGGGGATGGTCCAGCGTGGGTTGAGTTCCAGGTATTCGATGGCATTGGCGAAGCTGGGCGTGGCGCGATAGGTCTTGCCGATGATGGTGCGCATGCGCAACACGGGCTTGCCGTGTTCGAACAGGCTGAGCCGGTAGCCGGGAATGTTGACCAGCACATAGCGTTCACCCAGGTCGCGGGGCAGCCAGCGCCAGCGTTCCATGTTCTGTTGCAACTGGGCGATGCGCTGGCGCAGGGGAACATTGAGCGCGCGGCGGGTGGCGGGGCCCACGATACCGTCGGCCGTCAGCCCGTGCAGGCGTTGGAAACGGCGCACTGCGGCCTGCAGGGTCTCGTCGAGTTTTTCGCTGCCATTGTCGGCCGTGGCCGGCAGCAGGCCTTCCCGGCGCAGGCGGGTGCGCAATACGGCTATCGCGGCGTGGCGCTGACCCGGGCGCAGCGAGGGACCGGCGGGCAGGCGGGGCCATGCTCCCTGGGCGGCCATCTTGCGATAGCGTTCCAGGGCTTTTCGGAGCTGACGATAGCCGGCATGAGGGGGTGGTAGCGTGGCCAGAAAGCGGTTCAGCTTGTCACTGGCCCAAGCCTCTTGCAGCAGGGACACGGGATCCACCGGCTCGGGCTGGATATACCAGTCGGGGTCGGCCTTGCGGGGATATTGATAGCCGTTGCGTACCTCTACGCTGTAGCGGAAAAAGGCGTCGGTGAGCAGCAATTCGAGCCGGGCGCGGCTGCGTGGCCGCCGGGCGCGCCACAGATAGCGCAGGGCCTCGATGTGGTATTCGCGCGGGTCCAGGCCGTGTTCATAGGCCTGTTCGATGGCGCGGAACAGAACTCCGGCACGGGGGTGTAGCGATTGCGGGCGTGTCCAAAGGGGCCTGTTGTTACGCTGGGCGTAGAAACGGCGCAGAGCGTTCCAATTGAGATCGCGGGCCCATTGCGGATAGCCGCCACGCAGGTGTTTGTCGAGTTCGAACTCGAAGCCGCTGCCGGGCAGCCCCAGGGCCGCGAGGGCCGGCTGACAGCAAAGCAGCAACAAGACGAACAGCGTGCTTCGCATGCATGTGATGGGCGTACTGGGCAAGCTCATGGCCGGGTTATTCTAGGGCATTCTGATGAGCGAAACCATGATTCGGATCAAAGCCCTGGGCGCCTCGTTTACACGGCTGCCTGGTGTTTCCAGACGGGAAGATAGCGTCAAGAGTTCGTCGACGAGCGGGTTTTATACACAAGCAAAACAGGCTGTCAAGGCCTTGTCGGGCATAACCGGGCGGATTGCACCCGTTTTTATGGGTCAAGACTAAATCTGTTGAAAATCATAAAGTTACAGCATGACAAATTTGTGACCAATTTGAGCGCAGGCGCCATATCATGCGGCTTTTTGGCGCTTTCCCCCAAAACATCCACAAAGTTATCCACAGGTTTTGTGGATAATGCAAGTTTTATATACATCTTCGATAGTTAGCGCGATAAAGCGATAAATCGAATGATTAATCCGGGCTAATTTTTGTTGTTTTATACAGGGTTTTGGCTCCGGGAAAGTGGTTCTTTCCCGGAGCCAGTATGCTCAGGCCGCTTCGCTCTTGGGCTTGGTTTCGTTTTCTGTTTCTGTTGTCGCTTCCTTCCCGGTGCTGGCAGTGTCCGGGGGAGTATCCTCCGTGGTCTGACCGGCATCGCCCGTTGCCTGGGCCGTTTCGCTGGCCTGGGGTTCTGTCGTCGTGGGTTGGGAGGTATCACTGTCTTGGGTGTTTTCCTGGGCTTGTGCGGGAGATTTTTCCGCTGCTTCGTCGTCGTGGGTTTGTGCCGTGTCCGCTTGGGCGTCCGATGTTGCTTCCTGGGCTTGCGTGGAACTGTCCTCGTCTTTGCCACGATTGTCGTTTTCTGCCTCGTACAGCGGGGTCTGCGGCAGTTCGAGATCCGGGGCCTTGCCCGCGGGCAGGCACAGGGTCTGGGCACCCGTGGCCAGGTGCTGGTAGACCTTGCGGTAGCTGTTGGTCAATTCGTTGACCAGGTCCGAGGTGGTGGCGAAGTGCTGGTTGACGCTGTTGCGGTAGTCGTCGTATTCCTTCTTCAGTTGGTCCATTTCCTGCTGTAAGGCTTCGCTGTGGTCTTCGGTGCTGTACATGGACCGCCCGATGGCGACCCCCAGTCCAATGCCTATGCCCAGCATCAGCAGGGCGATCAATACCGTTGTGATAGCCATTTCAAACCCTCCTTTTCCCTGTCTTTTTGTGCTTGTGGTGAGTTTGTATGCTACCGCATGGATTGTGCGGCTACCAGATTTGTTCAGCCACACAATTGATTGGGTTTTGTATGAAGGTTAACTTGTTGAAAATCAGTTGTTTGGCTTGTTCTGTACGCGATGCTTGCGGGTGATGAAGACCTGGTGGGGGATATGCAGCAAATCCGCCAGCTTGCGGATGAGGTGTTCCTCGTATTTGTCGAGCCGACGGTCGGCATAGGCCACCCGCCATAGTTGTTCCAGCAGGCGGGCTTTTTGCTCGGCATCGAGCTGTTGGTTGATGAGGCGGGTGAAGCGGTGGTAGTCGCTGGCTTGTTCCTGTTGTCGTGAGGCCTCTTCCAGCAGGGCGTGGATTTCGTTGGGGGCCAGCTGGAAGTGGTATTCCAGGGCGTCGATGACGGCTTGGCGTTCCTCGGGATGTTCGTTGTCGTCCACCTGCATCACTTCCAGCAACAGGGCGGCGATGGCCAGGCGTAGATCATGTTCGTCGTGCGTCGCGCCAGCCGGTGACGACAGGTTTTTGAAGAAGGTATCGAGGCGTTCGAACAGCGTGCTCATGAGTCTTGACGGGGTTTGCGTTCATTGGCCGGGCTGACGTTGAGGATGCGGCCATGGAATTCGGTGCCGTCCAGGGCCTCGATGGCCTTTGCGGCATCGGCGGCGCGCATTTCCACGAAGCCGTAGCCACGGGGCTTGCGGGTTTTCCTGTCCAGCACGATGCGCGCGTTGACGACCTCGCCATGGGCGGCGAACAGCTCGGCCAGTTCCTGCCGGGTGGCGCGAAAGGCCAGGTTGCCGACGAAGAGGGTCTGGGTGTCACCGGTTTGTGCGGTGCGGGGCTTGTCGCCCGAGGGGCTGGTCGTCCTGGCCGGATGCGGAGCGGTTTTTTGTGTCCGCCGCAACACGGCGGCAAGCAGGGCGCCGGTGAACAGGCCCAGGGCCAGCGAGGGTCCGTCGAGCCCCAGTGCCGGGGCGAGGAAGAATCCGGCCACGGCAAGGACGATGGCGAACGACAGGAGACGAGGAAGGCTGAAAGCGGTCATTCTGAATTCCGGTTTGGTCATGCTGGTGTCAAGGGTGCTTGCGTGCAAGCATTTGAATTATACCTGCAATTGTGTTTCCGTGCAGTAACTGCCAGGCTTGCGTGTGACTGTCATTTTTTCGCCGGGCAGTCGCTTTGTGCTAAAATCCGCCCTTTTCCAGTTTGGGAACCGGTGTCTATGCCCAGGAAGTTTTTCATTCAGACCAACGGCTGCCAGATGAACGAGTACGATTCGGACAAGATGGCGGACCTGCTGCGTGCCAGCCATGGCATGAAGCGGGTGGGCGCGGCCGAGGAGGCCGACGTGCTGTTGCTCAACACCTGTTCCATCCGCGAGAAGGCCCAGGAAAAGGTGTTTTCCCAACTGGGCCGTTGGCGCGAACTCAAGCAGGCCCGGCCCGATGTGGTCATCGGCGTGGGCGGTTGCGTGGCCAGCCAGGAGGGAGAGGCTCTGCGCCAGCGCGCGCCCTTCGTGGACCTGGTGTTCGGGCCACAGACCCTACACCGTTTGCCGGAAATGCTGGATACGGTGGTGAGCCAGGGGCAGCCCGTGGTGGATGTGTCGTTTCCCGAGATCGAGAAGTTCGACCGCCTGCCCGAGCCACGCGCCGAGGGACCTACGGCCTTTGTTTCTATCATGGAAGGTTGCAGCAAGTATTGCACTTTCTGCGTGGTGCCCTATACCCGTGGCGAGGAAGTCAGCCGTCCCTTCGACGACGTGTTGGCCGAGGTGGCCCAGCTGGCCGAGCAGGGAGTACGCGAGGTCAACCTGCTGGGGCAGAACGTGAATGCCTATCGCGGCGTGATGGCCGATGGTGAGCTGGCCGATCTGGGGCTGTTGATCCATTACGTGGCCGCCATCGAGGGCATAGACCGCATTCGCTTCACCACCTCGCATCCGGTGGAAATGAGCGACAGCATCATCCAGGCCTTTGCCGAGGTGCCGGAGCTGGTGAGTCATCTGCATCTGCCGGTGCAAAGCGGTTCCGACCGTATCCTGGCGGCGATGAAACGCGGTCACACGGTGCTGGAGTACAAATCCAAGATCCGGCGTCTGCGCCAGGCGAGGCCGGATCTGAGCCTGTCGTCGGATTTCATCGTCGGCTTTCCCGGTGAGACCGAGGCCGACTTCGAGGCCACCATGAATCTCATCGCCGAGGTTGGGTTCGATCATTCCTTTAGCTTCGTCTACAGCCCGCGCCCGGGCACCCTGGCCGCTGAACTGGCCGACGATCTGCCGCTGGAGATCAAGAAACAACGTTTGAGCCTGCTGCAGGCGCGTATCAACCAGCAGGCCCAGGCCATCAGCCGGCGCATGGTGGGTACAGTGCAACGGGTGCTGGTGGAGGGTCCCTCGCGCAAGGATCCGGCTCAAGTGTCCGGGCGCACGGAGAACAACCGGGTGGTCAATTTCAGCGCTGATGAACGCTGGATCGGCAAGTTCGTGGACGTGCGCATCACCGAGGCCCTGCCCAATTCCCTGCGTGGTGAATTCGTTGCCGGCGAGGATGCCGGGCAACGGCAGTTGAGCGCCTGATAGCGGACCGACGATCTTGAAAGCGTCTCGTGAATTCGTGCTGGAACCACTGGACAATCGGCGCCTGGCCAATCTGTGCGGCCAGTTCGGCGCCCATTTGCGCCAGATCGAGCAACAATTGGCGGTGGAGATCCATCATCGGGGCAACGTCTTTCGTGTGTTGGGTGAGACCCGCGCGGTTCGCATGGCGCGGGCGCTGCTGCAGCGCTTGTACCGGGAGACCGCCGGCGAGCCCCTGACGCCGCAGCAGGTGCAGAGCTATCTGCAACAATCGGGGTTGGAGGCCATGGTGAACGACCAGGAAGAACAGGAAGCGGGCGTCGAGCTGGTGCTGCGTCAGAAGACCATCAAGGTTCGCGGCCCCAACCAGGCATGTTATCTGCGGCGCATCGGCGAGCACGATATCAACTTCGGCATCGGTCCGGCCGGTACCGGCAAGACCTATCTGGCGGTGGCGGCGGCGGTGCAGGCCCTGGAGCAGGACCGGGTGCGGCGCCTGATCCTGGCCCGCCCGGCGGTGGAAGCCGGTGAACGGTTGGGTTTTCTGCCCGGCGACATGGCGCAGAAGATCGACCCCTATCTGCGCCCGCTCTACGATGCGCTCTATGAAATGCTGGGTTTCGACACCGTGGGCAAGCTCATCGAGCGTCATGTGATCGAGGTGGCGCCCCTGGCCTTCATGCGCGGGCGCACTCTCAACGAGGCCTTCGTGATCCTCGACGAGGCTCAGAACACCACGGTGGAACAGATGAAGATGTTTCTCACCCGCATCGGCTTTGGTTCCAGGCTGGTGGTCACCGGTGACGTGACCCAGACCGACCTGCCCGGTCACAAGCACTCGGGCTTGATGCACGTGACTAAGGTGTTGCATGATGTGGACGGCATCAGCTTCACCTTCTTCGACAAGCGCGACGTGGTGCGACATCCCTTGGTGCAGCGGGTGGTGGAGGCCTACGAGCAGCACGAGAAGCCGGCCGGCTGATGTGGGATATCGAAGTGCAGTACGCCGTGGAGGCCACCGGCCTGCCGGATGCGAGGGCCATTCGCCGCTGGCTGGGCGCGGTGTTGCAGGGCAGGCGCGAACGGGCCGAAGTGGTGGTGCGGATCACCGACCGCGAGGAGATCACCCGTCTCAACCGGGAATACCGCCAGAGGGACAAGCCCACCAATGTCTTGTCATTCCCTTCGCAGTTGCCCGCCGAGCTGGGTCTTGCCCTGTTGGGCGACATCGTGATCTGCGCCGAGGTAGTGGTTGAGGAGGCGCGCGCCCAGGGCAAGTCGGTGCAGGCTCACTGGGCCCACATGGTGGTGCACGGTGCCTTGCACCTGCTCGGCTATGATCATATGGAAGAACAGGAGGCACAACGAATGGAAGGCCTGGAGCGTGAACTCCTGGCCAGCCTGGGTTTCCCCGACCCCTATGAGTGACACAGCACATGAAAGAAGGACGAAGTAGCAACGGTTCCGAGGGTTTGTCGTGGTTTGAGCGCCTCAGCCAGGTGTTCAACGGGGGCGAACCCAGGGACCGGCAACAACTGATCGAGATCCTGCGACAGGCCGAGCAGCGTAACCTGCTGGAGGCCGATTCCCTGGCCATGATCGAAGGGGTCATCCAGGTTTCCGAAATGCAGGTACGCGACATCATGATTCCCCGCTCCCAAATGGTGGTGGTGGAACGCGACAAGCCGCCGGAGCAGTTTCTGCCTACCATTCTCGAGTCCGGTCATTCCCGTTTCCCTGTCATCGGTGACAATCGCGACGAAGTGGTGGGCATCCTGCTGGCCAAGGATCTGTTGCACTATTTTGCCCAGGGTGACAAGGCCGTCTTCGATATCCGCGACGTGATGCGGCCACCATCCTTCATTCCCGAGAGCAAGCGCCTCAACGTACTGCTCAAGGAATTCCGTTCCAATCGTAATCACATGGCCATCGTGGTGGATGAATACGGTGGCGTGGCCGGACTGGTGACCATCGAAGACGTGCTGGAACAGATCGTGGGCGAGATCGAGGACGAATACGATGTGGACGACGACATCTACATCATGAAATACAGCGACAGCCAGTATTCGGTCAAGGCCCTGACACCGGTGGAGGAATTCAACAAGTATTTCCACGCCGATTTCAGCGACGAGGAATTCGACACCGTCGGCGGAGTGGTGTTGCATGCCTTCGGGCGCTTGCCCCAGCGGGGCGAACGGGTGCGCATCGGGCCGTTCGAGTTCGAGGTGGTGCGGGCCGACAAGCGCCGGCTCTATCTGTTGCGCCTGTCCCTGGTGGAAGAGGCGGGCACCGATGCGCAGCAAAGCGAAGCCTCGTGAACATGCAATCGCTGACGCGCGCCTGGCGCGGTGACCTGCTGGCGCTGCTCGCCGGTATTCTGCTTCCCTGGGCCTTCGCTCCCTACCAGGTGGTGGCGCTGGTTTTCGTCGCCCTGTGGGGCCTGTTGCTGAGTTGGTTGCAGGCCTCGCCGGGGCGGGCCTTCTGGCGTGGCTGGCTGTTTGGCCTGGGCATGTTTGGTTTTGGGGTGTCGTGGGTGCATGTAAGCATGAACCGCTTCGGTGGCATGAGCGAGGCCCTGTCCATCGCGCTGACCGCCTTGTTTGTCATGTTCCTGGCTTTGTTCCCCGCCCTGTGTGGCTGGTTGTGGCGGCGTTGGTTTGCCCGCAGTGGCGGGTTGGCATTTCAGCTTCTGTTGCTGGTGCCGGTGCTGTGGCTGGGTGTGGAGTTGCTGCGTGGCTATGTGTTCACTGGTTTTCCCTGGCTCAGCCTGGGCTACAGCCAGAGCGACTGGCCCCTGCGAGGCTATGCGCCGTTGCTGGGGGTGTACGGTATTTCCCTGGCGGTGGTGCTGAGTGTGAGCCTGCTGTTGTATGCCTGGCTGGAACGGCGGCGCAGGATACATGCCTTGCTGGGCCTGGCCGTGCTGTGGCTGGTGCCGGTGGGACTGTCAGCGCTGGATTGGTCTGCGCCTGCCGGCAAGCCCCTGCGTGTCAGCCTGGTTCAGGGCAATATCGCCCAGGATCGCAAGTGGTTGCCGGAACAGCGTATTCCCACTCTGGACCTGTATGCCAACCTCAGCCGCGAAAACTGGGGCTCGGACCTGGTCGTGTGGCCGGAAACCGCCATTCCCGCCTTCTATCACCAGGTCAAGTCCTTCCTCCAGGCGGTTGCCGAAGAGGCGCGCATGAATGGTTCGGAATTGCTGCTGGGCCTGCCGGTGTACGACCAGCGCAGCAAGCAGTATTACAACAGCATGGTGGCCATGGGGGGCATGGAGGGTTCCTACGAGAAACGCCACCTGGTGCCTTTCGGTGAATACCTGCCTCTGGCCGACGTCCTGGGTGGTTTCATCGACTTTTTCCAGATTCCCATGGCCGATTTCAGCCCGGGCAATGACGATACGCCACCGGTATTGCAGTTGGCCGGGCAGAAGGCAGGTATTTCCATTTGTTACGAGGATGCCTTCGGCGAGGAAGTGGTGCAAGCCCTGCCGGAGGCCACCTTCTTGATCAATGCCAGCAACGATGCCTGGTTCGGCGATTCCATGGCACCCTGGCAACACTTGCAGATCGCCCGCATGCGGGCCATGGAGAGCGCTCGTTATCTGGTGCGTGCCACCAATACGGGGGTGTCGGCCATCATCGATGAGAAGGGGCGTATTCGTGCACGCTCACCCCAGTTCGAGACCCATGTGTTGAACGGCGAGGTGCAACCGCTGGAAGGGCTCACGCCCTATGCGGTATTCACCAACCTGCCGCTGATGGTGCTGGTGACCATCGTGTTATTGGTGGGGCTGTGGCGTCGGCACCAGTGAGTCTGTGCGAGGTGTCTTGCAGGCGTTTTGTTTCTCGGATCGTTGTCGCCATTGCTGGTAACAACTCAGGCCGCAGAGGTTGGCCACGTAGTCGTCGGCCTCGGCATGATCGGCCACCGAGGAGGGGATTTCCTGCAGACAGACCTCGCAGTCCAGCATCGTGGGTGCGATATCCCCGGGTAGCGTGTGCTTGGACATGGCGATACTCCTTTTGTTTGCCACATACCCATTGGACCTGCGTGCCGGTTTGATGTTTCACGGGAGGACAAGTTCATGAAATGGTTGCACAGATTGCCCACCATGCCACTGGCGGTGATTGCCGTGTTGCTGGCCCTGGCGCCGTTTTCCCCCGAGCCTCACCTGTGGCAGAAGCTCAAGATGCTGGCGGCGGGCGAGCTGACCCGGCCCATCGACATCTTCGACCTGTTCATGCATGGCGGGCCCCTGGGCTTGTTGCTGCTCAAGCTGGGGTTGGGCACAAAAAAAGGGGAGTGATCACTCCCCTTTCCCCGTCCGGCGGGCTGCGGCCCGCTCTTTCCCAGACACTCAGAAACTGATCTTCAGGCCGATATTCTTGTTACTGCTGATAACATTGAGTTGCAGCGCCAGGGTGCCGGTCTGGAACCAGCGGCGGTACTTGGAGGGCAGCATCTGCGCCACACCCACGTGCAACAACGCAGTGGAGACGAAATAGGTGTTGACCATCTGCACCGAGGGGCATTTGCCCAGTATCGGGTTGGTTTCGTAATACTGGCCGCCCTTGGCGCAGCTGTTGGCGATACTGCGGGTCTGTCCCCAATCGGCGATATGGGTGGCCAGATAGGCGGCTTCCCACAGGGAATCCTTCTCGGTCCAGGCCTGGGCCGCGGGCGACAGGGCGGTGAGACTGACGAACAGAAGGCTGATTGAGAATAGGTGTTTTAACATCGTTCCGTACCACAAACTCGTGCATCGTTGTTGCCTTCTTTGTCGTCTGGGGTACGGGGGCTGTTAGGGCGGGAAGTGACAACCGGATCACAAAATACCGTGACCCAAAAAAGGATTTGTGAAGGGGGTCACAGTTTGCCGCCGCAGCGGATGTCAGTGGCTGGAAAAGAAGATGTCGCCGTAGAAGGCACGGGCCGAGAGGCCGGAATTGTCGCTGTCGCTCATGATGGCGACGGCGTCGATGTATCGGATGTCGGCCCCGAAGGCATACTGCAAATCCTTGAGGACATTGCGTTTTTCCTGCACCCATTGGCCGGTGTCGGCAGCGCCGCTGCGCACCGCCAGCATGCGCACCTGGCCGGTATAGGCATTGGGCCAGAGGCTGCCCACGGGCTGGCTGCTGGACCAGACATAGTTCAGGGCCCGGGTTTTCCAGAACAACACACCGCCGGAGGCCACCACGTAGATGCGGGCAACGTAGTCGTCACCGGCCTTGCTGCGTTCATCCAAGGGCGGCAGGCTGGCGGGCACGCGCCAGCGCCAGTTGAGATAGGGCGTCCGTTGCAGGTCGACGCGGATTTTTTTCACCAGTCCCGAGGCACTGGCGTGGCTGTCGGCCCGCAGGGCCCGTTGAGCGGCATCGTAGCGGTACAGGGTTTTGCCATTGAAGACCTGTTCTTCCCAGCCACTGAGGTCGCCGCTTTCGAAGCGGGCGATGTCCAGCCTGTCGCCGGCCCAGGTCGTGCTCCACGCAACGAGCAGCCACAATGCGCCAAGGCCATGGACTCTCATGCGGAGGGCACCAGGAAAAGGGAGGCCAGGCCGAGGAAGGCGAAAAAACCCACCACATCGGTGATGGTGGTCAGCACCACGCTGCCCGCCAGCGCGGGGTCGGCGCCGAATTTCTGCAGAATCAGGGGAATGCTGGCGCCGGCCAGGGCAGCCACCAGGAGGTTGGCGATCACCGCCAGGCCGATGACCACGCCCAGGCCCAGATCGTCGAACCACAGCGCGGCCAGAATGCCGATGACGCTGGCCCACAACAGGCCGTTGAGCGCGCCCACGGCCAGTTCCTTGCGCAACAGGATCCTGGCGTTGGCGGCGCTCACCTTGCCCAGGGCCAGGCCGCGGGTGACCAGGGTCAGGGTCTGGCTGCCGGCGATGCCTCCCATGCTGGCAACGATGGGCATCAGCACCGCCAGGGCCACCAGTTTTTCGATGGTGGTGTCGAACAGGCCGATGACCCAGGAGGCCAGCAGGGCGGTGAGCAGGTTGACGCCCAGCCACACGGCACGGCGCTGGGTGGAGCGCACCACCGGCGCGAACATGTCGTCCTCCTCGTCTAGGCCCGCCATGCTCATCAGGGAGTGATCGGCCTCGTCGCGAATGACGTCCACCACGTCGTCGATGGTGATGCGACCCAGCAGACGCTCGTTCTCGTCCACCACCGGTGCCGAGATCAGGTTGCGTTTTTCGAACAGGCGGGCTACTTCGCGGGTGCTGGCGGTGACCGGAATGGCCTTGGTGTCACGGTTGAGCACTTCGGCCACGGTGAGTTCCGGATCCTTGGTGACCAGGTCGGTGAGGGCCAGGGTGCCCAGGAAACGGTCCTCGCGATTGACCACGAACAGCTTGTCGGTGGTTTCCGGCAGCTCGCCGTGCAGGCGCAGGTAGCGCTGCACCACCTCCAGGGTGACATCGGGCCTGATGGTGATGGTGTCCACGTTCATCAGGCCGCCGGCGGTGTCTTCCGGATATTGCAGCACCGATTCCAGACGTTGACGGTTCTGTTCGTCCATGGAGCGGAACAGCTCGTCGATCACTGGCTCGGGCAGGTCCGGCAACAGGTCGGCGAGATCGTCGGTATCCAGGCCCTCGGTGGCGGCGACCAGTTCGTCCGGCGCCATGTCCTGGATCAGGTGGGAGCGCACCTCGTCGTTGACATAGGTGAGTACGTCACCGCCGAGTTCGCGGTCCACCAGTTCCCAGGCGACTTCCCGTTGTTCCAGGGGCAGGGTTTCCAGCAGGTGGGCGATTTCCGCCGGATGTAGTTGATTGAGGATGCGCCGGGCCTGTTCGAGCTGGCCGGCCGCCAGGTGCTGGTTGAATTGTTGCAGTTGTTGTTTGATCTGTTCGCTGGTCTGCATCACGAGCCCGCCGCCTTCTCGAATGGCGCAGGATACCATCGAAGCGGCCGGTTTGTCTTTAGAACGCGCGAGCCGGGGGGGACGTGTTCAGTGTTCTTCGCCAAATTTATCCTCGATCAGGCGCCCCAGTTGTGCAATGGCCTGATCGGCGTCCGCGCCGCGGGCGCGGATTTCCACTTCGGTGCCCTTGCTGGCAGCCAGGGTCATCAGCCCCATGATGCTCTTGGCATTGACCACGCGTCCCCGGGCCACGAGTTCGATATGGCTGTCGAAGCGCGCGGCCAGGGTGGCGAATTTGGCTGCCGCCCGTGCGTGCAGCCCAAGCTTGTTGACAATGGTACAGCGGTGGGTGATCACGGGTTTTCGTCGAAGCAGATGATGCGGCAGTCCATGATACCCTCGCGGCCGCCGCTCAGGGCCTTCTCCGCCAGTTCTTCCAGGCGCAGCCCGGGATAGTTGAGCACCCGGATCAGCATGGGCAGGTTGAGCCCGGCGATAACCTTGACCCCCGGCAGGGCGCTCAGCGCGCAGGCCACGTTACTGGGCGTGGCGCCATACATGTCGGTGAGTACCAGCACGCCTTCGCCCTGGTCGAGGCGCTCCACCAGTTGACGGGCCTGCTCGATGAGGCGCTTCGGTTCACAGCACCAGTCCACCGTCAGCACCTGGCTGGGCAGCGGGTCGGCATCGAGGGTTTTGCGGGCGGTTGCGAGCAGGGCCTCGCCCACGCGGTCATGGGTGATGATGAGCAGGGCGACGGGCATTCAGAGTTCCCTGTGGCGGATGATGACTTCATGATGACGGTGGAAATGTGCCGCCAGACGTTCCACCAGGTAGACCGAACGGTGCTGGCCGCCGGTACAGCCCACAGCGATGGTGAGATAGGTGCGGCTGACCGCCTCGAAGCGTGGAATCCAGCGAGCCAGATAGCCGCTGATATCCTCGAACATTTCCTCCACCATGGGCTGGGCCTGCAGGAAATGTTTCACCGGCGTGTCGCGTCCGGTCAGCGAGCGCAGATGGGTTTCCCAGTAGGGATTGGGCAGGCAGCGCACGTCGAACACGATATCGGCATCCACCGGTACTCCGTGCTTGTAGCCAAAGGACTGGAACATCAGTGAAATACCGCTGCCCTCCTTGTGAGCCACTCGCTCCCGGATCAGGCCACGCAACTGGTGCAGATTGGTGCGGCTGGTATCCAGGTAGAGGTCGGCCTCGGTGGAAATGGGATCGAGCAGTTGACGTTCCAGGGCGATGGCCTCGGCCAGGGAAACCTGCTCGTTGCTCAGCGGATGCTTGCGGCGGGTTTCGCTGAAGCGCTTGATCAGTATGTGGTCATCGGCATCGAGAAACAGTACCTCGCAATGGATGCCGCCCTCGCGCAGGCCCTTGAGCAGCGAGGGGAAACGACGTAGATCGTCCGGATGATTGCGGGCGTCGATGCCCACCGCGGCCAGTTGGTAGAATTTTTCCGGGTTCTCGATCATCTGGGCCGCGAAGCTGGCCAGCAGGGAAACCGGCAAGTTGTCGATGGCGTAGTAACGCAAGTCTTCCAGCACGTGTAATACCGTGCTCTTGCCCGAGCCGGACAGGCCGCTGACGATGACCAGCTTCATGACGACAGTTCCGTGGAAGCAGCGGACAGCTCGCGTTCGAGTCGCTCGCCGAACAGCATGGCCGCGGATTGCCGGCCCTGGCGGCTGCTGGCCAACTGACGGGCGAACAATTCCACCAGGGTGCAGGTGGTTTCCTGCAGGCCAACCGGCAGCCGTCGCAGGGGCAGTGTCTGACCCAGTATCTCTTGCCGGGCCTCGGGTTGCAGCCAGTTGTCTTGGTTGGCCTGTTCGTTGCGGGTGAGCTGGACCACTCCGTGGAGTGGAAAACGTTCGAGGCAGGCGGCGGCGCCGAAGCTGTCGCCGACATCGATCATGCCCAGGCTGCGGCAATGCAGGAAGCCCTGCAGGTTGGGTGGGCAGCGGCCAAGGAGCTGGCCGTCGGCCTGGCGCACGAATTCGGGCGCATCGTCGGCTACCAGGTAGTGGCCTCGGCGCAGCAGGGCCAGGGCCAGGGTGCTCTTGCCGATGCCGGATTCGCCGGTGAGCAGGATGCCCTGGTGATGTACGGCGAGCAGCACCCCGTGTATCACCTGTGCTGGTTGGATCAACTCGGGCAGGCCGTGCAGCAATTGGCCGAGCACACTGTCACCGTCGAGACGGCAGCGGGCCAGGGGCAGGCCGGCTTGTTCCAGCCAGGCAGGGGGGAGCAGGTCGTCGCTGAGAATCAGGCAGCCACAGCGGCGCAGGGCGGGGAGGTGTTCGGGGCCCAGGGTGTGGAGTTCCGCCGTTCCGATGATGGCACAGTGGAAGGGCCGCGCGGCGTGATAGAAGCCGGCCAGGGAGCGTTGTTCATGCCATGAGAGACGGGTGCCGTCGTCACTGCCGGGGCCGGGCTGCAATGCCAGGCGAGGAAAAGCCTGGCGCAGTTGAGCGAAGGTGATGGCATGATGAGCGTCGGGCGTCACGGTGTGGTTTTTTTCCATTCGGTGAGCAGTCGATAGACTTGCTGCTGGTCATGGCTGCGGCGTAGTTGATCGCGCAACTCGGGGTCGCGGAACATTTCGCTCAGCAGGGCCAGGATTTCCAGGTGTTCCTCGCTGGATTCGGGCGGCACCAGCAGGGCGAACAACAGGTCCACGGGGCGGCCGTCCGGGGCGTCGAAGTCCACGCTGTCGCGCAACTGCATGAAGGCGGCAATAGCTTGTTTGCCCTGTTTCATGCGTCCGTGGGGCAGGGCGATGCCCTTGCCCAGGCCGGTGCTGCCCAGACGCTCACGATTGATCAGGCTTTCGAAGACGTCCACCGGGTCGAGTTCGGGATGCTGGTTGACCAGCAATTCGCTCAAGCGTTCCAGCGCCCGTTTCTTGCTTGCCGAGGAAACGTTACAGGCAACTCGCTGTGGCGTGATGAGGTCTGAAATCCGCATGATTGTTGTGCGCCTGTCCTTTGGCGGCAGATCCAGGCGTCGACCTAACTGGCAGCGGCGTCGGGACCCGGCGCATTGTGGTTGCGACGATCCTGTTGCTTCTGCTTGTGCTTGAGAATCTGGCGGTCGAGTTTATCGGCCAGGGCGTCGATGGCGGCATACATGTCTTCGTCTTCGGCGTGGGCGAACAGGGTGTTGCCGGCGACATGGATGGTGGCCTCGGCCTTTTGTATCTGTTTCTCGACGCTGAGGATGACGTGGATATCGGTTACGCGGTCGTAGTGCCGGGTGATACGTTCGAGTTTTTCGTTCACATAGTCGCGCAGGGGCTGGGTGAGTTCGACGTGATGTCCGGTCAGGTTGATTTGCATGGTACTACTCCCATGGGTCAGGCGAGCCGTTTACGCTCGTTGGATGGTGGAATCGCCATGGCATCGCGATACTTGGCGACGGTGCGCCGGGCTACGTTGATGCCCTGGTCCGAGAGAATCTTCGCGATCTTGCTGTCGCTCAGGGGCTTGCGCACGTCTTCGGCAGCGATCAGCTTTTTGATGATGGCGCGGATGGCGGTGGATGAACATTCGCCGCCGCTGGCGGTGCTCACATGGCTGGAGAAGAAATATTTCAGTTCGAAGATGCCGCGTGGCGTGTGCATGTATTTTTTGTTGGTGATGCGCGAGATGGTGGACTCGTGCATGCCCACGGCCTCGGCCACGTCGTGCAGCACCAGGGCCTTCATGGCTTCCTCGCCGTGCTCTAGGAAACCTTGCTGGCGTTCGACGATGCAGGTGGCCACCTTCATCAGGGTTTCGTTGCGGCTCTGCAGGCTCTTGATCAGCCAGCGGGCTTCCTGTAACTGCCCTTGCATGTAGGTGTTGTCGGCGCTCTTGTTGGCGCGCTGGATCAAGCCGGCATACATGGCATTGATGTTGAGCTTGGGGGTGGCGTCCGGATTCAGCGACACCTTCCAGCGGCCATCGACCTTGCGTACATAGACGTCGGGTACGATGTATTCTGTCTTGCCGCCGGCCACCAAGTTACCGGGGCGTGGATTGAGGGTATGGATCAGCTTGATCACTTCGCTGAGCTTGTCTTCCTTGAGCTTCATGCGCCGCATCAGGGTGGTGTAATCGCGATTGGCCAGCAGATCGAAGTGGTTCTCCAGCAGGTTCAGGGCCTCGCCGTGCCAGGGGGTGGCGGAATCGAGCTGGCGCAACTGGATCAGCAGGCATTCGCGCAGGTCGCGTGCGGCCACACCGGGGGGATCGAAATTCTGGATCTGGTGCAGTACGGTTTCCACTTCTTCCGGCTCGACCTCCAGTTCGTCCTTCAGGGCCTGCCAGATTTCCTCCACGCTGCTCTTGAGGTAACCGTCGTCGTCGATGCTGTCGATGATGGCGGTGGCAATGGCCTGGTCCACCTCGCTGAACGGCGTCAGGCGCATTTGCCACAGCAGGTGTTCGTGCAGACTGTCTTCTTCGAAATTACGGTTGTCGAGGTCGCGGCCGTTGTCGTCGTCACTGGCGGGGCCGCTATAGCTGGGGGAGGTGGCGGTGTAGTCGAAGGTGTCTTCCCAGGAGCTGTCCACGGGCAGATCCTGGGGGATTTCCTCCTTGCTGAACTCGGCAGCAGCATCGCTGGCGTCGCTGCCCTCACTGGCCGGGCCGGTTTCGGTGCCGACCTGCTCCCGTTGGGTTTCGTTTTCGCTGTCCTCGGCCAGCTCCAGCATGGGATTGCTTTCCAGTGCCTCCTGGATTTCCGCCTTCAGCTCCAGGGTGGAGAGTTGTAGCAACCGGATGGCTTGCTGCAACTGGGGGGTCATGGTGAGATGCTGCCCGAGTCGCAGTTGGAGTGATTGCTTCACAGTGACGGATTCTCTTTTAAGTCTGGGCTCGCGTTGGGTTCGATGACAGGCAAATTATACAACAATCCCCAAGGGGAATGGCTAGTGCTTTTCGTGTTTCACAGGCGGAAATCTTCTCCCAGATAGACCTGCTTTACCAGGGGATTGGCCAGGATGGCGCCGGGCTCGCCCTCGGCGATCACCTCACCCTGATTGATGATATAGGCGCGTTGGCAGATGCCGAGGGTCTCGCGTACATTGTGGTCGGTGATGAGCACGCCGATGCCCCGTTCCTGCAAATGGCCGATGATGCGCTGGATGTCGATCACCGAGATGGGATCGACGCCGGCGAAGGGTTCGTCGAGCAGCATGAAACGGGGTTCCAGGGCCAGCGCGCGGGCGATCTCCACCCGCCGTCGCTCGCCGCCGGACAGGCTCATGCCCAGGCTGTCGGCCAGATGGCCGATGTGCAGCTCTTCCAGCAGGTCCTGTTGCTTTTGCCGGCGCTGGGCCCGGTCCAGCTCGGGGCGTGCCTCCAGCACGGCGAGAATATTGTCGGCCACGCTGAGCTTGCGAAACACCGAGGCTTCCTGGGGCAGGTAGCCGATGCCCAGGCGGGCGCGCAGGTGCAGGGGCAGGGTGGTGATATCGCGTTGGTCCAGCAGGATCCGGCCCTGGTCGCAGGGCACCAGGCCCACGATCATGTAGAAGCTGGTGGTCTTGCCGGCTCCATTGGGGCCCAGCAGGCCCACCACCTCGCCGGCCTGCAGTTGCAGGGATACATTCCGGACCACGGTCTTGCCGCGATAGCGCTTGGCCAGTTCACAGGCCTGCAGGGTGGTGCTCATGGCCGATTCCGTGTCTGTGGCTGGATGATAACCTGGATGCGTCCGTGACCTTCGTCCGTGGTGTCGCCGCTGGCGCGCACGCGCCTGGCGCGGCTGTCGTATTCGATGCGCTGGCCACGGAAACGGTTGCCACCCTGGCGTAGTTCGGCCGCGCCGCTGAATATCAGCAGACCGTCGTCGGTGGTGTATTCGATACGCAGGGCCTCGGCTTCGATAGCCTGCTCGGTGCCATCGGGCCGTTGGCGCAAGCGGGCCGGCTGTCCTTGGGCGATCACCCGGCTGAGGCGGCGATCCTGGCTGTAGACCCAGAGACTGTCGGCTTCCAGGCGCAGGCTGCCCTGACGCAGAATCACAGCGCCCTGGTAATGGCTGGTGCCTCGGGCCTGGTCGATTTCCAGCCGGTCGGCTTCGATCTGGACGGGTTGCCGGCGATCGCTTTCCTGGGCCGGCGCAGCCGGTGGGAACAGCAGTAGCCAGGCCAGCAGCAGGACGAGGTACTCAGGGTTGCGCATAAACCCCCCGCACCTGGGCCAGTAGTTGCAGGCGATGTTCCTTCAGCGACAGGCGCAGGCCGCGGGCCTGCAGCCGGCCCTGTGGCGCAAGCACGGTGACCGCCTGCACGGTCTCGGCAGTTTCCCGATCCAGGTCCAGTTGCAGGCTGGGGGTGAAGATCTGCAGCTTGGGAGAGGTGCTGGCGCCCATGTGCCGGATTTGCACGTCACCCTGAAGGAAAACCCGGGTTTGGTGTTCGATCCGGCCCGAGGCCGCGCGTAGCCGCCAGCGGTCGGTCGTGGTGTCATCGCCGTCGGTGCTCAAGATCAGCTCGGGCTGGCGCAGCCGGGTGATGCCGTCGTGTTGTGCCAGGTGGGCGGCGCGCAGCCAGTGACGGGAGCGGCCCTGGGTGTCGCTTTGCAGTAGCTGGAACTGTTCCATGTAGTAGTCGGCGTCGCTGGGAGGTTGTGATTTTTCTGCCGTGGGTTGGCGAGCATCGGGCAGCCACAACACCAGGGCGGTCGCGGCCAGCAAGGCGGGGAACAGTAGCGAGGCACGCGCCAGGGCCATGTTCTTCAGGCGAGATAGGACGCCAGTTGCGCCTGCAGGGTCTGTTGGCCTTCCATGATCAGCTCGCAGACGTCGCGCGCCGCGCCTCGGCCACCGGCATTGGGTGTCTGCCAGTGGGCATGTTGCTTGACCATGGGGTGGGCATCCTGTACCGCGATGGCCAGGCCCACCTGGCGCATCACCGGCAGATCCACCACATCGTCGCCCACATAGGCCACCTGGGCGGGTTGCAGGTCCAGCCTGTGCAGCAGCTCGTGATAGGCGGGCAGCTTGTCGCGCTGACCCTGGTAGACATGGGTGATGCCCAGTTCGTTCATGCGGTGGCGCACGATGTTGGAGCTGCGGCCGGTGATGATGGCGATTTCCACTCCAGTGTTTTGCAGCATTTTCATGCCATGGCCGTCGCGGGAGTGAAAGGCCTTGATTTCGTCGCCGGTCTCAGTGACGTAGAGCCGGCCATCGGTGAGTACACCGTCCACGTCGAAGATCACCAGGCGAATGGCGGCGGTCTTGTCGAGAATGTCTTGCATCTATACCACTCCGGCCTTGAACAGATCATGGATGTTGAGGGCGCCCACCAGCACGCCGTCGGCATCGACCACCGGCAGGCCGTTGACCTTGAAGCGGTCCATCAGCTCTACTGCCTCTGCCGCCAGGGCGCCGGTCTGGATGGTCTTGCTGCCGCGGGTCATCACCTCGCTGATGGGGGTGTGGGCCAGGTCCACCGCCGGTTGGCTCAGCAGGCGGCGCAGGTCACCGTCGGTGAACAGGCCGATAATGTGTCGCCGTTCGTCCACCACGGTGGTGAAGCCCAGGCGCTTGTCGCTGATTTCCACGATGGCTTCGCCCACGCTGGCATCGGGACTCACCGCGGGCACCTGATCGCCCCGCTGCATGATGTCGTCCACCCGCAGCAGCAGGCGCCGGCCCAGGCTGCCACCGGGGTGGGAACGGGCGAAGTCCTCGGCGGTGAACCCCCGGCTTTCCAGCAGGGCCACCGCCAGGGCGTCGCCCATGGCCAGGGTGGCGGCGGTGCTGGCAGTGGGTGCCAGGCCCAGGGGACAGGCTTCCTTGGCTACGCTGATATCCAGGTGCACATCGGCGAAACGGGCCAGGGTGGAGCCGGGATTGCCGGTCATGGCGATCAGTGGCACGCCCTGGCGCTTGATGATGGGCACGATGACGGTGAGTTCGGCGGTCTCGCCGGAATTGGAGATGGCGATCACCACGTCCTTGGGTGTGATCATGCCCAGGTCGCCGTGACTGGCTTCGCCGGGGTGGACGAAGAAGGCGGGACTGCCGGTGCTGGCCAGGGTGGCGGCGATCTTGCCGCCGATGTGGCCGGACTTGCCCATGCCCAGTACCACGATGCGGCCTTCGCAGGCGAGCATGTGGCGGCAGGCCTGCACGAAGCTGTCATCGATCCGCTCTAGCAGCGCGGTAAGGGCCTCGGCCTCGGTTTCGATCACCGCCCGGCCCATGGCCTTGAGGGCCTCGGCCTGGGGGGGGT
>WFPC01000023.1 GCA_015487785.1 Gammaproteobacteria bacterium | reverse complement strand
CTGACCGACCAGACGGAGATCGACACCGGCAAGGGCCAGAATGGCCTCAAGGGCATCCTCTTGCCCATTCGCAATCCGGGCAAGATCGTCTACTCCGCTGCCACCGGCCTGATCTATGTGCAAGGCATCGGCAGCTATGCCGCCGACACTTTCAATGGCGGCATAGCCACCATCGACCCCGACACCTATGAGGTCAAGCTGCTGGTCGACGACCAGAGCACCACCGATGGCGGCGTGGGCAAGATCGCCAACATGGTCATCGTCTCCGCCAGCAAGGGCTACCTGGTGGGCTATGCCGGCTTCGGCGACAACACCCTGTATCAGTTCGATCCCAGCACCGGTGCCATCGACCCCACCCCGGTGGCCGGCCAAAACAACAAGAACATCGCCGACATCGAGCGAGGTGGACACGACAAGCTGTGGCTGTCGGACCAGAGCAATGCCGAGGTGGTGATCATCGACATGGAGAACAACCAGGTCGAGGAACGCATCGACACCGAACTCAACCCCAACCAGATCGTCTTCGTCGGCACGCCGTAATCTGCCCGCGCCATGGCCCGCGGTCATGGCGCGGTTTTTTTCCTGCCTTCCCTCGCCTGCTCAAGATAGCCACACAGGCGCTCGGTCCCCTGTACCAATCGCGGCGTGTGCCGCTGGATGATATCCGGATCGAGCACGAACAGATTGCCTTCGCGCACCGCCCGCAGCGCCGGCCAGCGCCGCCAGGAACTCAGCCACTCCTCGTCCTGCGCGCCCTTGCCACTGATCACGATGACCCGGGGATCGGCCGCCAGCACGGCCTCCAGCGATACCTGTGGCGCCAGCGCCGGCAATTCGGCGAACACATTGCGCCCGCCACACAACTCGATCAGCTTGCTCACCAGGTGCTCGCCGTTGAGTGTCATCAGCGGCCTGTCCCAGATTTGATAGAACACACTCACCGGCGCGCGCCCCCCATAGCGCCGAGCCAGCCGCGCCAGGGCCTGGCGAAAACCCTCCGCCACTTGTCGCGCCCGCGCCTCGTTGCCGGTGAGCCGGCCCAGACGCTCCAGGTTGCTGGCCACGTCTTCCGGCTCACGCGGCTCGGAGGCGAATACCGCCAGGCCCAGCCGCCGCAACCGATCCTGGACCTCACGCGGATTACCACTGGCCCAGCTCACCACCAGATCCGGACGCAGGGCCAGAATGCGCTCCAGGTCCAGGCGATCATACCGGCCCACGCGGGGAATCGCCTTGGCCGCCGCGGGATAGTCACTGTATTCCACCGCGCCGACGATACGTCCGCCCGCCCCCACAGCGAACAACAGCTCGGTGGCATGGGGCGCCAGGCTGACGATGCGCCGGGCCGGTTCCTGCAAGCGCACCACCCGGCCCTCGTCGTCGTTCACCGTCACCGCCTGCGCCGGCAACCAGGCCAGTACCATCAGCAGGGCCGCCAGCCAGCGCTGTTCACCCCTGCGCACATCCTTTAGAATAACCGTAAAAATCGACACGACTTCACCATGACATCGTTTCAGGACACCCTCGCCACCTTGCCCGCCGTCGACCACCTGCAGCGGTTGGAACTCTACGCCGGCACCGACCCGCAACCGGTCTGGGTGGTGGAGAACCGCCCCGGCAGCCAGGGTTCGCTGGCAGTGTACTACAAAGTCTGCATCGACCATGGCGGCCTCAACCCCGCCGCCGCGCGCCAAGCCCTGGCCCTGTATGGCGAGCACACCGAGGCTGCCCGTACACGCCCGGGCAGCCACCCCAACATCGACTTTCTGCTCCGGCTCATCCAGCGTGGCGATCATCTCGCCGCCAAGGCCGTACCCCGTGACTGAGGAGACACCCATGGCCCATTGGTACATGCTCACCGTGGTCGGCGCCGACCGCCCCGGCATCGTCGCCCGCATCAGCCAGTGCCTGTATCAGGCCGGTTGCAACCTGGGCGAGGCCTCCATGATTCGCCTGGGCGGCAACTTCACCATCATGCTGATGATCCAGACAGCGCAACCGCGCCGGCAACTGGAACAGGCACTGCGACCGGTGACCGAGGAGCTGGCCCTGAGCCTGCACCTGGATCCCATCGAGGGACATTTGCACGAACACCGCCAACCCGACGTGCGCATCACCGTATTCGGTGCCGACCGCAGCGGCATCGTGGCCCAGGTCAGCGGCGCCCTGGCCGAAGCCGGGTTGGACATCCTGGAGCTGGAATCCAGCGTCGCCGGCAGCCGGCAACACCCCCTCTACATCATGCAACTGGAAGGGGTGGCCACCCGTGGCATCGAGGCCCTGCGCCAGGCCCTGGCCGAAGAACTCCCGCAAGACATCGACGTACGCATCGAACCCATAGACACCCTGGTCGGTTGAACCATGGCGATACGCGATATCCTGGTCTATCCCGACCCGCGCCTCAAGCAAGTGGCCGAACCGGTGGAACGCTTCGATGCCGAGCTGCGCGAACTGGTCCATGATCTGGAACAGACCATGGACGCCGGCCCCGGCGCGGTGGGCATCGCCGCACCCCAGATCGGCAGTTGCCGGCGTGTGATCATCATCGACGTCTCCTCCCGCCCCAAGCTCAAGAACCATGGCCGGCTCTACCTGGTCAATCCCGAGATCATCCACTGGGAGGGCCTGGAAACCGGCCGGGAGGGCTGTCTCTCGGTACCGGACTATACCGGCAACGTGGTACGCGCCCAGCGTATCCGTGTCAGCGCCCTGGATCCTCACGGCCGTCCACTGGAACTGGACATGGAAGGCTTCGAGGCCCGCGCCCTGCAACACGAGGTCGACCATCTCGACGGCCTGCTGTTTCTCGACCGCCTGGTGAGCCGGCGTCACGATTTGTTCAAACGCAAGACCTATCAAGCCCGCAAGGACAAACCATGAGCCCACGACTCTGCCACTGCGGCTCCGGCCGCCCCTTCGACCACTGCTGCCGCCCCCTGCTCGACGGCGAACGCGAGGCCACCAGCGCCGAGGAATTGATGCGCTCGCGCTACAGCGCCTATGCCGAGGGCCGGCTGGACTACATCGACCGCACCTATCACTCCAGCCAGCAAAAACACCGTGACAGCGACGCGGTGGAACAGGCCGCCATCCGGGTCACCTGGCTGGGGCTGGAAATCCTCGCCACCGAGCAGGGTGGCCCCGGCGACCAGCAGGGACGGGTGGACTTCATCGCCCGCTATACCGAGAACGGCGTGGAACACGCCATACGCGAGCGCAGTCGCTTCGTGCGCGAACAGGGGCGCTGGGTCTACCTCGACGGCGAGGTCAAGGCCCTGCCGCGCCGCCAGGACAAGAAACCCGGCCGCAATGACCCCTGCCCCTGCGGCAGCGGCAAGAAATACAAGAAATGCTGCGCCTGAGCGAAGACACCGACGCCCCCCTGCGAGTGTTGCGCGAGGTCTTCGGTTACGAGGACTTTCGCCCCATCCAGCGCCAGGTCATCGAACGCACCCTGGCCGGCCAGGACAGCTTCGTGCTCATGCCCACCGGCGGCGGCAAATCCCTGTGCTACCAGATCCCGGCCTTGATCCGCCCCGGCACCGCCATCGTGGTGTCGCCACTGATCTCGCTGATGAAGGACCAGGTCGACGCCCTGCAGGCCAACGGCGTCAGGGCTGCCTGCCTCAATTCCAGCCTGGAGCCCGAACAAGCCCGCGACGTCCTCGCCCGCCTGCACGGCGACCGGCTCGACCTGCTCTACATCGCCCCCGAACGCCTGCTGGGCGAAAACTTCCTGCAACGCCTGGAGGAAATACCGCTGGCCCTGTTTGCCATCGACGAGGCCCATTGCGTGTCCCAATGGGGACACGACTTCCGCCCCGAGTACACCCAGTTGCGCCTGCTCAAGGAACGTTTTCCCGGCGTCCCTTTGCTGGCCCTCACCGCCACCGCCGACCCCCAGACCCGCAACGACATCGTGCAGCAACTGGGACTGGTGCAGGCCGAGACCTTCATCGCCGGTTTCGACCGCCCCAACATCCACTATTGCGTGCTCGAAAAGCACAAGCCCCTGCAACAACTGGAGCGCCTGCTGGCCGAACACCGCGACCAGGCCGGTATCGTCTACTGCCTGAGTCGCAAGCGGGTGGACGAAGTCTGCGCCCACCTACAGGGACGGGGCTTCGCCGCGGCCGCCTATCATGCCGGCCTGCCCCAGACCCGGCGGCAACAAACCCAGGAAGCCTTCATCAAGGACGAAATCGACATCGTGGTGGCCACCGTGGCCTTCGGCATGGGCATAGACAAACCCAATGTGCGTTTCGTGATCCACTACGACCTGCCCAAGAACATCGAGGCTTATTACCAGGAAACCGGACGTGCCGGTCGCGACGGCCTGCCGTCACGGGCCATCCTGCTGTTCGGCAGCGGCGACATCAGCACCGCCCGCTTCCTGATCGAGCAGACCGGCAACGAACAGCAACGGCGCATCGAGGGCCACAAGCTCAACGCCATGATCGGCTATGCCGAATCCAGCACCTGCCGGCGCCGAGCCCTGCTGAGTTACTTTGGCGAGCAATTACAACAGGACTGTGGCAACTGCGACATCTGCCTCAATCCCCCGGAACGCTACGACGCCACCGAAGACGCCCGCAAGGCCCTGTCGTGTGTCTACCGGGTGGGCCAGCGCTTCGGCATCAAGCACGTGATCGATGTCCTGCGCGGCGCCGACACCGCCCGCATCCGCGAACTGGGCCATCAGCACCTGTCCACCCATGGTATCGGCAAACACCTGTCGGAACAGGCTTGGTCGCGCATCATCCGGCAACTGATCCATCATGGCTTCCTGCGCCAGGATATCGCCCACTACTCGAGCCTCAAACTCACTGCCGAGGCCCGCCCCCTGTTGCGCGGCGAAACTCGTCTCATTCTCAGCAAGCCAGTGGCGGACAAGCCCCGACGTCGCAGGCCAGACACCACCGACTTCGGCCTGGACGAACAACAACAACGGATCTTCGCCCACCTGCGTGCCCTGCGCAAACGCCTGGCCGAAGAAGAAAACCTGCCCCCCTTCGTCATCTTCGGCGACGCCACCCTGCGCCAGATGGCTCAGCACCGGCCGCTGGACGAAGATGCGCTGCTGGGAATCACAGGAGTGGGAAAATACAAGCTGGAGCGCTACGGCCAGGCCTTTCTCGACCTCATTGCCGAGCATGCTTTGGAGACCGAATAAGGGGCAATGACAGGCGACGCTATCCGTTCGCCCCTCTCCCGGCTCCGCCGGCTCACGGGCCGCCAGGCTGGCCGGATCAACGCTCCATGCGCCGAATGAAGGTCTCGATATCGATGTCGATCAGGGTTTCCGGCAATTCCGCGGGAAGCTCTGCGGTGGGCACCTGCAGATCCAGGCCGGCATCGTGATCCGGAACAGGGAACGGCGAATGCCGCTCGCCCACCTCTGTCCGAGGCGCCGGACTCTCTTGGGTGACTTCTCCCGTTACCATGTCGATGACGATAGCCATGGTTGCCTCCTCGTATGTTCGCTTCGCGCCCGCCTGTCTTGCTTATCGGCGGCACACACCGGGTTTTGAACCCATCCGTCACAATACGGCAATTTTCTTAGGAGAATATGATGGCTCGAAGCGCCGATTGCAAGCCCTTCCCCGAAGACAGCAAGTTTCGCTCCGGCCTCAGGTACGCGGCAGGGTCACCCCGGTCTGGCCCTGGTACTTGCCGGCACGGTCACGGTAGGAAGTCTCGCATACCTCGTCGGACTCCAAAAACAGCATCTGGGCCACCCCTTCGTTGGCGTAGATCTTGGCTGGCAGGGGCGTGGTATTGGAGAACTCCAGGGTCACATGGCCTTCCCACTCCGGCTCCAGCGGGGTGACGTTGACGATGATGCCACAGCGGGCATAGGTGGACTTGCCCAGGCAGATGGTCAGCACATTGCGGGGAATGCGGAAATATTCCACCGTGCGCGCCAGGGCAAAGGAATTGGGCGGGATGATGCACACATCGGCCTTGACATCGACGAAACTGGCCGCCGAGAAATCCTTGGGGTCCACCACCGCCGAATTGATGTTGGTGAAGATCTTGAACTCGTCCGCGCAGCGCACATCGTAGCCATAGCTGGAGGTGCCATAGGACACCAGGCGCTGGCCGCCGGCACCGTTTTTCACCTGGCCGGGCTCGAACGGCTCGATCATGCCCTGCTGCTCGGCCATGCGCCTGATCCACTTGTCCGACTTGATGCTCATGGACGCCCCGTCAGGTGTTCTGGATCACGATATTGGGAAACTTGGACGAATAGTCCTTGGCCTTGAGCGACAACTTGCCGGCGATGCGGCGCCCGATCTCGCGGTAGATCTGGGCGATCTTGCTGTCGGGCTCGGCCACCACCGTGGGCCGACCACCATCGGCCTGCTCGCGGATGCGGATGTCCAACGGCAGGCCGCCAAGAAAATCCACCGCGTACTGTTCCGCCATGCTGGCCCCGCCGCCCTCGCCGAAAATGGGCTCGGCATGACCACACTGGCTGCACACATGAATACTCATATTCTCCACCACCCCCAGCACGGGCACATTCACCTTCTCGAACATCTTCAGACCCTTGCGCGCGTCCAGCAGGGCGATATCCTGGGGCGTGGTGACGATCACCGCACCACTGAGGGGCACCTTCTGCGACAGGGTGAGCTGGATGTCGCCGGTGCCCGGGGGCAAATCGATGAACAAATAGTCCAGGTCGCGCCAGTTGGTATCGTTGAGCAGCTGCTCCAGGGCCTGGGTCACCATGGGGCCGCGCCAGATCATGGGGGTTTCCTCGTCGATCAGGAAACCGATGGACATGGCCTGCACCCCATAGGCTTCCAGCGGCTCCATGCTCTTGCCGTCTTTGGATTCCGGACGCGCGGTGATACCCAGCATGCGTGGCTGGCTGGGGCCGTAGATATCGGCGTCGAGGATGCCCACCCGGGCACCGTCGGCGGCCAGGGCCAGGGCCAGGTTGACGGTGGTGGTGGACTTGCCCACCCCCCCCTTGCCCGAGGCCACCGCAATCATGTTCTTGACATTGGCCAGGGGCTTGATCCCCTGCTGTACGCTGTGGGTGAGAATCCTGCTGCCGATGTCCACCGTCACCTCGGCCACGCCGGCGATGGCACCCACCCGGCTGACCAGGGCCTCGCGCAACTCCTGCTCATAGCCCCGCGCGGGAAAACCCAGTTCCACGTCGATGCGCACCCGGTCCCCGTCGATCTCGATGGCCTTGACGGCACCGGCGCTGACCAGGTCCTTGTCGAGATAGGGTACGATGTAGTCTTTCAGCGCGGTTTCCACTTGTAGCTGGGATACGGTCGACATTTGTTCCTCCAAAAACTGTAAAATGCCTGGGTTCAGGCACGGACGCCCTGAACGACGACAAGGCTCCGTAGTATACTGCGGAGCGTATTCTACATAATCTTGGCCCGCCAGTCTGGCATTAGTGGGAACAATGGGCGCCATGGCCGCTTGAATAGCGGCCGATTGAGTTTGATAATAGCCCATTAAACAAATTTATTGCTATCCTGCCGGTCAAGGCCAGGCCAGCGCTTCCGAAACGGTTACTCAATGACGACGGCTACACGAAAAATACTGGTCACCAGCGCCCTGCCCTACGCCAACGGGCCCATTCACCTGGGCCACCTGGTGGAATACATCCAGACCGATATCTGGGCCCGCTTCCAAAAGATGCGCGGCCACGAATGCTACTATGTGTGCGCCTCCGACGCCCATGGCACGCCCATCATGCTGCATGCGCAGAAGCAGGGGATCAGTCCGGAGGAACTGGTGGAACAGGTGAGCCAGGAACAGCAAGCCGACTTCGCCGGCTTCGCCATCGGCTTCGACAATTTCCACAGCACCCATTCCGAGGAGAACCGAGAGCTGGCCAACCTGATCTATACCCGCCTGCGCATCGGTGGTCACATCGTCTCGCGCAGCATCAAGCAGGCCTACGATCCGGTGAAAAACATGTTCCTGCCCGACCGCTTCGTCAAGGGCGAATGCCCCCGCTGCGGCGCGCCGGACCAATACGGCGACAACTGCGAGGCCTGTGGGGCCACCTATACCCCCACCGAACTGAAGAACCCGGTCTCGGTGCTGTCCGGCGCCACCCCGGTGGAACGCCAGTCCGAACACCTGTTCTTCCGCCTGCAGGACTTCGAGCCCATGCTGCGGCAATGGACCGGCAACAGCGACTCTCCGGCCGAACAGGCCGCCGCCCTGCAACCCGAGGTCAGCAACAAGCTCAAGGAGTGGTTCGATGCCGGCCTGGCCGACTGGGACATCTCCCGCGACGCCCCCTATTTCGGCTTCGAAATCCCCGGTACCCGCGACAAGTACTTCTATGTCTGGCTGGACGCCCCCATCGGCTACATCGCCAGTTTCAAGAACCTATGCGACAAGCGCGGCATCGACTTCGACAGCTTCTGGAGCCCCGACAGCCAGGCCGAAGTCTACCACTTCATCGGCAAGGACATTCTGTATTTCCACGCCCTGTTCTGGCCGGCCATGCTCAGCGGCGCCAACTTCCGCAAGCCCACGGCCATCTTCGCCCACGGTTTCCTCACCATCAACGGGCAGAAGATGTCCAAGTCGCGCGGCACCTTCATCAAGGCACGCACCTATCTCAACCACCTCAATCCGGAATACCTGCGCTACTATTTCGCCGCCCGCCTCAACAGCCGCATCGAGGATCTGGACCTGCACTTCGACGACTTCGTGCAACGGGTCAATGCCGACCTGGTAGGCAAGGTGGTCAACATTGCCAGCCGCTGCGCCGGCTTCATCAACAAGCGTTTCGAGGGCCGCCTGGCCGTGGAGCTGGCCGCACCGGGACTCTACCGGCATTTCCTCGACCGCGGCGAGGCCATCGCCGAGAGCTACGAGGCGCGCGAATACGCCCGCGCCATCCGCGAGATCATGGAACTGGCCGACCAGGCCAATCAATACATCGACGAACAACAACCCTGGGTAGTGGCCAAAGATCCCGGGCGCGAACAGGAATTGCAGGCCATCTGCTCCATGGGCATCAACCTATTCCGGGTATTACTGTGCTATCTCAAACCGGTGTTGCCGCGCATGGCCGAACAGGCCGAGGCCTTCCTCGGCGAGAAGGCACCGCTGCACTGGGACAGTCCGTTGCTGCCGTTGACCAACCACCGCATCGGCCCGTTCAAGCCGCTGATGACACGGGTGGAGCGCGACAAGCTCGAGGCCATGCTGGAAGAGGCCAAACGCGACACCCCTGCACCCCCGCCCCAGGCAGCCTCCGGCCCT
>WFPC01000022.1 GCA_015487785.1 Gammaproteobacteria bacterium | reverse complement strand
CATCGTGCCGCAGTTCGGATCCACCGCCGGGTCACACATCGTGCCGCAGTTCGGATCCACCGCCGGGTCACACATCGTGCCGCAGTTCGGGTCCACCGCCGGGTCACACATCGTGCCACAGTTCGGATCCACCGCCGGGTCACACATCGTGCCGCAGTTCGGATCCACCGCCGGATCACAAGCTCCGGGGTCACCACCACCCGCGTTGGCATAGAAGTTCTGGTCGGCCACCTCGATCCAGTTATTGCCCTGGTTCAATTGAATGAATACAGAGCCCACACCTTCGCTGATGGCATAGGTGTAGTGCTGGAAGGTATTGCCAGACACATTGACGATGCCCATGTTCGCCTCGGCACGCGGTGTCTGCACGGTGATCTGCACGAATTCGGCATCGTCGACATCGTAGCCGTCGATGAACTCGCTGAAGGTCACGGGATCACCCACCACTTCGCAGATGGCCGAGTTGTCGCCCATGGGATCCAGCTCACCGGAACAGTTGGCCTTGGCCACGGTGACGCTCAACTCCTGGTATTCACCGGCCAGCTTGAAGCGCGAGAGCCTGCTGACGGCGATCACATCCTTGGGCAAGCTGGTGGCACGGTCGTTCAGGATATCCTGCACCGTGTTACTGCCCAGGGCGGCAACCTGCCAGTTGATTTCCACACCGGGGCGTGGATCGAACTCCCGCGTGAAACCGAAGTTCTTGCTGACATCGGCAATCACCGGGTTGTCACCGCTGAACAGCGCATCGTTGGGTGGAATGTCGAACTCGGTATAGCTAGGTGGCAGAATCATGGCAAAACCGGACTTGGGATCACGGTCGTCCACGAAGATCATGACATAAGACGCGGCCTCGGGCACTTCCGTCCAACTGAAGGTCATGGTCTGTTCCTGGCCATCGGGACCACCCATATCCAGCACGGCACCGTGCTCGGGAGCCAGCAAGTCGATCACACCGGCCTGCTGCACTTCCTCGTTACGCGTGTCGATGCCTTGCGAGGCCTTGAGCATGTACCATGCGCCATTGATGCGTTGCAGCTTGGCGAACATGGATTCCTTGGGCGCCACTTCGGCACACTCACGGGTGGCCAGTTCCGACTCGCCGATGAGTTTAAACTCGAAATCGGCCTCGTCGCCCACCACGTTGATATCGCCGATCACGTCACCGGTCATGGTGGTGCCGCAGGCTTCCCAGAGCAGGAAGACCTTGCTCAACATGTCGCTGAACTCATTGAGATCCAGGCGACCATCACGGTTGATGTCGTTGTCGTCGTAACCGTCGGCGGTGTTGTACTCCAGGGCAAAGTCGATGGTCATCAGGCTCTGCATCTGGGCCAGGCTGCGATCGTTCATGGCGCGATACCACTTGCCGAACACATCCTTCACCGCGGCCTGGGCATTGGCCAGCTTGGTGAGCTGAACCACCTCTTCCTCGGAGGCATCCTCGGGAATCACCACCACACCCTCGGTGGCGCTCACCGTGGTGAACGATACCGTCAGAGGGTTCATCTCATTGCCCGCCAGATCCTTGCCACCAGCGATCTGCACATCGTAGGTGGTAGCAACCTTCAGTGGTTCACCCAAAATGAACTCGTACTCGTAGAGTCCGTTGTTCTGCCCCAGGTAGATCACGTTGGGACGCGCCCCCAGACTCGGCGTGGCGGTCAGCAACAGATCGTTCACGTCCATCACCTCGGTGGAACCGATGCGAATGGGCGTGATCAGGTCGATACCGTCCGGCGAGGCAATCTCGCTCAGCGAGGGGCTCACCATCTGTGCCGTGGGAGCCTGCAGATCGGCCTCAGCCCCCGTGGGTACGGAGAAATAACCTACCGCATCCTCTTCCAGAGCAACACCCAGAATATTCTTCAACGCATTGTCGGGATCACTGCCATTGTCACCCTTCACGGTGACGGTATAGCTCTGTCCCTGGGCCAGTTGCTCACCCTCGTCGAGATAGAGTGTCGCGGTCAGGCCATCGGGGGAAATGGCCCAGAAACCGTTCACCGCCGGCTCGATCACGATGCCCTGCTCCACCGTCTGACGGTCTATGGCCATGCTGAAAGTGATTTGCAGGGCGGTGTTGGGATAGACCGTGAGATCGGCACCACCCCAGGTTTGGGTGCCGTCAGTATTCTTTTCCACCCCGAACATGGTCAGCACCTTGGGCGGCGTTTCCACCACTTCCTGTGGCACCAGATCGTTGGTCACCTGGCCACTGAACTCGTTGACCACCGACTGCTGGGCCACCGACAGGACATTGCCATCGGCATCCTTCTCGATCGCCACCAGGGTATAGTTGCCCGCCGGAATGGGGTCGCCATTTTTGTAGGTGGCGCCCGGGTTTTTCTCGGCGTTGATCATGGTTTCCAGAGTATAATTACCGTTGCTGTCGGTGGGTGACTCGGCCACCGGAAACAACCACTCGGGATGATCGGCATCGAACAACTGCACCACGGCATTGGCAACCGAATCACCACTCATGCGCGTTGGCAGACCAGTGAAGCGGCTGTCGGGTGCAGCACCCGCCTTGCGCAAGCCGGCCTTGTGCAGGCTGCTGCCCGGCTTGCCCTTGGGCACCGAATGCATCTTCTGCAACTTGGTGCCCGGCTTGCCCAGCAGACTGGACAAGGACACCTTGCCCGAAATAACCGCCGTGGCCACTTCGGCAGGCGAAGTGCTACCAGTGGCCACATTATCCGAGGCGCTGCCACCAGCCGCCTCGCTTCCCGTACCGCCATTGTCCAAACACCCCGACAAGCCGAATATCAGCGTCAGGGCGACGGCCGGAAGCAGAAATCGTTTCTTCTTCATGGACCTCTCCTATGAATGACCTACAAAAACCACCAAAACGCAAGCCTGGGCTTGCGGTGATGCGTGGAATCCCCGGTGCGCTCCGCTTTGCATCACGGGTCAAGTCAAGGGGAAAACGAACTCGGCTCACTCATTGGCGCGCCGGGAATGCCACGATCACTCTTAGCTATCGCCCGCAACGGGCAGGGCTTTAATTTTTGGGTCACCCACAGGTTTTTGGAGAAGAAAAAGGAAAATCAATGCGATACAAACAAAACTACGACCTTCGCAGAACCTCGGCGGTGAGAAATACACCAAATTTTTCTACATACCGGCACCGCGTTCAATGCACTTGGCGTTTTTGTGACGGAGTTGACAAAATTGCCACCAAAAGGGGAAACAACAGGCGGCTCAGGCCTGCAAAGGCAACGGCAACACTTGGCGCAGATTGGCACTGGTCTGCACTGCCACCTGCTCGCAGGGCAAGACTCTCAAATCAGCGAGCAGCTGGCAATAACGGGGTATATTCTCGGGTGTGTTGGGCCCTTCGTGCTGCCAGGCCGGCAGCATGTCGGGCGCATCGGTTTCCAGCACCAGCGCTGCCAACGGCAACTCGCTGGCAAGCCGCCGCAGCCGGCGGGCGCGGGCATGCGTCATGGCGCCGCCCAGACCCAACTTGAACCCCAATGCCAGGTAGTGCTCCGCCTGCTGCCGGCTGCCCGCGAAGGCATGCACGATCCCTCCTTGCAACTTGTACCGGCGCAGGCAGCCCAGCACCGTGTCGTGGGCCTTGCGCACATGCAGAATCACCGGCAGGCGGAACTGCTCGGCCAGTTCCAGTTGGGCTTCGAACAAGGCCTGCTGGGCAGCGGCATCCTGTCTGCCGTGGTAGAAATCCAGCCCAATCTCACCCAGCGCCAAGGGCCGCTGCCGTTCCAGTTCCTGCGCCAGCGCCGCCACATCGCTCTCTCCGTGCTGCGCCATGAACAGGGGATGCAGGCCCAGGACCGGATAGAGCAATTCATGCTCCTCACAGACCCGGCACAGGCGTGGCCAGGTGGCCCGCCGCACCGCCGGCACCACGATGCCGCGCAGCCCCTGACGCCGGCAGCGTGCAAGGATTTCGTCGCGCCGGGTATCGAATACGGGAAAATCCAGATGACAATGGGAATCGAACAACTCCATCAGTGTTCACGGGTGGCACGAAACTCGATATCGGGCCAGCGCTCCATGGTCAATTCCAGGTTGACCCGCGACGGCGCGATGTAGGTGAGATCGCCACCACCGTCGATGGCCAGGTTGTCGAAAGCCTTTTTCTTGAATTCTTCCAGCATCCGGGCATTGTCGCACACCACCCAGCGTGCAGTGGCCACGTTGACCGGTTCGAACAGACAGTCCACCTTGTATTCGCTTCGCAGGCGATGCGCCACCACGTCGAACTGCAATACACCCACCGCGCCGAGAATGAGATCGTTACTGTTGAGCGGTTTGAACAATTGGGTGGCGCCCTCTTCACTGAGCTGTTCCAGCCCCTTGAGCAAGGCCTTCGTGCGCAGGGGGTCACGCAGCCGGGCACGCCGGAAAAGCTCGGGCGCAAAATGGGGGATACCGGTGAATTTCAGGTCTTCGCCCTGGGTGAAAGTGTCCCCGATCTGTATGGTGCCATGATTGTGCAGACCGATGATGTCACCGGGAAAGGCCTGTTCCACGTGCGCACGGTCCTGCGCCATGAAGGTGATGGCATTGGCAATCTGCACCGTCTTGCCAATGCGCACATGCTTGATCTTCTGCCCCTTGCGATAAGTGCCCGAGCAGACCCGAAGAAACGCCACCCGGTCGCGGTGGGCAGGGTCCATATTGGCCTGAATCTTGAAAACGAAGCCGGTGAACTTTTCTTCCGTGGGTTCGACCACCCGACTACGGGTGGCACGACGCTGTGGCGGCGGCGCATAGGCCACCAGGGCATCGAGCAGCTCTTTAACACCGAAATTGTTGATGGCGGAACCAAAATAAACCGGCGTCTGACTTCCTGCGAGAAAAAGTTCGTGATCGAAGGTGTGACTGGCTCCACGCACCAGCTCGATCTCTTCACGCAACTCTGTGGCCATGTTGCCGAACAATTCGTCCAGACGCGGATTGTCCAGACCTTCGATAACTTCGCCCTGCTGTACCTTTCCCCCATGACTGGGTGTGAACAGGTGCACTTTGTCTTGGTACAAGTGAAACACGCCCTTGAAACGCTTACCCATGCCGATGGGCCAGGTCATGGGCGCGCACTGGATATCCAGAACCTGCTCGATTTCATCCATGAGCTCGATGGGATCACGTGCCTCGCGGTCGAGTTTGTTAATGAAGCTGATGATGGGCGTGTCACGCAAACGACACACATCCATCAGTTTGATGGTGCGCTCCTCCACCCCCTTGGCGGCATCGATGACCATCAGCGCCGAATCCACCGCGGTGAGGGTACGATAGGTATCTTCGGAGAAATCTTCGTGCCCAGGCGTATCGAGCAGATTGATGATGTGCTCGCCATAGGGAAACTGCATCACCGACGAGGTAACCGAAATGCCCCGCTGTTTCTCCAGCTCCATCCAGTCGGAAGTGGCATGACGAGCGGCCTTGCGCCCCTTTACCGTGCCGGCGAGCTGAATGGCTCCGCCGAACAACAACAACTTTTCGGTAATGGTGGTCTTGCCCGCATCGGGGTGGGAGATGATGGCAAAGGTCCGGCGCCGGGCCGTTTCGTATGCAAGATTGGACATCGTCTGAAAAACCGTTGAATGCAGCTCGCCATTCTAACATGAGGCGGAGGGGGATTGGCGACCGAGTGAAGTCCGTTCCCCAGCATATCGGGAGGCTGGTGAAATGGGCTAGAGGGCACGTGCCAGGATCAAGGCATCTTCCCGCCCCTGTGGCCCGGGATAATAGTCCTTGCGCTGTCCCACTTCCTGAAAGCCAAAATCGTGGTAGAGAGCGATGGCCACAGTATTGGACGGCCTCACCTCGAGAAAAATACTGTCGGCGCCGGCTTCCCGTGCCACCTCCAGGCAACGATTGAGCAGATAGCGCCCATACCCCCGTCCCTGGTGGGCCGGGTCCACGCAGAGATTGAACAGATGGGCCTCATCGGCCTGAACCGTCATCACCAGGTAACCGAACAAGTCGTCGTCCGCCTGCAACACCTCGCAGCGATACCCCACACGCAGGCAATCGCGAAAAATGCCCTCGGTCCACGGTGCCAGATGAGCCCGCCGTTCGATGACCAAGACCGCGGGCACATCGGCCGGCTGCATGGGACGGATGCATAGCTCACTCACCACGCCCCTCCAGCACCGACCGGGCCAACAGGAGATCGGCCCAAGCCTTGCGTTTTTCCAGCGGGGAACGCAGTAGATAGGCGGGATGGTAGGTCACCACCAAGGGAATCTTCTCCTCTCCATAGCGATGCACTCGTCCGCGCAGGCGCCCGAGGGGCGCACTACTGTCCAGCAGATGCTGGGCCGCGATACGTCCCACCACCAGCAGGATGTGTGGCGCCACCAGCTCGATCTGTCGTTGCAGATAGGACTGACAGGCCCGCACCTCTTCCGGTTTCGGATCGCGATTGTTGGGCGGCCGGCATTTGAGCACATTGGCGATGAACACTCGCTGCCGGCTCAGGCCCACGGCAAACAGCATTTCGTTGAGCAACTGCCCGGCGCGCCCGACGAAAGGTTCGCCCTGACGGTCTTCGTCGGCACCCGGCGCCTCGCCGATGATCATCCAGTGGGCCTCGGTATTGCCCACTCCGAACACGGTCTGGGTACGGGTGCGATGCAGCCCACACGCCTGGCACTGACGCACCTCCTCGCGCAGGACCTGCCACAGTGCGGCCTTGTCCTGGTCTGATTCCGCCTCGCCGGGCGCCCCGTGCTCTTCCATCCGGGCCCCGTCACGACGGCGCCAGCTCACGATGCCCATGGCATCCAGATACTGTCGTCGCCGTGACCCCATCACCTATTCTAGACATCCCCCAGTTGCGGGTGGGCACGCTGCTCGGGCTTGACGATCTTGTTCAGCGCATTGATGTAGGCCTTGGCCGAGGCGATGACGATATCGGTATCGGCACCCTGGCCATTGACGATGCGCCCGCCTTTTTCCAGCCGCACTGTCACCTCGCCCTGGGCATCGGTGCCACTGGTGATGGCATTCACCGAGTAAAGCTGCAATTCTGTGCCACTGCGCACCAGGTCCTCGATGGCGCGAAAAGCCGCGTCCACCGGGCCACTACCGCTGGCAGTGGCCGAGCATTCGCTGTCTTCGATACGCAGGGTGACCTGGGCCTGAGGGGTCTCGCCGGTTTCCGAGCAGACCTTCAACGATACCAGTTTGATACGTTCATTCTCAGCCTCCAGGCTGGCGTCGGTGACCAGGGCAATGAGATCCTCGTCATAGATTTCGTGTTTCTTGTCGGCCAGCAGCTTGAAGCTGGCGAAGGCGGCATTCAGGGCCTCCTCGGAGTCGAATTCGATGCCCAGCTCCTGCATGCGCGAGCGAAAGGCATTGCGTCCAGAGTGCTTGCCCAGCACCATGCGGTTGGCCGACCAACCCACATCCTCGGCACTCATGATCTCGTAGGTTTCGCGGCTCTTGAGCACGCCATCCTGATGGATACCGGATTCATGGGCGAAGGCATTGGCTCCCACGATGGCCTTGTTGGGCTGTACCGCAAAACCGGTGATGCTGGACACCAAGCGTGAGGTGGGCACGATCTGGGTAGTATCTATACCGGTATCGCAGGGGAAAACGTCGCGCCGGGTCTTGACCGCCATCACCACTTCTTCCAAGGCGGCATTGCCGGCCCGCTCGCCCAGACCATTGATGGTGCATTCCACTTGGCGCGCGCCCCGCAATACTGCGGCCAGTGAATTGGCCACCGCCAGGCCGAGATCGTTGTGACAGTGCACGGAGAAGATCGCCTTGTCGGCATTGGGAATGCGTTGAATCAACTGCTCGATCAGGGCACCGAACTGGTCCGGCACGTTATAGCCCACGGTATCGGGGATATTGATGGTACTGGCTCCGGCATCAATCACCGCCTCGATGATTCGGCAAAGAAAATCCAGCTCGGAGCGACCGGCATCCTCGGGAGAAAACTCCACGTTGTCGGTATAACGTCGGGCCCGCTGTACTGCTTTCACCGCCTGTTCCACCACCTGGTCCGGGCTCATGCGCAGTTTCTTCTCCATATGAATGGGCGAGGTGGCGATGAAGGTATGGATGCGCGCACTGGCGGCCGGCCTGAGGGCCTCGCCGGCACGGTCGATGTCCTTGTCCAGGGCTCGTGCCAGGCCGCACACGGTGCTGTCCCTGACCACTTCGGCCACTGCCTGCACGGCCTCGAAGTCACCCGGGCTGGCGATGGGGAAACCAGCCTCGATCACATCCACCCGCATGCGCTCCAACGCGGTGGCAATGCGTACCTTTTCGTCCTTGGTCATAGATGCGCCAGGGCTCTGTTCTCCATCGCGCAGGGTGGTATCGAAAATCACTAATCTGTCGTTCATGTCGTTACCCGCATGATCTGTTCGTTACTGGGAGTTGGGGGTTCCGGTTCATGGCCGGACGGTGTCGAGAGAGTATTCTGCCCGCTAGGGCAGCAGTCGCGGGGCGAGGGACAGCAGAGACGCGGCAACACGGTTGCTGAAGAGACAAGACATGCTGTGATGATTGTTTTGTTTCATGGCTTCGGCACTCATGGCTTGGCCCATGATAGCCCACTTTGCGCAGCTTTGCCAAGCCGCCGGCTCAAGGCCCGCGACGCTCGGCGCGGCGGCGGCGCAGGCCGATGATGGTCATGGCCGGACCGGAGAATACGTAGGCCAGAAACAGGAAGAACAATACCTGGGGCGGGTCAATGGAGATGAACACGAAGACCAGCACCACGATCAACACCGCCATGAAGGGCACCTTGCCCTTGAGGTCGATCTGCTTGAAGCTGTAGTAGCGAAAATTGCTCACCATCAGCAGGCCAGCCAGCACCGTGACCAGCAACACCGGGTAGGCCACGTCGGCGCCGGCCACTTGGTGCTCGGTGCCCATCCATACCGTGCCGGCCACCAGGGCCGCTGCCGATGGGCTGGGCAGGCCCTGGAAGAAACGCTTGTCCACCACGTCCACCTGGGTGTTAAAACGTGCCAGGCGCAAGGCCGCGCCGGCGGTGTAAACGAAGGCCATCAGCCAGCCCAGCTTGCCCAGCCCCTGCAAGGCCCACAGGTATACCACCAGCGCCGGGGCCACGCCGAAAGACACCATGTCGGCCAGGCTGTCGTATTGCACACCGAACTCGGTGGCGGTGTTGGTCAGCCGCGCCACCCGACCATCCAGGCCATCGAGCACCATGGCCACGAAGATGGCCACTGCCGCCTGTTCGTAGTGACCGGCCATGGCGCTGATCACCGCATAGAAACCGGCGAACAGACAACCGGTGGTAAACAGATTGGGCAGCAGGTAGATCCCGCGGCGGCGCTTGCTGTGTTGGCTAGGCATAGGGCCTCAAGTATAAGGCAGGATTCATGTCACGTCATTGCCGATGGCGCTGGCGCCGGGCGCATGCACCAGGGTGGCAAGGATGCTCTCGCCGGCACGCAGGCGCTGGCCCGGGTGAATCTCCAGGCGGCTGCTGGCGGGCACCAGCAGCTCCACCTCGCGGGCCAGCAAGGCAAAACCGCAACGCTGACCCTGACCCACGCGCTCACCGGGTTGCAGATAACAGCGCGGCGCGAACCAGGGATGCCCCTCGATACGCCACAACACCCGGTCACCCTCGTCGGTGCAAACCATCAGGGCATGATCCATCTCGATACTCTGCACCTTGCCCTCGATGGGGCTGCGTACGGAAAATACGCCTTGACGGGCCATGCGCACCTGAATGCGCCAGGCAGCCCCCCCCAGCAGTGCGTCATCCGCTCGTGCGAAACGCTCTACCCGGCCGTCCACGGGGCTGAGTACAGCCAACGGCAGCGCGGGTATCCGCCGACGCGGATCACGAAACAGATAAAGCACCACCACCAGCAACAACAACCATGGTGACAGTGCCCACAGGCCACCCAACCAGGCCGATAGCCAGGCGAACACGACCACCGCCGCCAGTACCGGCCAACCCTCACGGGCAATCAATGCATGACGCACGGAGGTCATGGTCAGCCCCGCAGGCAAAACGGGCTGCCCGAGGGCAGCCCGTCATGTGACCACACTCGCAGCATAAGCCAGCGATCAGTTCTTGCTCTTGTCGACGATCTTGTTGGCCTTGATCCAGGGCATCATGGCACGCAGGCGCTCGCCCACCTCCTCGATGGGATGCTCACGCCCCAAGCGACGCTTGGCCTTGAGGGTGGCGGCACCCGCCTGGTTCTCCAGGATGAATTCGCGGGCGAATTCACCGGTCTGGATTTCGCGCAGGATCTTGGCCATTTCTGCCTTGGTCTGCTCGGTGATGATGCGCGGGCCCCGGGTCAGGTCGCCGTATTCCGCGGTGTTGGAAATGGAATAGCGCATGTTGGCGATGCCGCCTTCGTACATCAGGTCCACGATCAGTTTCAGTTCGTGCAGACACTCGAAATAGGCCATCTCCGGCGCATAACCGGCTTCGGTAAGGGTTTCGAAACCGGCCTGCACCAGGGCGGTGACGCCACCACAGAGCACGGCCTGTTCGCCGAACAGGTCGGTCTCGGTTTCTTCCCGAAAAGTGGTTTCGATGATGCCGGTGCGCCCACCGCCGATGGCCGAGGCATAGGACAGGGCAATGGCCTTGGCCTGGCCGGTGGCGTCCTGGGCCACTGCGATCAGGTCGGGAATGCCGCCGCCCTTGACGAACTCGCTGCGCACGGTGTGGCCCGGGGCCTTGGGCGCGATCATAATCACATCGAGATCGGCGCGGGGATCGATCTGGCCGAAGTGGATGTTGAAACCGTGCGCGAAGGCCAACGCGGCGCCCTGCTTGATATTGGGCTCGATCTGCTCACGGTAGAGTCGGGCCTGGTGCTCGTCGGGGGCCAGGACCATCACCACGTCGGCACCGGCAACGGCGTCCTCGATGGATTTCACCGTCAGCCCGGCAGCCTCGGCCTTGGCGGCAGAAGCGGAGCCGGAGCGCAAACCCACCACCACGTCGACTCCGGAATCCTTCAGGTTGTTGGCATGGGCATGGCCCTGGGAGCCATAACCGATGATGGCGACCTTTTTGCCCTGGATGATGGACAGGTCCGCGTCCTTATCGTAATACACTTGCATGGCATTCATTCCTCAAAACAATTGATTGGTAAAAAAACTCGGCAGGCTGTTACAGCAAGCCCTGGCGCTGCCTGCACCGCAGCGGGTGATTTCATCTGTTTCCCGTCAAAGCCCCAGACTCCGCTCGCCGCGGGCTATGCCGGACACACCGGTGCGCACCACTTCCATGATGCTGCCGCCGTCCACCGCCTTGATGAAGGCATTGAGCTTGTCGCCCGGCCCGGTGAGTTCCACGGTATAGGTGGAGGCGGTCACGTCGATGATACGTCCGCGGAAGATATCGGCCAGGCGCTTGATCTCGTCACGATCCGGACCCACCGCCTTGAGCTTGATCATCATCAGTTCGCGCTCGATGTGCTCGCCCTCGCTGAGATCGATGAGCTTGACCACGTCGATGAGCTTGTTGAGCTGCTTGGTGATCTGCTCGATGATTTCCTCGGAGCCGGTGGTGACGATGGTCATGCGCGACAGCGAAGGATCCTCGGTGGGCGCCACGGTGAGCGACTCGATGTTGTAACCCCGCGCGGAGAACAGGCCGGCCACCCGCGACAGGGCGCCGGATTCGTTTTCCATCAGAATCGAAATGATGTGTCTCATCAGGCCAGCTCCCGGTTCGACAGGTGCATCTCGTGGTGACCCTTGCCGGCTTCTATCATGGGGTAGACATTCTCCGTCTGGTCGGTGATGAAATCCAGGAACACCAGGCGGTCCTTCAATTCGAAGGCCTCGCGCAGGGCGCCTTCCACGTCGGCGGGCTTTTCGATGCGCATGCCCACGTGTCCATAGGCCTCGGCCAGCTTGACGAAATCCGGCAAGGCATCCATGTAGGACATGGAATAGCGCTTCTCGTAGAAGAACTCCTGCCACTGGCGCACCATGCCCATGTAGCGGTTGTTGAGGTTGACGATCTTGATGGGCAGATGGTACTGCATGGCTGTGGACAACTCCTGGATACACATCTGGATGCTGGCCTCGCCGGTGACACAGGCCACCTTCTGGTCCGGATAGGCCAGTTGCACACCCATGGCCGCCGGCAGGCCGAAGCCCATGGTGCCCAGGCCGCCGGAATTGATCCAGCGCCGCGGTTGATCGAACTTGAAGAACTGGGCGGCGAACATCTGGTGCTGTCCCACGTCGGAAGTGAGATAGAGATCACCGCGGGTCACCTCGTAGAGTTTCTCGATCACGAACTGGGGCTTGATCAGTTCGCTGTCGCGATCATAGGCCAGACAGTCGGTGGCCCGCCACTGCTCGATCTGCTCCCACCACTTCTTCAACGCGACCTCGTCGAGGCGGGCATCTTCCTTCTCCAGGATCTTGAGCATGTCCTGCAGCACGGTCTTCACATCACCGACAATGGGTACGTCTACCTTGACGGTCTTGGAGATGGAAGCCGGGTCGATATCAATGTGGATAATCTTGGCTGTGGGGCAGAATTGCTCCAGCTTGCCGGTGACACGATCGTCGAAGCGCGCGCCCACTGCCAGCAGTACGTCACACTCGTGCATGGCCATGTTGGCCTCATAGGTGCCGTGCATGCCCAGCATGCCGAGAAACTGGCTGTCGGTACCCGGATAGGCGCCCAACCCCATCAGAGTGTTGGTGATGGGCGCACCCAGGCGGCGGGTCAGCGCGGTGAGTTCCTCCGCCGCCCCGCTCAGGACCACCCCGCCGCCGCTGTAGATCATGGGCCGCCGGGCGCCCAACAACAGGTCGATGGCACGCTTGATCTGCACCGGGTGCCCCTTGACCACGGGGTTGTAGGAACGCATGGCCACCGTCTTGGGATAGGTATAGGGGATGCGCACCTTGGGGTCGGTGATGTCCTTGGGAATATCCACCACCACCGGACCGGGCCGGCCAGTGGAGGCCACATAGAAGGCCTTTTTGAGGGTTTCCGCCAGATCGCGCACATCCTTGACCAGAAAATTGTGCTTCACGCAGGGGCGGGTGATGCCCACCGAATCCACTTCCTGGAAAGCATCGGAGCCGATCACCGGCAGCGGCACCTGGCCGGTGATGACCACCATGGGAATGGAGTCCATATAGGCCGTGGCGATGCCGGTTACGGCATTGGTGGCACCGGGCCCGGAAGTCACCAGCACCACGCCGGTCTTGCCGGTAGCCCGGGCATAGCCATCGGCAGCATGGGTGGCCGCCTGTTCGTGACGTACCAGAATGTGCTTGATCTCGTCCTGTCCATAGAGCGCGTCGTAAATGTGCAACACCGCGCCACCAGGGTAGCCGAAGACGAACTCGACGCCCTCGTCTTTCAGAAACTGAACCAGAATTTCACCGCCGCTTAATTCCACATTGCCTCCACTACCAGTCAAGGGCAAACGAAAACGGCGAATCATACCCCATTTTCGCCCACCAGGCACGCCCCAGCCTCTTCCAATGACACATGAGCCTGAAGGGCGGGCGTGATTCCAACGAGAAGTGAGCCTGAACGGGGTCGGGTTCTGGGATCATCGGAGGATGATCGTGACCATCAAGACCCAAGGGCTCCAGACCATGGAGCAAATCCGCGCCTTCCTCGAAGGCACCCATCCCCTCGACTTCGACGTCCCGGCCCGCGAGGCCCTGTATGAGTGGATCGCCGGCGAGCTGCGGCGCCTGGGCTATCTGCGCCTCGGCAAGACCGACAAGGGCCTGGTGCGGCGGTACCTG
>WFPC01000021.1 GCA_015487785.1 Gammaproteobacteria bacterium | reverse complement strand
GCCTGTGCCATGAGCGACAATGAGGCCGCCCAGCACCTCAACGAGGCACGGGCCGAACTGTTTCGTAACATCAACAAAGCCCAGAACCCGGCCGCCTGACCAGACTCTCTCACCACCGTCCTTCAGGCTCATTTCTGGATTGGAAAGGACTGGCAAGCCGGCCTCAGGCGCTGGCCTGACATGGCAGATACATGTCGGCTGCGACACATTCATGCAGCAGCGCGGTGAACTCGGCTTCCGGCAGTGGACGGCGGAACAGGTAGCCCTGGAAGGCCTGGCAGCCCAGCCGGCGCAGAAAATCCAGTTCCTTCTCCGTTTCCACGCCTTCGGCGATCACGTCCAGGCGCAGGTGGCGGGACATGGAGATGATGGTTTCCACGATGGCGGCGCTGTTGTCGTCGCTGAGGACTTCCTGCACGAAAGACTTGTCGATCTTGAGTTGGTTGAGGGGCAGGCGCTTGAGATAGGCCAGGGAAGAATAGCCGGTGCCGAAGTCGTCGATGGCGAACTGGATGCCCAGGGCCTGTAGGCTCTGCATTTTGTTGATGACATCGTCCACGTCGTTCATCACCACGCTTTCGGTGATTTCCAGCTTGATGCAACTGGCGGCGATACCGCTGTGCTCGATGATATCGATGACCCGTTCTGCAAAGTCGTTCTGGTGAAACTGGCGGGGACTCACGTTGAGCCCCAGGTGTCGCTTGGGTGAGCAGAGTCCGGCGTCGGTCCAGCGCTTGATCTGCCGGGTGGCGTGGTTCAGGACCCACTCGCCGATGGCCAGGATCTGGCCGGTTTCCTCGGCCACGGGGATGAATTGGTCCGGTGGAATCATGCCGTGGCGGGGGTGTTCCCAGCGCAGCAGGGCCTCGGCGCCGATGAGCCGACCTTCATCATCCACTTGAGGTTGATAGTGCAACAGAAACTGGTTCTGTTCGATGGCGTGGTTGAGGTCGTTTTCCAGGGTCAGGCGTTGGTCGGCGGCCTCCTGCATGCTGGGCAGGTAGAAACGGATGGTGTTGCGTCCGGCTGCCTTGGCGCGATACATGGCGGTGTCGGCGTGCTTGAGGATATCGTCGATGGTGTCGCCTTCCTCGGGAAACAGTACGATGCCGATGCTGGGGGTGAGATGATAGTGGTGCCCGTGCAGGCTATAGGGGGCGGCCAGGGCATGGCGAATCTTCTCCGCCACCGTCTGGGCGGTATAGTTGGCTTCCTCCGGGGTGGCGCCGGCCTGTGGCAGCAGGACCACGAATTCGTCGCCGCCCATCCGGGAAACGGTGTCTTCACTGCGCACCTGCTGGCTCAGGCGCCTGGCGATCTGTTGCAGCAGGGCGTCGCCGGAGGGGTGGCCCAGGGCATCGTTGATGGTCTTGAAACGGTCGATGTCCAGAAACAGCAATGCGCCCACCACGTTGTGACGCCGGCATACGGCCAGCTCGTGTTTGAGACGGTCGAGCAGCAGGGCCCGGTTGGGCAGGTCTGTGAGGCTGTCGAAATAGGCCAGGTGCTGAATGCGGGCCTCGGACTGCTTGCGCTCGGTGATGTCCTGGAAGGTGGCCACGTAGTGAGTGATTTCACCGCGATCGTTTTTTACCGCGGTGATGGTTTCCCATTCGGGATAGATTTCGCCGTTCTTGCGTTTGTTCCAGATCTCGCCCTGCCAGTAACCCTCATTGTGCAGGGCCTCCCACATCTGGCGGTAGAACTCGCGGGTCTGGCGGCCGGACTTGAGAATGCGCGGGGTCTTGCCGACGACTTCCTCGCTCTCATAACCGGTGATGCGGGTGAAGGCCTTGTTGACCCGCTGAATGATACCGCGCTGGTCGGTGATGACGATGGCTTCGTGGGTTTCGAAAGCCGTGGCGGCCAGACGCAGATCCTGTTCAGCCCGCTCCCGCTGGCGCAGCAGCTTGATCTTGTGCAGGGCGACGCTGATCTGCTGGGCGATATTGCCCAGGAACTCGATTTCCGCCTCGCGCCAGACACGGGTGTAACGGATCTGGTTGAATACCAGCAGATAGAAACCGCCGTCGTAGAAATGCAGCGGATACCACAGCAGGCTGCGGATGTTCATTTGCCGGTGCAGCATGTCCACCACATCGTCGGCGACCAGCAGGGGATGGGGAGCATCGCGGTGACTTTCCAGCCATTCATGCCGTCTCTGCGCGACCGCATCCACACTGTGGCGAAAGAAATCCAGTGGATAGGTGTCTATGGTGGGCCAGGCGTCGTCAGCGTCGCTGTTGCACCACTCGGCCAGGCCGATGCCCTGGTCGCGGCGCAGGTCCACGTCGTAGATCAGGGTGCGGTCCGCGTTCATCGCTTCGCCGATGATGGTGACCACTTGGTCGAGAATGGTCTGTGGGTCGTCTTCTTCCGCCAGCAGGCCGGCCAGGCGGGTGCTGGTGTGCGCCAGGCGCAATTGTTCCCGCAGGGCGTGCTCGGCGCGTTGACGCTTGTCGATTTCCAGCAGCGAGCGTTCGTGTTCGATGGAGGCGAGGGTGGTGGAGGCCAGGCGCTTGACCACGGCCACCAAGGCGTCGGTGACCTCGCTTTCCATGGGGTGTTGCCAGCGTTCGAACACGATGGCACCGAAGCGTCCCAGGGCAAAGGCGCAGAAGTGGCGCGGCGCCCTGTCGAAGCCGCGCACGGGCTGCGAGGCCAGCGTCTTGTGCAGCCATTGCCCGATTTCGGCGTCCTGGTGCGGTTGCTGGAGTTGGGCCTCGGGCAAGGCACAGAAGAGCCGGATGTGGCATTGCGATTCGAGGGGGGGCAGGCAAGGTTCGCCATCGTCGTCCACGGCCAGGTAGACATAGACGCCACGCAGCCCCAGGCGTTGCAGACAGGCCTGCATGAAATGCTGCAACATGGGGCGCAGGCGCAGATCCTGGCCGGTGGCCATGCCCAGCTCGTGCTGGATCGACATCAGGGTGAGGGTCTTAATCATCCAGCGGTGGCTCCCACAAGAGTCCGGTGGCCAAGGTCTTGTTCAAAAAGTGCACGCCGCCTTGCGGGGAACTGGCGATTTCTCCCAGGGTGAGGGCGCCGGCCAGTTCACAATCCAGCGGCAGGCGTGCCGCCACCCGGCTCAGCTCTTCGTCGAAACGCTCCTCCAGGAAAAGGGTGCGGCTGATGCAGTCGAACAACAGTGCGCCCACGGTTTCGCCCCGGCAGTTCGCCTTGGCGATATCGGTGGCTTCCTCGGCGGCGGCGATCAGGTTGTCGGCCTCGCCGCGCATCAGATAGACCATGGCGTGATCGGGTACCTGGCCCACACAGACCAGCGCGCTGCCATCCACCCGTACCGGGTCGCGAATCAGGATTTCCTCGTTGAGGCGCTCCACCCCCAGGGGGAAATTCTTGGCGATGGAAAAGAAATCGCTTTGATCGAAGCGCAGGGGGGACATGGATTCGATGGCTTCGCGGTAGAGGCTGTAGGCAGGTTTGTAGTTCAGGGTGTGGATGGTGTTGCCCTCGGCCTCGGTGACCAGGAAGGGACCGGCCAGTTCCTTCCAGCCGTGGCGCACTCCCAGGGACAGGTGACCCGGCAGGGCGATGATCTGGGCGGCATTCCCGATCAATCCCCGGTTGCTGAACAGACAGGGAGCCTGTTTCAGCTTGAGCGAGCCGGCGCCGCCACCGATGAATTGCTTGTCCGGCCCGAGCTGGTTGTAGAGCTGGCCGAGCAGTTCGTCGATTCCCCGGCTCAGGCCGTCCACGAAGACCAGAAAATCGTTTCGCTCACGCAATTCCGGGGATTCGCTCAGGGCCTGCGCCAGGTTGTCGGCAGCATGTTCCAGGTCGGTGACGGTGAGCATGGGCAGGCGCCAGCGCAGGCCATAGACCAGGGTGCCGCGATTGAGTTCCTGTTGATGGTAGATGATGCCGGGGAACAGGCCGCCGAATACCGGTACGCTGAGGCGTTGCAGATAGGGATCGAGCTGTTCCCGGGGCAGGTGATTGCTGCTGCAGGCGAAGATGCACAGGCTCTGCGCGCCCGCGGCCAGGGCGTTTTCGATGGCGGTGACGAGCCCCTTGATGGAGCCGCTCTGGTCCAGTTCGACCGTGGAGAACAGGTTGTCCATGTGTGCGCCGTGCTTGTGTCGGTCCTCAATCCTTGTCGACCACACCGGGCGCTGACTGAACCGTTGCAACGGGTGAAGCCGGCGGTTGGGTGTGGTGTTTTCTGCCAGGATGCCCCTGGCAGACGCCCTTTGCCTTGGACCCTGCCCACAAAGATGTATTTGTTTTCATTCTTTTTTATTTTTTTCAATGGGTTGCTGGTATTTCACCCACTTTCTGCATTGTAGACCGAAATGAGAGAGTGTGCCAGTTTTTAATACTATGGTTTTATGTGGTGTCGGCCTGCCAGATGTCACGGCGGCACAGGCCCTTGAAACGGCAGTGACGGCAGGCCTGTTCGTCGCCCCAGGCGGGCAGGCCCGCGCCGTGTTCGATTTGTCGGCTGAGTTCGACCAGGCGCTGGATCACTTGGCCGGTGAGGGTGAGCAGATGGTCTTGATCGAAAGGGGGCGGGGAGCGGCGGGGATCGTTGTCCACATGGAGGTATTGTGCCGTCACGATGCCGGGCTGGCTGGCGGCGTAGTGCAGCAGTTGCACCTGCTCGCCGGTGAGTACCTGTTCGAGGCGCGGTGGCGTGCCGGTCTTGTAATCGACCAGGCCGAGTCCCCCGTCTGAGAGATGGCGATCGATGCGGTCGAGCCGGCCGTAGAGCCGGTAGCCGGGACGGTATTCCTGCTCGGCGAGCACCTCGGCGCGCTGGAATCGCCAGTGTTGCTGGCGCTGGATCTCCCAGTCGATATAGTCCGGGATCAGCTTCTGCCAGCGCTTGAGCCAACCGCGGTGGGCGAAATTGTCCTCGATATCCTGGCGGAACACCACGGTGGAAATGGCTTGCAGACGGGCGATGGCCTGTTCCCGATTGTTGCTGGTGACCCGTTGCTCGAAAGCCGGTGGCAGCCCGGGCAGGCTGTGATGGAAGGCCTCCAGGCAACGGTGTACCCGTTGGCCGTAGTCGTTCTTGCGCATGGCCTGGCGGACTTCCTCGATGGCCTCCAGGCCCAGTCCGCGGGCGGCGAAGAAGGCGTAGGGACAGTCTATGAGTTGCTGGTGGGCGCTGGCCGACAGGCGGCGTGGAAAGGCCGAGGCGGGCAGGCTGGGGGCCGGGCGTTGTGTCGGCTTGGCGGGAAATGTCTGGCCGGGGCCGGTGGTCAGCCAGTGATGCAGGTGCCCGGCCTCGAGATCCTCGCCCCAGCCCAGGCGATGGAAACTCTGCAGGCGTTCCAGCCAGGGGCTGGGCGGGGCGCCCTGCTCGCCACGATGCCAGCTCAGCAGGATGCGGGGGGCGGCCAGCAACAGGCGGCGGAAACGATGGAGTTGCAGGGCGTGTTGTTGCTGCAGGGTGGGCAGTCCCAGTTCCCGGCGCACCGCTTGGTTGAAGAAGGGGCCGGCATCGCCCCTGCCGGGCAGGTGTTCGCGATCCAGCGAGCCGATCACCAGCGCCTCGAAACGCAGCAGGCTACTTTGCTGCAGTTGCACCAGCTCCACGTAATGGCGCTGGTCGTCACGGGGGAGAAAGTTGTGTCGCTCCATGGCGCGGCCCAGCCAGGCGCGAAAATCCAGCCAGTCGAGATGCAGCGTGCTGTGACGACTGGCCTGGGCGAGATCGTCGAGCAGGCGTAACAGTTCCTGGCCGGCGGGATCCTGCTCCAGGCCCCGCTGCAGGCCGAGTTCCGTCAGGCTCTGAGTCAGCGCGGCGAGGTAGTCGCCGGCAGTGGCGCGATTGCGCTGCCGTAGCCGTTGCAGGGGGGCGGCGGCGTGTTCCAGGTGATCCAGCAGCGCCAGCAGGGCGGAGTGATCCAGCGGTCGTTGTGGATCCATGCGCCGCTGCCGTGAGTGGATGGCGCGGCGGTAGCGGTCCAGGTCGCGGCCGATGTTCTCGCGCTGGATGATATCGCGTTGCAATTGGTAAACGGCGCGCAGGGTTTCTTCGTCGGCAGTGAAGAAAGGGGACTTGAGCAGGTCCAGCAGTGGCTGATGGGCGAAGTCTTCCTCCATCGCGGCCAGCCAGTTTTCCAGCGCCGCGGCCGCCGCGGTAGTGGACAGGGCCCAGCCGCTGCTGTCCTTGAGGGCAATGCCGTGTCGTAACAGCAGGGCGTGCAGGCGCCGCGCCAGGCGCCGGTCCTCGATTACCAGGCCGATATTGCGCAGGCCCTGGTTGTGCCAGTGTATCACCTGCAGGACGATGCCCTGGGCTTCGTCGCCGAAATGCTCGGCGCTGAGTACGGCGAGGCGTCCCCGGGCCGGGCTGTGCGGGTGTTCGTCGGCGAAGCGGCGGGCACGTTCGGCCAGGGGATGTTCGTCGGGCTCGAATACGTGGTCGAGCAGGCGGGCGTAGGCCGTGTGTCCTTTGGCGGCGGGACCGGCTTGCTGGGCACACAGGTCATTCAGGGTGCTCTCCGTCGGTGGCGAACCCTCGCAGAAGACGTGGGCGCGTCCGGTTTGTCGTTGCCTTTCCAGCCACTGGATTTCGGCGGGGGCGAGTTCCAGCGGGTCGGCCAGGTAGTAGTGTCGATGGGAGGTGTGGCGCGCCAGCCTGAGCAGGTGGGCGGTATTGAGATCGCTGACGCCCAGGGCCTCGAGTTGTTGTTGCCAGGCCTGCCACAGGGTATGCACCAGTTGTGCCTCGCGGCCCAGGGCCTGGGCCTGGCCGCCATAGGCCCGTTGCAGTTGTTGGATGAACTCGTCCAGGCTGGCGGGCAGCCTGGTCTGCTGCAGGGTGAGCTGGTCGAACAGTTCCAGCAGGGCGTCGGCCAGGGTCCAGGGGTTGCCGTGGTTGAATAGCGCCGGGTGTTGCAGCAGGGCCTCCACCAGGATCAGACGTCGGGCCTCGTTGCCGATGACGCGTTGTTCCCAGGGCTGGGTGTGCTCGATGTGCCGGCGCAGGGTGGTGATCTCCGGGCCCAGCAGGCCGGCGTGGCCGGCACGGCGGGCGGCCTCTAGCAGTTGTCTGCGCAACCGGCTGGCCGGCTGCAGGGAAGGCAGCAGCACGCAGACCTGGGACAGGTCGGGCAGCTGCTGGCGGTGTCGCCGGATCAGGTGGGTGGCCAGTTCGGCCAGGATGTCGCTGCCCGCGGGCAGGATCCGTACCGGGTTCATGGCACGGCAGGCCGGCCTGCGGTCAGCGCTCCAGGTAGGGCAGCTTGTTGGGTTTACCGTTCCACTCGTCGGCCTCGGGCAGGGGCGGCTTTTGCTCGGTGATCACCGGCCATTCCCGGGCCAGCTCGGCGTTCAGGGCGATGAAGTTCTCCTGTCCCTCGGGCACGTCGTCTTCGGCGAAGATGGCCTGGGCCGGGCATTCCGGTTCGCACAGGGTGCAGTCGATGCATTCATCGGGGTCGATGACGAGGAAATTTGGACCTTCGTGGAAGCAGTCGACGGGGCAGACTTCGACGCAATCAGTGTATTTGCACTTGATGCAGTTGTCTGTCACTACGTAGGTCATGTGAGGAACTCCTGTGCTCGTGTGGCAAGATGGCGCTATTCTAGCCCTCCCCGCGCCCGCTGCCAATTGTTGCCTGCGCTCGCTGTGCTTGGTTCATTGCAACAGTTGTTTGAGCTGATAGAGTTTTTCCAACGCCTGGCGGGGGCTGAGGTCGTCGGGGTCGATTTCGGCCAGGGCCTGCTCCAGGGCCTTGGGCGGCGCGTCGAACAGGGACAGTTGTTGTTGCTCGGACAGGGACTGGCGGGGACGCTCGCCCGATTCCAGTTCGCGCAGGCGTTGGCGGGCGCGGTTTAGCACGCTCTCGGGTACGCCGGCCAGGGCAGCCACTTGCAGGCCGTAGCTCTGGCTGGCGGGGCCTTCCTCGACACTGTGCATGAACACGATCTTGTGGCCGTGTTCGGTGGCGCTGAGGTGGACGTTGGCGATGGCAGGGTGTTCCTCGGGCAACGTGGTGAGTTCGAAGTAGTGGGTGGCGAACAGGCAGAAGGCGCGCACTTCGCGCGCCAGATGGTCGGCGCAGGCCCAGGCCAGGGCAAGGCCGTCGAAGGTGCTGGTGCCACGGCCGATCTCGTCCATCAGCACCAGGCTGTGCTCGCTGGCATTATGCAGGATGTTGGCGGTCTCGGTCATTTCCACCATGAAGGTGGAGCGGCCGCCGGCCAGGTCGTCGGCGGCGCCGATACGGGTGAAGATGCGGTCGATGGGACCGATACGGGCGCTACGCGCGGGTACGAAGCTGCCCATGTGGGCCAGCAGCACGATCAGCGCGGTCTGGCGCATGTAGGTGGATTTGCCGCCCATGTTGGGGCCGGTGATGACGAGCATGCGGCGGTTGTCGTCCAGGTGCAGGTCGTTGGCGATGAAGGGCGTGTCGAGCACTTGCTCCACCACCAGGTGACGGCCGGCCTCGATGTGCAGCCCCGGCTGTTCCTGTAGCCGGGGCTGGCACAGGTCGAGCGTGCGGGCGCGTTCAGCCAGGTTGACCAGTACGTCCAGTTCGGCCAGGGCCTCGGCGGTGTTCTGCAGTGCCGGCAGCTCGTCCTGCAGGCCTTCCAGCAGGGCGTCGTAGAGAGCCTTTTCCCGTGCCAGGGCGCGTTCCTTGGCGCTGAGAACCTGGTCTTCGAAGCGCTTGAGTTCGGGGGTGATGAAGCGTTCGGCGTTTTTCAGGGTCTGGCGGCGGACATAGTCGGCCGGAGCCTGTTCGGACTGGGCGCGTCCGATTTCGATGTAATAACCGTGCACCCGGTTGTAGCCCACCTTGAGGGTGGCGATGCCGGTGCGTTCACGCTCGCGGTTTTCCAGCTCCAGCAGAAAACGGTCGCTGTTTTCGCGCAGCTCCCGTAGTTCGTCCAGTTCGCTGTCGTAGCCGGGGGCGATGACGCCGCCGTCGCGGATCAGCACCGGGGGTTCGTCGATGATGGCCCGCGCCAGGGTCTGTTGGATCTCGTGGTGAGGATCGATCTGTTGGCGCAGGCCGGCCAGGCGAGGGGAATCCAGCCTGGACAGTTGCCGACGCAGTTCGGGGACGATGGCCAGGGTGTCGCGCAACACCGCCAGATCGCGCGGGCGAGCACTCTTCAAGGCCACCCGGGCGAGAATGCGCTCCACATCGCCCACCGTGCGCAACAGGGGATGAAGTTCTTCTTCGGCCCGTTGCTCCAGCAGGGTGGCGATGGCGTGATAGCGCCGCTGCAGGGTGCCGCGGTCGCGGATGGGGCGGTTGATCCAGCGGCGCAACAGACGCCCGCCCATGGCGGTGGCGGTGTGATCGAGCACCGCGGCGAGGGTGTGTTCCCTGCCGCCGGAAAGATTGGTTTCCAGTTCCAGGTTGCGCCGGGTAGCGGCGTCGAGGATCACGCTGTCCTCACGCTGTTCCACCCGCAGGCCGCGGATGTGGGGCAGGGCGGTTTTCTGGGTCTGACGGACATAGTCCAACAGGGCGCCGGCGGCGCCGATGGCCAGATGCATGTGCTGGCAGCCGAAGCCGTCCAGATCGTGGGTGCCGAACTGACGATTGAGTAGGCGCCGGGCGGTGTCCAGGTCGAACTGCCAGGCGGGCAGGCGTTGCACGCCGGGGCGCTGGCCGATGGCCGGGATGCTGTCGAGGCTGTGTTCCGACAGCAACAGCTCCGCCGGTTGCAGGCGTTCCATTTCGGCCAGCAGGGCCTCTTCACCATCCACTTCGAGCACCTGGAAGCGTCCGCTGCTGAGATCCAGGCTGGCGATGCCGAAGCGGTCGTCCTGTTGTGCCACGGCGCACAGCAGGTTGTCGCGGCGTTCCTCGAGCAGCAGTTCATCGGTGACGGTGCCCGGGGTGACGATGCGGGTGACACGGCGTTCCACCGGCCCCTTGCTGGTGGCGGGATCGCCGATTTGTTCGCAGATGGCCACCGATTCGCCCAGCCTGATCAACTTGGCCAGGTAGGGCTCCACAGAGTGACAGGGCACGCCGGCCATGGGGATGGGCTGGCCGGCGGATTCGCCGCGGGTGGTAAGGGTGATGTCGAGCAGGCGGGCCACCTTGCGGGCATCGTCGAAAAACAGCTCGTAGAAATCGCCCATGCGATAGAACAGCAGGAGGTCGGGATGCTCCGCCTTGATGCGCAGGTATTGCTGCATCATAGGCGTGTGAGCGGACTTGCTGGCGCGTGGCTTGCGGGCGCTCACGGTGGTTCAGGTTTCGATGGGTGTATCGGGTTGGTTGCCCCAGTCGGACCAGGCACCGGGATAGCCGCGCACCTGTTCGAAGCCCAACGCCTTGAGGGCGACGAAACTCAGGGCCGAGCGGTGGTGACTGTGACAATAGACGATGACTTCCTGCTCACGGCGGATGCCGAGCTGGGCCAGGGTAGCCAGCAGTTGCTCGGCGCTCTTGAGGCGAAGCTGACGCTGGCGATCCATCAGATCCAGCCAGTCCAGGTTGACCGCGCCGGGAATGTGGCCGGCACGGGTCGCGCGGCGGTCCAGGCCCTGGTATTCGGCCGCGCTGCGGGCATCCAGCAGGGCCACCCCGGGGTCGTCCAGGTGGGCCAGGATGTAGTCACGCTCGGCCACCACCGGGCTGGCGGCGAAACTCACCGGGTAGGAGGGGGTGGCTTCGGGGGCGGCCTCGTTTTTTTCCAGCGGGCCAGCGATGGCCTGCCAGGCGCCGCGGCCGCCGTCCAGCAGGGCCCAGTGCTTGTGGCCACAGGCGGCCAGGGTCCACAATAGGCGGCCGGCCTTTCCGCCGCCCTCGTCGTCGTAGGCGATGACGCGGGTTTCGGGGGTGATGCCGCAGGCAGCCAGGGCCTGGCCGAAGGCGCTCTCGTCGGGCAACAGGCCCATCACCGGTGGCTGATGACGGACTACTTGGGCATAGTCCAGATGAACCGCGCCGGGGATGTGGCCTGCGGCATAGAGTTCTGGTTTGCTGAGATCGACGATGACCTGGTCCTGTTGCGCCAGTTGCCGCTTCAGTTCCTCGGGGCTGATGAGGATGTTTGGCTTGTCCATGGCGATACTCCTGTTGTTTGCGATCGTTCAGGGGCTGGGCTTGAGAGCGGTTTGCAGCCGCGCCAGCATGATGGGATGCAGCCGGAGATTGCTGGCGAGAATGTTGCCGCTCTCCAGGTAACGGCCCTCGCCGTCGAAATCCGACACCATGCCGCCGGCCTCGGTGATCAAAAGGGCGCCGGCGGCCATGTCCCAGGGCTTGAGACCGAATTCCCAAAAACCATCGTAACGGCCAGCGGCCACATAGGCCAGGTCCAGGGCGGCGGCGCCGGGCCGGCGAATGCCGGCGGTATCGGGAGTGAGAGCCTTGAAGGTCTCCAGAAACAGCGCCAGATCCTGGTGTTGGCGAAACGGAAAACCGGTGCCCAGCAAGGCGCCCTTGAGGGTTCTGCGCCTGCTCACCCGCAGGCGGCGCTCGTTGAGCTGGGCGCCGCTGCCGCGGGTGGCGGTATACATCTCGTCTTTCACCGGGTCGTAGATCACCGCTTGTTCCAGGCGGCCCTTGTGACGCAGGGCGATGGAGACGGCAAACTGGGGAATGCCGTGCAGGAAATTGGTGGTGCCATCCAGTGGATCGATCAACCACTGGAATTCGTCCCCGGCCTGTTCACCGCTTTCCTCGGCCAGAATGGCGTGATTGGGATAGGCGCGGCGGATGGTGCGGATGATTTCCTGTTCGGCACGCCGGTCCACCTCGCTGACGAAATCGTTGTGGGATTTTTCGCTGACATCGAGACTGTCGATGCGGTCCAGCGAGCGGACGATGATATTGCCGGCGTTGCGTGCCGCGCGCACGGCGATGTTCAACATGGGGTGCATGGCTGTCTCCACTTGCGGGTGGCGTATTTTAGGGACTCTGCCAGGGGAAGGCAATGCAAGCGGTGGGCGCTGGGTGGTGAATCGGGCATATGTCACTGGCGCTGCGGTGCTTTTTCCTAGTACCATAATCGGGCTTGGAGCGCGGGAATATGAGAGAACTCGTGGGGACACAGTGGAACGGATAGCGGAGCGAGTGCGGGTGGTGTTGGTGGAGACCAGCCATCCTGGCAATATCGGCGCAGTTGCCCGGGCCATGAAGACCATGGGGTTGTCGGCGCTCTACCTGGTGCGTCCCCATGTATTTCCCGCGGCCGAGGCCAGTGCCCGGGCCTCGGGCGCCGACGATGTGTTGGCGGCAGCGCGGGTGTGTGGCAGTCTGGACGAGGCCCTGGCGGATTGTCACCTGGTGGTGGGCAGCAGCGCCCGTCTGCGCTCGGTGAGCTGGCCCCAGCTCGATGCCCGCGAGGCGGGACGCCTGCTGGTGGAGCAGGGCCGGACGCAATCGGTGGCCCTGGTCTTCGGGCGCGAGCAGTCCGGTTTGCGCAACGAGGAGCTGGATCGTTGCCATTACCTGGCGCACATTCCAGCCAGCCCGGCCTACCAGTCGCTCAATATCGCCGCGGCGGTACAGGTGTTCTGCTACGAGATCATGCTCGCCGCACGCGCGCAGCACTCCTCGCCCGTACCGGATGCGCCGGAGCCGCCCGCCAGCGCGGAGGCCATGGAGGGATTTTACCGACACCTGGAGCAAACCTTGCTGGAGATCGGTTTCTTCAAACCGCCCAATTACCGCAAGCTGATGCGTCGGCTGCGCCGGTTGTTCAATCGCGCGCGGCCCACGACGACCGAGCTGGATATCCTGCGCGGTATTCTCAGCGCCGCGCAGGGGCGAAAATATCGCTGGCAGGCAGACTTGGCAAAGCAGGTTGCCGCCACCATCATCACCAGGAACGACGACTGAACGAAATCCATGTGGCAAGGCTTCAAAGAAGACATTGAATGCGTGTTCGAACGCGACCCGGCGGCGCGCAACTGGTTCGAGGTGGTGACCACCTATCCCGGTTTCCACGCCCTGCAGATCCATCGGCTCAGCCATTGGCTGTGGCGGCGGCGCCTGCGCTGGCTGGCGCGCTTTCTCTCCACCCTGGCGCGCCTGTTGACCGGTATCGAGATCCATCCCGGTGCGGTGATCGGGCGACGTTTCTTCATCGACCACGGCATGGGTGTGGTGATCGGCGAAACCGCCGAGATCGGCGACGACTGCACCCTCTATCACGGAGTCACCCTGGGTGGCACGAGCTGGGAAAAGGGCAAGCGCCACCCCACCCTGGGCAACGACGTGGTAGTGGGGGCGGGGGCCAAGGTGCTGGGGCCCATATACATTGGCGATGGCGCCCGCATCGGTTCCAATGCGGTGGTGGTCAAGGATGTTCCGGCCGGTGCCACGGCAGTGGGGGTGCCGGGGCGTATCGTCACCAAAAGCCCCAGACCCGACGACAGACGTCAGGCCATCGCCAAGAAAATGGGCTTCGACGCCTATGGGCTGACTGCCGACATGCCCGACCCGGTGGCCCATGCCGTCAATGGCATGCTCGATCACATCCATGCCATGGACGAGCGGCTGGAGTTGATGTGCCAGAAACTCAAGGAGTTGGGCGCTGAGGTGAGCGCCGAGCCCCTGCCGGAACTGGATTCCTGCGAGATCGGCAGTGAGGAGTCGCCGTTGGACAGCAGCGAGAAAACCGGAGCGGACAAAACGTCCACGCCCGAGTAGAATGCACAGGGATGGTGTGGATATAAACTTGACAACTTTGCTAGGATAAGAAACAATTCACCCACGGGTACGGATTCGACCCACTTAGGAAAAGAGAGGCAGTTATGAGGTTAACCACCAAGGGACGCTATGCCGTTACGGCAATGCTGGATTTGGCCATCAATTATCAGGAAGGGCCGATTACCTTGTCTGATATTTCGAAACGCCAGGGAATCTCCTTGTCCTATCTCGAGCAATTGTTCTCCAAGCTGCGCAAGCGCGGCCTGGTGGACAGCGCGCGCGGACCGGGGGGTGGTTACCGGCTCAGTCGCAGCGCCTATGAGATCAATGTTGCCGATGTGATCACCGCAGTGGACGAGAACATCGATGTCACCCGTTGTGGCGGCGAGGGCAACTGCCTGGGCGATGGCAATTGCCTCACCCACGAACTGTGGTGCGAGCTGAGCAAACAGATTTACGATTTTCTCAACGGTATCACCCTGGGTAAGTTGGTGGAGAACAGCAATGTTCAGGAAGTCGCCATGCGGTTGAAGGCGCGGGCCGAGGGTCAACAGGCTGCCTCGACGGAGGCTGCCGTCAACGACTGAGCCCTTGCGCGGCGGGTCGTCATGGCCATCTATCTGGATCACAACGCGACCACGCCGCTGGCTGCCGAGGTGCTCGAGGCCATGCTGCCCTACTTGCGGCAACATTATGCCAACCCCTCGGCCTTGCATGAGCCGGGTCGGCGGGCGCGTGCGGCCATTGAGCGGGCGCGCGAGCAGGTGGCCGCCTTGGCCGGGGCCCATCCTTCGCAGGTGATCTTCACCAGTGGTGGCACCGAGGCCAATAATCTGGCGCTCAAGGGCTGCATGCGCGGCATGGGGTTGCGGCGACTGGCGGTGAGCGCCGTGGAGCATGCCTCGGTGCGAGAGCCGGCGCGGGAGCTGGGGGCCACCGAGATCGGTGTGGACGAACAGGGCAGGGTGAGTCCGCGTCACCTGGCCGCCTGCCTGCGAGAGCAACGTCCGCAATTGCTCTCGGTGATGCTGGCCAACAACGAAACGGGGGTGGTGCAAGACATTGCTGGCCTTGCGGGCATGGCCCGCGAGGCCGGGGTCATCGTGCACACCGACGCGGTGCAGGCGGCAGGCAAGCTGCGACTCGATTTCGCTGCCAGCGGCGTGCATATGCTGAGTCTGTCGGCGCACAAGATCCGCGGTCCCAAGGGAGTGGGTGCCCTGGTGGTTGACAAGGCCCTGGAATTGGCGCCCTTGCTCAGTGGTGGCGGGCAGGAAAAGGGGCGTCGTTCGGGCACCGAGAACGTGGCCGGTATCGTGGGTTTTGGATGTGCCGCGGAGCGGGCCGCGGCCAACCTGGCGCAGCGCCGCCGGCGCCTGGCGGCGCTGCGCGACGCGCTGGAGGCGCGGCTGGCTGCTATCGATGGCATCAGCGTATTCGGAGCGGCTGTCGAGCGATTGCCCAATACCAGTTTCTTCGCCGTGGACGGGATCGACGGCGAGACCCTGTTGATGAGCCTGGATGTCAACGGCGTGGCGGTGGCCAGCGGTTCCGCCTGCGCCAGCAAGCAAACCACGCCCAGCCATGTGTTGATGGCCATGGGAGTGAATGAAACATTGGCCCGGGGTGCCATCCGCGTGAGCCTGGGCGAGGATAACACCCTGGGCGACATCGAGCGATTCGTCGCCATACTGAAGCAGCAAACGGAGGCCGCGCGCCGTATGAGCGTGCTGGCCCCATGAGAGAATTTTGGAGCAAGGCATGAAACTACCGATCTACCTGGATTATTCCGCTACCACTCCGGTGGACCCACGGGTGGCCGAGAAAATGTGTGCCTATCTGACACCGGACGGCATTTTCGGCAACCCGGCCTCCCGTTCCCATGCCTTTGGCTGGGCGGCGGACGAGGCGGTCAAGCAGGCGCGTGCCCAGGTGGCCGGGCTGATCAATGCCGATCCCCGCGAAATCATCTGGACCTCGGGAGCCACCGAGTCCGACAATCTGGCGATCAAGGGGGTGGCCCATTTCAACCGCCGCAAGGGCAAGCACATCGTTACTTGCAAGACCGAGCACAAGGCGGTGCTCGATACCTGTCGCCAACTGGAACGGGAAGGTTTCGAGGTGAGCTATCTCGATCCCGAGCCCAACGGCCTGCTCGATCTGGGCAAGCTGGAGGCGGCCCTGCGCGACGACACCATCCTGGTGTCCATCATGCACGTGAACAACGAGATTGGCGTGATCCAGGATATCGCCGCCATCGGTGAACTGACCCGCGAACGCGGCATCGTGTTCCATGTGGACGCGGCGCAGAGCGCCGGCAAGGTAGCCATAGACACTCAGGCTCTGAAGGTGGACCTGATGTCGTTTTCCGCCCACAAGATCTACGGCCCCAAGGGCATAGGCGCCCTGTATGTGCGGCGCAAGCCGCGGGTGCGCCTGGAGGCCCAGATGCACGGCGGTGGTCATGAGCGGGGGCTGCGCTCGGGCACCCTGGCCACCCACCAGATCGTCGGCATGGGCGAGGCCTTTCGTATCGCTGCCGAAGAGATGGAAGAGGAGAACCGGCGTATTCGCCGTCTGCGCGACCGCCTCTGGCAAGGCATGCAGGACATGGAGGAGATCTACCTCAACGGCGACATGGAACAGCGTATCGCAGGCAATCTCAACGTGAGCTTCAACTTCATCGAGGGCGAGTCGCTTATCATGGCCCTGAAGGACATCGCCGTCTCCTCGGGCTCGGCTTGTACCTCGGCCAGTCTGGAGCCATCTTACGTATTACGCGCCCTGGGCCGCAGCGACGAGCTGGCGCACAGCTCCATTCGCTTTACCATCGGTCGTTTCACCACCGAGGAAGAAATCGACTACACCGTGCGCCTGATTCGCGAAAAAGTGGCCAAGTTGCGCGAGCTCTCGCCCCTGTGGGAAATGTACAAGGAAGGAGTCGATCTCTCCCAGGTGCAATGGGCGGCTCATTGAACAGGAGGACAACATGGCGATCACATTGACCGAAGCCGCTGCCGAGCGCGTCAAGAGCTTTCTGGCCAGCCGGGGTAAGGGCGAGGGTCTGCGCCTGGGCGTCAAGACCAGTGGTTGCTCGGGCATGGCCTATGTGCTGGAGTTTGCCGATCACATCGAGGATACCGACGCGGTGTTCGAGGACCATGGCGTCAAGGTCATCGTCGACAAGAAGAGTCTGGTATATCTCGATGGTACCGAGCTCGACTATGGCAAGGAAGGCCTGAACGAAGGTTTCAAGTTCAACAATCCCAATGTCACCGGCGAGTGTGGTTGCGGCGAAAGCTTCAATGTCTGATACACGGGGCCGGGGCGGGCAATCGGTGTCCGACGAGTATTTCCAGTTGTTCGGTTTGCCGGAAGGCTTCGATATCGATCTCGGCGAGCTGTCGCAGCGCTACCGCCATCTTCAACGCAGTCTGCATCCGGATCGCTTCGCCCAGGCCTCGCAGCGGGAACAACGCCTGGCGGTGCAGCGTGCCGCCCTGATAAACGACGCCTACGGTACCCTCAAGGATCCGGTCAAGCGGGCCAAGTACCTGTTGCGCCGGCGCGGTCTGAATGTGGACCAAGACAGTCCGCAACTCGATAGCGAGTTTCTCATGCAACAGATGAACTTGCGCGAGGCCCTGGAGCAGGCACGTACCGCCACACGGCCGGAGGAACGGCTGGCACAGTTGCATGAACAGGCGCAGGCCTGTTGTGCTGCGTTGCAGGGCGAGCTGGCGAGCGCCCTGGAGGATGGCTCGGGTGAGACCCTGCAGGACGCCGCGGTGCTGGTGCACAAGTTACAATTCTTTCACAAGCTGCTGGCAGAGATCGAGCAGCTCGAACACGAACTGGACGATTGATGGCCTTATTGCAGATATCCGAACCTGGGCAGAGCAGCGCGCCCCATCAGCGGCGGCTGGCTGCCGGCATCGACCTGGGTACCACCAATTCCCTGGTGGCCAGTGTGCGCAGCGGAGTGGCTGAAACTCTGCCGGATGTGCGGGGGCGCCATTTGTTGCCCTCGGTGGTGCGTTACCTGGACGACGGTGAGACCGTGGTGGGCCACGACGCGCTGGAGGCGGCGGTGGAGGATCCGCTCAACACCATTGCCTCGGTCAAGCGCCTGATGGGGCGTGGCATCGATGACATCGCCACCCTGGGTGAACACCTGCCCTATCGTTTCCAGGCGGGAGAACAGGGCATGGTGCGTATCCAGACCGTGGCCGGCGCAGTGAGTCCGGTGGAGGTTTCGGCGGAGATCCTCAAGGCGCTGCGCCAGCGTGCCGAGGCCACCTTGGGAGGAGAATTGAGCGGAGTGGTGATCACGGTGCCCGCCTATTTCGACGATGCCCAGCGCCAGGCCACCAAGGACGCCGCGCGCCTGGCGGGGTTGAACGTATTCCGCCTGCTCAACGAGCCCACCGCGGCGGCGGTGGCCTATGGTCTGGATCAGGGCCCGGAAGGCGTGATCGCGGTCTACGACCTGGGTGGTGGCACCTTCGACATCTCCATTCTGCGCCTGCATCAGGGGGTATTCGAGGTGCTGGCGACTGCCGGTGACAGTGCTCTGGGTGGTGACGATCTGGATCGGGCCGTGGCCCAGTGGATGCTGGACCAGTCCGGGGTGCAGGGGAGCGACGATCATCGCTTCATGCGTGAAGTGATGCGACAGGCCCGTGCCGCTAAGGAAGCGCTCAGCGGTGCCGGGCAGGTGGATATACAACTGGATCTGCCTGACGGTGGTCATTGGCAGGGTACGCTGGATCGTGACACCCTGAACCGCTTGATCGATCCACTCATCGAGCGCACGCTCAAACCCTGCCGGCGTGCGCTGCGCGATGCCGGTCTGAAGAAAACCGACATCGAGCAGGTGGTGCTGGTGGGAGGTTCTACGCGTGGTCCACGCATCCGCCAGCGGGTGGCGGAGTTTTTCGGCCGCGAACCCCTGGCCGACATCGACCCCGACAAGGTGGTGGCCATAGGCGCGGCCCTGCAGGCCGACGTGCTGGCCGGCAACAAGCCCGACGAGGAGATGTTGTTGCTGGATGTGATTCCTCTTTCGCTGGGCATAGAGACCCTGGGTGGCCTGGTGGAGAAGATCATTCCCCGCAATACCACCATTCCCGTGGCCCGTGCACAGGAGTTTACCACCTTCAAGGATGGCCAGACCTCGCTGGCGCTGCACGTGGTGCAGGGGGAGCGCGAACTGGTGGACGACTGCCGTTCCCTGGCGCGTTTCGTGTTGCGTGGAATTCCGCCCATGGTGGCCGGTGCCGCGCGCATCAAGGTGACCTTTCAGGTGGATGCCGATGGCTTGCTCAGTGTCACCGCCCGTGAACAGACCAGTGGCGCCGAGGCGCACATCGAGATCAAGCCGTCCTACGGTTTGAGTGACAGCGAGATCGAGAGCATGTTGCGTGACTCCTTCGATCATGCCGAAGAGGATATGCAAAAGAGAAAGTTGCGCGAGCAACAGGTCGAGGCGGACCGTGAGATTGAGGCGTTGCGCTCGGCCTTGGCCGAGGATGGTGAACGCTTGCTGGAGCCGGCTGAGCGCGAGCGCATCGAGCAGGCGTTGGCCCACTTGCGGCAGGTGCGAGACGGCAACGATGCCGAAGCCATCAAGCAGGCCATCGAGGCTCTGGAGGCGGCCTGCGCCGATTATGTGGCACGGCGCATGGACAGCAACATCCAGCGTGCCCTGGCCGGTCATGCCATAGACGAATTCAAACCCTGACAGGATTATTGCCCATGCCCCAGATCATCGTATTGCCCCATGAGGAACTGTGCCCGGAGGGTGCCGCCTTCGAGGTGGAGAAGGGCGCCAACCTGTGCGAGGCTCTGCTGGAGCACGGGGTGGACATCGAACATGCCTGCGAAATGTCGTGTGCCTGCACCACATGTCACGTCCATGTGCGCGAGGGACTGGACTCGCTCAACGAGCCCAGTGAAGACGAGGAGGATATGCTGGACAAGGCCTGGGGGCTGGATCCCGACTCCCGCCTGAGCTGCCAGGCCATCGTCGACGACGAGGATCTGGTGGTGGAAATTCCCAAATACACCATCAACATGGTTTCGGAATCACGTTGAGGAGCATGCCATGAGCTTGAAATGGACCGATTCGCTGGAGATCGCCATCGCACTGGATGAGGCACACTCCGAGGTGGATCCGCAATACATCCGTTTCACCGATCTGCATCGCTGGGTCTGCGAACTGGAGGAATTCGACGACGATCCGCAGCATTCCAACGAGAAAATTCTCGAGGCCATCCAGATGGCCTGGCTGGAGGAGCGGCAATAGCCTATTCTTTGTTGCCGAAGGCCCTGGCGATCTGGTGCAGCAGGGTATCCGGAGTGAAGGGTTTTTCGATGAAGGCCACGCTCAGTTCCTCGGCTACCTGTCGGTCGATCACATCGTTGTAGCCGCTCATCACAATGATGGGCAAGTCGGGGCGTAGTTTGCGCACGGCCTTGCACAGTTCCATCCCGGTCAGCAAGGGCATGGTCTGGTCACTGATGAGCAGGTCGTAGGCGTCTGCGTGTTGGCTGAAGTGTTCCAGGGCATTGCTGCTGTCCTGGAAAGCGGTGACCTGCATGTTCTGGCTTTCCAGCCATTCCTGCAAGAAGCCCAGGATACCTGCTTCGTCGTCGACGATGAGTGCACGTTTCTGATGCAGGGTTTCCTCGTGTGGGTATTCCCCGCCTGGCTGCGCAGTCTGTTCATCCTGGTCAGTGGCCAGGGGGAGCAGAATGCGAAAGGCCGAGCCCTCGCCAGGGCGTGAATCGACCAGGATGTGTCCCCCGGCCTTGTGTACCACGCCATGGATCACCGCCAGTCCCATGCCGGTGCCCTTGTCCACGGCCTTGGTGGTGAAGAAGGGTTCGAAGATGTGTTTGAGAGTGTCCTTGCTCAAGCCGTGCCCCTGGTCGATGACCTGCAGTTCGGCATATCGGCCGCTGAAATTGCCGCCGCACGAGGCACACTCGGCGGCGAGAGGCTCCGTGACCGGAGGGAGCAGGCGGATGACGACTTCCCCCTTGTTGTTGGTGGCGTCGCGGGCATTGATGACCAGGTTCATGAGCACTTGCTGCAGGGCACCGGGATCCATGGGCACGCTGAGCTTGCCGCTGGCGGGTAGTTCCAGCTTGAGTTCGAGGGTGGAGGGCAGGCTGGCGCGCAACATGCTCAGGGTCTCCTGCATCACTGGCACAGGGTCGATGCTGATGCTGTGAGAGGGGTTCGATGCCTGGTCGCGCCCGAAGCTCAGCATCTGGGCAATGATGTCGCGTGCCCGCTCACCGGCGCTGTAGACCTCGCCGAGGTAGCGCTGCAGCCTGGCGTCGTCGCCCGCTTGTTGCAGGGCCAGTTCGGTGTAGCCCATGATGCTGGCGAGAATATTGTTGAAGTCGTGGGCGATGCCGGCGGTGAGGTGGCCCAGTGCCTCCATTTTCTGGCTCTGGCGAAGTTGTCGTTCCAGGCGGGCCTTTTCCTTGGCGGCGCGCAGGTGGGCGATGCCGAAGGCGAGGTCGTTGGCCATTTCCGACAGCAGCTTGACTTCCTTCTCAGGGAAGGCATGGGGCTCGGCGGCATAGAGATTGAGGGCGCCCAGGATTTCGCCATCGTGTGCCAGCGGCAGGGCGATGGACGAGGTATAGCCCTGGGCTCTGGCCCGTTCCCGCCAGGGCGCGAAACGCGGGTCGTTGAACATGTCGTGGCAGATGACGACGCGGTTCTCGCGGATGGCGCTGCCGGTGGGGCCCTGGCCATGGGGACTGTGGGCATCCCAGCTTATTTCGATGTGGTCGAGATAGCCGGTCTGATGGCCGGCATGGGCGACGACCTCCACGCGCTTGCTGGCGTCGTTGCGTTTGTAGCCCACCCAGGCCATGCGGTAGCCGGTTTCCTCCACCAGGATGCGGCAGATATCGTTGAGCAGTTGTTGCTCGTCTTTGGCGTGCACGATGTGCTGGTTGACCTCGCTCAGGGCGCGCAGGGCGCGCACCAGTTCGTCCAGCTCCCGGTTGGCCTGGCGCAACTGGCCGAGGTCGTGCTTGCGCTGCAGCTCCAGCGCGGCGCGGCGGGCGGCCACTTGCAGCAGGGCGCGCTCGGTGGGATTGTCGGCGCGGGGTTTGTCGTCGATGGCCCAGAGCACGCCCACTACCTGGTTGTCGGCGGTGGCCAGGGGTTCGCCGCGGTAACTGACGGCATCGATGTCGGCCAGCAGCCGGGCTTCGGGGTAGCGTTGGGTGACGCTGTGCTCCACCGTCAGGGAGATCTCCTCACCGCAGACATCGTTGCAGGGCGTGCCGGGCAGGGGGTATTCGAACAGTGGGCCGGGTTGGCCGTTGTGGTAATAGCCCAGCACCCTGGCGATATTGTCCTCGCCCACGTGGCTGATGCCCACCCGTGCCACGCCCAGGGCCTCGGCCACGGCCTCGCAGAGCTGGAAGAAGATGTCTTGCTGAGGGTCGGCGAGAGACATTTTCTCCAGCGCCCGGTTGACCCGCTGGCGTTCACTGATGTCGCGCACGATGGCGATGAAGCGGTCGCCGTTACGGGTGTCGCGAATGAGCTGGAGAAAAATTTCCACCGGGATCTGGCGGCCGCTGCGATGCAGTTGGCGGGCCTCGAAGATCAATTTTTCCTGGAGTCCTTCCCGCAAGGGGCGGAGCAGGCTCTCAAAGGCCTTGCGATCCCACTGGGGGTTGATGTCGAAGGGAGTCATGCCGAGCAGTTCCGCGCGGCGGTAGCCCACCTGGCGGGCGGCTCCCTGGTTGACATAGAGAAAGCGCAGGCTTGCGGCATCGAATATGAAGACGCAGTCCAGGGTCTGGTCCAGTATGTGCTGGAAATTCTGATATTCCTGCTTGGCCAGGATGCGCTCGGTTACATCGGTGCGAATACTGATGTAGCCCTGGGGCAGGCCATCGTTGCCGGGGATGGGCACGATGGTGCTCTGTACCCAGTAAGGGCTGCCGTCCTTGCGCCGGTTCTGGATCATGCCCTGCCAAGTTTGGCCCGAGCTGATGGTTTGCCACAGATGACGGAAGAATTCGGCGTCGTGGGCTTCGGACTTCACGATGCGATGGTTTTTCCCCAGCAGTTCGGCCTGGCTGTAGCCGCTGGTCTGACAGAATCTGGGATTGGCATAGGTGATGTTGCCGGCGGTGTCGGTGATGGAGACGATGGCGTGCTGGTTCAGCGCCTGTTCCAGCAAGCGGGATGGAATCCCGGCCTGATCCAGGGCCTGTGCCAGATGGTTTGCAGCCGGCTCGTCGTTTTCCGGCGGGTACTCGCTCACCTCATCTGGCCCATTGCAGTACACCGGTGCTGGCGATTTTCTCGAACAGGTGGTCGCTGAGATTCTTTTCCTGCTGCGCGGGCAACTCGAGATCCCCGGGACGCTCGCGCAGAATCTGCAGGAAGGCATTGGTCAGCTCCGGATCCCGCCAGCCTTGATCGCGTTCCTGTTCGAGGATGCCGATGATGGTTTCCAGGGGCAGGGCGCTCTTGTAGGGCCGCTCGAAGGCCAGGGCATCGTAGATGTCCACTAGTTGGAACACTCGTGCCAGCAGGGGAATGGCCTCGCCGGCCAGGCCGTCGGGATAGCCGCCACCGTCCCAGCGCTCGTGGTGATGACGTACGATGGGGAGCACGGGTGCCATGCTCTTGAGGCTGCCCAGCAATTGTTCACCGATCACCGTGTGCTGGCGCATCAATTCCCATTCTTGCTCGTCCAGGGGACCTTTTTTCAGCAGGATACTGTCGGGGATGCCCAGTTTGCCCAGGTCGTGCAGAATGGCACCGCGTTGCAGGGCATGGATCTGGCCGGCATCCAGGCCGAGGGTCTTGCCGAAGACGGTGGCGCTGTGGGCCAGGCGTGAACAATGGTCGCCGGTTTCGGCGTCGCGCGATTCCACCATGCGGGCAAGGGTGAACAGCAGTGACTCGGCGCTGTCGAGCTGGTCGGTCTGGCGCTTTTGCCTGGCAAAGTTCTCGGTGCGGGCGATCAGTTCCAGGGGGTTGTAGGGCTTGCGGATGAAATCGCTGGCGCCGGCTTGCATGCTGGCGAGAAAGTCTTCCCGTGAGTTGCTGCCGGTGACCACCAATACCGGCAGCAGTGACAGCTCGGCGTGCCGGCGAATGCGCCGGCAGACTTCGTCGCCGCTCATGCCCGGCATGTTCTTGTCCAGTAAGACCACGTCGAAGTCGTGGCGTTGGAGCAGTTCCAGAGCCTGTTCACCGCGGGTGGCTTCATGTACCTCGAAGCGTGGAGAGGCGAGAATGTCTTTTTCCAGCTTCAGGTGGTTTTCATTGTCGTCGACGATGAGGACACGGTACGGGGTGTCCTGGCTGGCATTGTCGAAGGCGGTGAGGGTAGGCATGGTCATTCCTTACATGGTGCGGTTGGTCGCTCAGTTGGTCGGGGTGGGGTGCGTTGCCGGTCGTTTGAACAGACTGCGCAACACCTCCGGGTCCAGCGGCTTGGCCAGGCAGTCGTCGGCGCCGGCCTCGAACATGGCCTTGATGTTTTGCTGGCTGGGCTTGCCGGTCATGGCGATCACGGGGATGTGCCGGGTCTGCGGGTTTTGCTTGATCCGGCGGCACACGGCGAAGCCGTCGAGCCCTGGCATCATGATGTCCAGCAAGACCAGGTCGGGTTTGAATTCGTGGATCAGGCTGCCGGCCTCGAAGCCATTGTGGGCCAGGGCAGCCTCGTTGTCGGGGTCGAGGGAGGTGACGAATTCCGTCAGCATCTCACCCAGTTCTGGGTCGTCATCGACGATGAGCACCCGCAGTCCCGAGGGTTTGCTGGGCTGCAGGTCGACACCGTATTGGCGGGCGAAGCGCTCCACCTCCTCGGGCAGGAAACGACGGTGTCCGCCCGGCGTGGTCACGAAGCTGAGTTTGCCATTGAGTGCCCAGTGGCGCACGGTGACGGGCGACACGCGCAGACGCTGGGCCACCTGGGCCGGGGTGAGAAAGGCGGTTTCGGAAATGTCGGTTTTGGAACTGGCCATATCCTGATCCTTGTGACGTTGTGTTGTCCATTACGGTGGCATTGCAGCGAATCCAATGCGTGCAACGGTTTTATCGGTACTGCTGAAGGAGACTTTAGCAGTTTTTGGCGTTTTCATCGAATTTTCGTATGCAGAAAAAAAGTGCCGTCGCTTCTCCTTTGTGGCGAACGGTCCAGCCTGTATAATGCAGCCCGGGCTTGGTGAGGTCAGGCCCGATGCTATGGTGACCCGTGCCGGTCCCCTCGCGACGACAAGCTGTGAACCCCGTCAGGCCCGGAAGGGAGCAGCGGTAGCAGTGGACTCGGGCGCCGGGGTGTGGCGGGTACGGGCCGCCTCCATCCCATTGCACAGCAACCACGTGGTCAGGGGCGAATGAGTTATCAAGTGCTGGCGCGCAAGTGGCGGCCCCGCACATTTTCCGAACTGGTGGGCCAGGAGCACGTCTTGCGTGCGCTGGTCAATGCCCTCGACAGCAATCGCCTGCACCATGCCTATCTGTTCACCGGTACCCGTGGCGTGGGCAAGACCACTCTCGGCCGTATCCTGGCCAAATCTCTCAACTGTGAACAGGGAGTGACTGCCCGGCCCTGTGGCGAGTGCAGCGCCTGCCGCGAGATCGACCAGGGGCGTTTCGTCGATTTGCTCGAGGTGGACGCCGCCTCGCGCACCAAGGTGGAGGATACCCGCGAACTGCTGGAGCACGTGCAATACACACCCACCCGCGGGCGCTACAAGGTCTACCTCATCGACGAGGTGCACATGCTGTCCGGCCACAGCTTCAATGCCTTGCTCAAGACCCTGGAAGAGCCGCCACCCCATGTGAAGTTCATCCTTGCCACCACTGACCCACAGAAACTGCCGGTCACCATTCTGTCGCGCTGCCTGCAGTTCAATCTCACCTGTCTGACGCCGGACCAGATCAGCGCCCATCTGGCCAAGGTGCTGGAGGCGGAAGGCATTGCCGCCGAGCCGGCGGCCCTGACCCGGCTGGCGCGGGCGGCCGCGGGCAGCATGCGCGATGCTCTCAGCCTGCTGGATCAGGCCATCGCCTTCGGTGGCGGCAAGCTGGCCGAGGCCGAGGTGCGCCAGATGCTAGGCGGGCTGGAGCGTGGCGACGTGGCCGGTCTGTTGTGGGCCCTGGCCGAGGCCGATGGCCAGGCCTTGCTCAATCGTGTCGAGAGCCTGGCCCGCGAAGGGCTGGACTTCAACCAGGTGCTGGCGGAGCTGATCGGGCTGTTGCACGCCATTGCCGTGGCCCAGGTGGTGCCCGGCCACGCCGAGGCCGATGAGGCCGTGAGCGGCCTGAGTCGGGCGCTGGCGGCGGAAGACGTGCAATTGTATTATCAGATCGCCCTGATCGGGCGCCGCGACCTGCCGTTGGCCCCCGATCCCCGCGCCGGTTTCGAAATGATCATGCTGCGCATGCTGGCTTTCCGGCCCGAGCAGGGAGGCGCCGAGGCACCGGCTGTGGGCAAGACTGCGACGGGCGCGACGGTCAAGGCGGCTCCGACGACGGTCTCGCAGACATCACCGCAACAGGCGCCGTCGCAGAACTGGCGCGAGGTGGTGCAGGCCTTGCCAGTGGGAGGCATGACCCGGCAACTGGCCATGAATGCCGCCTTTGTCGGGCGTGAAGGCTCCTGCATACGCCTGTCCTTGCCCCGTGAGCATGCCTCCCTGGCCGCCGGCAACTGGGTGGAGCGTCTGCAGAAGGCCTTGAGCGAGTACTATGACGAAGAGATCAGACTGGATGTGGCAATTGCTGATTCGGCAGTAGAGACCCCGGCACGGCAGCAGGCACGGCAGCAACAACAACGCATGCAGGCGGCGGTGCGGGCGCTGGAGTCCGACCCCAATGTGCAGGCGCTCAAGGACACCTTCGATGCCCGGCTGGATGCCGATTCCGTGACCTATGGCGACGAGGCCGAGGGATGATGGCGTGCCACGGCGCGCGTGAGAGAAGAATACTCCCGATCCAACCTCTAATTTGCAAGGAGAATGACATGAAAGGCGGACTTGGAAACTTGATGAAGCAGGCCCAGCAGATGCAGGAGAACCTGCAGAAGGCACAGGCCGAAATCGCCAACATGGAAGTGACCGGCCAGTCCGGTGGCGGTATGGTGACGGTAGTGATGACCGGTCGCCACGACGTGCGCCGGGTGACCATCGATCCTGCCTTGATGGAGGAAGACAAGGAAATGCTGGAGGATCTGTTGGCTGCGGCGGTCAACGATGCCGTGCGCGCGGTGGAAACCGCCAGCAAGGAGAAAATGGCGGCCCTGGCCGGCGGACTGGATTTGCCGCCCGGTTTCAAGATGCCCTTTTGACAGACATGACCGACATCCCCCTGCTGGAGCGGCTGATAGAGGCCCTGCGTTGCTTGCCGGGAGTGGGTCCCAAGAGTAGCCAGCGTATGGCCTTTCACCTGCTGGAGCGGGATCGCGAGGGAGCCCGGCAGTTGGCCGAGATCCTGCTCGAGGCTGTGGCGAGAATCGGTCATTGTCGCCTGTGCCGCAATTTCACCGAGGCCGAACTGTGTGAAATCTGTCGTCACCCCGGGCGTGACAGCAGCCTGTTGTGCGTGGTGGAGAGTCCCGCCGACCTGCTGGCGCTGGAACAGGCCACGGGTTATCGGGGACGGTATTTCGTGCTGATGGGCCATCTCTCGCCGCTGGATGGCATCGGCCCGGGCGATCTGGGTCTGGACAGTCTGGAGCGCCTGTTGGACGAGGAGGACATAGCCGAGGTGATTCTGGCCACCAATCCCACCGTGGAAGGCGAGGCCACGGCCCATTACATCGGTGAGCTGGTGCGTGCGCGCGACATTCGTGTCACCCGCATAGCCCACGGAGTGCCGGTGGGTGGCGAGCTGGAATACATCGATGGCGGAACCTTGTCGCGGGCCTTTTTGGGACGCCAGGTGGTGTAGAGAAGCGCTCTGGCCGCGCGAGGGGGCTGGTGGAAACTAGAGCGAACTCCAGCTCTGTCGCCGGCGCAAGCGCAGGTTGGGCAGGAACAGCCCCAGGAAGACCCCGAACACCGATACCGCCGCTCCCACCAGAAACCAGTCCCGCGCCGAGCGGTCCTTCAGCGAGAGGTTTTCCTGTTCCAGCGACTGGATGGTGCGCTGCAGGGTGTGCACCTGGGTATTGAGCTTCTGGTTTTCCTCGTGCAGGGCGATGCCTTCGGCGGAGATGCGCTTGATGTGTTCCAGCTCCTTGCCGATTTTGCTCTTTTCCTCGCTCAGGCGTTGATTCTGCCGTTGCAACTGGGCGTTTTCCTGGCGCAACTGTTCCAGTTGCTTGCCCAGTTGAGTGGTCTTTTCGCGCGCCTTTTCCAATTGCTTGCGCAGACCGGCCAGTTGGCTGCGGGCGGCGGGTTGGTCCATGAGATAGCGGGTGATCACCCAGCCTTCCACCCCGTCGGGGGTCACTACGCGCGAGTAGCCTTCTTCCTTGTTGACTTCCAATACCTTCAGCCGCGTACCGGAGCGCAGGGTCTTGAGGATCTTGTGCTTGGTACCCATGCCGGTGCGCAGGGTGATCTCGAAGGAGTCGGTGACGTAACGTTCCTGCGCCTGGGCGGTGGCGAAGCTGAACAAGAAGAGAAAGGACAGTGCGATGAGCTGTTTCACGGGCCGCTTGGCTATGACGATGATCCAGGCGCCCATTGTCGGAGGTTTGCTGGCCGAATGCAACCGGCCGGTGGCGGAGAAACCGGCCCGTTCGAACTGCGACGGGCCTTGCAGGGGGGTCAGTGGTAGGCGGCGATGGCTTGTTGTGGTTCAGTGGGGTGAATCGAGTTGAAGCGAAAGCCGTCGAGCTGCAGCCCGACACCGTCTTCGGTGGCGTGTCGCACCACGGCGGAAACGGTCACCAGGGTACCGTCTTCTCGCAGTGGGTCGGCAAAGGTCAGGATCAGGCTGTCGTTGGGAAACAGCCGGATAATGCCCGTTTCCACGAACATACCGTCATTGGATATGTCGCGGGTCTTGCCACTGACGAGGCCCAGCGCGTCGTATTGCATGACGACATCAATGCGCAACGGCAGGCGCTCGCTCCAACGGTGATCCACCCGAGCCGCGCGCTTGAATGCGTCTGTATCGGAAGTCTTCATGAGAACATCCTCCTTTGCTCAGGTCGTGGTCACCACCCTCCCCGTCTGTTAACGATTAGTCGCTGACGCGGCGTTTTTCAAGGACGCGGTGCCATATTTTGTGCGATCATCATGGCACGCTACCGCTGTTGCCCTGGAGTTTTTATGCAAATCAACGAGATGGACTCGCAATGGCGGCTCACCCCCAAGCAGGCGGTGGCCGTGCAGCAGCGCTTGCGCAGCCAGGTGATATTGCGCGACGAACTGGGCGAGGTGCATACCGTGGCCGGAACCGACGTGGGCCTGGCGGAAGGCGGCAGGACTGTGGTGGCGGCGGTGGCGGTACTGGATTTTCCTTCGCTGAACTTGCGCGAGGTGGCCATGGCGCGTCAGCCCTGTCGCTTTCCCTATGTGCCGGGGTTGTTGTCGTTTCGTGAATTGCCGGCGGTACTGGCCGCATTGGAGAAGCTTTCCCGGCCGCCGGATCTGGTGTTGTGTGATGGCCAGGGCTACGCTCATCCGCGTCGTTTCGGTATTGCCTGTCACCTGGGAGTGATCACGGGCTTGCCCACCATCGGGGTGGCCAAGACCCGCCTGATTGGTGAGCATCCGCCCCTGCCCGGTCGGCGTGGCGCCTGGGTGGCGCTGCGCGACGGCAGTGAAATGATCGGCGCGGTATTGCGCACCCGCCAGGGCGTCAAGCCCGTCTATGTATCAGCCGGGCACAAGGTGTCGTTGGCGCGGGCGGTGGAATATGTCATGGCCTGTACCACCCGTTTCAAGCTGCCGGAGACGACTCGCTGGGCGCATCGTCATGCCTCGGGCCTGGTGTAGCAGTGGCGCGGCCTCGCAGCAAGGGAGCGAGGGCAGCCCAGACATTCTCCAGCAACAGGGGTTGGGCACGGGCATTGGGATGGATCTGGTCGGCCTGGAAGAGGTCGCGCCGGTTTTCCAGTCCCGCCAGCAGAAAGGGCACCAGGGGGATGCCGAATTCTCTGGCCAGGGAGGGATAAATCTGGCGGAACCGCTGGGCGAAGCGCGGGCCATAATTGGGAGGGATCTGCATGCCTACCAGTAATACCTGGGCGCCGCTGGCCTGGATGAGGCGGATCATGCGCGCCAGGTTGGTGTGTGTTCGCTCCGGCGGCAGGCCGTGCAGGCCGTCGTTGCCGCCCAGTTCGAGAATGACCAGCTCGGGACGATGGCGGCGCAGGGCGCGGGGCAGGCGTTGCAGGCCGCTGTCGGTGGTATCGCCGCTGAGGCTGGCATTGACCAGCCGGTGGGGGTAGCCTTGCTGGCGCAGGCGCTGTTGCAACAGGGCGACCCAGCCTTGCTCGGTACGCAGGCCATGGGCGGCGCTGAGACTGTCGCCGAAGACCAGGATCACCGGTCCCGCGTCGGCTCCGGCCGGATTGCAGAGCAGCAACAGTAACAACAACAGCCCGTGTGGTGGTCGCAAGCCTTTGATCATCGAGGACAAGTAAAGCATGAATTCTCCTTCCACCTCGCCCTTGCTGGAAACCCGCCGGCTGGGCAAGCAGGTCGACAGCCCGGAAGGGCGGTTGAGCTTGCTAGAGGATATCAGTTTTCGTATCGATGCGGCGGAGTCGGTGGCCATCGTGGGTCCCTCGGGGGCGGGCAAGTCCACTCTGCTGGGCATTCTGGCCGGACTGGACACGCCCAGTACGGGGCAGGTGCTGCTGCAGGGCGAAGATTTCTTCGCCCTCGACGAGGATCAGCGGGCACAGCGCCGTGGCGCCTTGCTGGGTTTCGTGTTCCAGTCGTTTCAGCTTTTGCCCAGCCTGACGGCACTGGAGAACGTGATGTTGCCGCTGGAACTCAACGATATCGGTGACGCCCGAGTGCGCGCCCTAGAAGTACTGGCGCGGGTGGGACTGGCGAGGCGGGCGCGGCACTATCCGCGCCAGCTCTCCGGCGGCGAGCAGCAACGAGTGGCCATTGCCCGTGCCTTCGCGGTACAACCGGCCCTGTTGCTGGCCGACGAACCCACCGGCAACCTCGACAACCGCACCGGTGCGCGCATCGTCGAGCTGTTGTTCGAACTCAATCGCGAACAGGGCACCACTCTTGTGCTGGTGACTCATGACGAGCATCTGGCCCGGCGTTGCCAGCGCCGCCTGCGCCTGGAGGCGGGGCGTTTGTCATGAATGCCTGGCGACAAGCCCTGCGCATGCTGCGCAGAGAATGGCGCAGTGGTGAGTTGCGGGTGCTGGCGCTGGCGGTGATGGTGGCAGTGGCGGCGGTGAGCGCGGTGGGATTTTTCACCGAGCGGGTGGAGCGTGCCCTGGATCTGCAGGCCAGTGAACTGCTGGGCGCCGACCTGGTGGTGGTATCCGACCGCCCGTTGCCGGCGCGTTACCGCGATCAGGCCCGGGATCTCGGCCTGCGCTTCTCCGAGCAATGGGTTTTCCCCAGCATGGTGAGGGCCGCGGCGGGCAGTCGGTTGGCCATGGTCAAGGTGGTGGATGAACACTTTCCCCTGCGAGGCAGCCTGCGCATTGCCGATGCCCCCTTCGCGCCAGAGCGCCCGGCAGCCACCGGCCCGGTGCCTGGCACGGTGTGGCTGGAGCCGCGCCTGATGACGGCGCTGGGTCTGCGGCTCGGTGAGTGGATCTGGCTGGGTGAGGCGCGCCTGCGGGTGGCGGCGGTGCTCACCGCCGAGCCGGGGCGCGCCGGCGGCTTGTTCGCCATGGCGCCACGCCTGCTGTTCAATCGGGCGGATCTGGCGGCCACCGATCTAATCCAGCCGGCCAGCCGGGTGAGCTATCGCTTGCTGGTGGCCGGCACTCCCGGGCAAGTCGCGGCCTATCGACGCATGCTGGAAAAAACCCCGCAGCGGGGCGTGAGCTTGCAAGGGGTGGCCGATGCACGACCGGAGATCCGCAGCGCGCTGGAGCGGGCGCGCCAATTTTTGGGCCTGGCGGCCATGACCGCGGTGCTGCTGGCCGGGGTGGCGGTGGCGCTGGCGGCGCGGCGCTTTGCCCAGCGCCACCTGGATGCGGTGGCGATATTGCGCTGCCTGGGCGCGCGCCAGGGCCGGGTCATGCGAATCTATGGCGGGCAATTGCTGATGCTGGGTGCGCCGGCCAGCCTGGCGGGGGTGGCTGCAGGCTACCTGGCCCACGATGCTCTGGTGGGGCTGTTGGCGCCCTTGCTGGGGGTGGCGCTGCCGTCAGCGGGCAGCGCGGTGGTCTTTGCCGGCCTGGCCAGTGGTCTGGTGATGTTGTTGGGCTTTGCCCTGCCGCCCTTGCTACAACTGGGCTCGGTGCCGCCGCTGCGGGTATTGCGGTGGGAACTGGGTGGCTTGGGCACACCGGGAGTGCTCAGCTATGCCTTGGCGGGGACGGCCCTGGCGGGTCTGTTGGTCTATCAGGCAGGGCAGTGGCGCCTGGGCATGCTTATGAGTCTGGCCCTGTTGGCCACGGTGGCCGTGTTGCTGGGCCTGGCGGTGGCAGTATTGCGCGGGCTGGCACGCTTGCGTGCCAGCCCGCGCCAATGGTGGCGCTTTGGCCTGGTGAGCCTGGCCCGGCGCCGGGGGGGCAGCGCCATGCAATTGGTGGCCTTTTCCCTGGGTATTGGCGTGTTGCTGTTATTGGGCCTGGTACGGGGGGATCTGCTGGATGACTGGCGCGACAGCCTGCCGCCGGATGCGCCCAACCGTTTCCTGGTCAATATCCAGCCACAGCAGGTGGCGGCCCTGGAGGCCTTTTTTCGCGCCCGGGGCCTGGACGCGCCGGAATTCCATCCCATGGTGCGGGGCCGGTTGACGGCGATCAATGGGCGGCCGGTGAGTGAGCTGGAACTGGAGGGACGCGCCCGGCGCCTGGCCGAGCGCGAATTCAATCTGTCGTGGGCGGCCGAGCTGGCGCCGGACAACCGCATCGTGGCAGGACACTGGTGGCGTCAGGACGAATACGGCAAGGCCTTGTTGTCGGTGGAGGAGGGGATTGCCCGCAGCCTGGGTGTGGGCGTGGACGATACCCTGGCATTCGACGTGGCGGGGGAGCATTTTGAGGGACGGATTGCCAGCCTGCGCGAGGTGCAGTGGGATTCCCTGCGGGCCAATTTTTTCGTGCTGGCGCCACCGGGCCTGCTGGACGAGTTTCCGGCCACCTACATGACGGCATTTTATCTGCCGAGGGCGCGTTACCCCGTGCTCGACGAGCTGGTGCGTGAGTTTCCCAATGTCACCGTGCTCGACGTGGCGGCCATCATGGCTCATGTGCGGCGCATTATCGAGCGCGTGAGCCTGGCGGTGGAATATGTGTTTCTGTTCACCCTGGCGGCGGGCCTGATGTTGCTGTATGCGGGTATTCAGGCCACCCACGACGAACGCTTGAGGGAGAATGCCATCCTGCGCACCCTGGGGGGGCGAAGGCGACAGATCCGCCGCGCACTGGCGGCGGAGTTCGTGGCACTGGGGTTGTTGGCCGGCGTCCTGGGGGCGCTGCTGGCCAATGGCCTGGCTTGGCTGCTGGCGCTGAAGGTGTTTTCCATGCCTTATCAGTTCAACCTGGCGGCATTGTTCACGGGGGCTGTGGCCGGTGGGCTGGGTGTCGGCCTGGCGGGCCTGTGGGGCAGCCGCGGGGTCACCCGTCAGCCGCCCTTGCAGGTATTGCGTCGCTTGTAGGGTTCAGAAGGTCTTGCCGTTCCAGCCCCACAGGTGTCGGGGCGGGTTGCTGAATTCGATATAGATGCGCGCCGGCTCTATGCCCAGTTGTTCCTGCACCAAGTGGCACAGGGCGGCGGAGAGCTCGCCGGTGCGTTGCTCGGGCAGGCCCAGGCTCTTGAGTTCTAGCAGGGCGCAGGGTTGCTCGTTGCCGGCAAACAGCAGGCAGGCGTCGTCGCTGACCCGGACCATGACGTAGTTTTCCGCTTTGCCCAACAGGCTGGCCACCTCGCGCGAGGCGTGGCGTGCGAAGGCCTGGCGGCGTTCGGCGTCTAGGGCGATGTTGGTGGTGAGCGTGAACAGGGGCATGTGGGATTCCAGTGGCACCGTAACCAGCCATCAGCATAGCCTGATGGGCGGCCCGATGGAAGTCCACCTCGGCTTCCGCTCCCCGGGCTAGGCCGGTTTGGCCAGGCGCTTGGTGTGCTCGATGAAGCGGGAAATGCAATCTATGGCCGCGGGCTCCTTCTCCAGAAACTGAAAGCTGGCCAGCATGGTGCGCTGATCGGTGCTCTCCAGGTCGCGCTCGGTGCTCAGCAGCACCGCTTCGATACGGATGGGCCGGTCGTTGGTTTGCAGCTCGATGAGTGCCAGATCATAGATACAGCCGCCGCCCCGGTTGAACAGTTCGGTGCGAATACGGCAGCCGCCGATGGAAATATCCACCAGACGGGCCTGGTAGTGTGTTTCTCCGGCGTGCTTGAAACAGACCTTGGCCTTGAAGGTCTCCAACAGCGACATGCGCTCGTTGCGGCGAAAGCGCGGATTGTTGGCCAGCTTGCTCAGTTTGGTGGCCAGGGTGCCGGCATTGAAGGGTTTGACGATATAGTCGTGTACGCCCGCGGCGGCGGCCTGCAGCAAGTCTTTCTTGTCACGGCTGGTGGACAGGGCGATGAAGCTGGCCTGGCTGGCGCTGGCCAGTTTCTTGATTTCACCGATCAGTTCCAGGCCGTTGCAGCCGGGCAATTCCAGATCCACCAGCACACAGTCCAGTTGCTTGACCTGGCGACACAGACTGATGGCCTCCTGGGGGCTGGTGGCTTCCAGTACGGTCTCGGCATTGAGGTGGTCCTGCAGGCCCTTGATGATGGTCTTGCGTGAGGTTTGTCCCTGCTCGATGACGAGTGCGGTGATTCCCGTAGCCATGATTCTCCCCGTGATTGTCTTCTCCTGGGGTTATCGAAACCCGTGGCTCCAGGCTTTAGTTCGGCAAAATTCAGCATGAAACATCCGGTGACCCGGGCGGGCGGGTTCTTTATAATCCGGCCAACGATGTCATGTGGTAACAGGAATGACCCAAAACATAGCCCCTACCCGGGTGCCGGTGCACGACTTGATCGCCCGGCGCTGGAGTGCACGCCGTTTCGATCCCCACAAGCCTGTGAGCGAGGCCCAGTTGTACGCCTTGCTGGAGGCCGCCCACTGGGCGCCGTCCTGTTATGGCGACCAGCCCTGGCGTTTCGTGGTATTCGACCGTCAGTACGATGAAGAGGCCTGGCAGCGGGCGCAGGAATGCCTGCTGGAGGCCAACCGGCGCTGGGCCTGCCAGGCGCCCCTGTTGATTCTGGCGGCGGCCAGCCGGGTATTCAGTGTCAACGGTGAGCCCAATCCCTGGGCGGAGTACGATACCGGCGCGGCGATGGAGAATCTGTCGTTACAGGCCACCGCCATGGGCCTGGTGGCGCGCCAGATGGGAGGCTTCGATGCCGCCAGGGTGCGTGAGTATTTTGCCGTGCCGGAGGACTACCGTCCTCTGGTGATCATTGCCGTGGGTCATCCATTGGCCGGGGAGCAGGTCGCCGATCCACGCCAGCGCAACCCGCGCGGACAGCATTTTTTTCGTGCTCGCTGGGGCCGGGCACTGGAACAATTTCGTGAAGGCCAGGAAGGTGAGTTATGCTGAGTGATCTGTTTCGCAACAATGTGGATTGGGCCGAGAGCATCAAGCGGCGGGATCCGGAGTTTTTCCTCAAACTGAGCCGCCAGCAGGCGCCGGAATACCTGTGGATAGGCTGCGCCGATTCCCGGGTGCCGGCCAATGAGATCGTGGGTTTGTTGCCGGGGGAGTTGTTTGTGCACCGCAATGTGGCCAATATCGTGCTGCAGACCGACATCAACTGTCTGTCGGTTTTGCAATATGCGGTGGATGTGTTGCAGATACGGCACATCATCGTCTGCGGCCACTATGGCTGCGGCGGGGTGAAGGCGGCCATGCAGGAGGAGATCATCGGCCTGCTGGACAATTGGCTGCACTCGGTGTCGCGCCTGTATCTGCGCAACAGGCCGCGCATCGACGAGCTGGCTACGGAAGCGGAGCGCGTGGACGCCCTGTGCGAACTCAACGTGATCGAGCAGGTGGCCAACGTGTGTCATACCAGTATCGTGCGCCGGGCCTGGAAGCGCGGGCAGCCCTTGTCGGTGCATGGCTGGATCTATGGTATTGGTGATGGCCTGCTGCGCGACCTCGAGGTGAGCGCGTCCTGCATAGAGCAGGCGCCGCCCTTGCCCGGCGAGTGAGGGCTCAGTGCTGGGACAGGTCGTCGTGTGACTCGACGATTCTGAGCTGGTTGCGGCGGGCGAAGTCCATCACCTGGTTGAACACCAGGGGATTCTCGTGCTCCAGCGCGGGGTCCACCGCGAGACACTTCACGCCGTCGAGGCTGATGGGACGCAACATGGGGGAATAGTGGATGCGATGGTCCTTGCCGAAGGTGGACAGCATGCCGCCCATGCGTTCGGCCCAGTCGCTGGGACGGAACTTGCGGCCTTCTTCGGTGATGCCTTGGATGATGATGGTCTGTACAGGCTTGTCAGCGTCAGTCATTGCCTTGGGTTCTTGGTCTTCTTGTCGTGTCCCCTGCCCATCTGCGGGTTGCCGGTGTGATGGGAGTGCGTGCACGGCGTGTCGGGTCAGTTTGGCGTTCCGGTGGAATCGGTGCCTATTTTAACACCACCTGGGGGGCATCGTCATTGCAAAATGACGCGGCTTCGGTGAATGTGTGGTATGGGGCAGTCCTTTCCAATCCAGAAATGAGCCTGAAGGACGGTGGTGAGAGAGTCTGATCAGGCGGCCGGGTTCTGGGCTTTGTTGATGTTACGAAACAGTTCGGCCCGTGCCTCGTTGAGGTGCTGGGCGGCCTCATTGTCGCTCATGGCACAGGCGATGTCATCGAGCTGTTCGAAGGTGATACCGGGTCTGAGATACTGTTCGGGC
>WFPC01000020.1 GCA_015487785.1 Gammaproteobacteria bacterium | reverse complement strand
GTGGATCACTCCCCCGGTTCTGACCGATGCCGGCGATTGCCGCGGCGATTCGAAATTCGGCGCTGCCATCGTCGGCCCGCAACACCCAGTCGGTACCTAGCCTTGGCGGAACAGGCGGTTTGTCATTGCGCCGTGCGAGGGACTCAAGGCTCGAGACCACCTCTCCGTAGGTGACGATGCAGTGCTGTACTTGCCACGAGCCACGCCTGGCCGCGAGATGGAACAAGGCTTGTTCGAGTCGTCTGACGGCGACACGCACTCGACCCGGTATGTTGTCATTGCGCGCGATCTGGCGAACCCTCTGCAAGAATCCTCCCCGATCCAGTTGCGCGATCAGATCCGCGTCTGGATTGCGCTCGACGCGAATGCGCTCCAGTGGTGTTGCCAGATAAGCTTTCCCAGACCTTTTGAAGAAGGCAAACCTCTGGAAAGCCGTGATACCTCGATCGACGCCAAGCGCGGAAATCGCACGCACGAAATCCAGACCGTCGCGGGCTATCCGGGTTCCCAGCCTCGCCCGGCCCTCGGAGAAGAGCATCTGCAGTTCCGCCCAGTGCGCCGGGGTGGTCCAAACCGGCATCCAGATCTCCGCCCTGGCTTCTTTTTCGTCTTCGGAACTCAGCGTGCCATCGCCGACGGCCGTCGAGCGCGCAGTGAATGGATAGTTCATGCCTTCGTCGTACAGGGACTCAAGCCGCCTGGAAGTGGCGGCGGCGAAGGCCAGCGCACCTTCCAGCATCAGCACGAAATCCCAGGGGTTGATCAAGGCCTCGGCTTCGAATCCCACCGAGGCATTCGGTCCGCCAGCATCTCCTGGACTGAACTGGCCGATCTTTTTGTGAGTCAACCCTGGAATAGGGAGTCCGTAGAGGGCATTGTCCAGCCAGGAAATGGCCCGGGAGGTGGATTTGCCGGATGTCGTATCGAAGATTTCGACCAGGCGCTGCATGAAGTTGTTGGTGAAATCGAGCCGGCCATCGTTGCCACCCGTACCAAGAAGCGGGGGATAGCGTGGTTCTTCTGCCGAGAGCAGCACTGCGGCGTTGAACCAGCGAAGCGACGGCTCGGGCGCCTGTGCCCGGAACAAGCGCAGTAGCCTTGTCTTTTGTTCCTTGTCCGGTTTTTCCGCGATGCCGAGCCGGCCAAGCAGACCCTTGCCGAAGGCTATCGCCTCACGGTAATCGGCGAAGCGCGATGCGATGGCGCTTTCCAGAGGGGCTATACCGTTTTTGTTGTCTTTGGGGAAGAAACCCGAACCGCCGTTCCAGGGTGCAATAATGGGCGTGGGGCGATATTCGTTCAGCAGAAAATCACGCAGTGCATTTTCGTCGAGTTCGGCCTCCAGGGCAAAATGCTCACCCTCCCACCAGCCGACTGCGGAGGCATCTTTTTGTTCCGCCACCAGCCGGAGGATTCCCAGCGCCTTGAGGTAGGAGGCCAGCGGAACGGGGCAGGTTCCTCGCAGGAGTATGGACTTCATGAGCCCTCCTCCGGAAACAAACGTCGGGCCCATATCGCCTTGTGAAAATCCAGGAAAATATCGGGGTGAGGATGATCGTGCCAGGCGCCTTCCGCGATGGAAAGCCGGACGCGCTCCACTTCCCGGGCCAGATGAGGCGCCGGCTCTGCATAGTTGAGCAAGCCGAGTGTGGTTTCTATCCGACGCGTCGCGTGAGCAGGCGTTCGAGTTCCTGCTCCAGAAGTTCCAGATCCACCGCCTCGCCCTCGAGCGCCATGTTCCGAGCCACCTTGCGCGGAATGCGCCGGATGCCGATCTCCTGCTTGCGCTGCGGCGGCAGAGTCCGCCACTGATCGATGGTCTCTTTCCAGCTCATGGTTACCATTGTCATCGGAATTCCCTCCTTTTTCAGGATTCATCTCCATGCTCGAAGCACGCCAGTCGGCCAAGCGCACGAGCGCTTCCATCCAGGCCAGACGAAAAGGACCATGGCGTTTCAGAAGGCCTGCCGTGCGTGCGGTCCAGGAGGGACCTTGCGAGCCCTGTCCCAAGCGCATGACGTCCAGGCGCAGCACGGTCTCGGGAATGCGTTCCCGGTTGCAAGCGGTGACTTCGGGCAACCGGTCCCCGGCCCAAACGCCACGGCAAAAGAGGCGGTCATCGGCAGGTTCGCTTTCTCCCGGAAGGGTTCGCAGCCGCATGCGCAGCTTGCCATGATGGGCGAGGATGAGATAGGCAACCAGATCAGTATCGATTTCGTTCGTTTCACCCCGATGCTCGAGCCAAGCCAACATGGATGCCAGTTCGTGACGGAAATGCCGGCGCTCCGTTTCCTCACCGTTTATCGCCAGGACATAACGGGGACGGCCATGGGATCCGGGGGATTTCGCCCAGATCGTCCGCGCTGCCTTTTCAGTATCATCGAACGCCTGCTGGATCATGCCCTGGAAGGCGGGATGGGCCTTGCCGACGTCATGCCAGCGCGCGGCGCAGGCGACAGCCTGTCTCACTCGGTCGTCCATCTCCAGGGAGTCACACAATTTCAATGCGGCGTCCTCCACATCGCAAAGATGCATGCTCAACGGCACGGGACGTCCCAGCAGGGACAGGCGTTCATCCTCGTCCGCCTCCGGGGTGTCCTCGAGAGTCAAATCGACGACAGGGGCGACAGGCTTCTTGCTGGCCGTTGACATGCCCAGTTCTGGATCGTATCCCCCGGCGCGGGCGTCCAGCATGAGCGTGGTTCCCGGGCGGACACTGCCCCGGAAAACCATCCAGCACCGCTCCAGAAAATCCCATATGAAGACGGGATGATCCTTCTTGCGGGCCTGTTCGATCAGCTTCTTTGCCTCGCCGATGGGGGCACGGCAGAGTTCTTCCGGTGCGGGCGTTGGCTGGTTTTTCGCCTCTGTGGTGGAAAGATCCCGCCAGAAGAGCAGTACGTCCCGGTCATCGGTATCCCGAACATAGGGTGATACATCCACGTCGAACCCCGTCAGATCCGGGTCTGTATCGAAAAGATCGAGGAAATCCCCGCGGCGGATCACCTGTTCCCAGGTTGCTTCTTCATCGATGACGGGGAGATCGGCAGGGCTGGCGCTGGACAAACCGGTCAGCTTGTTCCGGGCGTCGGCTGTGGCCTCCGGCGCGTAAGGAGCGGCCAGCTTGTCGTCGGCAATGTCGATCCACCAGACATGGGCCTCTTCGTGCTCGCCATGGCGATTGCATCGGCCGAAACGCTGGACCAGCGACGACCATGGCGCGAGCTCGGTGAACAAGGTCCGGGCACTCAGATCGATGCCGGCCTCCACAGCCTGGGTGGCGACGATGATCCGTGGTTCGTTCTTCATCAGCGCCTTGTTCAGGGTGCGCCGCTCATGAGCGCGGAAACGGGCGTGAACCAGCAGCCGGCGCGCACTGGTATGTTTTTTCAGCGTTTCATACAGCCCTTGGGCGCGCTCCACGGTATTGAGCACCACCAGCGTGGTGCTGCTTGGCTGATGGGCCCCGGCGATTTCCTTTGCCAGCTTTTCGGGGTAATCCTTGGCAGCGGATTTTGCACCATCTCCGTTGAGAACACTCTGTGCCCGCTGCAAGTGTTTGACTGCGGTATATCGCCGGCGCACCGTATCCAGATGCCGTTCATCGTCGCTCAGGGTTTCTTCCCTGAACGCCTGGAGATCTCCGGCAAGATCGACGGTTGCCAGCCAGTCGCGCCGCAGGGTGGCAGACAGCCACAGGCTGCGTGCAGGCCGGGCGGTGCCCAGCCTGCGCCGGAACGCCTCCAGTTGTGCGCTGGTGGCGATACCGGCGCCCATGAGTTGCACCTCGTCGAAGACCCAGAAGGCATCGTTGTGCAGCAGGGCATAGTCGATCGGCCAGCGGTAACGCGAGACGCCATAGCCTCGCATCAAGGCACGGGAGAGCAGCATGTCCTGGGTGCCCACGAGAATAGTGTCCTCTTCGGGGTGGGTCACCCAATCCCGAATGTCTTCTTCTCCTCCCATGAGCAGATGAACGGACACCCGCCCTTCACCGGAACATCCCAACCATCGCAGGTTTTGTAGCCAACCTTTGATACAGGCCGCTGTCTGCTCGGCCAGTACCCGCATGGGAAGGCACCAGATCAATCGTCTGGGCGTGCCCGCATCGGGGGATACACGGGCTCCATCGGACCGCAGACCGCGTTTCCAGCACCAGGCGAGGGTGACGGCAGCCGTCTTCCCCAGGCCCGTGGGGATATCCAGCAATTCGGGCCAAGGGTGTTCCGCCAACCGGCGCTGGTATGGATAAGCTTGCAGCCCTCCCGTGGCAGTAGAGAAAAAGCTTACATAATCGCTCATCTTGTCATTATTTCTTTTCGATCAACCCCACTCGCAGAATATTCGAAATTGCACGCGCTGCCAGGGATCCCGAGACTCCCGCAGTTGCACGATTGTGGCGCTCAGCCGTTCGCCCCGGTCGAGCATCTGCGCCACGGCCGTGTTCTCGACGCGGGGCACATAACCGAGCTTGACGCCTTGCCAGTACAAAGCCACGGCTTGCTCATCGTAAGGATTGTGCGGCTCACGGACCAGTGCGAGGGAGTCGCCCACGCGCAGCCTCTCCCAGACGCGCTCGCCGCCGTGGTATTGGAAGCCGGCCAGGGGCGATTGCTGGATTTCCAGTTGCCGGCGGGCCATGTTGGCCTGTGCCCTGGTGGCCAGCCAGGGCAGGCCGGCCAGTGCCAGGAAGGCCTTGAAGACGGTTCTTCTTCGCATGGGTCTGCTCCTTGCGTTGGATCCATCCTGATATACCATGGCCGGTGGCTCAAATTTTGTACCCGTCTCTTTCGTAATGGGCGAGCGCGGCATGCAATCGCTCGGCGACCTGTTGGCGCAGTGATACCGGCGCGACGACTTCCACGTCCGGCCCATATCTCAGAATATCCATGATCAACTCCCGGGGGTCACTGTAGGGAATGCGCAGTTCGAAGTGCCCATCCGGCAGGAAACGACCTTGTTGCTGGGGGTGCCAGCGTTCGTCGGCCACCCAGCGGGCCCGTTCGGGGGTGAAGCGAAGCACCGCGATGGAAGAGGGTTCTCCAGAAAAAATCCCATAGGAGGCAGATAGATAGCGGTCCAGCGCGGCGTCTTCCAGATCCTGTGCCGGTTGCTCGAGTGCTCGCGCTTTCTGGATGCGGTCCAGGGAGAAGGTGCGCAAACCGTTGCGCTGGTGGCACCAGGCGTCCAGGTACCAATTGTCACGATAATGCACCAGGCGCTGGGGTGAGACGATGCGCTCGCTGACTTGGTCTCTCGCCCTTGCGTGGTAACGGATGGAAAGCCGACGGCGTTGCATCAAGGTATCTGCAACGGTCTGGAAGTGCCTGCCAGCCGGACGCGCGGCCAGGCGCAGTATGCGCACGCGCCGAGCGATATCTCCGGGAACAAGAGACTCGGAGGCAAGTATGGCTTCGATTCGTCTGCGAAGGGGTACAAGGTGGGGTTCCAGCAAGCCGGGCTGTACTTCCGCAAGAAGCTGTTGCACCGTCAACAAGGCGTGTAATTCAGAGGCATTGAACCACAGGCCGGGTAATTCATAGGGATGAACGGATTGGCTATGGTCGTAATGATAGCCATTGTGTTCACGGTTGTATTCTATAGGTGCGTGCAAATACAGACGCATTTCCTGGATGACGCGCTTGATTGTGGCACGGGAGCACGCCATGCGCTCTTCGAGCACGGCCATGGACAACGGCCGACGGGCATTGAGTAACAGCCGGTGTAGCTGATAGATGCGGTCGAATCGGTTCATGCCTTCTCCCGGGCCATAACCATGCCCGCATAAAGCATTTTGCCAGGCAACGTCCCTCATAAACATACAACCAAAGGGTTATCTTCCTGTGTTTATCACCCCTCCACCAGATTTCAGGACGACATGAACATTCTTCTTATGTGCAACCGCCTAGAAATGGGCACCTCCAGACCAGCCCGGTCCTCAAGACAAACACCGCACTGTGCGGTGCAAGGGTTTTCCTCTTCTATGCAAAATCAAGGCGGCTGCCCGTTTCGCCGGTTTTCGAGACGTAAATAAAAAACGGCACCCCCAGGGGTGCCGTTGTCGGCCGCTCTATGCCGATCAGGTTCAGGCAGCTTCGGCCTTGTGCTTTTTGGTGAAGACGAACTCGTCGCCCTGGCGGTCCACCACGATGATGTCGCCGGGCACGAACTTGCCGGCCAGGATCTCCTGGGCCAGGGGGTTCTCCAACCGGTGCTGGATGGCCCGCTTGAGCGGACGGGCACCGTAGACCGGGTCGAAACCGGCCTCGCCCAGCAAGTCCAATGCCGCTTCGCTGAGTTCCAGGTCCATGTCGCGTTCCTGCAGGCGCTGACGCAAGTAACCGATCTGCAGGTTGGCGATGGCGTGGATCTGTTCGCGCCCCAGCGGATGGAAGACCACGATTTCGTCCACCCGGTTGATGAACTCGGGGCGGAAGTGGCTGCCGACTATGTTCATCACGGCGGATTTCATTTCGTCGTAGTTTTCCTCGCCCGCCTTTTCCTGGATGATCTGGGAACCCAGGTTGGAGGTCATCACGATGACGGTGTTGCGAAAGTCTACCGTACGACCCTGGCCGTCGGTTAGGCGACCGTCGTCCAGCACCTGCAGCAGGATGTTGAACACATCGGGATGCGCCTTTTCCACTTCATCGAGCAGGATCACCGAGTAGGGCTTGCGCCGCACCGCCTCGGTGAGGTAGCCCCCTTCTTCATAACCCACGTAGCCGGGCGGCGCGCCGATGAGCCGGGCCACGGAGTGTTTCTCCATGAATTCCGACATGTCGATGCGCACCATGGCGTCTTCGGTGTCGAACAAGAATTCGGCCAGCGCTTTGGTGAGCTCGGTCTTGCCCACGCCGGTCGGCCCCAGGAACAGGAAGGAGCCGATGGGCCGGTTGGGATCCGACAGACCGGCGCGGGAACGCCGGATGGCATTGGACACGGCCTTAACCGCTTCACGCTGCCCCACCACGCGCTGACCCAACTCGTCTTCCATGCGCAGCAGCTTTTCCTTTTCGCCCTCGAGCATCTTGCTCACCGGGATACCGGTCCAGCGTGACACCACTTCGGCAATCTCTTCCTCGGTGACCTTGTTGCGCAGCAGTTTCATTTCCTGCGACTCGGCCTGGCTGGCGGCTGCCAGCTGCTTTTCCAGTTCAGGGATACGGCCGTATTGCAACTCGGACATGCGCGTGAGGTCGCCGGCCCGGTGGGCGGCTTCCAGTTCCTGGCGGGCGCGTTCCAGTTCTTCCTTGATGTGCTGACTGCCTTGCACCGCCGCCTTCTCGGCCTTCCAGATTTCTTCCAGGTCGGCGTATTCCCGCTCCAGCTTGCCGATTTCCTCCTCGAGGTTTTCCAGCCGCTTGCGTGAGGCTTCGTCGCTTTCCTTGCGCAGGGCCTCACGCTCGATCTTCAATTGGATCAGGCGCCGCTCCAGCTTGTCCATGGCCTCGGGCTTGGAGTCGATTTCCATGCGAATACGGCTGGCGGCCTCGTCGATGAGGTCTATGGCCTTGTCCGGCAGTTGCCGATCGGTGATATAGCGATGCGACAGGGTGGCCGCCGCCACGATGGCCGGATCGGTGATCTCCACGCCATGATGGACCTCGTATTTTTCCTTCAGACCGCGCAAGATGGCGATGGTGTCTTCCACGCTGGGCTCGTCTACCAGCACTTTCTGGAAACGCCGCTCCAGGGCCGCGTCCTTTTCAATGTACTGACGGTATTCGTCCAGGGTGGTGGCGCCCACGCAATGCAGCTCACCCCGCGCCAGCGCCGGCTTGAGCATGTTGCCGGCATCCATGGCGCCCTCGGCCTTGCCGGCACCCACCATGGTGTGCAGTTCATCAATGAACAGGATCACCTGGCCCTCTTCCTTGGCCAGTTCCTTGAGCACGGCCTTGAGCCGTTCTTCGAATTCACCGCGGAACTTGGCACCGGCGATCAACGCGCCCATGTCCAGCGACAACAAACGCTTGTTCTTCAGGCCTTCGGGCACCTCGCCATTGACGATGCGCTGGGCCAGACCTTCCACGATGGCGGTCTTGCCCACGCCGGGTTCGCCAATGAGCACCGGGTTGTTCTTGGTGCGCCGCTGCAGCACCTGGATGGTGCGCCGGATCTCGTCGTCGCGCCCGATCACCGGGTCCAGCTTGCCCTGACGGGCCCGCTCGGTGAGGTCTATGGTGTATTTTTCCAGCGCCTGGCGCTGGTCTTCTGCTTCTGGGTTTTGCACGTTCTCTCCGCCTCTCAGTTCGTCTATGGCCTTTTCGATGGATCCCTTGGCAGCGCCGGCCTGACGCAGCAGCTCGCCCAACTTGCCACGGTCCTCCAGCGCCGCCAACACGAATAGTTCACTGGATATATAGGCATCCTTGCGCTGCTGCGCCAGCTTGTCGCTGAGATTGAGCAGGCGCGCCAGATCGTTGGAGATATGCACCTCGCCGGCCGTGCCGGATACCGTGGGCAATCGGTCCAGTTCCTCGTTGAGCCGCGAGCGCAAAGCATCCACGTCGACTTCGGCACGGGTCAGCAGATGGGGTATACTGCTGCCATCCTGCGCCAGCATCGCGCTCATGACGTGAATCGGTTCTATGAATTGATGATCCCGCCCCACCGCCAGGCTCTGGGCATCGGCCAGTGCCAACTGGAATTTGCTGGTGAGTTTGTCCATTCTCATGTGTGTTCCCCGCATCGGTTCGTTTGATCTATCCGCAGACATGGGGGCGGGCCTGGCGGAGTTCAAGTCGCAGGCGGGAAAAGCCGTTATAGTGGGGGTTACACAGGAGACTCACATGCGCATTCTGATCGTGGAAGACGACCACCTGCTGGGCGAGGGCATCCAGACCGGCCTGAAACAGGAGGGCTATGCGGTGGACTGGGTGGAGGACGGCGAAGCCGCCGACACCGCGCTGATGACCAACAACTACGAACTCATGGTGCTGGACCTGGGCCTGCCCAAGAAACCTGGCCTGGAGGTACTCAAGGACCTGCGCGCCAAGGGCAACGACATGCCGGTGATCATCCTCACCGCCATGGACACCGTGGAAGACCGGGTCACCGGTCTCGACAGCGGCGCCGACGACTATCTCACCAAACCCTTCGATCTGGGGGAATTGGGGGCTCGCATACGCGCCCTGCTGCGACGCCGCGGTGGCCGCAGCAACCCGGTGATAGAGCACAATAACATCAAGCTCGACCCCGCCTCCCACTCGGTCAGCAAGGACGACGAGCCAGTGGACATTTCGCCGCGGGAATACACCATTCTGCAGCTGTTGCTGGAAAACCGTGGCAAGGTGATGTCTCGCAGCCGCCTGGAGGAAGGCCTCTATGCCTGGAACAACGAAGTGGAGAGTAATACGGTGGAAGTACATATCCACCACTTGCGCAAGAAGCTGGGCTCCGAGCTCATTCGCACCATTCGCGGCGTCGGCTACATCATCGACAAGCCCTGATGGTCCCTTCCCTGCGGCGACGACTGCTCTGGATCCTGCTGCCGGTCACGGTGGTGATCTGGGTACTGGCCGCGGTAGCCAGTTACTACGATACCCACCGCGAACTGGACAATCTGCTCGACGCCCACCTGGCCCAGACCGGCCGCGCCCTGCTGGAGATGAGCCGTCACGAGGCCCTGGAGCAGAAACTGCTGAGTGATTTTGCCGGCACCGGCGAAGTGATCGACGAAAACATCTGGGATCACGAGCTGACCCTCTCCAAGGCCATTTTGCTGCAGGTATGGGTCAACAACAGTTTTCTCGCCCTGCGCACCAAAAACGCGCCTCTCACTCCCCTGACCAAGCAAAACGCCGGCTTCAGCGAGATCAGGCTTCACGACAAGCAATGGCGGCTGTACGCCATTCAGTCGGACGACAACAGCATCCGCGTACTGGTGGGTGAGCAAAAGACCTTTCGCCACGAGCTGGTGCTCAAGCTCATGCTGCAACTGCTCATCCCCCTGTTGCTCAGCCTGCCGCTGTTGTTCTTTGGCGTGTGGGCCAGCGTGGCGCAGAGCCTGGCGCCCCTGCAACGCCTGGCCGAACGCCTGATGCGGCGCAAACCCAATGAGTTGCGCCCCATCGACGACGACCGTGTGCCACGCGAAGTACGCCCGCTGACCCAGGCCCTTAACCGGCTGGTGAAACAAATGCGCGCCGCCTTCGACAGCGAGCGGCGCTTCACTTCCGATGCCGCCCACGAACTGCGCACGCCCCTGGCCGCCCTCAAGACCCACGCCGAAATCGCCCTGCAGGCGCAAGACCCCGAAGAACAACAGCAGGCTGTACGCCAAGTGGTGCGCGGCGTCAACCGCGCCACCCGCCTGGTGGAACAACTGCTCACACTGGCTCGCCTGGACCCCGACAGCGGCCTGACCAAGGTCCGCCCCCTGGATCTCTTCATCAGCGCCGAGGCGGTAATCAGCGACGAGGCCCCTCTGGCAATGGAAAAGAACATCGAGATCAGCCTGTCGGCCACGCGGGGCAAATTCATCGATGGCAACCCCGACTCCATCAACGTGCTGGTACGCAACCTGGTGGACAACGCCATTCGTTACACACCGGAACACGGTATCGTGGAAATCGTCATCGAACGCGACGAAAAAACCCATGAAATCGTGCTCTGCGTGGACGACAGTGGCCCCGGCATTCCGCCGGAAGATCGCGAACAAGTGTTCAAGCGCTTCTACCGCCGCCTGGGCACCAAGCCCTCCGGCAGCGGCCTGGGACTGTCCATCGTCAACCGCATCGCCGATCTGCATGGCGCACGCATGAGCCTGCAGACTGCACCACTGGGTGGCCTGCGGGTGGAAGTCCGCTTCCCCGCCAGCGCCGGTACGACCCATAACAAGTCATCCCAGCAACGGGCCTGATTCCGCCGGCGGCAAATCGGGCTATAATGCCCGCTTCGTTCATCGCAACCGGAACCGCCATGTCACGACTGTCGCTCCTTTGTCTCGCCACCCTGGCCCTGGTCGCCTGCGACCGCAACACCGCCCCCCAAACAAGCCCCCCCACGACCCAGCCTCCAACGCAGGCAGCCAAATCCGGCAACGGTACCAGGCCGGCCGGGATCATCGACGACATGCCCATGGTACTGGTGCCCGCCGGTGAATTCATCATGGGCAGCAACCGCACCGACACCGAAGGCCTGCAACAACGCTACGGCTTTCCCGCACCCCTGTTCCTCGACGAACACCCACAACATACCGTCTACCTCGATGCCTTCAAGATCGACGCTTATGAAGTCAGCAACATCCAATTCAAGCGCTTCATCCTGGCCACCGACCGCCTGCTGCCCTGGGAATGGGGTCACAATGGCTACGGCCTCACCATGGAGGAGGCCCGCACCATGGACATGGACCGCCTGCGCATGATCGCCGCCGACCACTTCAGGCTGGACATGGACACCCGCAGCATGTCGCGCGAGGAACTGATGGCGGCGATGGTCGAAGAGCAGAAAAAGCGCGATCCGTTTCCGGTCACCGGAATTTCCTGGCAATACGCCCACGACTACTGCCAATGGCTGGGCAAGCGCCTGCCCACCGAGGCCGAATGGGAAAAGGCCGCACGCGGTCCCAATGGCCTGGAATTTCCCTGGGGCAACGACTGGGACACCGCCATTACCAATACCGGTGACGACAGCGAATGGGAAGACGGCATCGCCCCGGTGGGCGCCTATCCGCACAACAAGTCGCCCTATGGCGCCTACGACATGGGCGGCAATGTATGGGAATGGACCGACTCCTGGTATCAACCCTACCCCGGCAGCGACTACCAGAGCGAAAACTACGGCAAGAAACTCAAGGTCATCCGCGGCGGTGGCGGTGGCGTGGGCCACTATGCCCTGAGCTATTTCTTTCGCGGCGCCACCCGCCAGTACGCCGATCCCCGCATGGCCGGGGAAGACGTGGGCTTCCGTTGCGCCAGCGATCCCTAGACATCGCCACCCGCATCCCGGGAACCGGCAAACCCGCGGCCACAACCAGCGCCCCCAGGCTGAAAAATGACGGCGCCTCCATGCACCGCGCATGACCGGCTCAGGCACTCAAGCGGAAACGTCCCACCAGCTCCGCCAACTCGTCCCGCCCCTTGACCAACAGATCCACCCCGCTGAGATCGGCACCGGCAATGGCCTTGGCTCGCTCGACCACGGCCTTCAACGGCCGCGTGACCAGGCGGCTGATGAACAGGGCTATCACCAAGCCAAGTCCCAGCACCAACAATGTACCAACCGCCATGGCGACTTCCATGGTATGTGAATCGCTGGCCAGCGCGGCCGCATCCTGGCTTGCCAGCCGCTCCTGCGAGGCCCGCATATCGGCCAAGACACCCATGATGGCGGCCGCCTTGGGCGCGGCCTTGGTACCCAGCCAATAATTGGCCAGATTCCAGTCCTTGCCCGCACGCAACGCGAACATCTTCGGCGGCAGGGGAGCAAATGCCTGCCGCTCGGTCACATAGATTCTCCAGGCCTTGGCCTGGGTGGCATTGAACAGCCCCGTCATGTGCGACAACTGCTCGAAGCGCGTCTCATTGAGCGCCCATTTGTTGCGGAAATTGTCGGCAAAGCGCGTATCCCCGGAAAGCAGATAGGCTCGGATATTGGTCAACCCCATGGCGAAGGAACCCCGGCTGTCGGCCAACAGTTTCAGCAGGCGTTTGCGCTCCGGCGTGGCCTCCAGGCGTGATTCCTCATCGATGATGGCCGTAAGCGATGCCACGATCTGGGCCGCACGGGGCGCGGCCTCGGTTAGCAGCATCTTGAAGGCGGGAATATTCTCCGGCGTATGGGCAATATCCTCCACTTCCTGCTGGGCCGTACGAAACGCGGCGATGAGTTCTTTCAACTCGGCCAGTTTTTGCACATTGGCGGGATCGGTCCAGTGACGGGAGTAGCCTTCCATCTTGGCCACGGCCTGATCGATCAGGGCCCAGCCCGACTGCCGCTCGGCCTTGAACTTTTCAGCCGCTGCCGGCTCCTTATCCAAAATCATGTAACCCCGCAGGCCCGCCAGCGACAAATGCACCCCATCGGCCAGCTCCAGCCCCGCGATCACGGTGGGCATGCGCAAATCCATCAAGCGCTGCTCCTGCGTGGCAATACGGTTCATCATCACGAAATTGATCGATGATACCAGCCCGATCATGGCCAATACGCCCCAAACCCCATCAGTAACTTGCTCTGAACCGTGAGTTTCATTGTTAAACCTCCTTTTTGTCAGCCAGACCAACTCATTGAACAGCCTCGAGAGCAAGCAGACATCGCACTCTCCCGTGCATAACCCCGGTTGTCGACGGGTATTGAATAACCTTTAGTTTTTCTCGGTTAAAAAAGCAGGAAGTTTGCTAGGTATTTGATGGGTAAGGTACGGACTTGGATCAAAAATACACTTCAAGATACGGCTGTCGCATCCAGCACACGGACGAAAGCTTCCCGCAAGGCGGCCACCACGGCGGCCCGACCGGCATGCCCCAGCAGGGTAGCGGTTTCGTCCCAGCGACGCCGTTGCAGCAACTTGGCCACCAGCAGGGCGCGCTGATCGTCACTCAAGGGATCGTGCCGCGCCGTGAGTATGCCGAGAGCGGCCTGGTGCAGACTGGGCATGCAGACCTCGTAGCCTCGCCGGTGCCGGGCGAAGGCCTCGAGCTGGCGACGATCGGCGGCATCCAGCCGCAGGCTCTTGCCGGCGCTGCCGCGCAGCAGGTCGGCTGCCAGCCAGGGGTCGAGTTCGCACAGGGGCTCGGCCAGTTCATAAGACAAACGCCGACCGAGCCCGGCGCGGGCGCTGCGAAACAAGCCCTCGGCCACCGGACACAAGGGCTTGAGCATCAGCACCGAGTGCTCACCGCTGCTGTGCTCGCGGCGAAAGCCCAAGCGCAGCACGTCCAAGCCCCCGCGGCGCCAGAAACGCAGCAGGGAGCGGTTGGCGCCGAAACTGGCGCCAAGGGCTTCGAAACCCTGCGCCTCGGCCCAGTCGCCCAGCTGGGTCAACAGGCCAGAACCCAGCCCCCGCCCCTGAAGGCGAGGATGCACGGCAATGCGCATCACCCGCGCCAGGCGCAACCCCGGACCTTGCACCAGGTCCAGGTGGGCCGCCAGCGACTGAGCCAGCAAATGCCCCTGCACCCGCCGCTGCCCCCGATAGATAGCCTCGGCCAGCTCCGGCGGCAATCCACCCTCGGCCACCACCAGCGCAACGGCTAGTGCCTCGCCGGGCGGGCCGAAAGCAAACACCTGTAAATCGGGGTTGTCGAGCAACCCATGAAGATCCGATGGCTTAGTTCGGTAGTGAGCACTTACAAGCAAAGAGAATACCTGACGCAGCAGGGCTTCGTCCTCTGCCAAACGATCACCATCGAGCCGCTGCAGACGACAATCCGCCGGCTCCATGCCCGCCGGAGCCGACACCGGCTCGGCATCCAGCAACAAGGCGCGAGACACGAAGGCTTCCAGTGGATCGTGCGCGCGCCAGCGTATGGGCTGGTGCAGGTGCAGGGCGCGCCAGCCCGGGCTGTGCCGATCCAGCAGGCGACGAAAGCGCAGGGCGAAGCTGCGGCCACTGCCTTCATAGCCATGCACGGTGCTGGCGAAAACCGCACGGGAATAGGCGCGCAACAAACGCTCCAGCAAGGGTGCCGGCAATGCCGCCGCCTCGTCCACCAACAGCAGATCGGCCGGCTGGCGGTCTTCCGCCAGCTCATCGGGGGGCAGGAATTGCAACCGACCCTGGCGCCAATGGAGACTGCCACCACGCATCTCGGCGTCGGGCAAAAGCCGCCTGGCCTGTTCGAATACCGCATGCACCGCCAGGCGGCGCGGAGCGGTCAACAGAATATGCCCCACGCCGCGCTGCAGCAGCCTGGCCGCCGCGATACCCAACGCCGCCGACTTGCCCCGCCCACGATCGGCATCCAGCACCAACGGACGGCGTCGGTGACCACTCACCACCTTCACAATGGCTTCCACGGCACGGGCCTGGTCGTCGCTGAGGCAATGGGGATCGGCCACCACCGGCGCGGTCGCGGGCGCTGGCTCCAGGCGCGGCAGCCCGGGCCAGGGGGCAGACTGCCTCAGCACAATACAATCCTCGCCGCTTGCCAGCAAGCGTCCCAGCCGGGTCAGAAAACGCCCCGCAACATCGCCTGGCGTTCGGGGCCAGGCTAGCAGCTTGCGTTGTTGCGGGTCTGGCAGGCGGGGCCAGCGGGCCAGCTCCGGGGTGAGCATCAGCAACAGGCCCCCACCGCGCACACAACCGCTGGCCAGGCCGAAAGCATCGGCGGAGAAACCCGTATGGGCATCGAATACCAGAATTTCGCATTCCTGCCCCAGCAAGCGTTCGGCCTGGGCCACGGACAATACCTGTGCCGCCACATCCGGCTCGTCGGCATTTCCCAGCCACACCGCCCGAGGCCGCAGCTCCTGCAATACGTCCTTGGCCAGCCGCCGGCCCCAACTCGCCTCGCCGGCCAGCACCAGGAGATAGCGATGGCCGCAGCGATCCAGCACCTTCAACCAGGGCACGAGAGAATCCACCAGCGTCAGCATGTTTCCGAGTGTATCACTTGGTGGCAAGCGGCGGACAAACTGGGAAGACGGTCACAGTTTTCTCCGGTGTCTCTGCAAGGACCGTACGGACAGACGATAGCCGAAGTCAGAGATGCCTTGCTAAAGCCCATGAACCCGGACACTTCCAAAGAACATTCCACGGATCAGGCCCGCCGCCGGCTGCTCAGGAGCCTGTTTACCGCGCCGGTGTTGATGAGCATTCCCGGCCGCCAAGTGTTCGCCGGTGCCTGCACGCTGTCGGGCATGATGTCGGGCAACGTATCCAATACCAGCGACGATTGCAGCACCCGGCGCACCTTTGGCCTCGGGCCCCGCGCCTGGACTCGGCTCGACACCCCCTGCCTGGTGGATCGCGAATGGACGCGGTTCGCCGATGTGTTCGGCTCGGACAAGTTTGCAGACCTGAGCCTGCTGGAAACCCTCAAGGTCAGCGCCCGACACAAGGCATTTTGCGGCAAGAAATCCCGCCATCACGAAAGCCACGGCGAGCACGACGAAGGGAAGCATCACGGTAAAAAGAAAAAACACGAACGAGAGGAGGAAAAGGCCAGGTATCGGCCTTATTGCGACTATGCCCACGGCGAGCGAAAACTGGCGCGTTATGCCATCGCGGCCTATCTCAATGCCTACGATGCCCGGCATGGCGGCGGCCTGGTGGACCCCGATTATTTCTTCACCCCGGAGCAGGTGGTAGGCCTGTACCAGGCGGTGGAAAACGGCGGCGGCAATTACACGGTGAACGGCATCACATATTTCTTCACCCGAGAAGCCGTGATTCGCTTATTCGAAGACAGTTGGCGGTAACATGCTGCTGGACTTGGGAAATGTCGGTTCTTTTTACATTTCGAGTCACCAAGAACCTCGCGACACAGCAAAAATACATATAAAACAATAAGATAAAAATATGGCGCATTTATCGCATAAACCTTACCTGGATTGGTGTTTGGAGTGAAAAATGAAAAAACTGGTAATTTTATGTGGTTTTTGGCTTGCGTGCAGCATGAGTACGGCAAATGCCGTCCCTGTCCTGGTTGATGATTTCAATGACGGGATAGTCAGTGGATGGACAATCCAAAACGGCTCGGTTACCGAGTCTGGCGGTGTTCTCAGCGGTTCAAGCTTGTCGCTGCTGACACTCGACGGCCAGTCTTCCAATTCAATCGCGGTCGATGCCATCTCAAGCCCGACTCTGGATTACGTCGCGTTAGTCCTTAACTACGCCTCTTTGACCGATAACCTGTTTGTGAAAATCCAAGACAACAACTCAAATGGCTTGTTCGATATGGTTTTTTTCTATAACGGCAACAATGGCAGCACTGCCCTGATTGGAAGCAGCATGTTTAGTTTGAGCTTCGAAGTGGAGGCCACCTATTTTGAGTTGACCGACAATGGTGATGGAACCGTTGCCGCCTTTGTAGGCGCCACCAACCAAACATTTTCAGGAACCCTGGCAAACACCTACTCGGGCACGGGCGTAGGCCTGGGCTTTTTCGGCAACGGTCAGGCCGACAACTTCTATATCGAAACCACGTCGGTTCCGGAACCAGCCTCACTGGCACTGCTCGGACTCGGTTTAGCAGGGCTGGGGGCTTCCAGGAGAAAGAAAACCGCTTGACCAACATAAAGGTGATCGAGGCTTTTACATCTGGAAGACACGAGAAGGGTGGAAGCTCCTTGCGGGCTTCCACCCACCGGTACAGGGCTCACAGCACCAGCATCGGCAACCGGCGACTTCAGGGCAGCGAAAAGTAAACGACCCGCTATCCGACCTGTACCCGCACTCAAGGCCAGGCCTGCAAGCCAGTGGTCAGGATCATGGCGACGGCAACGAAGATCAGCAACAGGATGTTGCTGTCGGGCAATTCCATACGAGTTCGTGTTCTGCGCTTCATGACGCTACCTCCTGTCACAAGCCTTCATGGTGTCGCCCATGATTGCAGAACCAACCCCCGCCCGCTGTGACCGGGATCACATGCGCCCGTCCATCACTTCACAAAAACGGTTATTTTCTGCGATATCACCGGTGGGTCGTGAGGGATGTGGCGATGATCGCCCAGAACCAATTGCAAGCTGTGCCGTCCCGGTGGCAATTCCAGGGTAACCTCGGTCTGACCGCCACCGAAATGCCGGACATTCTTGCCCATGGGCTGGTCGAAACGAGTGATTTCTCCATCGATGAGCAGGTGGTGATGACCGGTCTTTGGCTTGTCCACGCCGGCGGGAGCCACGCCCATGCCCCGAAGACCGAATTTCACCGTGAAGACCCGCCCCACTGTTTCGCCGTGGGCCGGTGCAATGATGTAGGCCGTGGCGCCATCCGGCGCGGGAGTACGCGGCGCGGCTACAACCGGGGCAAATGCGGAAGACAACAACAGCCCACAAAGCATTATCCATTTCATGTCGAAGCACCTCCTGTCTGGAAATCCATCGCCATGGTAACAGAGGTGCGCGTGACAAAAACCTATAATTCAGTATGCCAAATCTGGAAGCCGGAGCTTTTGCCCGCACTAGCTATTAACCCGGGGCGGCAACAATATAGCTCGTGTTCAGCCGTCGTGTGCCGCCTTGCTCTGGAGGACGCTTGTAGCCCTGAACACAATCTATATTGTTGCCGGATTAAATAATGGCGTATTCGTTCAGTCTTGCATTTCCAGTTCGTCGATCATGGCCTCCACCGCGGCGCGGGCGCATCGTTCGTCCAATTCGCCGGAAGGCGCGCCGGACACACCCACACCTCCCAGCAGGCTGCCACTCGCGAGAATGGGCACCCCTCCGGCCGTGAATACCAGCCCTTCGATCTTGCCCACCGAGAATGGCCGGGTAAAGCGCTGTTCCAGGGCCGAGGTGGGACTGGCGAAGGCCAGGGCGGTATAGGCCTTTTGCCGGCTGATCTCCAGGGTGATGTCTGGCGCCAGCACGTCGCGCAGGACGACCTGTACCTGGCCGGCACGGTCGACCACGGTGATGGCCACCTGCACCGCCTCGTCCCGACAGGCCTGCAGGCCGGCGCGAGCCATGCTGAGCGCGGTATCCAGGCTGAGCCGCTTGACCTGCACGGTGAGCGGGATCTCGTCGGCCACGGCTGCCGTGGCTGTCAGCAATGACGCCAGCAACAAACTCCGGTAGCGTTTCATCATGTACCTCCCTGAGGTTCAACTGGCCGGCTCGATAACCGGCATGCGCTGGTGCATGGGTGTCATGTCACCATCCAGGCGGTGGTCGTAGATCACCGTGTAGGCCATCACCCGGCGCACATAGTCACGGGTTTCGCCATAGGGCAGGGTTTCCACCCAGATGTCGGCATCCAGGGGCTGGTCTGGCATCCAGCGCCCGACCCGCTGGGGACCGGCATTGTAGGAGGCCGTGGCCACCACACTGTGTCCCTGGTAACGATCCAGCATGCGTCGCAGATAGGCCGTGCCCAGACGAATATTCTTTTTCACATCGAGAATATCGTAGGTGGAACGCAGGCGCGTCCTGAGCGCCCTGGCGGTGAGCCGGCCGGTATAGGGCATGAGCTGCATCAGGCCCAGGGCGCCGGCACCGGAGCGGGCGTCGACCATGAAGGCGCTTTCCTGGCGCAACACGCCGTAGACCCAGGCCGGGTCGATGGCCTGTTCCCGCGAGGAGGCCTCCACCAAGTCACGAAAGGCCATGGGAAAGCGGATTTCCAGGTCGTCGAAATAATCCGCCTGAGCCACCGTGGCAATGGCACGGTCGTGCCAGCCCCAGCGGCTGGCCAACACCGAGGCCAGGCGCAACTGCTGCCGATCCAGGTCGCGGATCAACAATTGCCATTCACGCCGCGCTTCCACCATCAGACCCAGCTTGAACAACTCCCGCGCCCGCAACACCGCCGGCCGCCGTGCGAAATCCGCCAGGGCATGCTCGGGAAAATCCAGCGGCTGTGAGTTGAGGCTGTAGGGCTGGCCCAGGCGGTCGGCGGAGAGGAAGCCGTGGTAACTGCGTTCCCGGGCCAGGCGGGCATAGATGCGTTCGGCCACATTGGCCAAGACCGGCAGGCGATCGCTCTGCATTTCCAGTAGGCGGGCACGCCAATATTGCCAACGCTCCGATTCACGCAATTCCGCCGGCAGCGCCTGCAACCAGGTCAGGGCCTGCTGGGCGTCCTGGCGCAACAGGGCCGAGCGCACACGCCATTTCTTCGCCGCCAGACTGGGGTGCTCCAGGGCCTTGAGCCACTCCAGGGCGCGCGGGTGATGCTGCCAGGCGGCATTGAGCGCGATCACTTCGTCGATCTCGGCCACGGCCTCGGGCTCGTGCCGCAACTGGTCCGCCCGATACTGCTCCCAGGCACCGGCGGCGGCACCGGCATCACGCCGGGCCAGGCGCCGGATGCCGTGACGCACGATGCGCCGGGCAATGGCACTGTCTTGCTGATAGAACGACCGCAAGAGATTCTCCGCCGGACGCCGATGCATGTCGCGCCAGCGCGCCACCCAGCGGCGACCCTCCTCGTCCAGGCTCTTGGCCAGGAAACGAGCCAGGCGCAACTGCCCTTGCTCCATGGCCAGGTGAATGCGCTGCCAGGTCAGGGCCTCGGTCTGACCGCCGGCCCGGCGCCAACGCTCGAACACTTCGTCACAAGTACGCGGCTGCGAGCGGCTCACCAGCCACAAGGCCCGGGCCGCCGCCATCGCCTCGGCCTGGCGCCCGGTCTCGAACAGGGCCTTGGCTCGCAAACACTGCAAGCGGGTACCCCCATCGCGGTATTCCTGCAGGAATTTCACCCACTGTCCACGCCGCGCGAGATGCCGCAACCACAGGGCCCGCAGGCGAGCGCTGATGGGAGAGTCCTGGTAATGTTCGAGAAAACGATGAATGCGCTCTTCATCCACGCGAGCGATGCGTTTGCGCAGATAGTCGTATTCCAGATAACCGTAGAGCGGATAGTCACGCAATTTGCCAGACAGTCGGCGATAGGTCTTCAGGTGTCCCTTGCGCAGGGCCTCCCGCGCCTGACGAAAGGTGTCGCGCTGCTGCTGCCACCAGGCTTCGTCCTCAGGCAAAGGAGATTGCGCCACCGCCGGCGAAGTCGCCAGCAGCAGTAACACCATGCCCGCCATGCGTGCCATAATGCTCATCGATCGCTCATCCATCCGGCATCAAACGAGGTATTCCCATGTCCCTAGTGTCGACCAATCCTGCCACCGGCTTGATCAACGCACGATTTCCCCGGTGGTCGCCAGAGCAACTGGAGCAGGCCCTGCAACAGGTCGCCGAGGCCACGCCCCCCTGGGCCGCCGTGAGCCTGGACGAACGTGCCCGGCTGATGCACGCCCTGGCCCGCTGCCTGCGCCAGAAGAAAAACCAACTGGCCCGTCTCATCAGCGAGGAAATGGGCAAGCTCATCACCGAGGCCGAGGCCGAGGTAGAGAAGTCTGCCCTGGGCTGCGAATACTATGCCGAAAATTCGGCGCGTTTTCTCGCCGACGAAATCATCGAGTCCGATGCCGGCCGCAGCCTGGTCTGTTACCAGCCGCTGGGCACCGTGCTGGCCATCATGCCGTGGAACTTTCCCTTCTGGCAAGTCATGCGTTTCGCCGCGCCTGCCCTGATGGCCGGCAACACCGCCCTGCTCAAGCATGCCTCCAACGTGCCCCGTTGCGCCCTGGCGCTGGAACAATTGTTCCTGGAGGCCGGTTTTCCCGATCATGTGTTCCGCAGCCTGATGATCGGTTCGGAGCAGGTGGCGGGGGTCATCGCCGACCGCCGCGTCCACGCGGTGACGCTCACCGGCAGCACACCGGCGGGCCGCCAGGTGGCCGCCCAGGCCGGCGCCCAATTGAAAAAGACCGTGCTGGAACTGGGCGGCTCGGACCCTTTCATCGTACTGGAAGACGCCGAGCTGGAGGCAGCAGTGGAAACCGCCCTGCTGTCGCGCTTCATGAATTGCGGCCAGAGTTGTATCGCCGCCAAGCGTTTCATCGTGGTGGAAGACATTGCCGATGCCTTCGTCACCGCATTCAAGGCCGCCGTGGAGACCCTGCGTCCCGGCGATCCGCTGGACCGTAGCACCAATCTGGCGCCCATGGCCCGCCTGGACCTGCGCGACGAGCTGCACAGGCAAGTGCAAGACAGCCTGGCCGCCGGTGCCGAGGCGGTCACCGGTTGCCATCCCCTGCCCGGAGATGGCGCCTTCTATGCCGCTTCCATTCTCGACCGGGTGGTGCCGGGCATGCCGGCCTATACAGAGGAATTGTTTGGGCCCGTGGCCAGCATCATTCGCGCCCAGGATGCCGAAGACGCCCTGCGCATAGCCAACGACAGCGACTTTGGCTTGGGCGGCAGCGTATGGACCCGCAACCTGGCACGTGGCGAGGCCCTGGCACGACGCCTGCAATGTGGTAATGCCTTCGTCAACGGGCTGGTGAAGAGCGATCCCCGCCTGCCCTTCGGTGGCATCAAGACCTCCGGCTACGGACGCGAGCTTTCACGCCACGGGCAACTGGAATTCGTCAACATCAAGACCCTATGGATACGCTGAACGATTCACTGCAAGACTTGCTGAAGATTCTACGGGAACACCCCCACGGCATCACCGAGCTTGATCTGATGAAACAACTCCTTGGAGAGCCTGAGAATCGTGGGGACAATCTGGAACTTTTTCAGCGTCACTTCGTCCTGCGCCACCTGCTCTATAGGTTGCGCGATCAACTTTGGAAACGACGCCTGGGATATCTCGAAATAGGCCCCATCCGCTTGCGCCTGCATCCTTACAGCACCGGACGCGAACAACTGGGGCAGCGTGACCCCCTGCGGGATTATTATCTGGACATGAACAACCTGAGCAATACCGACGACAAGGAAGTGGGTCGCCTGTTGGACAGTTTCTGGCAGCGCCTGGCTGCCGCCGATGACAGACAGCAGGCCCTGACGGAAATGCAACTGCAAGAACCCGTGGATCTCGCCACCATCACCCGGCGTTACCGCCAGCTCTGCCAGCAACATCACCCCGACAAGGGAGGTGACGGCGCGCGCTTCCACCGCATCAACCGGGCCATGGCAGTGCTACGGCGCTACTACGCTGTCTAGCCCACCGTATATTCAGGACGACAGCAGCGGAAAAACGCTCCGCTTTCCCACTCACCTCGCTACGGATGCCAAATCCGGCAGGCTGCCACCCGCCTATTGCAGGCGGCCATGACATTGCTTGTATTTCTTGCCGGAACCGCAGGGGCAAGGTTCGTTGCGGCCGATCTTGCGGCCCTTGCGCACGAAAGGCTGCGGTGTCTCACCAACGGCGGCCACTTCCCCTTCCGGGCCGGCCGGCCCGCCAGCAGTCAACGATTCGGCCTGTGGATGCTGGAAGTTCATCTCGGGCGCATGCTGGCGCTGCTCTTCCACCCGCTGCACATCCTGTTCTGCGGCCACTTCCACCCGTGAAACGATGCTGATGACTTCGTACTTGATGCGCTCGAGCAAGCGCTCGAACAATTCGAAGGCCTCGCGCTTGTATTCCTGCTTGGGATTCTTCTGCGCATAGCCGCGCAGATGGATACCCTGGCGCAGGTAATCCATGGCCGCCAGGTGTTCCTTCCACAGACTGTCGAGCACCTGCAACATCACTGCCTTCTCGAACTGGCGCAGGGTTGGTGCGCCGACGACCTTCTCCTTCTCCTCGTAGGCCCGTTCGAAATGTTCGACGATGCGCTGACGCAGGGTCTCCTCGTAGAGTTCGTCGTCTTCGTCCAGCCAACGCTGAATCTCCAGGCGTTCGCCGAATTCCTGCTCGATGGCGTCCTCCAGCCCGGCGATGTCCCATTGCTCATCCAGGCTGCCGGGGGGGATGTATTTGTCGATCACTGCGTTGATGACATCACCGCGAATGGCCTTGATGGTATCGGAGATGTCATCCACATCCATGATCTCGTTGCGCTCTTCATAGATGACCTTGCGCTGTTCGTTGGCTACGTCGTCGTATTCCAGCAACTGCTTGCGCATGTCGAAGTTGCGCCCCTCGACCTTGCGCTGGGCGTTTTCGATGGCCTTGGTCACCCAGGGGTGTTCGATGGCCTCGCCCTTTTCCATGCCCAGTTTCTGCATCAGGCCTGCCACGCGCTCGGAGGCGAAAATGCGCATCAGGGGATCTTCCAGCGAAAGATAGAAACGGGTGGAGCCGGGATCGCCCTGGCGTCCACTACGCCCGCGCAACTGGTTGTCGATACGGCGTGACTCGTGGCGTTCGGTGCCGATCACGTGCAGACCTCCGGCCTCGATGACCCGTTGGTGACGCTCCTGCCAGGCCTGTTCGATGCGCGCGCGCTCGGTCTCGTCATCCGGGTTCTTCATGTTGGCCAGCTCGCGCTCCAGGCTGCCACCGAGCACGATGTCGGTGCCCCGACCGGCCATATTGGTGGCAATGGTCACCGCCCCCGGCTGCCCCGCCTGGGCGATGATTTCCGCCTCCCGCTCGTGATGCTTGGCATTGAGCACCTCGTGCTTGATGCCGGCCTTTTTCAGCGCACGGGAAATCTTTTCCGAGTTCTCGATGGAAGTGGTACCCACCAGCACCGGCTGCCCCCGGCCGTGGCAGTCCTTGATGTCCTCAATGATGGCGGCGTATTTCTCTTCCTCGGTGAGATAGACCAGGTCGCCCAGATCCTTGCGCGCCACCGGCCGGTTGGGCGGAATCACGGTCACTTCCAGACCGTAGATCTGCTGGAATTCGAAGGCCTCGGTATCGGCGGTACCGGTCATGCCCGAGAGCTTGTCGTACATGCGGAAATAATTCTGGAAGGTGATCGAGGCGAGGGTCTGGTTTTCCTGTTGAATGGGCACCCCTTCCTTGGCTTCGATGGCCTGGTGCAAGCCCTCCGACCAGCGCCGTCCGGGCATGGTGCGGCCGGTGAACTCGTCCACGATCACCACCTCGCCGTTGACCACCACATAGTCCACGTCGCGCTGGTACAGGGCATGGGCCCGCAAGGCGGCATTGAGGTGGTGCATCAGGCTGATGTTCTGGGGATCGTAGAGACTCTCGCCCGCCTTCAGAAGACCGGCTTGCTCGAGCAAGTGTTCCACCTTCTCGTGTCCGCTCTCGGTGAGATAGACTTGCTTGTTCTTTTCGTCCACCGAATAGTCGCCGGGGCCATCCTCTTCTTGTTGGCGTTCCAGCTTGGGAATGATCTTGTTGATCTGGGTATAGCGTTCGGAACTGTCCTCCGCCGGGCCGGAGATGATCAACGGGGTACGCGCCTCGTCGATGAGAATGGAATCCACCTCGTCCACCACGGCGAAATTCAGGCCACGCTGCATGCGGTCCTCGCCACGGAAAGCCATGTTGTCGCGCAGGTAGTCGAAGCCGTACTCGTTGTTGGTACCGTAGGTGATGTCGGCCGCATAGGCCGCACGCTTGGTCTCGCCATCCTGGCCAGACAGGATCACGCCCACGCTCATGCCCAGGAAACGGTAGATCTTGCCCATCCAGTCGGCGTCACGCTGGGCCAGGTAATCGTTCACCGTCACCACGTGAACGCCCTTACCCTCCAGCGCATTGAGATAGACCGCCAAGGTGGCCATCAGGGTCTTGCCCTCGCCGGTGCGCATCTCGGCGATACGCCCCTCGTGCAACACCATGCCACCAATCAACTGTACATCGAAATGGCGCATGCCCAGCACCCGCTTGCTGGCCTCACGCACGGCGGCGAAGGCTTCCGGCAACAAGTCGTCCAGGCTGGCACCTTCGGCTAGGCGCTGGCGAAACTCATCGGTCTTGGCTTGCAGGGCCTGGTCGTCCAGCGCCTCGAAATCGGCCTCCAGGGCATTGATTTTCTGAACTATCTTTCCATATCGCTTGAGTTCGCGATCATTCCGGCTACCGAAAACCTTACTGAGTACTTTTTGCAGCATGATGGCCTAGTGTGGTTAATTTGTGCATGAAAGGCAGGCTATTATATTACGTTTGCGCCCGATTGCATTCCCGTTTGCCTCGAAACAACGGGATTTGGGGGTGGCGGGAAGAAAATCAAGATCGGCTCGGCCCAGCAGGGAAGGGGGAGCCCCGAAGACGAAGAAATCCCGCTGCCGCGGCCCACTCATCGTGGGGCGGCCAGGCCTTTCCAAGGCTCAGCGCGCAGCGCGAATATAGCGCATGGGATCGACCACCCGGCTGTTCTTGATCACCTCGAAGTGGACGTGGGGACCGGTGGAGCGGCCGCTGGAGCCCATTTGCGCGATCACTTCGCCCTTTTTCACCGTCTGACCCACTTTCACATTGATCTTCTGGTTGTGCCCGTAGCGGGTGACGTAACCGTTGCCGTGGTTGATTTCCACCAGGTTGCCATAACCATAGCGCTTGCCGGCCCAGGTCACCACCCCGGAGGCCACCGCGATCACATCGGAGCCCAGTTCACCGGCCAGGTCTATGCCGTCGTGGTGAGCGATACGACCATTGAAAGGATCGGTGCGATAGCCGAAATAGGACGAGATCCAGCCACGCTTGATGGGCCGCCCCTGGGGAAACACTTCGTCGTGCAGTTCGCGGTTCATCAACAGGGTTTCCAACACGTCCAGTTGCAACGCCCGGTGCTCCAGTTGCCGCTCCATGGCATCCAGGCCGCCGATGAAATCGCTCACCGCCATGGACTTGCCCCGCCCCTCGCCGGAAACCGGCCCCCCCTGGGCGGGCGGGTTCTCGAAGTCGAACTCGCCCTTGCTCAGGTTGGCTTTCTCTATCAGTCGCTGACCCAGGGCATCCAGACGAATGACATGCGCCTTGACCTCGCCCAGACGCAGGGCCAGGGCATTGAGGTTTTCCTCGGCCTCGGCACGCGCCCGCGCCAGGGCCTGCTCCTGTTCGGCCAGTTGCTGTTTCATGACCTTGAGCATGGTCTGCTCGGGCGCCTCGCGCAACGGGTGCTGCATACCCCAATAGATTGCTCCGGCAATCACGAGCGCCAGGCTCAACAGCAACAACACGCCCTGCCACATCCCCAAGGTGAACTTGCGGGTGCGTCCGGCGCGGTTTGTCACTAGAATAAGGCTCATCATCGATTTCCCGGTTCTGCTCCTTTGCTTAGCGGCCCGGTGAAGGACTTTCTTTACAGGCCCCCATGCGAAGACACACCGCCAAAAGCCTCGCCACGCTGCTCCATGGCAGCCGTGGCCCCCTGGCCCGAACCCTGCGCCAGGCCCGGCAGTTACAGGCGCTCGATCGCGCGTTTGCCCAGCTCATCGATCCCGCGCTGCAACCCCATTGCCAGGTCGCCAACCTGCGCGATGGCTGCCTGGTCGTCCAGGTGGACGCTCCGGCCTGGGCCACCCGCCTGCGCTTCGAACAACAGCGTATCCTGAAACAGCTTCGAAAAAAGGGAATAACGTCACAAATAGCCAAGCTGAGCATACAAGTCAAGCCGGCCACGGGCAACAGGCAAGAGCCGTCGCGGTCCAGAAAACCACTGGGTCAGGGCGCCAGACGACAAGCCACGCATCACCTGCAACAGATCAACGACCCCGAATTGCGCCGCCGGCTGAATCGCCTGCTGTCTACCGCCGCCAAATCCCCACGCTAGACAGGGTTTAGGGACAAGTACAGCACGAGCGGGCGAGCCGATCTCCCGACAAACGGCCCTCGTTGTTCGCCTCAAAACCAGGACTATCCTGCCCGCTTCCACGGTGGCCTGAATCCAACAGGCTCTCCGGAAAAAGTCAAACGGCGTAAATGGGTTGCATGTAGGAAATGGGCGCCGCCGCTTCGTCGTCGAAGGTGACCAGTTCCCAGGCCTCTTCCGTGCTCAGCAGCTCACGCAGCAGGCGGTTGTTCAGGGCATGACCCGACTTGTGCCCATGAAACTCGCCGATCAGGCTGTGCCCCAGCAGGTAGAGGTCGCCTATGGCATCCAGCACCTTGTGCTTGACGAACTCGTCGTCGTAGCGCAGACCATCGGCATTGAGTACCCGGTAATCATCCACCACGATGGCATTGTCGATGCTGCCGCCGAGTACCAGGTTGTTCTTGCGCAGCATTTCGATGTCGCGGGTAAAACCGAAGGTGCGCGCCCGACTCACCTCCTTGACGAAGGAAGTGGTAGAAAAATCCACCACGGTGTGCTGGCGGGTATTGGCAAACACCGGGTGCTTGAAATCGATACTGAAGGAAACTTTGAACCCCTCAAAGGGCTCGAAACTGGCCCACTTGTCACCCTCGCTCACCGTGACCGGCTGCTTGATGCGGATATAGCGCTTGGGCGCGTTCTGCTCGGCGATGCCGGCGGACTGGATCAGGAACACGAAGGGCGCCGCGCTACCGTCCATGATGGGCACCTCGGGTGCGCTGAGGTCCACATAGGCATTGTCTATGCCCAGGCCGGCGAAGGCCGACAACAGGTGCTCCACGGTGGACACCCGCACCCCGTCCTTGACCAGGGTGGTGGACAGGCGGGTATCGCCCACCATGTCGGGGCGCGCCGGAATTTCGACGGGCTCGTCGAGATCGACCCGGCGAAAGACGATGCCCGTCTCCGGCGCCGCGGGACGCAAGGTGACATAGACCTTCTCGCCGGTATGCAGGCCGACGCCGGTCGCCCGAATCACGTTTTTCAATGTGCGTTGTTTGATCATTCCTGTATCCCGGTTTGGTAGCGCACGGAGCGGCCGGAATAGTACCACAGCCGCTGCGGGCTTACTAGACGAAGCTCACATTTTCGGCCGAATCCCCAAGGGTTCGACCCACCCCGATCAGTCGGCCTGGCGCCGCAGAAAAGCGGGAATATCCAGGTAGTCCAGGTCGCCATTGCCCTGCTTCTGGATACTGCCGAAGGCCTCGTTGTTGCGGCGCATCACGGTGGGCCGGCCCAGGCTCTCGTAATCCGGCTCCTCCGTCGCGGCCTGGGGGGTGACCAGCTTGACCGGCTCGGGTTCCCGGGCGGCCTCGCCCTCGCCGATGCCGGTAGCCACCACGGTCACCCGCAACTCGTCCTGCATCTCCGGATCGAGCACGGTGCCGATGACCACGAAGGCATTCTTGTCGGCAAATTCCTTGACCGTATTGCCCACTTCCTCGAACTCGCCGATGGAGAGATCCATGCCGGCGGTCACATTGACCAGAATGCCCCGCGCACCCGACAGGCTGACATCATCGAGCAAGGGACTGGCGATGGCCGCTTCCGCCGCCTCGCGGGCCCGGTTGTCGCCCCGCGCCACGCCGGCGCCCATCATGGACATGCAGCCCATTTCCGACATCACCGTGCGCACGTCGGCGAAATCCACGTTCATCAGGCCGGTGCGGGTGATCAACTCGGCGATGCCCTGTACCGCGTTGAGCAATACATCGTTGGCGGCCTTGAAGGCATCCAGCAGGGTGGTGTGCTTGCCCAGCACCGAGAGCAACTTCTCGTTGGGAATGGTAATCAATGAATCCACGTATTGCGCCAACTCGTTGATGCCGGCCTCGGCATACTGCATGCGCTTGGGTCCCTCGAAGGGAAACGGCCGCGTGACCACCGCCACGGTGAGCACGCCCAGCTCCTTGGCCGCCTGGGCAACGATGGGCGCTGCGCCGGTACCGGTTCCGCCCCCCATGCCGGCGGTGATGAACACCATGTCGGCGCCGTCCAGCACCTCCATGATGCGCTCGCGGTCCTCCAGCGCCGCCTGACGACCGATCTCCGGATTGGCGCCGGCACCCAGCCCCCGCGTCACGTTACTGCCCAATTGCAGGATGGTGGGTGCGCTGGACATCTCCAGTGCCTGGGCATCGGTGTTGGCGCAGACGAAGTCCACGCCCTCGATGTTCGCCTTCACCATGTGCTCGACGGCATTGCCACCACCGCCGCCCACGCCAATGACCTTGATAACCGCGTTCTGTGCTTGTGCATCGATGATTTCAAACATTGCACTGCTCTCCTCTTGAGTAAACTGAATACCGTGTTTCTTTGCCCTTGACCAAAAAGTTCTTCAAAACGTCTTGCGGAACCAGCCCGCCATTCTCGCCCAAATTGAATTCGCCCCTCCACTCAAGCCTGTTTCCTGAAAAACACCTTGACCCTCGTTTTGTTTGCCGTACAACAACAAGCCCACGCCCGTAGCATAAATGGGATTGCTCACCACGTCCGCCAGTCCACTGATACCCTGTGGCAGGCCCAGCCGCACCGGCATGTGGAATACTTCCTCGGCCAGCTCCACCGCACCTTCCATCTTCGAGCTGCCACCGGTGAGCACGATGCCAGCGGCCACCATGTCCTCGAAGCCGCTGCGGCACAGCTCTGCCTGCACCAGGGTGAACAGCTCCTCATAGCGCGGCTCGATCACCTCCGCCAGTGTCTGGCGGGCCAGGCGCCGTGGCGGCCGGTCGCCGATACTGGGCACTTCGATGTTCTCGTCGGGACTGGCCATCTGCATCAGTGCGCATCCGTACTTGAGCTTGATCTCCTCGGCGTGCTGAGTGGGTGTGCGCAGGGCCACCGCGATATCACTGGTCACCTGGTCACCGGCGATGGGAATCACCGCGGTATGCCGGATAGCCCCTTCGGTGAATACCGCAATATCGGTTGTACCACCACCTATATCAACCAAACACACACCAAGCTCCTTTTCGTCCTCGCTGAGTACCGCATAACTTGAGGCCAGTTGCTCGAGAATGATGTCGTTGACCTCCAGCCCGCAGCGGCGTATGCATTTGACGATGTTCTGCACCGCGCTCACCGCACCGGTGATCATGTGCACCTTCACCTCCAGCCGCACGCCGGACATGCCTACCGGGGTTTTCACGCCATCCTGTTTGTCGACGATGTATTCCTGTGGCAATACGTGCAGGATGCGCTGGTCGGCCGAGATGGCCACCGTGCGCGCCGCTTCGATTACCCGGTCCACGTCGGCCTGCACCACCTCCTTGTCCTCTATGGCGACGATGCCATTGGAGTTGAAGCTGCGAATATGGCTGCCGGCGATACCCGCATAGACCGCGTGGATCTGGCAGCCGGCCATCAATTCTGCCTCTTCTATGGCCCGCTGTATGGATTGCACGGTGGACTCGATATTGACCACCACACCCTTCTTCAAGCCTCGCGAGGGATGGGAACCCAGGCCGACGATGTCCACCTTGCCCTCTTCGGTGACCTCACACACGATGGCCACCACCTTGGAGGTGCCGATATCCAGCCCCACGATCAATTGCCTGTCTGCTTTTTTTGCCATTACGTTACCGTTCTTTCCCCTTGCCCGAATCCCAACGGCACAGCGCCGTGTGTTTCACCCCAGTCGACTGCAAAACCATTGGCATAGCGCAGATCCACGTAGCGCGGTTGCAATGCCTGTCCTTGAAAATACTTGGCATAGACGGCGAGAAATCGTGACAGACGCTGGCTGGTGTTCTTGCGCCCCAGCATCACGCGCATGCCATTGCCCAGTTGCAGCGACCAGGAGCGCCGCCGGTCCAGCGCCAGGGCGCTCAGTTGCAGCGACAGCGGTGCCAGCGCGCCGGCAAAATCGCGATAACGCGCCAGCACCTGACCGGCCAGGTCATCGGGACCGGCCAGGCGGGGCAGATCGAAACGAGCAGCCTGCTGTGCGTCCAAACGCAGAAAAATCTCACCGTTTTCGTTCAACAAGGCTGTGCCATTCCACAGTGCCGCGGGCTGCTGTTCCCGTATTCGCACCCGCAACAATCCAGGCCATGTGCGATCCACCTGAACCTCCTGCACCCAGGGCAGGGCGGCCACCGCCCGATGCAGGCGCTGCATGTCCAGGGTGAAGAAATTACCCGTCATATTGGCCACCACCACACGCTTCAGTTGTTCCGCGTCGACCCGCTGGAAGACACCCTGGAGTTGCAGCGTCTGGACGGGCATCACCTCGTCGCGCTGGATCTGGTAGCCCCCCCAGCCCAACAGGCCCAACACCACCAAGACGGCCAGACCGCGCATATACCATTGTCCGCGCCCGCTCATGGCATCTGCTCCAGAGACAGCGCGAGAATGCGCCATACCAGTTCGTCGAAATCCAGCCCGGCCTGGCGTGCCGCCATGGGCACCAGGCTGTGGTCGGTCATCCCCGGCAGGGTGTTGACCTCGATCAGCCAGGGCTGGCCGCCAGCGTCCAGCATCAGATCCACCCGCCCCCAGTGGCGCGCACCGAGCACGTCGAAGGCACGTCGCGCCAGTTGCTGGAGCGCGCGTTCCCGTGCCACCGGCAAGCCGCAGGGGCAGTGATAACGCGTGGTGTTCGCCTCGTACTTGGCGCGATAGTCATAGAAGCTGTGTGGTGTCTCCAGCCGGATCAGGGGTAGTTCGCGATCACCGAGAATGGCGGCAGTGTATTCCTCGCCATGGATCCAGCGCTCCAGCATCACTCGTTGGTCGTATCGCCGGGCCTGCTGCCAGGCCTGGTGTAGTTTCTGCTCGTCGTCGACCCTGCCCATGCCCAGGCTGGAACCCTCGCAGGCCGGCTTGACGATCAGGGGGTAACCCAGCACCCGCGCCGCCGCGCGCAATTGCTCATCATCGCCCACCAAGTGGTAATCCGGGGTCGGCAGCCCATGAGCCCGCCACACATCCTTGCTCAGGGGCTTGTCCATGGCCAAGGCCGAAGCCAGCACACCGCTGCCGGTATAGGGTATGCCCAGCAGTTCCAGCGCCCCCTGCATCACGCCATCCTCGCCGCCGCGTCCGTGCAGGATGTTGAACGCCCTCTGATAGCCGCCATCGCGCAAGCGCCCGATCACATCGTCGGCAACATCCACCGCCTCGGCCCGCACACCCCGGCGCAGCAGGGCATCGAGCACCGCACGGCCACTGCGCAGAGAGATTTCCCGCTCGGCGGAATAACCCCCCATCAGCACAGCCACCTTGCCGAAATCGGCAGCGTGCAGCTCAGCCATCGACCGCCTCCCCGTCGGGCTCACCGACGATGTGCACCTCGGTCTCCAGCAGCACGCCACTGCTACGCCGCACCGCCTCGCGCACCTGCTGGATCAGTTGCTCAATGTCGCTGGCCCGCGCACCGCCACGGTTGACGATAAAGTTGGCGTGCTTTTCCGACACACAGGCCTGGCCGACGCAGACACCTTTCATGCCGGCCTGCTCGATCAGCCGGGCGGCGAAGTCCTGCGGCGGATTACGAAACACCGAGCCGCAACTGGGCAGATTCAGCGGCTGAGTCTCGCTGCGCCGCGCCAGCAACTGTTTGACCCGCCGCTGAGAGGCCTGGGTCTGGCCTCGCTCGAAACGCAGATGGGCGGCGACGAACCACTCACCCTCCGGCCCGCTCACCGAGCGGTAGCCCACACGATAGTCGGCGGGCTGGCGCAGGCGATGGCGTCCCCGACGGTCCACGGTTTCCACCGCCGCCACCCAGTCCCAGGTCTCGCCTCCGAAGGCTCCGGCATTCATGGCCAGAGCACCTCCCATGGTGCCGGGTATGCCGGCCAGAAACTCACCGCCGGAAAAACCCTGCTGGGCACTGAAACGGGCCACCTTGGCGCAGGACACCCCGGCCTCCACCCGCAACAGCCCGCCCTCGATGAAGGCCATTTCATTGAGCAGCCCACGGGTACAGATCACAGTGCCTCGAATGCCGCCGTCACGTACCAGCAGGTTGCTGCCCAGGCCCAGCCAGAAAAGTGGTTCGTCAACGGGCAACTGGCTCAGAAAAGTCATCAGGTCACGCAGGTCGCGGGGGCGGAAAAAACGCTCCGCCGGCCCGCCAACCCGCCAGGAGGTATGACGCGACAGGGGCTCGGCGTAACGCAATTCGCCCCGCACTTCGATCGACGGCTGTTTCAGCATACCGTTCATCGCGCCATGGCCTCGATCTGCTCCGGCACCCGGCCGATACTGCCGGCCCCCAGGGTGAGCAGGATGTCACCATCGCGCAGCACATTGGGCAGCAGCTCGTCGAGCCGGTCCAGTTCTTCCACGAACACGGGCTCGGTCTTGCCCGCCAGGCGAATGGCACGCATCAGGGCGCGACCGTCGGCACCCTGGATGGGCGTCTCGCCCGCGGCATAGACTTCACTGAGCAGCAACACGTCGGCGCGGGACAACACGCTCACGAAGTCCTCGAACAAATCCCGCGTGCGGCTGTAGCGGTGCGGCTGGAACAGCACCACCAAGCGACGCCCCGGCCAGCCGGTGCGGATCGCCTCCAGAGTGGCGGCAATCTCCCGCGGATGATGACCGTAATCGTCGATCAGCAATACCCGCCCGGCACCCAGGGCCAGTTCGCCGTGAATCTGGAAACGGCGACCGATGCCGGCGAACGCGGACAGGCCTCGCAGTATTTCCGTGTCCTCCACGCCCAGTTCGCTGGCCACGGCGATGGCCGCCAGGGCATTGGCCACATTGTGCCGCCCGGGCAGATTGAGCCGCACATCGGTGAGCGGTTCCCCCCCGCGCCGGGCGACACTGAAACGGCTCTCTCCGCCCTGTTGATGCAGTTCGAAGGCTCGGATATCGGCATCCTCGCTAAAACCATAGGTCACCACCGGGCGGGCCAGTTCCGGCAACAGCCGGCGGATCTCCTCGTCGTCCAGGCACACCACCGCCAAACCATAAAAGGGCAGGTGGTGGATGAATTCCACGAAACTCTGGCGCAGGCGTTCGAAATCTCCTTGATAGGTGGCCATGTGGTCGGCATCGATATTGGTCACCACCGCCAGCATGGGTTGCAGCAACAAAAACGAGGCATCGCTTTCGTCGGCTTCCGCCACCAGGTAGCGGCTGTCGCCCAGGCGGGCATGGCTGCCGATGCTGTTGAGCCGGCCACCGATGACCACGGTAGGATCAAGGTGACCCTCGGCCAGCAGGCTGGCGATCAGGCTGGTAGTGGTGGTCTTGCCATGGGTGCCCGCCACCGCGATGCCGTAGCGAAAGCGCATCAGCTCAGCCAGCATGGCCGCCCGCGGCACTACCGGAATACGCCGCGCCTTGGCCGCCACCACTTCCGGGTTGTCCTCACCCACCGCGCTGGAAACCACTACCACGTCGACCTCGGCCACCTGCTCGGCCCGGTGCTGCGAATGGACCACCGCACCCAGCTCGCGCAGCCGGCGCACCGAATCGTTGTCCGACAAATCCGAGCCACTGATCTCGAAACCCAGATTGAGCAACACCTCGGCGATGCCACTCATGCCGGCACCACCGATGCCGATAAAATGGATACGCTTGATACGCTCCATACCGGCCTGTTGCACCGCTTCACCCCGCAGACGCTCAAACATGGGCCACCTCCAGGCAGGCATCGACCACGCGCCGGGTGGCATCAGGCCGCCCAAGGCGACGTGCCGAGCGCGCCATGGCCTGCAGGCGCTCTCGATCCCCCAGCTCTGCCAGCTCCCGATACAGGCGCGGTGCCGTCAATTCGTCCTGGGACAACAGCACGGCCGCTCCGGCCTCACTCAACAGGCGGGCATTGTGGGTCTGGTGATCGTCCACCGCATGGGGATAGGGCACCAGGATGGAGGCCACCCCCACCGCCGCCAACTCGGCCACGGTGAGCGCGCCGGCCCGGCACACCACCACATCGGCCCAGGCATAAGCCGCCGGCATGTCCTCGATATAGGCCTCCACCCGCGCGTCCACGCCCGCCTGCGCATAAGCCTGGCGGGCGGCATCCAGGTTGCGTCGCCCGGCCTGGTGCCACACTTCTGGCCGCGCAGCACCCTGGAACAGGGCCAGGGCCTGAGGCAAGACCTGGTTGAGCGCCACCGCGCCCAGACTACCGCCCACCACCAGCACTCGTAGCGGCCCCTCGCGTCCGTCCAGGCGTTGCTCCGGCGACGCCACCTGGGCAAACTCGCGTCGCAGGGGATTGCCGGTGTCGAGCCGGCGGGGATGTCCAACAAAGGCCTGAGGAAAGGCCACCAGCACTCGCCGCGCCAAGCGCGCGAGCACCCGGTTGGTGAAGCCCGGCAGGGCATTCTGCTCGTGCACCACCAATGGCCGGCGCAGCAACCAAGCCGCCAGGCCACCGGCACCACTGACGAAGCCGCCCATCCCCAGTACCACCGCGGGCCGCCGCCGGCGCAGCACGCCCGCTGCCTGCCACAGGGCGCGCAACAACCGCGGCGGCGCCGCCAGCAGGCTGCGCCAACCCTTGCCGCGCAGCCCTGTGACGTCGATCCAGTCGATGGCATAGCCGGCCCGCGGCACCAGCTCGGCCTCCAGGCCACGACGGGTACCCAGCCAACTCACTTCCACCCCGCGCGAGCGCAGCTCCTCGGCCACCGCCAAGGCCGGATAGACATGACCACCGGTCCCCCCCGCCATGATCAACACCCGCGTGCTCATGTATCTTTCTCCACAGGCGAGGTGAGCGGATTCTCGTAGCTCACCCGCAACAGCAACATGGCCGCCAGCAGACACACCACGAGGCTGGACCCACCATAGCTCATGAAGGGCAGGGTCAACCCCTTGGTGGGCAGGACGCCCATGTTCACGCCAATGTTCACATAGGCCTGAAAAACGAACCACAGGCCGATGCCATAAGCGAGGAAGCCGCCAAAACGATCATCGCGGGCCAGCGCCCGGCGGCCGATAACCAGGGCGCGCCAAGCCAGCAGGGCATACAGCGATATACTGAGCAACACGCCCACCAGACCCAGCTCCTCGGCCAGGATGGCGTAGACGAAATCGGTGTGCGCCTCGGGCAGATAGAACAGTTTCTGTACGCTGTCGCCCAGGCCTACGCCCAGCCACTCGCCGCGGCCGAAAGCGATCAGTGACTGAATCAACTGAAAACCATCGCCGTAGGGGTCGGTCCAAGGGTTGAGGAAACTGATCACCCGTTCCCAACGATAGGGTGACATCTTGGCCAGCAGCACCAGGGCCGCTGCCGCCATCGCGGCCAGCAACAGAAAATATCCCAGGCGTAAGCCGGCCACGAACAACAAACCCAGGGTGATCACCGCCACCACCACGGTGCCGCCGAAATCAGGCTCCAGCAGCAACAACAGGCCAATGATGCCCAACACCAGCAGGGGCGCCAACATGCCGCGCCAGTCCGCCTGCACCTTTTCCAGATGCCGGCTGAAGAAACTGGCCAGATACACCACCAACACCAGTTTGATGAATTCCGATACCTGGATGTTGATCACGCCCAAGGGCAGCCAACGGCTGCTGCCATTGACCGTCTTGCCCACTCCAGGCATCAGTACCGCCACCAGCAACAACAGGCCAATCAACAACAACAGGGGCGCGGCGGCCTGCCAGTAACGCAGGGGCACGCGCCACATAGCAGCGGCAAGCAATAGGCCAAACAGCAGATAGGCGCCCTGCCGATAGAGAAAATACAACGGCTCGCCATGCAGACGCTCGGCGATGGCGGTGGATGCCGAGGTCATCATCACCAGGCCCAGGCCAAGCAAGGCCACCAGACTGAACACCAGCAAGGGGTCACACCAGCCGGCGGCTCGGGGCGGCATCTTGAAACGCGGGGGCTGTATCCGTGCATTCATGGGCCCAGCGCCTCCACCGCGGCAACAAAGGCCTCGCCCCGTTGGCGATAATCCTCGAACATATCGAAGCTGGCGCAGGCCGGCGACAACAACACCGCATCCCCCGGGCGGGCCAGCTCGCGGGCCCGGGCCACCGCCTCGTCCATGTCGGCGACCCGTACCAGCCTCACGCAGCCCTCCAGGGCGGCGGCGATGGCGGGCGCATCGCGCCCCAACAAAACCACCGCGCGGGCCCGGGCACTCACGCTCTGGCGCAGGGCGCTGAAATCCGCCCCCTTGCCCTCGCCGCCGGCGATCAACACCAGCGAACGGTCCAGCCCTTCCACCGCCGCCACGGTGGCGCCCACATTGGTAGCCTTGGAGTCGTTGTACCAGTCCACCTCGTCGATGCGTGCCACCCATTGGCAACGATGGGGCAGCCCGGCAAACTGCCGCAGGGCCGCGACCATGGCCTCGAAGGGCAGACCCACCGCATGCCCCAGGGCCAGGGCCGCCAGCGCATTGGCCCGGTTGTGGCGACCAGGAATCTTCAGTTCGCTGGCCGCCAGCAGGGTTTGCTGGCCGAACATCAGCCAATCCCGCCCCTGGCGCCGCGCCAGGCCAAAGCAGCCTGGCGGCGGCTCGTCCAGGGTGAAGCCCCCATCGGGGACCTGCCCCGCCAGCATGGCCGTCACTGCGGTGTCGTCCAGATTGACCAGCCGCCGCCGCGCGTGCCGATAGATAGTCTGCTTGGCGCGGGCGTAGTCCGCCATGCTGGCATAACGGTCCAGATGATCGGGCGAAAGATTCAGCACCACCGCCGCCGCGGGCGCCAGGCTATGGGTCAGCTCCAACTGGAAGCTGGACAGTTCCAACACGTAGAAATCCGGTTCTTCATACTGCAACAGATCCAGCGCCGGCACGCCGATGTTGCCCCCCACCCGTGCCTCGCGCCCGGCCTGTTCCATCATCAGCCCCAACAGGTGGGTCACCGTGCTCTTGCCGTTGGAGCCGGTGATGGCCACCACCGGCGCGCGGGCCTGGCGCGCGAACCATTCGACGTCGCCCTCCAGCCTCAGGCCACGCTGGCGCAACCGCTGCAATACCGGCAGGCCGGGATCCAGCCCCGGGCTGAGCAACACCGCCTCGGCATCGGCCAGGCTGGCGTCGTCGAGCCGTCCCAGGCGCAGCTCCACCTCGGGATGCTCGCGGCGCAGTTGGGCCAGCGCCGGTGGCCGGTGGCGGCTGTCCACCACCACGCAATGGCGTCCCTGGCGGCGCAAATGGCGCACGCAGGACAGGCCGGTAGCCCCCAGGCCAATCACGAAGACCCGTTCTGCGTGGTCGTCTTGCACTGTCATCGCCAACATTGCCACCCTACCGTATCTTCAGGCTCGCCAGGCCCAGCAGGACCAGGATCACGGTGATGATCCAGAAACGCACGATGATGCGCGGTTCCGGCCAGCCCTTGACCTCGTAGTGATGATGCAGGGGCGCCATGCGGAAGATGCGTTTGCCGGTGAGCTTGAAGAAAGCCACCTGCAACACCACCGTCAGGGTCTCCACCACGAACACCCCGCCCATGATGAACAACACCAGTTCCTGGCGCACCATCACCGCCACCACCCCCAGGGCGGCACCCAAGGCCAGCGCACCCACATCGCCCATGAACACCTGGGCGGGATAGGCGTTGAACCAGAGAAAACCCAGCCCGGCGCCGACGATGGCGCCACAGAACACCACCACCTCGCCCACCCCGGCCACATAGGGAATACCCAGATACTCGGCGAAATTGACGTTGCCCGAGGCATAGGCAAAGATGCCCAGTGCCCCCCCAACCAGCACCGTGGGCATGATGGCCAGGCCATCCAGGCCATCGGTGAGATTGACCGCGTTGCTGCTGCCGACGATGACCAGGTAGGCCAGCAGGATGAACCATGGCCCCAGGGTGACCACGGTGTCCTTGACGAAGGGGATCAACAACTGGGTCTCCACCGGTGACTGGGCACTGAAATACAGGAACAACGCCGCCGCCAGCCCGGCCAGACTCTGCAGGCCGTATTTGAGCCGGGCGCTGATGCCCTTGGCGTCGCGCAGCACCAGTTTCTTGTAATCGTCGTAGAAGCCGATGCCGCCGAACATGGCGGTCACCAGCAAGGCCACCCACACATAGCGGTTCCCCAGATCGGCCCACAGCAAGGTGCTCACCGCCATGGCCACCAGGATCAGGGCACCGCCCATGGTGGGAGTGCCGGCCTTGGCGAAATGGGTTTCCGGCCCGTCCTCGCGGATGGGCTGCTCGATCTGGTAACGGCTGAGGCGGCGGATCATCCCCGGCCCCACCACGAAGGCGATCACCAGGGCGGTGAGCACCCCCAGGATGGCGCGCAGGGTGAGATACTGAAACACGTTGAAGCCGCTGTGGTACTGGGCCAGAAACTCGGTGAGATAGAGCAGCACGGCCTCAGTCCTCCGCTACCGGTGCGGTGCTGGCCGTCTCCGCGACCAGTTGCCGGACGATGTTTTCCATTCGCGCTCCGCGCGAACCCTTGACCAGCACCGTGGTATCCGCCGACAGCAAGGTGCGCAGGTGTTGCACGCACGCGGCCTGGGAAGCGAAGGCCTCGCCGTCGCCGAAACCCTCGCAGGCGTGGGCCGCCATGGCTCCCACGGCACACAGGCGGTCGATGCCGCTGGCGCGGGCGTAACGCCCCACTTCACGATGTGCCGCTTCCGGCGCCTCGCCCAGTTCGAGCATTTCACCCACCACCAGGATGCGCTCGCCGGGCAGGGCCGCCAGTACGTCGATGGCCATGCGGAAGGAATCGGGATTGGCGTTGTAGCTGTCGTCGATCAGGGTGGCCCCAGCGACGCCGGCCAGCACCTGCAAACGCCCGTTCACCGGACGGAAATCCTCCAAGGCCTGACGAATATCCACCAGTTCCACGTCCACCGCCAGGGCCGCGGCCGTGGCCGCCAGGGCATTGGCCACCATGTGCCGGCCATGCAGGCCCAGGTGCAAGGCACACTCGCCCCGCGGTGTCAGCAACCTGAAATGCATGCCGTCAGCTTCGGCGTGCACGGCTTCGGCACGCACGTGGGCATCGGGGTACGTCAGAGCAAACTCCATCACCTGTGCCTGGCCGGCCAGCTCCCGCCACAAGGGGGCGTAAGGGTCGTCGCCGTTGATCACCGCCACACCATCTGCAGGCAGGGCGGCGAACAACTCGCCCTTGCTACGGGCCACGGTATCCAGGTCGCCGAAGCCTTCCAGGTGCGCCGCACCGGCATTGGTCACGATGGCCACCTCGGGGTGGGCGATGTCGGCCAGCAGGGCGATCTCGCCCGGATGATTGGCGCCCATTTCGATCATCGCGAAATCGTCACCCGGCTCCAGTCGCAACAGGGTCAGCGGCACGCCGATGTCGTTGTTCAGATTGCCCTCGGTGGCCAGTACCGCGCCGCGCCGGGCCAGGATGGCGGCGGTCATTTCCTTCACCGTGGTCTTGCCATTGCTTCCGGTGACCGCCAGCACCCGGCCGCGGAAGGCCCGCCGGCGGGCCCGTGCCAGTCGGATCAGGGCCGCGTGGGTGTCGGCCACCCGCAACAGGGGAATGTCGCTGCTCACCGGCCGGCTGACCACCGCGCCGGCGGCACCCCGGGCGGCGGCCTGTTGTACGAAGTCGTGACCATCGAAATTGGGTCCGCCCAGGGCCACGAACAACTCGCCGGGACGCAGGCTGCGGCTGTCGATGCTGACGCCAGTGAAGGCGGCGTCGAACAGCGGTGCCGGCAGGCCCAGCACGCGGGCGGCGTCTCCCAGGGTCAGGCGTTCCAGGACTTCGCTCATGCCGCCTCCTGTAAACATCGCTCGGCCATCTCGCGATCGCTGAAGGGAAGTTTGCGTCCACCCACGAGCTGATGGCGTTCGTGCCCCTTGCCTGCGATCAATACCCAGTCGCCGGCCTCGGCCCGGCCGATGGCATGGGCGATGGCCCGGGCACGGTCGTGCTCGCTGCACACCGAGGCATGCTCGCCGATACCTGCTCGGATATCGGCCAGGATGCGCGCGGGTGACTCGTCGCGGGGATTGTCGTCGGTGAGCACGATGTGATCGGCCAGTTCCGCGGCCACCCGACCCATCAACGCCCGCTTGCCACGATCCCGGTTGCCGCCACAGCCGAACACCAGCCACAGGGCGCCGCGGCAATGCTGGCGCAGGGTTTCCAGGGCCTGACGCAGGGCATCGGGGGTGTGGGCATAATCGATCACTACCCTGGGCTTGTGCGCCGGCGCCGGCAGCCGCTCCATGCGCCCCGGTGGCGCCTGTACCCCGGCCAGGCTGGCCAGGGCCGCCGCGAAGTCTTCCCCCAGGGCCAGCAACACACCCAATACCCCCAGCAGGTTGGCGGCATTGAAACGGCCCAGCAGACCGCAGCGCAGCTCGCCCTCGCCCCAGGGCGAATGCACCGTCAGAGTCAGGCCGGCTTCGTCCTGTTCCAGGTGCTTGACCCTCAATGCCGATGGGTCCCGGGTGTCCAGACCATAGCCCAGCACGTCCACGCCGGTGCCGCGCAATTCGTCGGCCAGCTCGCGCCCCAGGGCATCGTCCAGATTGAGCACCGCCCGACGCAACCCGGGCATATGGAACAGGCGCTTCTTGGCCATGGCATAACACGCCATGTCGCCGTGATAGTCCAGATGATCCTGGCTGAGATTGGTGAGCAGGGCCACCTCGAAATCCACGCCGTTCACCCGCCCCTGCTCCAGGGCATGGGACGAGACTTCCATGGCCACGAACTCGGCCCCGTCCCGGCGCAGCTCCGCCAGTTTCGCCTGCAGGGCCGCCGCCATGGGGGTGGTGAAACCGGTTTCCTGCAAGGCACCCCACAGACCACTGCCGAGGGTGCCGATGACCCCGCAACGCCGCCCCTGGCGCTGCAGGCTCTGGGCGAGAAACTGGCTGCAGGAGGTCTTGCCATTGGTGCCGGTGATACCGACCACCCGCAGCGCGGCAGCGGGCTGCCCATGGAAGCGGGCGGCGATAAAACCGGCCTTCTGTGCCAGTTGCTCCACCACCACCAGGCTCACGCCCCGTGCCTCACAGCGGGCACGCAGGGCGGCCAGGTCCACCCCGGGCCCGGGCTCCACGGCAACGGCCACGGCACCGGCGGCAATGGCCTGATCGATGTGCCCGGCACCATGGGAGACCTGTCCGGCCATGGCCAGGAACAGGTCGCCCGGGCGCACGCGCCGGCTGTCGTCGGCCAGCCCGTTCACCACCACGTCCTGGCACGCGTCTACAAACGCAAAATCCGCCAGCAGGCGGCTCAGGGTGTGATGGACTGTGGTCTGTGTCATAGCTGTGTCGCTCCGGCCATGCGCAAGGGCGGCTGCCAACTGTCCTCGCTGATCTTGTCCGGCGGCACATTCAGCAGGCGCAAGGCGGCCGCCATGACCTTGGCGAACACCGGCGCGGCCACCCGACCACCGTAATAGTCCTCGCCGCCGGGGTCGTCGATCACCACCACCGCCACCAGGCGCGGGTCGCTGGCCGGGGCCATGCCCACGAACATGGCCCGGTAGCTGTCCTCCAGATAGCCACCCCGCCCCGTCTTGCGCACGGTGCCGGTCTTGCCCGCCACCCGATAGCCGGGAATACGCGCCCGCCGGCCGGTGCCTTCATCGCTCTCCACCACGCTTTCGAGCATCTGGCGCACCTGGCGCGCCACCGCCGCCGGCAATACCTGCTGACCCTCCATGGGTTCGTCGCGACGCAGGAAGCTCAGCCGGCGCAGTTCGCCGTCGTTGGCGAACACGGTGTAGGCCTGGGCCAGTTGCAGGGGGCTCACCGAGAGTCCATAACCAAAGGCAATGGTGGCTCGTTCAATGTCGTTCCACTGCCCGAAGAAAGGCAGGTACCCCTCCGCCTCGCCGGGGAAACGGGTTGCCGGCGCAAAGCCAAAGCCCACATCGGCGTAGGTTTCCCACAACAGTTCCTTGGGGATGCCCAGGGCCATCTTGCTGATGCCGATGTTGCTGGATTTCTGGATCACCCGGGCCACATCGATGACCCCGTAGTTGCGGAAGTCGGAAATCACCTTGCGTCCGATGCGAAACCGCCCGGGGTTGGTGTCGATCAGGGTGTCGCGGGAGAACAGACCGGATTTCAGCGCCGCGGCCACTGCGAAGGGCTTGACCGTGGAACCCGGTTCCAGCAGGTCGGTCACGGCCCGGTTGCGCAATTGTTCCGGGCGCATCTGGTGCCTATCGTTGGGGTTGAAGGCCGGCTGGTTGACCATGGCCAGGATCTCGCCGGTCTTGGCATCCAGCAACACCAGGCTGGCCCACTTGGCCTGATGACGCTGCACGGCCTTCTTGAGTTCCCGATAGGCGATGAATTGCAGGCGACGATCGATGCTCAGATAGAGGTCGTGCCCCGGCCGCGGCGCCTGCTGGATCTTGCCGGTCTTGATGACGCGTCCGATGAGGTCCTTGACCACTTCTTGCTTGCCCGGCTGGCCACGCAGATCGTCGTCGAAGGCCAGTTCCAGGCCTTCCTGGCCCTGATCGTCGATATTGGTGAAACCCAGAACGTGGGCGGCCACCTCGGCGGTGGGATAGTAACGCCGGTATTCACGCCGCACATCGACACCCGGCAAGCCGAGTTCGGCCAGACGTTGCTTGATATCGGGATTCATGTGACGCTTGAGATAGACGAAATCACGCCGGGCACGTTTGCTCAGCAGCTCGCGCAGCTTGTCGGCCGGTTTGTCCAGCAAGCGCGCAAGCTGCTCGATACGGGGATCGTCCAGGGGCACGTCCTTGGGATCGGCCCATACCGAGGCCACCGGCGTACTCACCGCCAGGGCATCGCCGTTACGATCCAGCAACATGCCGCGATGGGCCATCAGGGAAACGACACGCTTGTGCTGGGAATCCCCTTTATATTGCAGAAAACCGTTGTCCAGCACCTGCAGGTTCAGGGCCCGCCAGCCGAGCAGCACGACTACCAGGGCAATCATTCCCAGCAGCAGGCGAAAACGCCAGGCCGGCAAGATGGGACCATTCTGTGCCTGGCTCATGGCTTCACCATTTTTATACCATCGGGCGCGGGCAAGACCATGCCCAGGCGATCCCGGGCGAGTTGCTCGATCTTGCTATGCGTGGCAAAAGTGCTTTGCTCCAACTGCAAACGCCCCCGTTCTATGTTGATCTCATCGCGCTGCTGCTGCAGACGCTGCAATTCGGCAAAGGCGGCCCGATTGAGGTGCCGGCTGTAGACCACGGCGATCGCCGAGGCCAGCACCAGCACCAGTAATACCGGCAGCACACGTTGCGCCCGCGTCATCAGGCCAGGCGCTCCGCCACCCGCAAACGCGCGCTACGCGCCCGGGGATTGCCAGCCACCTCGTCCTCGCCGGGCCTGATCAGCTTGCCCACCGGCCGCAGCCGCGGCTGTAACTGCGCCGTCGTCACCGGCAGATCCGGTGGCAGGTCGCCACCCCGGGCCTCGCGCTGGATGAAGCGCTTGACCAGACGATCCTCCAGGGAGTGAAAACTGATCACCGCCAAACGCCCCCCCGGGGCCAATACATCCAGCGACTGCTCCAGTGCCGCCTGCAATTCGTCCAGCTCCCGGTTGACGAAGATCCGGATCGCCTGAAAAGTCCGCGTGGCCGGATGCCGTCCCTTCTCCCAGGCGGGATGCGCACGGGCCACCACCTCGGCCAACTGGCGGGTGCCTTGCAACGGCTCCCTCTCGCGCGCCGCCACGATGGCCCGCGCAATACGCCGGGCATAGCGTTCCTCGCCAAAAGTCTTGAGCACCCGCGCGATCTCGTCCTCGCCGGCCAGCGCCAGCCACTGGGCGGCGCTGGGTTCGCTGTCGGGATCCATGCGCATGTCCAGGGGGCCATCGGCCAGAAAACTGAAACCCCGCCGGGCCTGGTCCAACTGGGGCGAAGACACTCCCACATCCAGCAACACACCGGCGACCCGACCCGTGATACCCCAGCGTTCGCACCAATGCGCCAATTCGCTGAACGGTGCCCTCACCAGGGTGAAGCGCGCCTCGTCAGCCAGATGCGCCCGCCCATGGGCCACCGCCTCCGGATCACGATCGAGGGCATACAGGCGCCCGCTCTCATTCAGCCGCTCCAGGATGGCGCCGCTGTGCCCACCCCGCCCGAAAGTGGCATCCACATAGACACCCGCCGGGTCGATGGCCAGGGCCGCGAGCGACTCATCCAGCAACACCGGACGATGCGCCATCACCGAAGCTCCTCCCGCCACCTCAAAGCCGCAGAGACTTCAGCTCGTCGGACACCTCCTCGTCCTCGTCCTCCTCGGCCAGCCAGATCTCCTGCTGCTTGTTCCAGGTCTCCTCGTCCCACAGCTCGAACTTGTTGCCCTGGCCGATGAGCATGATGTGCTTCTCCATGTTGGCGTACTTGCGCAGATGCTGCGGCAACAAAATGCGTCCATTGCCGTCCATGTCCAACTCGCAGGCATAGCCGATCATCAGGCGTTGCAGGCGACGCACCCGTCGGTCGATGCCCGACAAACCGTTGAGCTGTCGCTCCACGGCTTCCCAGGCAGGAAAAGGATAGAGAAGCAGGCAGCGGTCCCTGTCGACAGTAAGCACCAACTTACCATCGCACTCATCGAGCAGGCTCTGACGATACCGGGTCGGCATGAACATGCGACCCTTGTTGTCGAGACTCAATGAGCTGGCCCCTCGGTACACCCAGACTCCCCCACAATTTCCCACTTTGACCCACTAATTTACCACTATAGGTAGCGTACCCCCCCAATGTCAAGTAACCGTCACCACTTTCGGCAAAGAAAAAACAGCCATGACAAGGGCTTCAAGCCCAGTAAAAACAAGGCTTATAGCGAGAACGCCCCGTGCGCACACGCGGGGAAGACGGTGGAGCAAACACGACAAGTCACGCCCCCATGCAGGCCGATGGCCCGGGCAGACGTGAAATCGAAAAGAAGGGAAAAGAGAGAGCCGGCCTGTAAGCCGGGTTCTGTCGAGAGCAGTCATTCATCTGGGATGCGCATCGCTGCGCACCTCGAGCAACCTACCCGGGAGCCGTGCGGGCCACACGTCGCCCCGCGGGGCTCGCTCCCCTATTTGGTCTTGCTCCAGGTGGGGTTTACCCTGCCACCGGTGTTGCCACCGGCGCGGTGCGCTCTTACCGCACCTTTTCACCCTTGCCGACAGGTCGCAACCTGTTTAGGCGGTCTGTTTTCTGTGGCACTTTCCGTGGGCTCGCGCCCCCCAGGCGTTACCTGGCACCTTGCCCTGTGGAGCCCGGACTTTCCTCCATCGCATGACGCGACAGCGACTGCTCGGCCGACTCTCGCGCCCATTCTACCCCAGCCCGGCCAACAGGTGTTCACTTTTCCTCTCGCAGGCGCAAGGCCCGGCGATAGAGCGTATTGCGCCTGGCCCCGGTGAGCCGGGCCGCCAGGGCCGCGGCCTGCTTGAGCGGCAACTCTTCCATCAAAATATCCAGCACGGCTTCCGGCGACAGGGCATTCGCCGCGGCCGGCGCGCTCTCGGCTCCGGCCACCACCAGCACGATCTCCCCCTTTTGCTGCTGGACATCGGCTGCCACCCAGGCGGCCAGCCCACTCAAGTCGGCCTTGTGTACGGTCTCGTGGCGCTTGGTGAGCTCCCGCGCCAGGGTGGCCTCGCGCCGTGCCCCGAAGATCTCGACCATGTCTTGCAATGTATCCCGCACCCGGCGAGGCGATTCGTAGAAGATCAGGCTACGGGTCTCACCGGCCAGGACCTGCAGACGCTGACGCCGGGCCGCCGTCCGAGATGGCAGAAAGCCCTCGAAAACGAAACGGTCGGAGGCAATGCCCGCCACACTGAGCGCCGCCATGGCGGCACTGGGTCCGGGCAGCGGCGACACCGTGAGCCCCAGCTCGTGTGCCGTGCGCACCAGCACATAACCGGGATCGCTGACCAGCGGAGTGCCGGCATCGGAGATCAGGGCCATGCATTCTCCCGCAAGCATGCGCTCGCACAATGCCCGCGCCAAGTGGCGCTCGTTGTGCTCGTGCAGGGCCTTGCACACAGTGGTGATACCGAAGTGACGCAACAGAGGCAGGCTGTGACGGGTGTCCTCGGCCAGGACCAGATCCACCGTGGACAATACCTCGAGGGCCCTGCTCGAGATGTCGCCCAGGTTGCCCAGCGGCGTCGCCACTATATATAGGGTACCGCTGGCATTTGACACTGAAACCTCCCTCGGCCCATACTCACCGACTGTGTAACCCGGCCGAATTCCGTATGCCCATCCTAGTCCGCATTTCTCACCGCCTCTCTACGACGATGGCCCGACGGCGCGCCTTGGCGGGCCTTCGCGCGCCCGGAATGCCCGAGATGACATCGAGCGCACCTGCGCCCACCCCGGTCGCGCGAATCACCCATGCCACATCCGTGCGCCGCCTCGCCACGGGCGGTGGCGAAAAATGCAGCCCAGCCCCGTTGATCCTCGCGCTGCTTTTCCTGTTGCTCGCCGGCTGTGCCACGGTGGAGCCCCGCAAACCGGCCGAACCGGCCGCCCCGTCGGCGGCGACGGTGAAACCAGGTGATGCCCGCGCAGCGACGGTCCTGCGCCAGGCAGAAAACCTGCAGCGCCAGGGCGATCACGCCCGTGCGGCCCAACTCTATCAGCAACTGGCCGAGGAAACCATTTCTCCTATCAGGCAACACTTCAAACTCAAGGCAGCCGAGAACTGGCTGCTGGCAGGCCAGTACACCCAGGCGGCCACCACCCTGGAAGCCGTGGACCAGGGCGTACTGGATACCGAGGGCCACAACGACTACACCCTGTTGCAGGTAAAACTGGCCCTGGCCCGGCGCGACCCTGGGACCGGCAAGCACTGGCTACAACAAATGATCATCGACGACTCCACGCCACGCCGCCAGCACATCGCCTTTCTCCAGGCCCTGATTCGCAACTACGAACTGGCCGGCGAGAGCCTGCCGGCGATCCGCGAGCGGGTCAACCTGGATGCCCTGCTGGAAGCCGGCCCGGCAAAGGACGCCAACCAGATCCAGTTGTTGCACAGCCTGCTGCTGCAACCCGGCGAACGTCTGCAACGCTTGCTGGAGCAGACCACCTCACCTGTCCTGCGTGGCTGGATCGAGCTGAGCCTGCTGCGCCAGCAGAACCGCGACCCCCTGCGCCTGGCCGGTGAACTGCGCCAGTGGCGTGACCAACACCCCGACCACCCCGCGGGCAAGGCGGCCATTGCGTCCATCGCTCCACCACAGGATGCCGACAGTGCTCCCTTCGAACTGGACCAGATCGCCCTGCTGCTGCCCCTGGAGGGGGATTTCAGCAAACCGGCCATGGCGGTGCAGAACGGTTTTCTGAGCGCCTTCTACAGCAACAGCGACAGCCCCATCCGACCGCGCATCCGCATCTACGACACCGCCGCCGACCCGGACGGTATCGAGACCCTATACCAGCGCGCCATGGACGATGGCGCCAAGCTGGTAGTGGGCCCGCTGAACAAGCAGGTGCTGGAACGGCTGGCCGCAGCAGGCCGACTGCCGCTGCCCACCCTGGCGCTCAATCGCCTCAACGAAAACCACGGCTACATCGAGAACCTGTTCCAGTTCGGCCTGTCGCCGGAAGACGAGGCCCGTCAGGTGGCCGAGCGGGCCTGGCTGGATGGCCACAATCGCAGTGCGATCCTGTATCCCCGCGGCAAATGGGGCGAACGCGTGGCCCAGGCCTTTGCCGAACGCTGGGAACAATTGGGCGGCACCCTCATCAACCGCACCGCCTACGATGCAGCCAAGACCGACTTCTCCCCGGCCATCAAGAAACTGCTCAACCTAGAACAGAGCTTGCAACGCCGGCGCGAACTCGCCCGCCTGCTGGGCCAGCCTATACAATTCGAACCGCGCCGGCGACAAGACATCGATATGGTCTTCATGGTGGCCTTTCCCCGCCAGGCGCGGTTGATCCCGCCCCAGCTCAAGTTCCACCACGCCAGCGACCTGCCCATCTACACCACCTCGCACAGTTTCAGCGGCATCATCAACCCACGCGCCGACCGCGACATGAACGGCGTCATCATCGGCGACATGCCCTGGACCCTGAACCAGCAGAACCCGCCACCGCCGCGCAAGCTGGTGTTCACCACCTGGCCCGATCAGGCCCGCCAATTCAGCCGTCTGTTCGCCCTCGGGGTGGATGCCTACAACAGCCTGTATTATCTCAACTGGCTGCGCGCCAACCCCCAGGCCCACTTGAGCGGCGTCACCGGCAGCCTGCACATGGACAGCGACAACCGGCTCCAGCGCACCCTGAGCTGGGCCCGCTTCCGCGCCGGCCGGCCGCGCCCCCTGCCCAATACCCCCAGGCTGTGATATGGGCTCGCTACCTCCCGGCAGCATCGGTCGACAAGCCGAACAACATTGCCGGCGGTTTCTCGAAGCCCGGGGTTTGGTTATCATTGCCGGGAATTATCGCGGCCCACGCGGCGAGCTAGACCTGATCGCCCGCGAGGGCGACTGCACGGTTTTCGTGGAAGTGCGTTTTCGCAAGCGAGGACACTACGGCGAAGGCCTGGAGACCGTAGACCGACGCAAGCGGGCCAGGCTGGTGGCCACCGCCTGGCACTACCTGCAGCGGCACCCGCGCAGCGCCCGCGGTCCCTGCCGCTTCGATGTGGTCTCCATCGACGGTGACGAACAGATCCGATGGATCAAAAACGCCTTCGGGCTGGAAGATTGAAGGAATACGATGAAACTCAGACACATCCTCCTGGTTTTGCTGGCACTGGGCAGCCTGCCCGCCTGCTCACCCGTCCTAGTGGTGGGCGCCACCGCCGGCACCGGCGCCTTCATGGTGGCCGACCGCCGCAGCGCCAGCCGTATCCTGGAAGACCAGGCCATCGAAATGAAGGCCACCGACAGCATCTACCGTGACGAGAAACTGGGCAAGGCGGTACACGTGGCAGTGACCAGCTACAACGGCATCGTGCTGCTCACCGGCCAGGCCCCCAGCGAGGCCCTGCGCCAACGAGTGGCCGACATCGTGCGCCCCCTGCGCAGTGTGCGCGAGGTCTACAACGAGATCCGCGTAGGCCCGCGCCTGAGTTTCGACGACAACGCCCACGACGCCTGGATCACTGCCCAAGTCAAGACCAAGCTGGTGGCCAGGCGCGGACCCTTTACCCACGTCAAGGTGGTCACCTCCAATGCCATCGTCTACCTGATGGGCCTGAGCAATGAGCAGGAAGCGCGCGAGGCCATCGACCTCGCCCGCAGCCTCGACGAGGTGGACGACGTGGTGGCCCTGTTCGAATACATCGATGCCGGATCCTCTGCCCACGAGGGCCGGGTGCGCGTAATCTCCACCCTGCCTGCCCGCCAGCCGGCCGCTGTTGCCGCGCCGGTGGGGCGGCAACAGGCACCGGAAGAAGAGAACGACATGGACGTGCTGCCGTTCACCCTGGAACCCAACGTGCAACTCCCCGACGACGCGCCGGATGCTCAATAGCGAGCAACTGGAGCAACTGGCCCGCCTGCTGGGCGACGACAAGCTGCTGAGCGACCCAGTGCAATGCCATGCCTATGGCTACGACAACAGCCGTCGCCAGGGCCATCCCGATGCGGTGGTCTTCCCCAGCAGCCACCGCGCCGTGCTGGAGATCGTGCGCTTCTGCAACCGCCACCGCCTGCCATTGATCGCTCGCGGCCGCGGCACCGGCACCACCGGTGCCACCGTGCCCGTGGACGGTGGCATCGTGCTCAGCAGCGAGCGCCTCGACAACACCCTGCGCATCGACCCCGACAACCGCTGTGCGGTAGTGGAGCCCGGTGTCACCAATCAGCAACTGCAACAGGCCGCCGCTGCGCATGGCTTTTTCTGGCCACCCGACCCCACCAGCGCCGCCTTCTGCAGCATCGGCGGCAACCTGGCCTACAATTCCGCCGGACCGCGGGCGGTGAAATACGGCACCCCACGGGAAAACACCCTGGGTCTGCGCGCGGTCACCGGCGCCGGCGAGGAGATCCGCACCGGCAGTTATACCACCAAGAGCGTGGTGGGTTACGATCTCACCCGCCTGCTCATCGGCTCCGAGGGCACCCTCGCCATCATCACCGAGGCCACCCTCAAGCTCACCCCCCTGCAAGAGGCCAAGCGCACCCTGCGCGCCATCTACCGCGACATCCATCACGCCGCCCGCGCGGTTTCGGCCATCATGGCCCAGCCGCTGACACCCTGCGCACTGGAATTCATCGACGGCCAGGCCATCGCCATGGTGCGCACCTTCTCCCGCGCCGAACTACCAGCCCAGGCCGGTGCCCTCCTGATGATCGAGGTGGACGGCCCCGAGAGCAGCCTGGACGAGGCCTGTCGGGCCATTGCCTCGGCCGCCGGCAATGCCGGGCTGCTGAGCCTGGAACAGGCCCGCGATCCGCAACAGGCCACGGCCCTGTGGGCCACTCGCAAGGCCCTGTCTCCGGCCTTGCGCAATGTGGCGCCCAAAAAGATCAACGAAGACGTGGTGGTACCGGTCTCACGCATGCCGACCCTGATCGAGGAACTGGAAAAGCTGAGCCGGAAACACCAAGTGACCATCGTCAACTTCGGCCATGCCGGCAATGGCAACATTCACGTCAATCTACTGGTGGACCCCGACGACACCGAGCAGATGCGCCGCGCCGAGCACTGCCTGGACGCGGTCTTCGAGCTGGTGCTGCGACTCGATGGCAGCATTTCGGGAGAGCATGGCATCGGCCTGGTGAAGCGTGAATTCGTCGCCCGCGAACTCGACCCCGCCAGCCTGGCCCTGATGCGCGCGATCAAGCGCCAGTTCGATCCTCTGGGAATACTCAATCCCCACAAGACCCTGCCGGATTAACCAAGCACGGGGAGAATCCTCAACCGCGTGATCTTTGATGAAAGAGGAAAACCTCTGTGCCACTGCACGGTGAATCACCCCGTCCCCGCGATCGCTACAGCTCCCTGCCGAGAGCTGCCGACTCCAGCTCCAGGGGCGCGTTCATGGCGGTGCCACTGGCAGTGTCGCGATAATCGATACTTATGCGGTCCTCGGCATAGGGCCGGAACAAGGTGTCGGCAAAGCGCACATGATCGGGATGATGGCGATAACTCTCGATCACCGCCGGATGCACGAAACGGATCAGCCAGCAGAAGCGGTACTTGGCCCCTTCCTGTACCGCCTCGCCGGTGAACACCTCGCGCACCCCGGGAATCTGGCCCAGCACCTGGCGGCCGCGGGCCATGATGCTTTGCACCTGCTGGTCGCTCAGGTGTTCGTTGACGTTGTAGATGATCAGGTGCTCCACCGGTGCCCAGGGACGGCACTGGGCCATCACCTCGGCGGCACGCCCGGCGGTACCCCACAGGCGCAGGCAGCGCTCCACTTCCTGCCCTATGGCCTCTTTCACCCCCCGCTTGAGCGCAATGAAGCTGCCATTGCGCTCGTGTTTCATGCGCTGGCGCATGGTCTCGGCGGCCACGTCCGACAGCGCGGTGAAATAATTGATCTTGGCGATGCCCATGGCGGTGAGGCGGCGATACTGGTCTTCGTTGAGCCCGCTGCCGCCATGGATCACCAGGGGTACGTCGACCTGTTTGTGAATCTGTTTCAGGCGCTGGAAATCCAGCTTGGGCCGCCCCTTCATGCGGCCTTGCACGGTGCCGATGGAAACGGCGAGAAAATCCACTCCGGTACGCTCCACATAGGCACGCGCCTCTGCCGGATTGGTCAAGCTGGTTTCACCGGGATGCAACTCGGCCCCCTCGCCTTCCTCGCCGGCCACATAACCCACCTCGCCCACCACCGGCACACCGCAGGCATGGGCCATGTCCACCACCTGACGGGTGGCCTGGATATTGTCGGGCAGACTCAGGCCACTGGCGTCGAGCATCACGCCGTTACAACCCAGGCGGATGGCCTGCACCGCCGAGGGCAGCCCGCTGCCGTGGTCGAGTTGGATGGCCACCGGCACCGTGGCGCGCCGCGCCGCTGCTTCCACCGCCGGCATCATCAGTTCGAAATCGTAATGGGCGAAATGTGGCTCGGCCACGCTGAGAATCACCGGCGCCCGGCAGCGCTCGGCGGCATCAATCACTGCCTCGAGGAAATCGAGACTGACCAAGTCGAATGCACCAACAGCATAGCTGTTTTCATAGGCATGCCTGAGCATGTCCCGCATATCCACCAACGCCATCGTCCTTCTCCTCGTTGACTTCGAATCCGTGGGCGGCCGGACCCGTCATGCCGACCCGCGCAAGCGTCGCTCCAGCTCGTGCGCCGTCTCCTCCAGCATCGCCGCACGATACTTGGAAGCGGCAAAATGATAATAATTGATCTTGCAACGAACAGGCAGATGCAAGGCATCACGCCGGCTGTCTTCGAATTCCACCCAGGCCAGTATGGGCAGGTCGTTCTGCAAGGTGTTGACACAGACCCATTCCCGCTGTTCGAGTATCATCGCCACACCGGGGTATTGCGCAAACTCCAGCCTCAGGGGACACAGCCCATGCAGGCAGGCACGCCGCCAGAGGTTGTAGAGTGGCGCGGCGATCTCGTCCGGCCGTTGCGCATAGACAGGAACCTCTCCGACGCGGCTCATGGGTTCTCCCCCTTCGCCTGGCTTCCCCGGGCGCCTAGCTGGTGAGGCTGGCGAACAGGGTCGGCAGCTTCTCCGGCAAGCGATCCACGTGATCGATGATGGTGTAGTTGTTGATCCCGAAGATGCGCTTGACGTAGCGGTCGGCATCGGGGTCGAGCGTCAGACAATACGTCATGACACCCTTGCTGGCCAGCTCTTCCACCGCCTTGCGGGTGTCCTGGCGCAGGTGTTGCGGATCGCGCTCGTCGATGTCGGCCGGCTCACCGTCGGTGACCAGCAGGATGAGCTTCTTGCGCTCGGCCTGCCGCAGCAGGTGATGGCCGGCATGGCGCAGGGCCGCACCCATGCGGGTGGACAGCCCTCCCTGGATTCCCGCCAGGCGTGCCTTGGCTTCCTCGTTCCAGCCCTGGCTGAAGTCCTTGAAGCGATAATACTGCACGTCGTGACGGCCGTCGGAAGCGAAGCCGTGAATGGCAAAAGTATCGCCCACACCGTTGATGGCGGTGGCCACCAGGGCGGCGGCCTCGCGGGTCAGCTCCAGCACTGTCTTGTCGGATCCAGCCACTTTTTCGTTGGTGGACTCCGACAGATCCAGCAGGACCACGATGGCCAGGTCGCGGTTGTTGATCACATTGCGCATGGTGATGCGTGGATTGGGCTGCTCGCCCATGCGAATGGCGATCATGGCATCGATGGCGGCATTGAGATCGATTTCCTCGCCATCCTCCATGTTGCGCACCCGCTGCACACCCTGAGGCTGGAGCATGTCGATGATCTGCTTGATACGCTGGGTCACCGGCTTGTATTCGAGCAAGATATTGTCGATCAGTTCGGGATCGCCCTTGGGCTGACGACGCTCGTAGAGGGTGACCCAGTCGGGTCGGTGGAGCTGCACCTGGTAATCCCATTCCTGGTAGTGGAAGGGATCGGACACCGGCTCCTTGCCCCACATATCGTTAAAGCTGACGGTGGCCTCGCCGGCATCCTCGTAGGGCATGAACTCGGTGGCGCAGACCCAGATCTCCTGGGCATCGTCACCGGCCAGCTCGCAATCCACCTCGTTGGCCATTTCCACCGCCGAGACATACTTGCGCACCTGGCGTTGGCTCGCGCCCAGGTATTCCACGTTGTCGGCCCAGGCGAACTCGTCGAAATCCCACAACAGGCGGTTGTCGTCGCGGTAGGGAATACGAATGGATTCCAGGATACGCAGGCTGGGCACCTCGCGCCGGGCCGAAAGCAGGTTGAACAACTCCAGCCCCTTGTGCCAGGCGAATTGCGGATCCAGGCTGTGGTCGGCGATATCGGCATGGAAACTGTCGGCCAGCGCCTGCAGTTCGGTATCGGCCAGGCGCTCGTCCGGGTCTAGCAGGCTCAGGGCCAGTTGTTCCAGCAAGGCCACGGTGGGATGCAGCGGCGCCTCCTCGAAACTGACCCGCAACAGGCGTCCCCACAGCGTCTTGAGACCGGGGAAGTTCTGTACCGCGGCATACTCCACCCGGGCATCGTCCATGAAGCCGATGAAGAACATCTGCGCCGGACTGAGCTGCTCAGCGGAAATGGGCTCCGGGGTATACATCATGTGCGCGGCCATGTGCACCGCCATGGCGCGATAGAGTTCCTGCCCCTTCACCCCGCCCACGGCATCCACCGCATCGGGCAGATGGATCACCCGCGCCTCGAGATAGGGCTTGAAACCGGCGTGATCGGCGGCGCTGGGCCGCAGGAAGAAATCGCGTCCCCACAGGGCGCGCAGGAAGAAGTTGATCTTGCGCTGGCTGTCGATGAACAGGGTGCCACGACGCTCCTTCTGCAACATGGCCTTGGCGTCCTCGGTCTGCAGACCGAAGTATTTCGCCTGCCCCTGCAGATCGCGGGCGTAGGCCTGGGCGCCGTACAGGGCCCAGCGACGCAGACCGGAGAGGGTGAGCTTGGACAGCAACTCCTCCATCACCCCCAGCATGGGGCGCAGGCCGCGCGCGGACTTGGCCGACAGTTGATGGATCAACTGCAAATAGCCACGCACCAGTTCGGGGTCACCCAGGCGCCGGGCTACCGTGGGCAGGGTGGAGAACAACAAGGCGATGACCTCGCCGGAGGTCATGGAGGACAACTTCATCGCCGCGCTGATGCAGTCACGCACGATATCGTCGCCACATTCCTTCACCACCGCCGGCATTTCCTCCAGGAAGCTCACCACCAGGTTGCCTCCGCGTCCCAGGCTGGCCAGGCCGCGGGCACCTTCCAGGTAATCGTGCAGGGCGGCGGCCGACATGTGGCGGGCCGCCTCGTGGAAGGTGGCGTCGAGGGTGTCCTTCAACTCGGGCGCCGCCCGCTCCAGGTCTTCGCGGTAATCGTCGAGATTTACACTCATCTTGTCACCCTTGCGTTACTTCGAGCCGGGCGCACCCGGACACAGCACCTATTCGAAGAAGGTGCTGACGGCGGCGTCGAGGGTATCGCGCATGTCGGGGTCGTCGGTGAGCGGCCGCACCAGGGCCACGCGGCAGGCCACCACCGGCGCGAGCCCCTTGTTGATGAGCTGTGCAGCGTAGACCAGCAGGCGGGTGGAAATACCCTCATCCAGGCCATGGCCCTTGAGGTTGCGCCCGCGCTGACCGATCTGCACCAGTTTTTCAGCGATGTCCTTGTCCACCCCGCCCTCGCGCACGATGATTTCCACCTCGATTTCGGTTTCCGGATAATCAAAATCCAGGGCACCGAAACGCTGCTTGGTGGACTGTTTGAGATCCTTCATCAAACTCTGGTAGCCGGGATTGTAGGAGATCACCAATTGGAAATCCGGGTGTGCCTTGACCAGCTCGCCCTTCTTGTCCAGAGGCAACTCACGGCGGTGGTCGGTGAGCGGGTGAATCACCACGGTGGTGTCCTGACGCGCCTCCACCACCTCGTCGAGGTAGCAGATGGCGCCGATGCGCGCGGCCAGGGTGAGCGGACCGTCCTGCCACCGGGTGCCGTCCTTGTCGAGCAGGAAACGACCCACCAGGTCGGAGGCGGTCATGTCCTCGTTACAGGCCACGGTGATCAGCGGACGCCCCAGCTTCCAGGCCATGTACTCCACGAAGCGGGACTTGCCACAGCCGGTGGGGCCCTTGAGCATCATGGGCATGCGCGCGGCATAGGCGGCCTCGTAGGTCTCCACCTCGTCACCGACGGGACAATAGAAGGGCTCTTCCTTGATCCGGTATTCCTCGGCCAGGCTGGTGATGGCTGAATCTGTCTTGGCACTCATGAGAAGCTCTCCCTCGTTGACCTTATCGAGCCACCCGCACGCAGGCGGCTTGATAAGGCCCGGGAAGCCTGGGCTTCCCGGACCGGGGCAATGGTCTTATACCGGATTGGCGCGGTAGATCACCATGGCCGCGCCCTGGGACTGGGCGTAGTTGTCATAGCCGATCAGACGCACATGGTTGTTGGGATGCGCCTTGTGGCAGGCCTCGGCCTCGCCCAGGATACGGTCCACGTCGGTCTCGCCGAACATGGGCAGCTTCCACATGTACCAGTAGTGACCAAAGGCGTTCTCGGGCTCGGTGTGCTCGATGGCCGGGTTCCAGCCCTTGGATACGATGTACTCCACCTGCTTGCGGATCTGCTCGGGGGTCATCTCCGGCAGGTAGGAGAAAGTTTCGAATTTACGGCTTGAGACATCGCTCAAGCTCGACTTGTAGTCTTGCATTTCACTCATTGTATTGTCCTCGATCGGTCGAATTCTCGGGTGGTGGCGCGGACCCGAGGGCCCGCGCCCGTCAGATCATGCCGCGATTACTTGTGCGCCACGTCCAGCTTGTCCACGGTATCGAATTCGAATTTGATTTCCTTCCAGGTTTCCATGGCCATTTTCAGCTCGGGGCTGGACTTGGCGGCATTGGTGAGAATCTCCTTGCCTTCCTTCTCCACCTCGCGGCCTTCGTTGCGGGCCTGCACACAGGCTTCCAGGGCCACGCGGTTGGCCGCGGCGCCGGCGGCATTGCCCCAGGGATGCCCCAGAGTGCCACCACCGAACTGCAGTACCGAGTCGTCACCGAAGATGCTCACCAGCGCCGGCATGTGCCAGACGTGGATGCCGCCGGAGGCCACCGGCATCACGCCAGGCATGGAACCCCAGTCCTGATCGAACATGATGCCGCGGGAACGGTCTTCCTTGATAAAGGAGTCGCGCATCAGGTCGATCCAGCCCAAAGTGGCGTCACGGTCGCCCTCCAGCTTGCCCACCACGGTGCCGGAATGCAGGTGGTCACCACCGGACAGGCGCAGGGCCTTGGCCAGTACACGGAAATGGATGCCGTGGTTGGGGTTGCGGTCCAGCACGGCGTGCATGGCGCGGTGGATGTGCAGCAGCATGCCATTGTCGCGGCACCATTGAGCCAGGCCGGTGTTGGCGCAGAAGCCGCCGGTCAGGTAGTCGTGCATGATGATGGGCGCGCCAATCTCCTTGGCGAACTCGGCACGCTTGTACATCTCCTCCGGGGTCGGCGCGGTGACGTTGAGGTAGTGACCCTTGCGCTCGCCCGTCTCCTGCTCGGCCTTGTGGATGGCCTCCATGACGAAATCGTAACGCTGACGCCAGCGCATGAAGGGCTGGGAGTTGACGTTCTCGTCGTCCTTGGTGAAGTCCAGACCGCCACGCAGGCACTCGTAGAC
>WFPC01000019.1 GCA_015487785.1 Gammaproteobacteria bacterium | reverse complement strand
GACAACCAGGATGCATGAGCTGGTTGAATACCTGAAACAACTCAAAAGGTGAGAGCGGTTCTCTCGGTACACTCCCGGTACACCCCCTAATTCCCCCTCCCTGCGCCAACCCGACCCAACCTGTTGAATCAACAAAACAATCCCTGACTGCACCGAACACCCCCTGCTCCAGAACAATCAGTAAGTTATTGATTTTGCTGGCCCTGAAAATCCCCGTGTCGGCAGTTCGATTCTGTCCTTGACCAGCCTCTTTTTCACTGTGCCACCTGGCACCTTCCCGGTCATGTCTCCATGGACGACGCAGCTGTGGTCCGAGCGTTTCGGGCAGGAAACCCTGCTGAAAGGGGCGGGGTATGAGAGGCTGGATCGCCCATGGCATTTTTTTCAACCAAGGGGGAAAAGCTTGTCAGGCACAGTTGCCAACAAAAACATTATCGATTACATTATCGTAATACCGTAATGTAATCGATCAGGAGGGTCGCCATGGAAGCCGTGAAAATCTCGCCGAAATACCAGGTTGTCATCCCCAAGCGCATCCGTGAGTCCTTGCATCTGCGTCCGGGTCAGCGGTTGCAGATCATGGAAATCGGCAATCGTATCGAACTCATACCCGAGCGCAGCATAGAGGAAATGGAAGGTTTCCTTGAAGGCATCGACACCAAAGTCCTGCGCGAGGACGACCGTCTGTGAAGCACGTGGTGGATTCCTCCGCTTGGCTGGAATACTTCGCCGCCGGCCCTAATGCGGCGCATTTCCGGGAACCGTTGAAGCAGGCGGACCGGCTCGTCGTTCCCAGCATCACTCTGTTCGAGGTGTTCAAGGTCGTGCACCGGCAGCTGGGAGAGGACGCGGCAATCCAGGCCATCGCCCTGATGAAACAGGGCAGGGAAGTCCCCCTGGATGGCAGCCTGGCCATTCGTGCCGCGCAACTGAGCGTGGAACTGAAACTCCCCATGGCCGACGGCATCATCCTTGCCACCGCGCGGGCACACCGGGCCACAATCTGGACGCAGGACAACGATTTCGAGGGCCTGGATGGCGTGCACTATTTTCCCAAAAAGAACGGTAGGCGATAGCTTGCCCATCGGGCCATGGTGGCTTGCGGTTTGTTCTGTCAAACCTCTCTGAGGCAATATCTAGATTGTGTTCAGGGCTACAAGCGTCCACCAGGCCAAGGCGTCACTCGCCGGCTGAACACGACCTATTATTGCCGGGTTGATAGCTATCGATGCCCTCGCAGAAGGTTTCGCCCTTCTCATAGACGGGATACCGCATGATGTGCCGGCATATATGTGGCTGGTCGTGGCTGCCGGGCTTCAGGCAAGCGGAACGATGGATGGGTCGCGTGTCGTGCCTGTCTCTGGTCACGGGTTTCTCCAGTTGCCGCTTGTGATGATGGGGTGGCCGTGCAATGCGTCGTCCATCACGTACATCCAGGCCTTGCCGTAGCGCGTGTCGATCAATACGCGGTTGTAGAACGAGGGATAACCTTCGAGTCGATCCAGTCTGGCGAAGGTTTGCTTCGAAATTCGGTAGACTTCGCCCCGGATTGCCGTATTGCCGCGCCGGGTGACGGCGGGAAAGCTGCCCAGGCTATACATGGTGTAGCGTGGTGGCGTCCTGTGTTCTCCCAGGAATGTGTCTTTCTCCAGCAAGCGGTGGTTATGACCGCCGCATTTCAGTGTGCCGTAGACGAAAACCTGTAAGGTAGTCATGTTTGAGATACTATCTCCTTCCGCGACATGTTGTGTCGCATGGTCTGCTGCAATGTTCACCCGGAGGGGCCAGTGTTTGTGCCGGCTTCCTGTCGAGTGACATGCTAAGGGAGACCATGCCATGACGAGTAGCTGTGAATGCCAATATACCCCGACAGCCCAGGCTCTTGCCAAGGCCTGCCAGGAGGCGTGGCGGCAGGTGACGGGACGGCTTGTGGGAGGAGGCAGGGAAGGCCTGGAATTGCACGCCCGGATCGATGCCGAGCGCGCCAGGATCACGGCCAGGGTTCTGGCCCGCTGGTCGGCTGGAGCGGCGGGTTCACCGGAGGGGCTTGCCGGGTTTTCCTCCGAGCAAACCGTGATAGAGGTCTTTCTCGAGGAGATCCGGCGAGAGCTGCAACAGTGTGTGCTTGCCATCAGGCACGAGGCCGAGGCCGACTTGCGCCATGCCCGGCAGGAAATGGCCCGGCTGCTGCAGCGGCTGGACGATTTCGGCGCGGCCCTGGATGGCCTGCTGGACAGGGGCTATTACCTGACCGTGCGGCCTTGGCAGGCGGCCAATGTGGAAATCGTCGCCGATACGGCCGTGGCCAGGCACGCGAAGGATGCGACCTGGACCGTGGTGAGGACACCCTATTGTCTTCCCCTGAGCTGGTTGTTTTACAAGCTCGACAGCCTTGCCGCAAACGTGCTCGGCGAGCAGAACAAATATTGGTTTTTCGGCACTCTGGCCGAGGCGGCGAATACATTGATAAACTCACCCGTGCAATACGATGTTCTCATGCTTTGCCGCCATGTGCTGGCCAGGAGCAGCTTCAACCTGGTGGAGATGGAAACCTACCGGATCGATGCCCTGCAAAGGCGGCTGGAGGCCTACACCAGGCTGTGCGCCACTATGACATGACCGGCTCGTGCGTTCGCGGGGTGTGTTGGGGGCTTGCGGGGCGGTCATGGACCTAGAGGGAGAGCTATGCCAACCAACGATACCCTGTCGACACTCGGCCGGCAATGGGAAATCCTCAAGTGCCTGCCCTCGGGAGGCCGGGGGAAAACGGTCGCAGAGATAGTGCAGGAGCTGGGTGAGCTCGGTTACCAGGTGAGTACCCGCAGCATACAGCGCGACCTGCAAGCCTTGAGCGCCCTCTTTCCCACGCTGGAGTGCAACGACAGGGGACGTCCCTATGGCTGGCGCTGGGCCAGGAACACTTCCCTGGGCATTCCCGGCATGAGTATCAGTGACGCCTTGTCGCTGCATTTCATACAGGAAACTCTGAAACCCTTGCTTCCCAAGTCCATCCTGGATTCTATGCAGGGCCAGTTCGAAGGAGCGGCTGCCCGCCTGGATCGCGAGCGGGGGAAAAACAACCTGGCCGACTGGTCGCGCAAGGTTTGCACGGTCCATCCCACCCAGCCGGTTTTGCCGCCCAGTGTGGATGCCGGGGTCATGAACGAGGTATACGATGCGCTGTTGTATGGGCAACAGTTGGAGGTGCAATACCGTTCACTGAAAGGCAATGAGCCGGAAGCCCGTGTCTTGCATCCGCTCGGCCTGGTGCAGCGGGGGCCGGTCAGCTACCTGCTGGCTACGGCTTTCGATTACGAGGATGTTCGGATTTGGGCCCTGCACCGAATGAGCAAGGCACGGCGGACATACGAAGAAAGCCGGGTGCCCGAGGGCTTCGACCTCGCCGAGTATCTGCGTGAGGATCACATGCACTTTGGCAGCCAGGGTAACATCGAGCTGAAAGCCCGGCTCTACGGTGAGCTGCCCCGCATACTCGGGGAGACACCGCTGTCCTGCGACCAGAAGCTCCGCTTCACGGACGATGCGTGTTATCTCGAGGCAACGGTATCCCTTACCTGGCAGTTGCGCTGGTGGTTGCTGTCCCAGGGAAGCGACGTGGAGGTGATCGCGCCCATCTCGCTGCGCGAGGAAATCGTTGCAAAGCTGAAAGCGGCTGTAAACCGATATGCATGACTCCTTGAGCCCTGTAGAAGATGTTGCTGCCGGACGGTGGCGCGCATGCGCGCAGCCACTGTCCAGCGCCTTGTATTCCACAGGTCGGCCTGCTCTTGGCGTACGGCAACGGTCACCTTATCTTTCGGGCTTGTTCGTGACCTCTTCCTCCCAGAGTGACTCGGGCACACGGGCGCAGACCCTGCTGTCGATGCAGTCTCTTCCCGCCAGGGCGGTGAGGGCGCGCCGCGCTCGAGGAGGTTCGATGCTGCCCCAGCCCTCGTTATTGGCCAGACGCTGCCTGATGGCGGCCTTGGCCGAGGCGATGGCCTGTTCGAAAGCGGGCGATAAGCCGGGGCGTTCACGCACGAAGGTGAACACCTTGCCCAGGGCCAGATATTCGATGGCGATGAGCATTTCACGTTCACTGTCGTAGCCATGGCCCGCCAGGTTGCGGCCCGCGCAGAAATCCAGGCCGCGCTTGAGGACGCGCCGGAAATCCTCGAACTCGAGGGCGATGGCCGCATGTTCCTGCCAGACCAGGCAGAGCCAGGCCACGGCGATGTAGGATGGCATGTAGGAAAAATCCACCCGGGCGTCGCTGGGCATGGAAGGGTCGGCGGGTATGCACCAGGAGCCGCCGATACGGTGCGGGCCCTGGTGGCCACGCTGGTTTTCCAGCAGGAATTCGGTGAATGCCACGATATCCGCGGAATGTTGCGACTCCGGCGAACAGCGCAGCAGGTAGAGGCGGCGCAGCCAGTCGTTGCGCACGCGGTAGAAGAGATCGATGTCGTAGCTGCAGGGGAAGGTGTAATCCTGCGGATAGTGGTGTCTGCGGATCCTGTTGTGTCTCGCGCGTAGTTGTGGATTTGGCATGTGTTCTCCTCCGGGGTTGTTGGTCAGCGATGTTCAGCACCGGGTCAGGAAGTCTTCGGCGCGGGCCTCGATGATGCGGGTATAGTCGGCGATCGCGCACTGCAGATGCCGCAGGCGGGCCTGCTGTGATGCGATGCTCTTTTTTCTGGCCTGTTCCAGCACGGCGAGACACAGCCCGGGAACGTGGGAGCGAGGTCGCGGCTCGCCGAAGGCCTTGGCACTTTGTGCCAGGGCGGCGTGGAAGCTGTAGCTGTCGGCGTAATCGATGTGTTCCCGGCAGATGGCGTGAAGCCGGTGCAGCAGCCAGCTCAGCTGCAGGGCATACGGAGTCTGCACCACGGTCCAGGTAGCGTCGGCAGCGCGGGTGGCGGGCCTGTAGGGCGGCACGATTTCCATGCCGGCGCCGCGCCAGAGGCGCGCGTGTTGCCAGGTTTCGTCATCGATATCCCGCCGTTTCAGCTCGGTGGCGAGTTTGTCGAGTGCGTCCAGGCTGTGCTGCAGTGCCTGCCGCGCCGCCTGCAGGTCTTGCCGGGCCTGCTGCCGTTTGCGTTGTGCATGGCCTCCGAGACGGGTCAGAATCTCGTGCGTCAGCAAGGCCCTGGCCTCGCCCAGGGCATGTTTCCTGATCTCCGTGGCGGGGATGCGGCCCGCGTAGGCAGCCAGCAGGTGGCGCTCGCCCGCGGCGTCCAGGCCGATGCGCTGGGGCAGGCTGGCAATGATCTGGGCCCTTTCCTGCTGGAGTTTTTGCAGCAGATTCGGCTGGCCGGCGCGCAAGACCCGCCCCAGGTGGGAGTGGACGATGGCCTGGCGGGCCTGGACGAAGGCTTGTGCGCGTTCCCTGGCCGTGAGTTCGTGGTGATGTGGGTTCATGGTCAGCATTCGGCTCGTTACGGGTGAGAAGTCCGGTAGGTTGTATTAAACCGGGCGATGCGACATATTGCGTCGCAGGAGTATGGCCACCTGCGGGGCGGGTGAAAGAGACAAAACAGCGGGAAATGGTTATACTCTGCGGCTTCGCGCCCGCTGATCCGGTCTTTGGTCAGGGAGATTTCAGCTCGAAGCCCCCGGTTTTCTGGTCTTGCCGCATGGCAGGGGATGGTGCGGGCTCGCTGGCGGCGCAACCGGTTTATTCATTTGTTTGAGGAGCGATCTTATGTCTACCAAGTTTCCCATCGTTGCGGTCACGGGGTCTTCCGGTGCCGGTACCACCACGGTGAAGAATGCCTTCGAGCATATTTTCCGCCGCGAGGGCATCAATCCGGTGGTGGTCGAGGGTGACAGTTTCCACCGTTACAACCGGGTGGAGATGCGCGAGGCTATCGCCAAGGCCCAGCAAGAGGGTACCAGCCTCAGTCATTTCGGGCCCGAGGGTAATGTATTCGACAAGCTGGAGGAGCTGTTTCGCGTCTATGGCGAGACGGGGCGCGGCAAGATCCGCAAGTATCTGCACAGCGAAGAGGAAGCCCAGCCCTACAAGTCACTGAACCTGGGCCCCGGCGAGTTCACGCCCTGGGAGGACATTCCGGAGGGTACCGACCTGTTGTTCTACGAGGGGTTGCACGGGGGGGTGGTGACCGATACGGTCAATGTGGCCCAGTATGTGGATCTGTTGGTGGGGGTGGTGCCCATCGTCAACCTGGAGTGGATCCAGAAGATCCACCGTGACGGCGCCCAGCGCGGTTATTCCGCCGAGGCCATCGTGGACACCATTCTGCGCCGCATGCCCGACTATGTGCACTATATCACCCCGCAGTTCTCGCGCACCCATATCAACTTCCAGCGGGTGCCCACGGTGGATACATCCAACCCCTTCATTTCACGGGATATTCCCACGCCGGATGAGAGTTTTATCGTGATTCGCTTCCGCGATCCGGAAACCATCGATTTTCCCTATCTGCTGAACATGATCAGCGATTCCTTCATGTCACGGCGCAATACCATCGTGGTGCCTGGTGGCAAGATGGGTTTCGCCATGGAGCTGATCCTGACACCCATGATCCACGACATGATAGAGAGGAAGCGCAAGGGGTGAGTTCTCGCACGTGCACGAAAAAGGCCCGGTTTTCTGGGCCTTTTTCATGTGCATGGGTCAGGTTTCGGGTTCGTAGAGCAGGGCGCCGGTGAGGATCACCATCAGGCGCGCCAGCAGGATGCCGCGGCCCTGGGCGATGTGGGTCTCGCGGAGTGAATTTTCGCCCTTGCGCAGCTTGAGGCCGGCCTGCACCTGCATGACATAGAGTACGTAGAGCGTGAGTACCAGGCCCAGGTGCATCCAGATGAGAAAGGAAAAGATCTCGCCGCCGTCGATCAGGCGTTCCTTCCAGTCCCGGTTCATGTAGAGATAAAAGGGCATGCCCAGGTCGAACAGAATCACCCCGATCATGGCGGGGATATGGATGGCGCGGTGGCGGGCCCAGTAATAGGCGGCCAGCATGACGAGGTAGGTGACGAGGCTGGCGGCTATGGTTTCTGGCATGGCGAGCGTTCCTGGGTTGGGCGTGTTGTGCTTGTTGTTGCAGCATTAGTATCAATTTTCCGGGAAAAAGTTCAAGCGAGGTGAAAGGGATGAAGCGATGGTTTGGCGCCTTGCTGCTGGCCTGGCTGGGCTCGGCCGCGGCGCTGGCGGCCTCGCCGCAGGCAGTGGTGTTCATGTATCACCGTTTTGGCGAGGATCGTTTTCCCAGTACCAGTATTCGTCTGGCGCAGTTCCGTGCCCAGCTCGATCTGCTGGAGCGGGAGGGTTTCCGGGTATTGTCGCTGGCGGAGGTGGTCGCGGCCATACGCGAGGGACGGATGCTGCCGGACAAGGCGGTGGCCATCACCATCGATGATGCCTATTTGTCGGTCTACCGGCATGCCTATCCCCTGTTGCGTGAACGGGGCTGGCCGTTCACGGTGTTCGTGGCCACGCGACCGGTGGATAGGGGCTTCAAGTCCTATATGAGCTGGGCGCAGATGCGCGAAATGCGCGAGCACGGGGTCAGTTTTGCCAATCATTCACGCGATCATGGCCACTTGACCGAGGTTGCGGTCGCCGACCCGGTCCGGCGCCGGGTGTTGATCCGGGAGGAATTGTTGCAGGCCCAGCAACGCCTGCGCGAAGAACTGGGCGAGGTGTTGCCGTTTTTCGCCTATCCCTATGGTGAATACGATCCCCTGGTGGCCGAAGTGGTGGCCGAGTTGGGCTGGGTGGGCTTTGGCCAGCAGTCCGGGGCCTTTGGGCCGAGCACCGATTTGCGGGTGGTGCCGCGTTTTCCGGTGTCCGACTGGTATGGCGAGCTGAAGAGCTTCGCCACCAAGGCTGCCAGTCTGCCCCTGCCGCTGGCGCAGGTGACGCCCTTCGATCCGGTATTGCGGGCGCCGCAGCCGCCGAGCCTGCGCGTGAGCCTGGCGCGCAGGCTGCCGCGCCAGGGCGAACTGCGCTGCTATGCCTCCCATCAGGGGGAGATCGAGGTGCGCTGGCTGGACGACGGGAGGAGTTTCGAGGCCCGGGCCCCCAAACCCTTCGGTACCCGGCGCGGGCGCTACAACTGCACCGTGCCCAGTTTGTCAGCGGGGCGTTATTACTGGTTCAGCCATCTATGGATTCAACCATGGCTAGCCGAAGAGTGACTTGGTCCAGGCTGGCCAGGCTGCGCGAGCGGATGATGCGGCGCACTTCTTCCACGTAGGCGTCGCCACGCTGGGAGTAGCGCACCAGGCCGGCGGCCAGGGCATGGGCGTCCAGCGGCCGACCCTGCTGGCGCAGGCGGGCACGGATCTGGCGCAGCTCGCGATAGGCACGGTTGCGGTTGAGATTGTTGAGGTAGGAACGCACCGAGGCCTGCAACGAGGGGAAGGCGGCCACGCTGTGAGTGGCGCCCTCGTCACGTTGGTCGGGTACCAGGCCAGCGTTCTTGGCATAGGTCCACTGGCCGAACAGGCTGTTGCCCTCCAGGGCGAAGCGCGAGGTGCCCCAGCCGCTCTCGATGGCCGCCTGGGCCAGTACCAGCTTCAGTGGGATTTCGTCCAGTTTGGCCAGGAGTTGGTCCCGGATGCGGTGGTAGGCACCGTCGGCGGGGGGATCGATACGGTAGTCGCGGGCCAGGCGTTGCAGCCATTCGCCGTAAACGTCGTCGGTGAAGTTCAGCGGCTGGCTCAGCAGCAGCTTCACCAGCTTGCGTTGTTCACGCAGGCGCCGGTTCTCGTGCACTACGATGGGAGTGAGCAGGGACAGGAACAGGGCTTTCTTCTCGCGGACCTGGCGAATCGCGGGAAAGTCACGCGGCAGGCTTCGGACCGCCACCGCGGGTACCTGACCACGGGGAGGCCAGGTGTAGTCCAGGCGCTGGAACAGGCGTTTGAGTTCTTCCACGCTGGCCACCTCCACCGTTTGCGGGGTGACGGCCACGTTGTCCTGCGCCAGCCGCAACAGGCCCCAGGCGCTGTCGCCCAGGCTCATCAGCAGGCCCAGGCCGAAACCGGCTGCGAGCTTGCGGGCCTGATGTGTCTTCATGGTCATTTTTCTCCGCGGTTCTTCAGCTCGAGCTCCAGTTCGTCCAGGGCCTCGCGCACGTGTTTGATCTTGGTGGCCAGGTCTTCCCCCGGGTGTTGTTTGGCGTGTTCCCGGGCGATTTGTTCACGGGCCTCTTCCATGCTGTTGAGGATGATGCCGATGAGCATGTTGAAGATAACAAAGGTCGCCAGCAGGACAAAGCTCACGAAATAGATCCATGCCCAGGGATAGAGTTCCATGCCGGTGTACATGAGATCTGTCCAGTCCTCCAGGGTGAGGGTGCGGAACAGGCTCAGCAGGGAAATATGCAGGGTGGCCCAGTGTTCGGGGTCGTGTTCGCCGAACAGGGTTTGGCCGATCACCGCATAGACGTAGAACAACAGGCCGGCCAGCAGGGCCATCTGGCCGATGCGGGGAATACTGTGCATCAGGGCGCCGATCATCATTTGCAGGCTGGGCAGGGTGCTGAGCAGGCGTAGCACCCGCAGTAGCCGGATCAGCCGCAGTACGGTGGACTGATTCTCCAGCCCGGGCAGGAAGGCGGCGGCGACGATGACGAAGTCGAATACGTTCCAGCCGGATTTGAAATAATCCTGCGGACGCCTGCCGCAGGCGATGATCTTGAGCGCGATCTCGATCACGAAAACGCTCAGGCACAGGCCGTTGATGGCTTCCAGCAGCCAGCCCCACTCGGCCATCACGCCGGGGTAGGTTTCCAGCCCGATCACCACGGCATTGAGCAAGATGATGAAAACGATGAAGTTTTGAAAGTGGGTGGATTCTGTCAGTCGCTTGATGTTGTCGATCATGGCGGTCTTGGCTCAACGATGCACGAGCGCGTAATTATAAAGAAACGAATGTTTTTTCTCATCCGCTCGAAAAGCACGGCCTTCGTGCTAAACTTCCGCCTTTGCCGCCCGCGAGAGACGCGCCGATGCTGTTGATGATCGACAACTACGACTCCTTCACCTACAACCTGGTGCAATACCTGGGCGAGCTGGGTGCGCAGGTGCAGGTGTTTCGCAACGACCAGATCGGCATCGAGGACATAGAGCGCCTGGCGCCCGAGCGCCTGGTGATCTCTCCCGGGCCCTGTACCCCCGACGAGGCGGGTATCTCGGTGGCGGCGATCCGGCATTTTGCCGGTCGTCTGCCTATCTTGGGCGTGTGCCTGGGCCATCAGAGCATCGGTCAGGCTTTCGGCGGACGCATCGTGCATGCCGGCGCCATCATGCACGGCAAGACCTCGCTGGTGTATCACCGGGGGCAGGGGGTGTTTCGTGGCTTGAAGAATCCACTGGAGGCCACCCGCTATCACTCCCTGGTGATCGACAAGCACAGCCTGCCCGACTGCCTGGAGATCACCGCCTGGACCGAGACCGAGGAGGGCGCCATGGACGAGATCATGGGCGTGCGTCACCGCGAACATGCCATCGAGGGGGTGCAGTTCCATCCCGAGTCCATTCTCTCGGAATGCGGGCACCAGTTACTGGAGAATTTTCTGCAAAGCTGAACAATAAAGGGGGGGGAAGTCGACATGGACCTGCCAGCAGCTATTCGCCGGGTGACCGAGGGCCGCGATCTCTCGGGCGAGGAAATGACCTCGGTGATGCGAGCTATCATGACCGGTGAGGCCACCCCGGCACAGATCGGGGGATTTCTGATCGGCCTGCGCATGAAGGGCGAGAGCGTCGACGAAATCGCCGCCGCCGCCCGGGTGATGCGCGAACTGGCCCAGCGGGTGGAGGTGGCCGATCCTCACCTGGTGGATACCTGCGGTACCGGCGGGGATGCCGCCAACACCTTCAATATATCCACCGCCAGCGCCCTGGTGGCGGCCGCCGCCGGGGCGCGAGTGGCCAAGCATGGCAATCGCTCGGTCTCCAGCCGCTCGGGCAGCGCCGACCTGCTGGAGGCCGCCGGTGTGCGCCTGGATCTGGATCCCCGGCAGGTGGCTCGTTGCATCGAGCAGGTGGGCGTGGGCTTCATGTTCGCGCCCCTGCACCATGGCGCCATGAAGCACGCCATCGGCCCGCGCCGGGAAATGGGGGTGCGCACGGTTTTCAATTTGTTGGGTCCGCTGACCAATCCCGCCGGCGCTCCCAACCAGGTCATCGGTGTATTCGATGTCGCCTGGCTGGAGCCCCTGGCCCGGGTATTGCGCCGGCTCGGCAGCGAGCATGTGCTGGTGGTACACGCCGAAGACGGTATGGACGAGATCAGCATCGGCGCGCCCACCCGGGTGGCCGAACTCAACAACGGTGACATCGAGACCTACACCATCACTCCCGAGCAATTCGGCCTGGCGCGGGGCGATGTGGCCGCGCTGGCGGTGGACGGCGCGGAACAGAGCCTGGCCATGGTGCAGCGGGTATTGGACAACCAGCCCGGCCCCTGGACCGACATCGTGGCCCTCAATGCCGGTGCCGCCATCTACGCCGCCGGCGTGGCCGACAGTCTCCAGGCCGGAGTGGCGCGGGCGCGCGAGGCCATTGCCAATGGCCGGGCCAGGGAAAAGCTGGCCGAGCTGGTGCGGGTTTCCCAGGCGCTCTGAGCATGCAGCCCGATACTCCTGACATCCTGCTGAAGATTCTCCGGCGCAAGCGCGAGGAAATCGACCAGCGCCGGCGCGAACGGGGCCAGCGCGAGCTGCTGCGCCGTATCGAGCAGGCCGGCGACACTCCGCGGGGTTTCGTGCAAGCCATCGAGGCGCACATCGCCGGCGGCCGGCCGGCGGTGATCGCCGAAATCAAGAAGGCCTCGCCCAGCAAGGGCGTGTTGCGCGCCGACTTTCAGCCGGCCGCTATCGCCCGCAGCTATGCCGCGGCCGGCGCCGCCTGCTTGTCGGTGCTCACCGACGTGGATTTCTTCCAGGGCGCCGATGCCTACCTGCAGCAGGCCCGTGCCGCCTGTTCTCTGCCGGTGCTGCGCAAGGATTTCATTATCGACGACTACCAGGTCTGTGAGGCCCGGGCCCTGGGTGCCGATTGCATCCTGCTCATCGCCGCCGCCCTGGACGATGCAGCCATGAGCGGGCTGGCCAGCCTGGCGCGGCAATTGGGCATGGATGTGCTGGTGGAAGTACACGATGCCGGCGAGCTGGAGCGGGCGTTGAAGCTGGATCTCCCCCTGATCGGCATCAACAACCGCAACCTGCGCACCTTCGAGGTGAGCCTGCAGACCACCTTGGATCTGCTGGAAGCAATTCCTCCCGGTTGCACCGTGGTGACCGAGAGCGGCATTGTGCAACCGGAGGACGTGGTGTTGATGCGTGAGCATGGCGTGCATGCCTTCCTGGTGGGAGAGGCCTTCATGCGGGCGCCCGACCCGGGCCGGCGGCTGGCGGCGTTGTTCTTTCCGTAATAACCAAGCGCAGCGGCCTGTCTGGCAGCGTTCGCGGCTCTTGAAGGGCCCGAACCTTACAGGGCCAGGCTCAATTGTCGTGGCGCCTGGGCCTGTTGGGGCGACTGGAAATGCACTCCCAGGCCCAGCAGACGCACGGGGCGGGGATGTTCCCGGTAGCGGCGTTCGAGCAGCAACAAGAAATGCGCCAGCGTCAGGCTGCCGCGGTAGGGGCTCTGGATGGTGGTCTGGCTGAAGTCGCTGAACTTGATCTTCACGAACAGGGACTTGATGGGGCGCTCCCGGCGTGGATCCAGGCGGGCCAGGCGGCGCTGGAACTCCGCCAGCAGCACCGGCAGGTGTTTGCGGCAGTCGGCCAGGGTGGTGAGGTCCTGGCTGTAGGTTTCTTCCACGCTGAGGGATTTGCGCAGGCGCTGGGTTTGCACCGGGCGATCGTCCTGGCCACGGCAGAGGCGATAGAGATTGTCGCCGAAACTGCCGAAATGCTGGCGTAGGGCCTCCAGCGGCCAGGCCTGCAGGTCGCCGCAGGTGGCGATGCCCAGCTCCGCCATGCGCCGGGCGGTGACCTTGCCCACGCCGAAGACCTTCTCCACCGGCAGCCGGCGCACGAAATCGGTTACCTCTGCGGGGGTGATCACGAACAGTCCGTTGGGCTTGCGCCAGTCACTGGCCACCTTGGCGAGGAATTTGTTGGGTGCCACCCCGGCCGAGGCGGTGAGACGCTGTTGTTCGAAAATGCGCTGGCGGATGAGTTGGGCGATGCGCGTGGCGCTACCCTGGCAATGGCGGCTGTGGCTGACATCCAGATAGGCTTCGTCCAGGGACAAGGGTTCGATGATGTCGGTGAACTGGCGAAAGATGGCCTGGATCTGCCGCGAAACCTGCTTGTATTTCTCCATGCGTACCGGCAACAGCACCAGTCCGGGACAACGACGCAGGGCCAGGGCGCTGGGCATGGCGGAATGCAGCCCGTAGCGGCGTGCCTCGTAGTTGCAGGTGCACAGCACGCCGCGCTGTTCCGGGCGCCCGCCCACTGCTACCGGACGACCGCGCAGGGAGGGCTGGTCACGCACCTCGATGGCGGCGTAGAAGCAGTCCATGTCAATGTGGATGATCTTGCGCATGGATCTCGTCCCTGCCAGGTAGCGGGATGGGGCATCCAGTATAGCGGGATATTTCACCCACGGGCCATGGCGTCACAGCCGGGCGCGCTGGTCCAGCAGGGAGAAACCCAGCAGTGGTTCGGGGAAGTCCTTGCTCAGGCCGATGACCTTGAACAGCTCGCCCATTTCGTGGGGCATGAGCAGTTTTTTCACCGCCTGGGCCTGGCGCAGGAAGTCCATGCTTTCGGGTTCCAGTTCAGCCAGCATCTGCTCGATGCCGCAGGCGATGAGAAAATAGGCCTGGGTAGTGAAACCCGCCACCTGCAGCCCGCAGGCCAGGGCGCTTTCGGCGATGGCGGTGAAGTCCACATGCGAGGTCACGTCCTGCAAACCTGGCAGGATCAGGGGATCGGGATGCACATGATGCTGGTAATGACACATCAGGGTGCCCTGGTGGCGTTCCGGGTGATAGAACTCGTGGCGGGGAAAGCCATAGTCGATCAGGATCACCACGCCCTGTTCCATGGCTTCGGCCAGACCGCCCAGCCAGCGCTCGGCGGCCAGGTTGATCTCGCTCTCGTAGCCATCGACCATGCCCTCGCCGTGTTCCCGGTAGATCTGCTCCAGCGCCTGCTTCAGCCTTGGCGAGCTGGGTTCGCCGGCGGTCCAGACCAGGCGGCCGGCCTCGTCGGCGACGAACAATTCCTCGTGCCTGCCATCCTGGCGAAAGCGCACCTTGTGTACCGGCAGGGCATCGAGCACCTCGTTGCCCACCACCATGCCGCGGAAACCCCGTGGACAGCTTTCCCGCCACTGGATGCGCTGGAACAGATGGGGCAGGTTTTGTCGCAGGCGCGCCTGCTGGCGTTGTACCAGGGTGGGGCTGACATCGACGATGGTATAGCGCCGGGGCAGGCAGTCCAGGGCCTCGAGTTCGCGCAGCAGGGTTTCGGCCAGCACCCCGGAGCCGGCGCCGAACTCCACCAGTTCGCCGCCGCCCAGCTCTTCCAGCACCTGGCGGGCCTGGCGGGCCAGGCAGCGACCGAACAGGGGGCTGAGTTCCGGCGCGGTGATGAAGTCGCCCCCCTCACCGAAGATCTGCCCGGCCTGGGCGTAATAGCCCAGGCCCAGTCGGTAGAGTGCCTGAGCCATGAACTGATCGAAACGCAAGCGCCCACCGGCCCGCTGGATCTCCTCGCGTATGAGATCTTTCAGCCGGGCGCTCTGTCGTTGCGCCTCGGGGCTGGGTTCGGGCAGGGTGGACGGTATATGATGCGGGTTCATGGCAGCCCTATCGGTTGGGTGCGGGATTTCTTGATCGGGGCAGGGGCGAGTTTACTCGCAAAATGGCACGCAGCGAAACCCCATGGGAGGATGAGACATGCACGACGACACCCTGGACGAACGCCTGGCCTTGGTGACAGGGGCTGCGCATCGCGTGGGCGCGGCCATCGTCAAGGCCCTGCACGGGGCGGGCGCGCGGGTGGTGATCCATTACCGCCATTCGCGCCAGGCGGCCGAGGCCCTGGCCGAGGAACTCAACGGCCGTCGCCTGGCCAGCGCCTTCACCCTCCAGGCCGACCTGGGACGCTCCGGCGCGCCCGAGGCGGTGGTGGCGCAGGTGCTGGAGCGTCATGGGCGGCTGGATGTGCTGGTCAACAATGCCTCCAGTTTCTACCCCACGCCACTGGGCGAGGTGAGCGAGACACAGTGGGACGATCTCATGGCCAGTAATCTCAAGGCGCCGTTCTTTCTTTCCCAGGCCGCCATGGCGGAACTCATCCGGCGCGAGGGCAGCATCGTCAATATCGTCGACATCCATGCCGAGCGGCCGCTGAAGAACTATCCCGTCTATTGCATGGCCAAGGCCGGCCTGGTGATGCAGACCAAGGCCCTGGCGCGGGAGCTGGGCCCGGCGGTGCGGGTGAATGCGGTGGCGCCAGGGGCCATCTTGTGGCCGGAAGGGCTGGATGTGGTCCGTCAGCGGGAGATCATTGAGCGCACCGCGCTCAAGCGGCCTGGGGAGCCGGAGGACATCGCCCGCGCGGTGCTCTACCTGGTGCGTGACGCCGGCTATACCACCGGCCAGGTGTTGGCGGTGGACGGGGGGCGCAGCCTGCAACACTGAAATAGTCGGATCAGCCTGTTGCCGCCGGTGTCCAATGCCAATTCAGTCGAACTCGAAGGCCACCGGCCACAGGCGTTGTTCCGGGCGCGCGAACTCGCGCCACAACTGGCCATAGCTGCGACCGCTCAAAGGGTCGCGCAGTTGCCCTGCCAGGTCGGCCAGGGGTTTGAGCACGAAGGCGTTCTCGGTGATCTCCGGGCGCGGCAGGCGGGGCCTGCCCTGCTGGCGCACCAACTCGCCGTAGAGCAGCAGATCGATGTCCAGGGTGCGCGGGCCGAAACGCGGGCCGCGGCGGTCGCGCTGGTTGGCGTCTTCCACCCGGCGCAGGAAGGCATCCACGGCCTCCACGGGTTCCAGGGTGTCGAAGGCGGCTACCAGATTGTAGAAATTGTCGCCCTCGAAGCCCACCGCCGCGCTCTCGTACACCGGTGACAGCAGCAACTCGCCATAGTGCTCGCGCAGGGCGCGCACGCCGGCGCGGATATGCCGCTCGCGTTCGATATTGCTGCCGATGCTCACGTAGACCCGGGTCATGCCGGTTGCCGCCGCCGCTCGATGAGTACGCCCACGTCGCGCGCGCCGCGCACCGCGCCGGGCTTGGCCAGGCGCAGGCGCAGCCAGGGTACTCCGAACTCCTCGAGCACGATTTCGGCGATGCGTTCGGCCAGGGTCTCCACCAGTTGAAACTCACTGTTCTCAACGAATTGAATCAGGCGCTTGGCCACCGCCTTGTAGTTGAGTGTGTCGTCGATGTGGTCGCTGGCCGCGGCGCGGGCGATGTCGGTACCCATTTCCAGGTCGATGCTGACGGTCTGCTTGACCCGTCGTTCCCAGTCGTAGATACCAATAATGGTCTCGATGCGCAGGTCGGAAAGATAGATGATGTCCATGATGGGTCGCGACTTGTGACAAAACAGCCACTATAATCGCAAACCGGCGCTGGAGAAAGGTGGCTCGACGAGGATAGGTAATGCAATGATTGACGATGTGGTTTGGATAGTGGCGGGCTACCTGTTCGGCTCCTTGTCGACGGCGGTGATCGTGAGCCGCCTGATGGGCCTGGCCGATCCGCGCAGCTATGGTTCGAAAAATCCCGGTGCCACCAATGTGCTGCGTCATGGCGGCAAGAAGGCGGCGGCGCTCACCCTGCTGGGCGACAGCGTCAAGGGCGTGATCCCGGTGTTGCTGGCCAAGGCCTTTGGTCTCGCCGCGCCCGGTCTGGCCCTGGTGGGCCTGGCCGCCTTTCTGGGGCATCTCTACCCGGTGTTCTTTGGTTTTCGCGGGGGCAAGGGAGTGGCCACCGCGGCGGGCGTGTTGCTGGCCCTGGCCTGGCCGGTGGGGCTGGCGGTGCTGGCCACCTGGATCGTGGTGGCGCTGGTGGGCAATATCTCTTCGCTGGCGGCCCTGGTGGCGGCGGTGCTGGCGCCACTGTACATGCAGGTGATCAATGGCACGCCGGCTTATGTGGTCATGACCGTGGTGCTCAGCGCGTTGCTCATTTGGCGCCACCGTTCCAACATCCGCAACCTGCTGGCGGGCACCGAGGGCAAGATCCGCGGTGACTGAAGCGCCCGCGATCGGTAAAATAGCCGCCCTTCGACAGCCTTTCCCGTTTGGAGTCATTGTTGAAAGCAGAAATCAGTAGTTTGATCGGTGCCGCCCTGGAGGCCTTGAGGGCCGACGGCCTGTTGCCCGGAGATGTGGCCTTGCCGGTGCAAGTGGAGCGTAGCCGTGACCCTGCCCATGGCGATTTCGCATGCAATGTCGCCCTGCGTCTGGCCAAGGCGGCAGGCTGTTCCCCCCGTGAGCTGGCGCAGCGGATCGTCCAGCGTCTGCCGGCCTCGGAGTGGGTGGAGAGGGTGGAGATCGCCGGCCCCGGTTTCATCAATATTCATCTGGCCAGTGCCGCTGCCCAATCGGTGCTCCATGACATCCATGCCCAGGGCGAGGGCTATGGCCGCAGCAATCTCGGCGCCGGGCGCCGGGTGCAGGTGGAGTTCGTGTCGGCCAATCCCACCGGTCCCCTGCACGTGGGCCATGGCCGTGGCGCCGCCTATGGCGCGGTGGTGGCCAATCTGCTGGAAGCGGTGGGTTTCGACGTGTGGCGGGAATACTACGTCAACGACGCCGGCCGCCAGATGGATATCCTGGCGGTGAGTGTCTGGCTGCGTTATCTCGAATTGTGTGGCGAGCCGGTGGTGTTTCCCAGCAATGGCTATCGCGGCAGCTACATCGTCGATATCGCCGCCGCGCTGCGCCGCCAGCACGACGATGCCTTCCGGCGCGATTTCGCCCGGGTTATCGAAGGCGTGCCGGCGGATGCGCCGGAAGGCGACAAGGAGGCCCATATCGATGGTCTGATCGCCAACGCCAAGCGCCTGTTGGGCCACGGCGGTTATCGCGCGGTGTTCGGCGCGGGTCTCAACAGCATCCTGGAGGATATCCGCGAGGATCTGGCCGAATTCGGTGTGGTCTACGACCAGTGGTTCTCCGAGCGTAGCCTGATGGAAGACGGCACAGTGGAGCGTACCATCGAGCAGCTCAAGCAAAGCGGCAAAATCTACGAGCGTGGCGGTGCGTTGTGGTTCCGTTCCACCGACTATGGCGACGAGAAGGATCGCGTGGTGGTGCGCGAGAATGGCCAGACCACCTATTTTGCTTCCGATATCGCTTACCATCTCAACAAGTTCGAGCGGGGTTTCGAGCGTGTCATCGACGTTTGGGGTGCCGATCATCACGGTTATGTGCCGCGGGTGAAGGCTTCGCTGAGTGCCCTGGGGCGTGATGCCGGGGCGCTGGAGGTCTTGCTGGTGCAGTTCGCCGTGCTCTACCGTGGCGGCGAGAAGGTGCAGATGTCCACCCGCGGCGGCGAATTCGTCACCTTGCGTGAGCTGCGCGAGGAAGTGGGGCGGGATGCCGCTCGCTTTTTCTATGTGATGCGCAAGTGCGAGCAGCACCTGGATTTCGATCTCGACCTGGCCAAGTCTCAGTCCAACGACAACCCGGTCTATTACATCCAGTATGCCCATGCGCGTATCTGCAGCGTGTTCCGCGAGCTGAACGAGCAGGACCTGGTATATGAACCGGAGCAGGCGGCCCGGGCCCTTGGCCGGCTGGACAATGCCCACGAACAGGCCCTGCTCAGGGCGTTGGCGCGTTATCCCGAAGTGGTGGAAGCGGCAGCGTTGAACTTCGAGCCGCACCAGTTGCCTCATTACCTGAGGGAGCTGGCCAATCTCTTTCACACCTATTACAACGCCCACAAGTTCATCGTCGAAGATGCCGAGCTGTGCCAGGCCCGTTTACACCTGATTCACGCGGTGCGCCAGGTGTTGCGCAATGGCTTGGAACTGGTGGGCGTGTCCGCGCCCGAGGCGATGTGACTCTTGGCCAGGCGCGCGAGCAAGAAAAAGGTCGCCAAGAAACGCGCCACTCCCGGTGCCACCCCGCGCACCGGCAAGTCCGCCACGGCCACCACGCTGCCGGGATGGCTGTGGCTGGGGGCGGGGGTTTTCATAGGCCTGTTCATCGCCTTGCTGGTATTCTTGCAGTTGCAGCCGGAGCAGCAGGAGCGGCGGCAGGGGGAAGAAACGGTGTCCGTTCCCGCAGAGCGGGTGCAAGTCGGCGCGGGAGAGGCTGGCGGGCGCAAGCCGGATTCCGGGCCGGAGCAACCCCCCTCGCGTTTCGAGTTCTACAGCATCCTGCCCGAGCGCGAGGTTTTGGTGCCCGAACAGGAGGCCGGGCCGGAGGTGCCGGCCGGCAAGGCGGCGCCAGCGAAGAAGCCCGGGCGCTATATGCTGCAGGCGGGGTCTTTTCGCCGTTACGCCGATGCCGACCGGCGGCGGGCGCGCCTAGCCTTGCTGGGCATCGAGTCCAGGATCCAGGTGGTGAAGACGGCCGAGGGCGATACATGGCACCGGGTGCGCATAGGCCCCTTCGATAGCCTGCGGGAACTCGATGTGGTACGCCGGCGTTTGAACGAGAACGACATAGACACCTTGTTGGTGCGAATAAAGGGATAGACGATGAAAACCATGACAAGACTTTTTCTGGCGCTGCTGGCACTGATCACGCTGGCGGCTTGTTCCACTCAGGATACCGACGACGAGGGGGCCCAACGTCTGGTGGAGCAGTTTCTCCAGTCGGTGCACGAGGGCGATTATGACAAGGCCTTCTCCCTCGCCTCGCCGGAGTTCTTCAACGTGCGTTCCGAAAAGGAGTGGCGCAATTATTTCGACAACATCCAGGCCAAGCTCGGCAAGTTGGAGAAGCTCAAGCTCAAGCAGAAACTCAGCGATGTGCGCCTGAGCGGGCATTTCTACATCTACCAGTTCGCCAACAAGTACGAAAAGGGCCTGGCCAAGGAAATGGTGACCATTGTGCAAAAGGTGGACGCCGACGATCCCCTGGGTATCTCCAGTTACCGAATCGATTCCAGCAAATTGCAATAGGCAGGGAGTGGGCGCATGGGCAAGCGGTTGCAGACAGGGATTTTCTTCGCCGTGGTGCTTCTGGCCGGGGCCGGCGTGGCTTTCAACATGCTGTGGCAGCCGGAGCCGCCGCCATTGAAATTCCCCGACATGGAAGGAGTGATCGTGGAATCGCCGCCCACGCCGCTGCCGCGTTTCTCCCTGCGCGACCAGCAGGGGCGGCCCTTCACCCGTGACAACTACCGGGGCCAGTGGTCCATCGTGTTCTTCGGTTACACCAGTTGCCCGGACATCTGTCCCACCACCATGGGCAACATGGACCGCCTCAGCCGCGCCGAGGGCATGCCACCCACCCAGTTTGTGTTCCATACCGTCGATCCCAGGCGTGACACGCCGGAAAAACTGGCCGAATACGTGAGCTATTTCAACGAGGACTTCATCGCTGTCACCGGTGACAAGGACGAGATCGACAAGTTCGCCGAGCCCCTGGGGGTGATCTATGATTTCGAGGGCGATACGGCCTCCGATGACTACATCGTCACCCACTTCGCCGCGGTCTACATCATCGATCCCAAGGCGCGTCTGCGCGCCTATGTGCTGCCACCCCACGACGTGGCGCGAATGAAGAAGGTCTATCTCAAGGTGAGGGAATACTATGGGGGGTAGAGTGATTCTCATTGCGCTGCTGCTCTGGCCCGTGCTGGCCCTGGGACAGTGGCAGGTGCAGGATGCCTGGGTGCGCGAGGCGCCGCCCGGCAGCCGCATGATGGCGGGCTATCTGGTGCTGCGCAATGCCGGTGACTGGCCCCTCACGCTCACGGCTGTCCACAGCGACGCCTTTCAGCGGGTGGAGCTGCATCGCAGCATGCACGATGCCAACGGCATGATGCGCATGCAGCGGCAGCATGCCATCACCGTGGCGCCCGGGGAGATTCTGCGCATGCGCCCGGGTGGCCTGCACCTGATGTTGATCGGGCCGCGGCGGCCGCTGCGCGCCGGCGAACGGGTGCGTTTTCGCCTGTTGTCGGCCAGTGGCAAGGCCCAGGAGCTGAGTGCCGAGGTGCGGCGCCAGCGCTGAGCAGGGCGGTCGGTTTGAAAAACACGCCGTCCGCAGGGCGTGCTTTTATCCCTCAGGCTTTGTGTTAGAATCCCCGTGCCCGCTGTTTTTCCGTGTCCTGGCACGGCTTGCGGTACCTCTGTCGGCCTGCTCGAGGATTCACGGAATGAACAAGTTTCTATTGTTGCTTTTCCTGTTGCTGCTGGCGGGTTGCACCACCGTTCAGGTGCAGCCTGGCGACAGCATTCGGGTGGAAAAACGTCAGACCATCGTCACCCTGACCGACGAGAGCGAGATTCGGGGCAAAGGGTTTGCGTTGTCGGACGGACAGTTACAGGTGATGCAGAAGGCGGGGATGGTGCGTGTGCCGAGGCAGGACGTGCATCGCATCACCACCATAGACCGCAAGCAGGCCTTCCGATGGGGTGGAATGGCCGGTCTGGTGGGCAGCAGTCTGGCCATGTTGTCCGCCATCGCGCAGGGCGACCCGGGCTCCCGGGCGTTGTATGTCCTGGTGACGCCGGTGGTGCTGGGTGCCTATACCCTCGCCGGCGCCGGCGCCGGCTACGTGATCGGCAAGCGTACCTATTATATGCTCAACCCCCTGCAGCCGGAGCGAACCACCGCCTATGGCCAGCGCCTGGCCGCGGGGCAGGCGCGGGAGCCGGTACGGGGCTTTCACCTGGGCCTGGCGGCCGCTGGCGCCCAGGCCTTGTTGCCACGCAGCGAGGCCGATTTCACCACCCTGGGGCGGCAGCGTCTGGGCCGTGTTTTCAACATGAACCTGGAGCTGGGCAAATGGTTGGACAGTCGGCGTCTGTGGGGCGGGCAGATGATTCTCGGCGGGCGCTTCGACGACGATGCCCGCTACAGCGTGGGACGCAGCGTGTTCGCCATCGGGCCCCAGTTTACCTATTTTCCCCGTGGTCGCGGCCTGTTCTACAAGGCCGCCCTGCACTACGCCATTTATAACGAGGATGTCATCGAAATGTCGGGCGGTTCACCGGGGCGCTCGTTGTATCAGAAGAATTACGATGGCCTGGGCCTGGCCGCGGCAGTGGGTTATGCCCAGCCGCTCACCGAGCATTTGTGGGCCAGCGCCGAACTGACCGGGCAGGGGTATTACCTGTTCGGCAGCCAGCCCCTGGCGATGGCGGGTCTGCGCCTGGGCGTGCACTGGTATTGACGGGCCACGTCGTGCGCCGGGATTATAGTTTGAAGCGCGTGGTCAGTGACTGCAGCCGGTCGGCCAGGCGGTTGATCCGGTCGTTGCTTTCCGCCGCCTTCAGGGCGCCGGTGGAGGTGTCTTCGGCGATGGCGGAGATATTGACCACGGACTGATTGATTTCCTCGGTGACCGCCGTTTGCTGTTCGGCCGCGGTGGCGATGAGGGTGTTCATCTGCGAGATCCGGCCGGCGGCCTCGGTGATGGCGGTCAGCACCTCGCTGGCGGCCTGGGCCTGTTCCACACTGCCGGCCGCCTGTTCGCGGCTCTCGCCCATTACTTGCACCGCCTGTTGGGCGCCATCCTGCAGGCGTTCGATCATGGCCTGGATCTCGCTGGTGGAGTCCTGGGTGCGGCTGGCCAGGGTGCGCACCTCGTCGGCCACCACGGCGAAGCCGCGGCCTTGCTCGCCGGCGCGGGCGGCCTCGATGGCGGCATTCAGCGCCAGTAGGTTGGTCTGTTCGGCGATGCCGCGGATCACGTCGAGAATCTTGCCGATTTCATCGGATTCCTGTTCCACCCGGCGAATGGCCTCGGCGCCGGATTCCACCTTGTCGGCCAGTTGCTCGATGCTCTGGCATACCTGTTCGACGGCGTTGCGACCCGCGTTGGCACGTTGATTGGCCTCGTCGGCGGCTTCGGCGGCCTGGGCGGCGTTGCCGGCCACTTCCTGCACGGTGTTCGACATCTCGGTGATGGCGGAGACCACGTTCTGGGTTTCGCTCTTTTGCCGGTCGGCGCCACTGCTGGCCTCGTTGGTGACCAGGGCGGCTTCACAGGCCACGCGCTGTAGTTCCGAGGTGTTCTCCATCAGCGAGTTGACGATATGGCGCAGTTGCTCCCGCATCTTGCGCATGCTGTCGAACATCTTGCCCAGTTCGTTGTTGCTGTGGGCGTCGATGTCCTGCGACAGGTCGCCCTGGGCGATGGCATGCAGGGTGACAATGGCCTGTTTGAGAGGGGCAAAGGCGTGGCTTATTCTCCAGGCGATGACCAATGACATCAGTAGCAGCACCCCGATGCCGACGGCAAGTTCTATACGCTTGACCCGGGCGAGGGTGGCGGCGGTCTCGCTGATGTCTTGTTGCAACACCAGGGTGGCGATGTGCTGGCCGGTGCTGTCCTGCAGGGGCAGGGCGGTGAGCGCCAGCACTTGTTCACCCATTGCCTGCTCCACATAGGCGGCCTGGTCCAGGCTTGGCAGGGCGCTGGTATTCATGGGACGACTCTGCGAACTGTAGATCGGACTGCCATCCCTGGTGAGCAGAAAGCTCGTCAGTTTTCCCTCCCCTTCGGTCACTATCCGGGCGGCCAGCTTGTCCAGCCCCACGTAGTAGATGCCGTTGCCCACGTGCTTGCTGCGGGCGTAGAGGGGAAAGCCCACCAGCAGGGCGGGCTGGTTCGGTCCTATCAAGGCGATGTCGCTCAGGGTCTTGCGCTCGGCGGCCACGCGGCGCAGGAAGGCCTGGGCGCTGCTGTCCACGGCGTTGTCGGCCGAATGCAGCAGTATCTGGCCCTGGTTGTCGGTCACCAGCAGGCCATCGAGCTTGCCGCTGGCCTGCAGGCGATGGAAGCCGGGCAGGGCGCCTTCGGCCAGCAGTGCCTGGTCGCCCCGTTTCAGGGCCTTGATGGTGTCGCGGCTGCGGGTAAGCGCTTTGGTCTCCTCCAGCAGGCTGTCGGCTTGGGCATCGGCCATGGCGCGCCAGAGAATACGGGTGCTGCCGATGTTGCTGGCACCCAATTGCTCGCCCAGGGCCTGGGTGAGAAAGCTTTGCCCCAGCCAGTAGGCCAGTGACAAGATTATCAGGCCGGCCAGGCTCAAGACCTGGAGTTGGCGATTGAGTGTCCAGCGGTTCATCGGCGGGCCTCCTGCTAAATGTCTCGGGGGTTTATTCGACGGGGTTGCCGGCGGCCTTCCAGGCGGGGAAGCCGTCGCGGTAGTAGTAGACCGTGCTCCAGCCCCAGCTCACGGCCAGCCTGGAGGCCTTGGAGCTGCGCAGGCAGTTGTGGCCGTTGCAGTAGAACACTACGGGTTCGTCCCGGGGCACTTCCTCGGCCAGGGTCTCGGGCGACAAGACCTTTTTTACATCCAGGTGAATGGCGCCGGGAATGCGTCCTGCGTCCCAGTCGCTGTTCTTGCGCGTGTCCACGAAGGCCACATCCTGCTCGAACAATTGCCGGGCCTTGGCGGTGTCTATGGTGGTGGTGCCGTCCACGCTCAGGGGGGAGTCCTTGGCCGCGGCCAGCAAGGGAAGGGCGAGTAGGGTGAGGGCGATAACGAATTTCTTCATGGGGTTTGCTCCATCTCGTGACCAATGGAATGACTTCGTTATTGGCGTCTCTATGAGTCGCCGGTATTCTTGCTATCGACGGGATGGCGGACGGCTTTAGCGCTTTCTTGTGCTCAAACTGCATTGCGGTCGTTCCTTGGTGTCATTTGCTTGGCGAAATCAGCGGATTTTGCGGCGCATGAATCGGTGCTTTCCCGGGAGCCGGCAGGATTGGCGTCGCGGTGTGGGCTCGGTGGGCTCAGCCTTGTTGTTCCAGTACCTGCTGGCCCTGTTCGAGAATGAAGTCGAGGAAGGTTTGCGCCACCAGCGATAGGCGCTTGCCCTTGAGGTGTACCGCGTACCAGCGGCGCTTGATGGGAAAGCCTTCCACATCCAGTACCACCAGGCGGCCGGCCTCCTGCTCCAGTTGTACGCTGTGCAGGGATATCACGGCGATGCCCAGTCCGGCCAGCACGGCCTGCTTGATGGCCTCGCTGCTGCCCAGTTCCATGTAGGGTTCCACCTTCAGCTCGTGTTGCGCCAGTAGCCGGTCCACCGCCTGGCGGGTGCCGGAACCGGATTCGCGGCCGATGTAGCGTTCCCGGATCACCTCGGCCAGGGGAATGTTTCTGCGCTTGGCCAAGGGATGGTCCGCGGGAGCCACGAAGCCGAGGATGTTTTCCAGAAAGGGATAACTCACCAGTTTGACGTCCTCGGGAACCTGTCCCATGACCACGAAATCGTCCACATTGTTTTGCAGCCGCTCCACCAGGCGGGCGCGGTTGGTGAATTTCAGCCGCGGTTCGACGCCGGGGTGGAACTGCAGAAAGTGTCCCAGCAGATGGGGCATGAAGTACTTTCCGGTGGTGATCACCGATATCTGCAGCGGACCACGGATCTCGCCCTTGAGGGCGTCGATTTCCTCATCCAGGGTGGCCAGTTGTCCGAGAACGCTGCGCGCGGTCTTGTGCACCGCGCGACCGGCGGCGGTGGGAAAGATCTTTTTGCCCACCTGTTCCAGCAGGGGCAGGCCGGCCTGTTCTTCCAGGCGCTTGAGCTGGATGGATACCGCCGGCTGGGTCAGATGCATTTCTTCCGCCGCGCGGGTGAAGCTGCCATGGCGAACCACCGATTCGAACAGCCGCAATTGTTGCAGGGTCAGATGCATGGCGCAATCTCATTTACATATGTTAATGAGTATAATAACAATGATTAATTTTTTTTGGTATAGTGGTTGAATTATAGTGTGCCCACGTTGTTTGGAGACCCCGGCCAGGGCCGGGATGGTGACGTGACCGGGCAAGGCCCGGAAATTCATTTCTAAAGTTAGAGGACGCTAGCAATGGCTGAAAAAACCTATAGCGCGGGCGTGAAAGAGTACCGCGAAACCTACTGGATGCCGGAGTACACTCCGAAAGATACCGATATTCTGGCCTGTTTCAAGGTGATCCCCCAGGATGGCGTGCCCCGTGAAGAGGCCGCCGCCGCGGTGGCCGCCGAGTCGTCCACCGGCACCTGGACCACCGTGTGGACCGACCTGCTGACCGACCTCGACCACTACAAGGGCCGCGCCTACGCCATCGAGGACGTGCCCGGCAACGACGAGGCCTTCTACGCCTTCATCGCCTATCCCATCGACCTGTTCGAGGAAGGCTCCGTGGTCAACGTGTTCACCTCCCTGGTGGGCAACGTGTTCGGCTTCAAGGCCGTGCGCGCCCTGCGCCTGGAAGACGTGCGCTTCCCGCTCGCCTACGTGATGACCTGCAACGGCCCGCCCCACGGCATCCAGGTGGAGCGCGACAAGCTGAACAAGTACGGCCGTCCGCTGCTGGGCTGCACCATCAAGCCCAAGCTGGGTCTGTCGGCCAAGAACTACGGCCGCGCCGT
>WFPC01000018.1 GCA_015487785.1 Gammaproteobacteria bacterium | reverse complement strand
CTCTTCGAGGCCGCCAGCGTTCTGCGCCGCCTGTGGCGGCTTGTCGAACCGCCCTTTCGATATCGAGGGTTCGAATCCTGTGATCGATCCATCAAAAAAGGGCCCTTGGGGGCCCTTGTTTGATGGATGGCGGAGAGGGAGGGATTCGAACCCTCGATACGCTTTTAACGTATACACACTTTCCAGGCGTGCTCCTTCAACCACTCGGACACCTCTCCGGTAACCTGGTTTTATCGTTCGCCCTGCGCGCGGGCACACGCTTTGCCCGCTTTTTCGCTCCAGCGAAAAGGCCGCATAGGGTATACCAGTTTGGGATTTGACGCAATCTCCAGGGCAGCCTACAATGCCAACATTAAGCAGTTACTTATATACTTATCCGCCGGGTATTGGTGGTACCAATCGATGAACAAGCAACCCGCCCCGCCTTCCTCTGCCCCAGATACAGCTTCCGAGCGCTTGCTCGACCAGCTCAGCCGCAACAGTACGCCTCACCTCGATCCCCTGGCGCGGGTAAACTGGGAGGGACTGGATCAAGATGCTTTCTGGCTGCCCGAGGCGGCGATTTCTCTCTATGGCTTGCCGCAATATGAAAACCTGACCATTCCTCGTCGCAAGGCATTGTCTCGATTCGAATTTCTTAATTTCATCGAGGCCGGCCTCTGGCTGGAGAGCCTGTTCATGAAGCGCATCGGGCGTTCCTTGAGCCAGCCGCGCCGGCGCCTGCCCGAGCTGATCTATCATTTGCACGAGTTGCGCGAGGAAGCCGGCCACAGCCTCATGTTTCTGGAGCTGATTCGGCGCACAGCGCCGGATTTGCCCAATGACCACTTCTATCGCTGGAACCTGGCCAATGTGATGGCGCATTTTGCGCCCTTCGAGTCCATCGCCTTCTGGGTGGCGGTATTGTGTGGCGAGGAGGTGCCGGACCGCATGAATCGCTTCATCCGCAAGCATCGACAGGAGATCTGCCCCAGCGTGTACGATATCGTGAGTATTCATATCATGGACGAGGCACGCCATATCGCTCATGCCCGCGATACCATCGAACAGCGCCTGTCACTGACGCCGGCCTGGCAGAAACGCCTGATGCGACCGGTGATCAACCGGGTGTTCCGGCAGTTCGTGGACACCTTTTATTTTCCCACCCAGGCCACCTATGAGCTGGCCGGGCTCGATCCCGACGAGGACTGGCCACGCCTCGCGCGCAACAACCCCCATCGCATCGCTTTCGTGGATCAGTGCGTGGCTTCCTCGCTGCGCATTTTGCGCGACAACGGGCTGCAACTGGACTGGCGCTGAATTAATTCAGACGCGCTGACTGGCGCCGGGCAGGAGCAGCTCCAGCGCCTCGATGAACTGGAACACGGCTTCGTGGAGCACCGGCTTGATGCGTTCCACCGGCAAGTTGAGATGCTGCCAGGCGTGGGCGTCACACGCGGCTTCCAGGCCTTCGTCGTCACCGGCTTCCAGCACGTGGGCCATGACATCGGCCACGTGCAGAATGGCGCTTTCCATGCCCTGGCCCGGCGCGCTGGCGGGGTCATGATGATGGCGCACCGCGATGCACAGGGCTTCCGGCAATTTCCAGGATTCGAACAGGTCTCCGGCAACCTCGGCATGGTCGAAACCCAGCACCTGGCGCTCGATGTCCAGGCCATCTCGCTGGCCCGTCTCCTGTTCCAGGCGCAGAACCTCTTCCATGGCCTGGGGCAGTTTGCAGTAGAAGATCAGCCGGCCGATGTCGTGCAGCAAACCGCCCACGAACAGGCGCTCGGGGTGCAGGATGTTGCATTCACGGGCCAGGATGCGCGAGAGCACGGCGGTGAAGATGCTGTGGCGCCAGAAGCCGGCCATGTTGGCCTGGTCCGGGCTCAGCCCGGAGAAAGTTTCCACCGCGGTGGTGGCCCACACCATGTGCTGCAATTCCTTCAGCCCCACCATGAGTATGGCGCGGGAGACGGTTTCGATCTTGTTGCTGAAACCGTAATAGGAGCTGTTGACCAGCCGCAGCAGGCGCGCGGTGAGGGCGGGATCCTGGCTGATGACGTGGCCGATCTGTTCGATTTCGGAATTGGGATCGTTGACCAGGTCATTGACCAGGAAACACACTTCCGGCAAGGAAACCAGGCCGTCTACCCCGCTGACCAGTTCCTGCGCCGTTGCTGGTATGTCTGTTCTCCCCAACATAAATCTCTCTTTACTTAACTCAATGTATTATTTGTAAATTACCCAGTCACTCAAGGCGCCGGACTACCCTCTGTAACGTCCGGGCAGGGGCTTTCTTTACCCTCTTGTGAATGCCGGTGGAGGTTTTTCACGACCTTTTTATCCATGCATTTCACACGGGATAAGAGGCACATCGAAAAGCGACGCAAAAACAGTAAACTACAAGAGGGATAGAAAACCCTTTTGGGTTTGATGATAAGCTGACTTGATGGCAACTAAAAAATCATGCATGATGGTTCCCGCTTTCAACATGTGTAAAGAGGACCATCATGGAAAGTGCATTGACGACTGCGATTTATGTGATTTCTGCCATTGCCAGTATTTTGGGTATCTATCTGGTGGCAAAGATCTACAGCAAGGAAGGGGCCCGCTCGCCCGCGCCCTGACATTACCTTTCGAGGTTCTTGCAATGAAAAAAGCCGGAAACACATGTTTCCGGCTTTTTTCGTTCGTCCTGCACCCGCTTATGCCAAGGCCCGCTGGAGGTGGCGGGCGATTTCCATGGCTCCATCGGCCAACGGTGGCGCCGATGGTGGCTCGCCCAGCAGGGCCTCCAGTTCGTCGATGACCTGGCCGTTGAAGAACTGTTGTCGACTCACCTCGACAGCACGGCCGTGCCGCAGCAGCCAGTCCACCAGGAAGGGTTCTTCCGCCCAATCCCCCCGGCGCACGAACAGCACCGGCTTGCCGTTGCACACCGCCTCGGTGACGATGCCATAACCGGGCTTGGTGAGCACCAGGTCGCAACTGGTCAGCAAGTCGGTGAATTCCAGCCCGGTGGCCACGGCGGGCAGAATGTCGTCGCGCCGGCTGTCCACCGGCCAGGCCGGCACCCAGCAAAGATCCGGATGACACGGCCAGCGTTCCATGTCGATGTCGGTGTGGATGCCGCCCGGAACCACCAGCACCAGGCGTTTGCCGGTCAACCCGAAGCGGCGTTCCAGGTGCATCCGCCGCTCCTGTCCCAGGGCCGCCACCGACCCCACCCGTAGACAATTGTGCAACAGCGGCATGGGCATGCTGGGTTCGGGGCAGAAGAACGTCTCGGCACTGTCGTAGGCCGTAAGCATTTGCTCATGGATAGCCTGGGCCCCGGAACGGCCGGAAAAGTAATCCCAGAAGATGTCCGCCCAGTTGAGCGAGCAGAAGGCAAAGGCCGGTATACCGGCCTCGGCGGCCGCCGCCAGGGTGAGATAGGGAATATTGGCCAACACCCTGTCGGGACCGATATTGCGCAGTTTTTCCACCTCCCCAGCCACTTGGCGCGCCCAGTCCCGGTGCAGGTGCCGGTAGGCCTCGAAACTGTCCTCCAGGCGCACATCCAGGGCGGAATCCATCAACATGCCGAAGTCGGCACTGTCCTCGACGATATCCACCGGCATGCGCAGGCGTGTCCGTATCAGCTCCCGGGGCAATCGGCTGCGCAGAGTGATGCGTAGCCCCGGGTTCAATTCATGCAAGGCATTGAGTACCAAGGCAGTCTGGGCGAAGTGTCCAAAGCCGTGGGCAGACACCACGGCCAGCAAGTGGGCACTCATGGAGCGTCGTCGTACTGACTGTCCAACAGCTCGGCCCAGCGGTTCTCGCATCGCTCCAGGAGAGCCAGCAGCTCTTGCCGGAAAGCCAGCAGACACTGTTCGAACTCGGCGGCAGCCTCGCCGCCAGCGAGTGATGCGGCAACCCGTTCCAGGGCCAGCAGACTGTCACGCAGCTTGATGCTGCTGCCCAGGGCGCTCTTCAGGCGCTCCCGGGGCTGGGGAATCCAGTCTCGCGGCGCGCTGAGGGAGCGCAGGTTCTCGCCCACTTCCAGCAGCCGCTTGCGCAGCCGTGGCAGGGCGCCCAGTTTGTCGAAATGCAGTGCTCCCCATACGGCCAGATCGAGCAGGTGCAGCCATTGCCTGCGCAACCGCTGAATCTGGTCCGCATCGAAACTCAGGGCCTCGGCCACGCTTTGTTCGCTCAGTTGTTGCATGCGCATCATAAAACCGGTTCAAGAAAAAGGGGCGCCCGAGGCGCCCCCTGGATTGCCTGAGCCGAAACCGGGTCAGAAGTTGTAGCCACCTTGCAAGATGGCCGACAGAGCGCTGTCACCGGTGGTGCCGTCCCCATCCAGGTCACCCTTGTCGGTGCTCATATAGGCCAGCTCCACGCGCAGGAAGCTGCTCTTGCCCACGGCCATGGTGGGGGTGACGGTGAAGGAGTAACCGCTGTCGACGCCACCATAGACACCGCTGTTGCCATCGCTGAAGTATTCCACCCGCACCGGCACGTCCAGGCCAGCAGCCTTGGGCGTGACATAGAGGGCCAGGCCGAAGGCATCGTCGTCACCGGAGGCGTCAGTGGTGATATAGTCGAAGTTCACGCCCACATCCATGCCGCCGGCCTTGGTGGACAGGATGACGTCGAGCAGACCGTTGCCCTTGTTGATCTGCCGATAGTTGACCGCGTAGTCCATGCCAGCGGCGGAACCGCTGACACCCGCGGCACCGGCCTTGGCGGCAGTGGGGCCACCGGGGAAGGTGTCACTCAATTCCACATAGGCGCTCATGCCACCGCCCAGATCCACATTGGCGCGGATACCCGGGTAATAGACCGGCTGGCTGTTCCACACCGCGCCGCGCAGAATGTTGCCATTGGCATAGGATTGCTGAACTTCGTAACCGATGTTGGTGGCCAGCAGACCCAGGTCCAGGGTCACACCCTTGGCCAGGGTGGGAGTGATATAGGCATACTGGATGTTGTTGGCAATGGTGTTGCCGGCATTCCCCGCGCCGCCACCGTAGACGGTCTGGGAATTCATGATACCCAGGCCAGCGGCGAAGGTGGTGTCACTGCCACCGCTGATCTCCAGCATGAAATCGGACAACAGGATATTGTCTTTGTTGTTGCCATAATCGGCAGAGTAGAAATAACCCGCGGTTACCCCCCCCTCGACGGTGATGTCGGCATTGCCGGTGTTGACACTACCCGCATGGGCGCTGCCGGCGAAGGCCGTGGCGCAAGCAATAGTCAGCAGTTTCTTTTTCATGTTTCCCTCTCTCATTTGTGATAAAAACTCAGGGCAATGGTGAGTTATGTTCTTGTCTCGCCATCTGAAAACCCAGTGAGCAATTTGGATGCCATAAGGATGATAGCGGCACCATGGTGGCAACTAAACCCCTTACTCCCACCAAAGTCAAGGGGAATGAGCCATTTTCTTCGTTTCCCGTCGTTTTTCAGCCCCCGCGCCCTTTCAGTACACGTTACAAAACGAGGCGAGAGCCGCTCGCCGTGAACTCCGTTGGCGCAGGCGAGCCTTCATTTTTCCTCTGCCCGGTCGATAGCAAAACCAGGGTAGTCACTGAAATGGACCATGCGCCATGCCGACCGGAAAAACCTGTAGCACGCCACAACAGAGAAAGTTCACCTGCCCCCTGTGGCTGAGGCGACTGGGCCTGGCGGGCTTCGCCTTCTTTCTCGCCAAGGGCCTGCTGTGGATCGTGGCCTTCGTGATTCTGGGCACTTGGGGCCTGGAGAGCTGATCAGGCCCGTCCATCGAGCGCCCGCAAACGCTCGGGGGTACCCACGTCGCACCAAATGCCGGTGTAATGTTCGCCGCTGACCTGGGCGCGAGCCATGGCGGCGCGCAGCAAGGGCGTCAGGGGAAAAACACCCGGCCGGCAACCGCTGAACAACTGTGGCCGATAGACTCCAATGCCGCTGAAGGTCAGCTTCTTGCCACCCTGTGCCTGCACCCGTCCCCCACGCAGCACGAAATCCCCCTCGGGATGATGGGGCGGATTGTCCACCAATACCAGATGGGCCAGGCCTTCGGGTTCGCTGGGCAGGCGGGCAAAGTCATAATCGCTCCACACATCACCATTGACCACCACGAAGGGGGCGTCGCCCAATAGCGACAGGGCACGAAAAATGCCTCCGCCGGTTTCCAGTGCTGGCGACTCCGGCGAATAGCGGATGTGTATCCCGAAGCGACGGCCATCGCCCAGAGCGGCGACGATCTGTTCGCCCAGGTGGGCATGGTTGATCACCAGTTCGCGAATACCGGCCGCCGCCAAGGCCAGAATGTGATACTCGATGAGCGGCCGCCCGCGCACTGCCAGCAGGGGCTTGGGGGTGTGGTCGGTGAGCGGTCGCATGCGCTCGCCACGCCCTGCGGCCAGGATCATGGCCTTCATGGCAGCCGCTCCAGCACCTGGGTGGCCAGGCGATGGAGAAATTCCAGTTCGCCGTAACGTCGGCTGGCCCGCACGATGTAACCCACGGTGCGCGGAATATCGGCTAGATAGGCCGCCTTGCCATCACGATGATACAGACGGGCAAAAATACCGGCGGCCTTGAGATGCCGCTGCATGGCCATCCAGTCGCACCAGTGTGCGAAAGTCTCGGTGTCCACCTCCCTGTCCAGCAACCCGCTGGCCAGCAAACGCTGGCGATAATCCTCCTGCCATTGCAGCACCTGCTGTTCCGGCCAGGCGATATAGCAGTCGCGCAGCAACGACACCAGGTCATAGGTGATGGGACCGCGCACGGCGTCCTGGAAATCCAGGATGCCGGGATTGGCCCGTTGGGTGTACATGAGATTGCGCGAGTGATAGTCCCGGTGCACCCACACCCGGGGCTGGGTCAGGACAGCCTCGGCCAGCCGCTCGCAGCCGTCGCGCCACAGGCGTTCGTCGTCGGCTCCCAGATGTATGCCGCAGTGGCGTTCCAGCAGCCAGTCCTTGAACAGGGCCATTTCGGCCCACAGCAATTCCCGGCCATAGTCCGGCAACGCCGGCCCGGCGGGAAAACCGCCAGCCTGCAGGCGCAGCAAGGCTGCCAGCGCATCGTCATAGAGCGCATCGACACGCTGCGCCGTCAACACTTGGGCGTATTGCACATCGCCCAGGTCGGTCAACAACAGGAAACCCTGCGCAAGGTCCGCCGCCAGCACGCGCGGTACGTTGAGTCCCCGGTCTTCCATGGCCCGGGCGATGGCCACGAAGGGACGGCAGTCTTCCTTGTCAGGCGGCGCATCCATGACGATGAACGATTCATCGCCCCGACAGAGGCGAAAATAACGCCGGAAGCTGGCATCACCGGCCACCGGCCTCAGCCGGGGCCGAGCCATGCCGGTTTCCTTGGCGAGCCAGTCTTTCAATTGGTGCAGGCGCGGTTCGTCGTTCACTCCGTGCTCCCGGACAAAATCCCGACCCTAGCCGCTGGCGCCGCACTTGTCCAATGCTCAAGCGTCAATGGTGAGTACCAACTTGCCCATGGGATGGTCCTGCTCCAGCCGGCGATGGGCCTCGGCGGCCTCGGCCAGAGGCAGACTCGCCGCTACCGCCACCCGCAGCTTGCCCTGTGCGAACCAGGCCGCCGCCTGGCGCAGGATATCGCCCTGGAAGGCCTTGGCACAGTCCAGTTCCAGCATCACCGGCGTGAGCATCAGTTCCTGGCTGAAACGGATATTGCGCTTGCGCGCCAGCCCCAGGTCCAGGCCGGCAGGCGCGCCCAAAATGCTCACCAGGTCACCGTAGACCTTCACCACAGCGAAACTGCGGGCCAGGGTGTCGCCACCCACGGTGTCCAGTACCAGGTCCACGCCCTCGCCCCCGGTCCAGGCCAGGGTGGCGTCGACGAAATCCTGCTCGCGGTAGAGAATAATATGATCGGCACCCAGGCTTTTGGCAAAGGTGGCCTTGTCCTCGCTGGATACGGTCACCGCCACCGTGGCGCCCACGGCCTTGGCCAATTGCACGGCCATGTGCCCCACCCCGCCGGCACCACCGTGAATCAACACCGTCTGGCCCGCCCTGAGATCGGCACGGCCGAACAATGCCTCCCAGGCGGTGATGGTCACCAGGGGCGCGGCAGCGGCCTGCTGGAAATCCAGCCCATGCGGCTTGGGGGCCAGCAAGGCGGCCTCCACCACGGCGTATTCGGCATAACAGCCCTGGCGACCATTGAAACCGCACTGGCAGAAATACACCTCGTCTCCCACGGCGAAATCCTTCACCCCGGCGCCCACCGCCTCCACCACGCCGGCTCCGTCACAACCCAGGATGGGCTGTTCCCCGGCCACCGGAAAGCGTTGTGGCGCCTGGCGGATCTTGCCGTCTATGGGATTGACACCGGCGGCCCGCAAACGCACCAGCACTTGGTCGTCGCGCGCCATACGCGGTTCGGGACAATCGGCCAGTTGCAGTTTTTCCGGCCCGCCGGCACCCGTCAAGACGATGGCTTTCATGTTGGTCCTCCCGTTCCATGCTCACAGTCTTGCGGGTAAATGATAAAACAATGCTAAGAAAGCGGAACGACCTTTTGCCACTGTCTGTCGAGACGGGGGAAGAGCAGTTCAGGCCGGCCGGCGTTCGCTACGCAACATGATCCAGATTGCCGGCAGGGTGCCCACCACCAGCACCAGGGCCGCGGGAGCGGCCATTTCCAGCATTTCCTCGCTGGCCTCGATCCAAATGCGCACCGGCAAGGTGTCGAAGCCGGTGGGGCGCAGCAGCAGGGTGGCGGGCAACTCCTTCAGGGCATCGATGAAGACCAATACCCAGGCGCTGGCCAGGCCACCGCGAATGACCGGCAGGATCACCCGCCACAGGTTCTCCAATGGCCCGGCGCCCAGTACCCGGCCGGCCTGTTCCAGCGACGGTGTGAGCTGCTGCAATGCGGCCTCCTGGGCCTGGGTGGCCAGGGGCAGGAAGCGAATGGTCAGCGCCAGCACCAGCGCGCCCAGGGTACCATAGAGCGGTGGCAGCAAGGCCAGCACGAAACCCAGGATACCCAACGCGATCACCGGCCCCGGCAACACGAAGCCGATGCTGGAGAGATGGATGAAGCTCTGGCTGAGCACATTTTGCCGCCGCGCATGGAACAGCGCGATGGGGAAGGCCGCCAGCAGGGTGAGGCTGGCGGTGATAAAGGCCACCAGGCCGGAATTGAAGGCATAGCTCCAGAAACGCACGTCGATGTAATCTCCCAGCCAGGCTTCCCAGCTCCAGGCGATCATCCAGGCCAGTGGCAACAGGAAACCGAACAGCGCGATGGTGCCCAGCCAGCCCCAGATCAGAACCAGCTCCCATCCCCGGGCCGGCTTGCGTGGCGCCTGGCGTGTCTGGGCACCGGCATAATAGCGCTGGCGCTTGCGAAAGAAACGCTCCAGTACCAGAAACGACAGGCTGAGCAGCACCAGCACCAGGCTGAGGCCCGCGGCGGCCTGGTAGTCGAAACGGCCACTCATCTGCAAATAGATACTCAGGGTGAAGGTCTGGTAACGCAACATGCTGACGGCGCCGAAATCCGACAGCACGTGCAGGACGATGAGCGCCAGCCCGGCGGCAATGGCCGGCCGCAACAGGGGCAGGTTGACGCGGCGAAAGATCTCGCCGGAACTGGCACCCTGCAGCCGTGCGGCTTCTTCCAGACTCTGGGTGGAACGACCCAGCGCCGCCTGAACCAGCAGGAAGACATAGGAAAAACCCGCCAGGGTGAGCACGAAGGTGGTACCACCCAGGCTGTAGAGATTGGGCAGGCTGACCTGGTCACCGAACAAGGCCTGCCAGGCGAGCCCCAACCAGCCGTCGTCGTCCAGCACGATGGTGTAGATGTGGGCGAAGACGTAGGTAGGAATGGTCAGCGGCAACACGAGCAACCAGATGGCCAGACGGCGGCCGACGAATTCCCGCCGCGCCACCAGCCAGGCACTGGAGACCCCCAGCACCAGACTGAACAGCGCCACCAGGCCCGCCAGCGACAAGGTGTTCCACAGCAAGCGTGGCAGGCGCCCCTGCCAGAGATGGAACCACTGTTCCGCCGACAGCCCCAGGGCATGGTAGAGCACGAAGATCAGCGGCGCGCTGGCCAGCAACACCAGCAAGGCCGCCAGGCCGCCGAGCTGGCCCAGTTTGTGAAAGGCCGAACGCCAAGCCCCGCCACTGGTGTGGCGGGGCCTGGCGGAAGCGATAGCGCTCATTTAGGTTTTGCGCCGTCCGCCTGTCACGGCATATCCACTTCTTGCAACAGATCCAGGGTGGCGTTGCGCAGCTCGCCCAGCTTCTCCATGGGCACGTCGGCCACCTTGATGCTGTCGGCCGGCGGAATCTCCGGCGCCGTGGGCACACCCGGGCGGGTGGGATATTCGCGGTTGACCTCGGCGAAGATGCGCTGCCCCTCCGGCGAGCTGACGAAGTCGACGAAGCGCTGCGCCGCATCCACGTGGTGGCTGTACTTGCTGATGGCGATGCCGGCCACGTTCCAGGCCACGCCGATGTCATCGGGACCCTGGTCAGGAATCAGGATGCGCACCGGCGCCTTGGGATGCTTGGCCAGGTGCCGGAAGATGTAGTAATGATTGACCAGACCCACCTCGAGCTGGCCCTTGGCTACGGCCTTGACGATCTTGCTGTGCTTGTTGAACACGTTGAGTTCGGCATTGCGTTGCAAGCCCTTGAGCCAGTCACGGGTGGCATCGACGCCGGCAGTGAGCATATAGACGGTGACCCCGGCAATGAAACTCTCATTGGCGCTGTTGGTGATGCCGATGCGTCCCCGCAGCTCGGGCTTGGCCAGATCGAACACCGAGTGCAGTTGTTTCGCCAGCGGGCTGTGGGTGTTGACCACCAGCACCCGCGCCCGGGCCGACAAACCCAGCCAGGTATTGTCGCTGGCACGGTAATTGGCCGGAATGCGCGTGGCCAGATCGGCGGGAATGGGTTGGAACAGTCCCAGGTCACTGCCACGCTGCAGGTTACCGGCATCGTTGCTGAGGTAGAGATCGGCTTCGGTGCGCTCGCCCTCCAGGCGCAGCTTGTTGAGCAAGGCGGTGGACTTGGCGCTGTGCAGGGTAACGTGGATTCCGGTCTTTTCGGTGAAGGCCTTGACCACCGGCTTGACGAACTTGTCGCTGCGACCGGAATAAATCACCAGATCCTCACCAGCCATGGCCGCCGTGGCGAACAGACTGGCAAGAACCAGAGAAAACGCTATCAATCTTTTCATGCTTTACATCCCGCTAGGTTGGACATGGAACATACTTGGATGATAATGATTCTCATTGTCAAGTCAAGCAAATTTTCCTGCCTTTTGGCGGGTCTTTGGCCCGCCCGGTTTCCCGGACGGGCGAACCGGCTCAGAAAAAACCGTTGATGCCGGCACTCACCAGGGCGCGCCGGTACTGGTAGGTCTCGATGGCGGAATCGTTGCGGGTGTAGTTGTAACGCGCCTCGAATTCCCAGTGGCGCCCCAGGCGGCGCTGCAAGCCCAGGCTGACCCGGTACTGCTGATCGATGCGACGCCTGCGGCTGCCATCGGCCAGGTCGTTCTGCCCACGGTAGCGGCTGTAGCGATAACGCCCCTCCAGGCTGGCCCGCCAGCGAGCCGGCAGGCCACGCTCCAGGCGTGCGCGCAGCGCATGGCGGGTGGGACTGAAACTGGCAAAGTTGCCCGTGCTGCCAATACGATCCCGACGGTCGTTGAGTTCCAGTTGATAATCGAGCTTGAACCGGCTGACGGCGCCGCCCCAGCGCTGTCCCAGGCGCAACTGCTGACGCCAGCCATCGAGGTAGTCGAAACGGCTGCTGGTGGCGCGCAGGCGGCTGAGTCTGTAGCGCAGATTCAGGCGTCGTTGCTTACCCAGTGGGCGCTGCAAGCGGCCGTCCAGGCTGAAGGCGCGCTGGTAGCTGGCACCGCCGAAATAGCTTTCCTCCCAGCGCAGATACACGCGCCCCAGCCACTGTCCCAGGCTTTGGTAGCGCCCGAGGCTGGCCGCGAGCTGGGAAAAGTCGTTGCTGCCCTGTTGCCGATATTTCTGCATGTAACCATTGAGCGAGACCCGCAGACCATGCCGGCGATTACCTGCCAGCCACAGGCTGGTACTGAGCAGGGCCTCGGCGGCAGTGTCGCTGACGCCGGTGATGCCGGTGAGGGTATCGTTGGCCAGGGTGACGTTGGAATCATGCATGACGCCGAGGCTGGCAAAACCATGCCAGGGACGCCTTGGCGCGGCCGCACCAGTGGTATTTCGCAAGCGCTGCAAGGCCCGTCCGGCCAGGTATTTGACCCGGAGGTTGTCGTTCAAGGCACGGGCTTTCTCGAACCAGGCCACGGCAGCGGCCTCGTCCCCCCGTTTGTTGGCCACCAGGCCGAGGTTGTAGTAGGCCAACTGACGCAGGCTGGATGCTTCGTCGACGAGTTTGCGGAACAACCGGCCCGCCTGGGCATAGTGACCGAGGCGATAATGGGCCACAGCCAGATTATAGTCCAGCTTGGGACTGTCCAGCCCGGCGGCACGGGCCTGGCGAAAGCGCACCAGGGCCTGGGCGTAACGTCCCTCGCGGGCCAACTCCAGTCCGGCTTCGAAGGCCTCGGCGGCGGGATCGGCGGCCAGCGCCACAGACAGAACAGAAAGGCTCAAGAGCACGACGAGCAGACTGCGATAGACAAGATTCATGGGCGCTCCTTACTACGAAACACACAAAAAGGCCCCTCCCCACATGCGGAGAGACGCGAACCGTGAACCTGCCGGATACGGGAACGATCTCCCGCGCGGCTGGGAGAACCATGGGATCCGGCAGGCGGCTGGAGATGGGGTTCACTCATGCGCCGCCGGGGAAGAGGGGGCATCCTGGCTGTCGACAGCGCTCTCACGCATATCCATGCCCTCGCCCTGGCTCTCGCCGGCATGCTCCTGGGCATCGTGCCGATGCTGGTGTATGTCCTGGCGGTCCTGCTCCTCGGCTTTTTCGCTGTCCTCGTATTCCTCGCGGAAACTGGTGCTCTGCTCGTCGAGTTCCTCGCTGATCTCGCGGGCGTGCTCCTGCACATCACGACGATCGCCCATGTCACCGGGCAGATCGCGCATTTCATCAGCGCGCTCGGGTGCGACAACGTCGTCACTCCCGGGACTTTCCAATATGTCGGGGCGGCCTTGCTGGCCCAGGTCGCTGGCGCCACCGTCATCCATGGGGTTACTGTCGCGCCCCTCCGAGGCCAAGCCATCCACCCGCTCGCTGTCGCGCTCCATCACATCCATGCGGCGGTTGTCGTCACGATTCATCTCATCGCTGCGCGTCATGCCGTGTTCCCGGCCCTCCATCTCGTCGACTTCGCGACCATCCGGACGGCGCTCTTCGTCACGCCCCATGGCTTCACCCATGGCGCTGCGATGCTCGCCACCCTCGGCGCGTCCCTCCTCTCCGTCACCCGAATGGCCACGGCCACCACGGCGCGCATCACGACCCTCTTCGCGTGGCCCGAGATCGGGCAGACTCAATTCATGGCTGATCTCGTTCAATCGGTCGGACTCGATGACCTGGATGGTCACCTCGAGGTCATCCAGTTCCACCGCCTGGGCGGTAGCAGACAAGACCAGCAGCAGGGGGCTGGCCAAGGCCAGGATATGAAGTCGTCTCGTCATGTCGATGCTCCTGAAGATATTCGTCGTGTCACGTGCGCAGGCGCCGTGCGTGGTACCGATCGAGCGGCAACTGCCCGGACAGACTGGGCTTGGCGACCTTCAGCCTCACCTTGAGGGTGGTGGTCTTGTCGTCACCGTATTCGATGCGGGCGGTGAGTTGCTGATCCTGGCCGCCATCAATGGCCATCAGCGGCAGGCGCAGCAGGTTGCTGCCCTTGTTCAAATGGGTGCGCCATTCCAGTCGCCGGCGATCGGGATAACCGGCCAGTATGATGTTCTCCGGCAATTCGATGGCGATCCTGGCGTCGGCCACCTCGCGGGCGGCCTGGAACACCAGGTTGACCTGGCTGGTCCGGTCCAGGGCGATGGTGACTTCGGGCACGGATTCGACAGGCGCGCCAGGTTGTTGCTGTGACACGGGAAACAAGCCCACCACCGCCCACAATGCCAGACCGGCGGCCAGGGCCGTGCCGAAACCAGCCAGAAAACCACGCGGCCGCGGGGGCGTCTCACGGGCTTGTCGGGCTCGACGCAACACCCGCTCGGCAAAATCCGGCGTCGGCGGCACTACGGGCAATTCACGCAGGCCGGTCTGTAATTCACGCGCGGCTTGCAACTCACCCCGGCAAGCCCGGCAATGCTCGGCATGGGCAAGGAACGCGTCCCGCTCGCGGCCTTCCAGCTCGGCGCTGAGAAAGTCATCCAGCTTTCCAATAAACTCTTTACAATTCATGCTCTTGATCCTCTTGCCCGGTTAACGCCCCGAGGCTGGAAAAGGTTCCCTGGCACGCTGTCATCGGCGCCCAGGTCTTCACGCAACATTTCCCGCAGGCGGGCACGAGCACGGTGGATGCGGGATTTCAGGGTGCCCAAGGGCAAGCCCAGCATTTCTTGCAACTCGGGCAGCCGGTAGCCTTCGATGTCGTGCAGACTGATCAGGGCCCTGTGCTCATCGCTTAGGCGCTCATAAGCCCGCTGAATGGCGCGCAGGCGCTGCTCCCGCAGCAATTGTCCCTCCGGCCCCGGCAAGTCGCTGGGCATGCTGTCGTAGAACCCTTGTTCGTCTTCGATGGCCTGCAGCGGCGAGCGCTTGCTCTTGCGGGTGCCGTCGATGAACAGGTGATAGAGGCTGGTGATCAACCACGGCCGCAATTTGTCGATCCTGGCCAGTTCCTCCCGCCGGGGATAGAGTTTGATGAGCAGATCCTGCACCAAATCCTCGGCATCGTGGCGCTGCCGACAAAAACGGAAGGCGGTGCGATAGAGTATATCGAGATGGGGCCGGATCAGGGCATCGAAATCCACCCCTGTCCGCCGGCGGGGAAAGGCGAGAATGTTTTTCATCTTGGCTCTCGTGCTGAACTGCTTGTACGGCGCTGTCACCGCCTGGGTTTGACCGAAACGACATGACGAACGAAAAGGTTCCCTCGCTCGTTCACACCGACCGAGGCCCAAGTAAACCGCGGCAAGCTGAATTCAGGGTGAAACAGGCCCCGGCTGCTCGATGAATTCCAGGGCGTTGCCGTCGGGGTCGCGGCAGAACAGGGCCCGACGCCCAGAACGGCTCAGGGTGTAACCGATACCCTGCTGCTCCAGGGCACGCACCAGGGGTTCCAGCTCGTCGATGGCCAGGGCGATATGCCGGTCACGACCGCCATGGGCAGGACGCCCCTCCACCGGATCGGGATTGGGCAATTCCAGCAAGTGAATCTGCTGCCGGCCCACCGCCAGCCAGGCACCGGGATAACCCAGTTCAGGGCGATCCGGCACCACAGGCAATTGCAGTATGTCGCGATAAAAGGCCAGGGCCCGTCCGGTATCGGCCACGATCAGGCTGGCGTGCAACAGACCGCTGCAGTTGATACGCTCGTTGCTCATGTTATGGTGTAGTGCAAATCCTTCGGCTGATTCCCATGCAGGCACTCTATCTTGCCATCGACCAGGGGGGACACGCCAGCCGGGTGCTCGCCTTCGACGCCATGGGACGGCAACACGCGGTGGCCTACCGCGAAATCGCCACCCGGCAGCCGGCGGCAGACCGGGTGGAACACGACCCCGAGGCCCTGGTGACATCCATTCGCCAGGCGCTGGAGCAGGTAGTGGATGAACTGGATTCCCGCGCGGATGCGCTGCGGGCCGCCGGCCTGGCCACCCAACGCTCCAGCATCGTCTGCTGGGACCGCCGCAGCGGCGAGGCCCTGTCACCGGTGATCAGCTGGGCGGACCGTCGCGCCGCCCATCTGATCGAACAACTGGATCCAGACCAGCGCCGGCACATCCGCCGGCTCACCGGCCTGTTCCCCAATCCCCACTACGGCGCCAGCAAGCTGCGCTGGTGCCTGGAGCATCTGCCGGAAGTGGCTTCGGCCGCTGCCAACGGTCGCCTGGCCATGGGGCCCCTGAGCAGCTTTCTGTTGTTTCGTCTGCTGCGCGAACGCCCCTTGCTGGTGGATCCGGCCAACGGCTCGCGCACCTTGCTGATGGCGCGAACCGAGCAGACCTGGTCGCCCGAACTGCTGGATATTTTCGGCCTCCAGGCCGCCTGGCTGCCGCGACCGGTACACAGCCGTTTCACCTTCGGCCACATCATCACTCCCCGGGGCGAGCTGCCCTTGCAGATCTGTACCGGCGACCAGTCGGCCGCCCTGTTCGCCGACGGCCTACCCACACCCGGCAGCATCCAGATCAATGCCGGCAGCGGGGCCTTCGTGCAAACCCCCGCTCCCGCAGACGGGGCGGATTGCGACCCGCGCCTGTTGCACAGCACGGTCTACCGCGATGACACTTTACACCTGGAAATACTGGAAGGCACTGTCAATGGCGCGGGCACGGCCCTGCGCTGGTGGCAACGGCAATATCCCCGGCAACACTTCGAACAGCACTTGGAACACTGGCTGGCAGACATCCACACGCCGCCGCTGTTTCTCAACGGCATCGGTGGCGTGGGCTCGCCCTTCTGGTGGACAGACCTGGTCTCGCGGTTCGTGGGCGAGGGTGGCCCCGAGGCCCGGGCGGTGGCGGTGGTGGAAAGCATCGTCTTTCTCATCCAGGCCAATCTGGATGCCATGCAAGCATGCGTGCCCCTGGAGCGCATCGTGTTGAGTGGAGGACTGGCCGCTTCCACTGGTCTGTGCCGCCGCCTGGCAAGCTGCAGCGGACTCGAAGTATGGCGCAGCCGGCAGACCGAGGCCACCGCCCGCGGCCTGGCCTGGCTGCTGGCCGGCCGCCCCGACCACTGGCCCGGCGAACCCCGCCATCTCGTAGCCCCCGAACCTGCCAGCCAGGCGGCGCTACGGCAGCGCTATCAACACTGGCTGAGCCTGATGCAAGAAAACTGAGCGGGACATTTTGTGGCCATCGGGACAAGGGGCTGATACAATCGCGCACCATCGAGCCTGGCGCCCGGCATGTATTTTGGCTCCAGGGGAGTATCGGCAGGCTCCCGAACGAAAAAATCGCTGATCTGTCAGCGTCGGAACCACCATTGCGCAAACTGTGAATCAAGCGCCCGTAGCTCAGCTGGATAGAGCGTCGCCCTCCGGAGGCGAAGGTCAGAGGTTCGAATCCTCTCGGGCGCGCCATTCACCGCCAGTCACTCATCGGGCAGGCGCAGGCGTTCCACCGGTTTACCCCCCAGCAAGTGCTGCTCGACGATCTCGTCGATGTCCTCGCGGTCCACGTAGCTGTACCAGACTCCCTCGGGATAGACCACCAGCACCGGCCCTTCCGCGCAGCGACCCAGGCAACCGGCGGCATTGACGCGAATCTGGCCCTTGCCGTGCAGTCCCATGCTCTTCAGCCGTTCCTTGACCTCGAAACGCACTTGCTCGGCGTGATAGTCCCCGCAGCAGGGCTGACCGTCCTCACGCTGGTTCTGACAGAAAAAGACATGCCGGGAATAATAGGATTTGGCCATTTCAATCGTCCTGACAAGGGTATAATGCAACACTGGATCCGCCATCGAGACGCCCGCTGGCAGTATACACCGCATCATGAATTCCAGCACATCCGACCTGCGCCAGCTTGCCCTCGCCCATGCCGATCGTTGCGTGATGTGCGGCATGTGCTCCCGGGTCTGTCCCACCTATGCCCTGGAGGCCGACGAGAACGAGTCACCCCGCGGGCGCATCGCCCTGCTGCGCGCACAACTGGCCGGCGAACTCGAGCCTGGACCCCATGGCGAGGCCCACCTGGCCCATTGCCTGGGCTGCGGCCGCTGTGAAACCGCCTGCCCCTCGGGAGTACCTTATCTGCGCCTGCGCCAGCTACAGCGGGAATTGTATCCCGGCCCGCCTGCCACGGGGTGGCGCCGATATGCCCTGTGGTGGCTGGCCCGGCCCCGGGCCTTGCGCCATGCCAGCAGATTCGTACGGCTGCTGCAACGACTGCGCCTGACCCAACCCGCCAGCCGTATCCTGGGCCTGGAGCGCGCCCGGCACTACCTGCCCCCCCTGCCCAAGGCGCTGTCGCGACGCCGCCGCCACCCGGCCCGCAAGACACCGCGAGGCCGGCTGGGCCTGTTCACCGGCTGTCTGGGGCCGGGCCTGGACGGCGACAGCCTGCGCGCGGCCATCGCCCTGCTGAACCAGATCGGGTGGGACGTGGTGGTGCCACCGCAACAGGGCTGTTGCGGCGCCCTGCCGCGCCAACTCGGCGCTCCCCGCCAGGCCCATGAGGACCGCCGCCGCAACCTGGCCGCCTTTGCCGGCCAGGACTTGAGCGCCGTGCTCTATCTGGCCACCGGCTGCGGCACCACTCTGCGCGACTATGGTTTCTGGGAAGGCACGGAGACCCGCCCGGCTTTCGAAGAGGTCGGTGCCTTTCTCGCGCGCCATCTACCATCCGGGGGGCTGCGCCTGCGTCCCCTGCCGCGCCGGGTGTTCGTACATCGGCCCTGCTCCCTGGGCGATGACCGGGCGGTAGAAGACTTGCTGCGGCAGATTCCCGACATCGAATTGCTGGATTCGGCGGCCCTGCCCGGCTGCTGCGGCGCCGGTGGCGCCAACATGCTCACCCAGCCGGCCATGGCCGATACCCTGGGCGATCAGAGCATCCGCGCCATCCTCGCCACCCAACCCGATCTCATCGTCAGCAGCAATTTGGGCTGCGCCCTGCATCTGGGCGCCCGACTGCGCCAGCAGGGGCTGGACAGCGAAGTCGTGCATCCGCTAGTGTTACTGCATCGTCAACTGGATCCGTGAGCGCATCATGTCAGAACGCCATTACTCCCCCGTGGACCACCTCATAGGTCAGCTCGACCAGGGGCTGCGCACCCTGTTCGGCCAGCCGGAGACCACCGAACGACCCAACCCGGCCGAGGGCATTCCCGAGGCAAGCCTGAGCGAGTCCGAACGCCGCCATGTGGCGGGGCTGATGCGAGTCGACCACGCCGGCGAGGTATGCGCCCAGGCACTCTATCAGGGCCAGGCCATTGCCGCCCGCCACAGCCGGGTACGCCAGCAAATGGAACGGGCCGCGCAGGAGGAGAACGATCATCTCGACTGGTGCCAACAGCGCCTGCAGGAGCTGGACAGCCACACCAGTGTGCTCAATCCCTTCTGGTACGCGGGCTCACTGGCCATCGGCATGCTGGCCGGTGCCGCCGGCGACAAGTGGAGCCTGGGTTTCGTGGTGGAAACCGAGCGCCAGGTGGAAAAACACCTGGAGGATCACATCGAGCGTCTGCCATCCCAGGATCAGCGCAGCAAGGCCATCCTGGAGCAAATGAAGGAAGACGAGGCCCACCACGCCACCACCGCCCTGGCGGCCGGCGGTGCGCCCCTGCCCAAGCCGGTCAAGCGCCTCATGAGCCTCACCTCCAAGGTGATGACCACCCTGGCCTACCGGCTCTGAGAATATTCCGCCCCAGGCAGGGAGCCTGTAGGCCCCGGATCAGCGGCTCATATTGCGGCCGAAGAAGATTTCATACATCTCCCGCTGCAGGGCCTCGCGAATGGCCTCGGCCTCTGCCGGCTCCAGATCGCTTTCCGAAATGTCGAACAAATAGTCGTCCAGGGTGAAATCCTTGAGCATCATCTTGGTATGGAAGATGTTCTCCTGGTAGATGTTCACATCGATCATCTGGTAGCGTTCCTTGGTGTCGTCGGACAGGTAGTTCTGGATCGAGTTGATGGGATGATCGATGTAGAGCTTGTTGCCGTCCACGTCACGGGTGAAGCCGCGCACCCGGTAGTCCATGATGACGATATCGGAATCGAAGCTGTGGATGAGGAAATTCAACGCGCGCAGCGGCGAGATGCGCCCGCAGGTGGACACGTCGATGTCGGCCCGGAAGCTGCTGATGCCCTGGTGGGGATGACTCTCGGGATAGGTGTGCACCGTGATATGGCTCTTGTCCAGGTGGGCCACCACCGCATCGGGCAGGGGACCGGGCTGTTCCCGCTCGGCGTCCACCGCCGCCAGTTCCTCGCTGGCCATGGGTTCCTCGGAGATCAGCATGGTCACGCTGGCACCCTCGGGGTCGTAGTCCTGGTGGGCGATGTTGAGGATGTTGGCACCGATGAGATGTGAGACATCGGTGAGGATCTTGGTCAAGCGTTCGGCATTGTACTCCTCGTCGATGTATTCGATGTATTCCCGTCGCTGCTTCTCGCTGCGGGTATAACAGATGTCGTAGATGTTGAAGCTCAGCGACTTGGTGAGGTTGTTGAAGCCGTGCAGTTTCAATGAAGGTTCGCTCCCGCCGGTGGGACTCAATGATCCGAGAGCGGCGGATGATAAATCACTTGCACCACGGTGTCATCGGGATCGTAACAATAGAAGCTGCGCGCGCCGTCGCGATGGGTGCGCGGTGCATTGCGCATGCGCACACCGCGGGCGCACAGGAACTCATACCACTGGTCCACTTGCTCGGGGCGCTCGATAATGAAACCGATGTGATCGAGTTTCTGCTCCGCCGCTTGCGCCAGGGAATGCTGGGCCCGGTGCAGAGCCAGGTTGTCGTTGCCGCTGGTGAGATAGACATTGTCGGCGTCGGGACGCCATTCCACCCGCATGCCCATGAGTTCCACGTAGAAGCGTTCACAGGCTTCCAGGTCCCGCACATAGAGCGCCACATGGCGCAGCCCGGTGCTGGCCGGCGGGCGTTCAGTCGAGGTATTCGATGCTGTAGTCATGTTCGATCTCCACCGCCTGGCTGAGCATGATGGAGGCGGAGCAGTATTTCTCCGCCGACAACTCCACCGCCCGGCGCACATGATTCTCCTTCAGTTCGCGACGTCCCTTCACCGCGAAATGGATGTGGATGCGGGTAAAGACCTTGGGCACGCTCTCGGCCCGCTCGGCCTGCAGGCTCACCTCACAGTCGAGCACCGGCTGACGAGCCTTCCTGAGAATGTGCACCACGTCATAGGCAGTACACCCGCCCACACCCAACAGCAGCATTTCCATGGGCCGGATGCCGAGGTCGCGCCCGCCACCTTCCGGCGGCCCGTCCATGACCACGGCGTGGCCACTGCCGGACTCGCCGACGAACATCGCATCCTCGACCCATTTAACCCTGACTTTCATTGCGTTAACTCCCGCTGCCTGCGGCCGATATAGTATCACAGTCTCATCGCGGGGCAGCCCCACGACAATCAAGAGGATAGCGCCATGACCAGCATGCTCGCCCAGAACGACACGCATCTGCAACAGGCCAATACCGGCAACCCCTGTATCGACCGTTTCCTCGGCCACTGTCACCTGCGCCGCTACCCGGCCAAGAATCTGATCATCTATGCCGGCGACACCCCGGACACCCTCTATTACATCATGGAGGGTTCGGTGACCGTGCTGATGGACGAGAACGACGGCCGGGAAATCGTATTGGCCTACCTCAACAAGGGGGACTTCTTCGGCGAAATGGGCCTGTTCGAGGGCCAGCGTGACCGCAGCGCCTGGGTGCGCGCCCGCAGCGACTGCCTGCTGGCGGAGATCGGCTATGCCAAGTTCAAACAGCTTTGTCAGCAGACCCCGGAACTGTTGTTCGAACTGTCGGGACAAATGGCGGCCCGTCTGCGCCGCACCAGTCAAAAGGTGGGCGACTTGGCCTTCCTGGACGTGACCGGTCGCATCGCCCGCACCCTGCTGGAGCTGTGCCAGCAGCCCGACGCCATGACCCACCCCGACGGCATGCAGATCAAGATCACCCGCCAGGAACTGGGCCGCATCGTCGGCTGTTCGCGGGAAATGGCCGGCCGGGTGCTCAAGGACATGGAGGAACGCGGCCTGCTCACGGCCTCGGGCAAGACCATCGTGGTATTCGGCACCCGCTAGGAAGCTAACCCTGCGCGCGCAGGGTCTCGATCACCGGTTGCGTCCGTGGCCGCACACCGCGCCACAGATAGAAGGATTCGGCCGCCTGTTCCACCAGCATGCCCAACCCGTCCATGCACTGACCAGCCCCGTGCTGCGCGGCCCAACGCAGGAAAGCGGTGGGTTCACGCCCGTACATCATGTCGTAACACGCGGCGTCTTGTACCACCTCGGCGGGGATCGGTGGCACCTCCCCGGCCAGGCTGGCGGCGGTACCGTTGATCACCAGGTCGAAGTGCTGACCTTTCAGCTCGGCAAAGCCTCTGGCCCGCACCGGGCCAAGATCACCGAACAGTTCCGCCAGGGCCTGCGCCCGAGCCTGGGTGCGGTTGGCGATCACCAACACCGACGGGTGTTGCTCCAGCAAGGGCTCCAGCACACCGCGCACGGCGCCACCGGCGCCCAGCACCAAAATGCGCCGCCGCGCCAGCTCGATGCCATGATTGGCAGTGAGGTCGCGCACCAGGCCCACGCCATCGGTGTTGTCGCCGCGCAATCCTTGGGGCGCGATGATCAAGGTGTTGACCGCACCGGCCCGCTCGGCCCGCTCGGCCCGCTGTTTGGCCAAGGCCCAGGCCTCTTGCTTGAAGGGCAGAGTGATATTGAGTCCCTTGCCACCGGCAGCAGCGAAATCGGCCACCGCCCGGGAAAAACCGTCCAACGGTACTTCGATGGCGGTGTAAACCAGCTTTTGGCTGGTCTGACGGGCGAAGGCGGCATGAATCAGGGGGGACTTGCTGTGCGCCACGGGATGGCCCATCACGGCATAGCGGTCCACCGGTTTATCCCCCGGGCTCAGGACCATTCGGAGCGCCGACGCCAACGCAAGCGGGGGATGATCAGGCCGGTGACAATACCCAGCACCACCACACCGGCGCCCGTCATGAACCACTCACGGTTACTTGCACTCCGACTCAGGTCATTTTCGCGGCGCAGCGTTTGCAACTCCTCCGCCATGGCCTGATTCTGCTGTTTGAGCGTGGCGTTCTCTTCATTCAGGGCCAGGGGCTCGGCGGCCACTTTACGCATCTTGGCGTTTTCCGCGCTCAGCTTCTTGTTCTGTGCTTCCAGACGCCGGCGTTCTTTCTCCACCGCCTCCAGCCTGGCCTGCAGATCCTTGATCTTGTTCTGCAAGCGCAAGGGAGACTGCTTGGCCTCGGCCAGTTGTTTCTCCAGCGCGGCCAGCCGGTCGGCAGCGATGGGCTGGTCGATGAGGTAGCGGTTCTTCACCCAGCCCTCCACGCCATCGGGCGTCAATACCCGCGAAAATTCACCCTGCTCCTCCAGGATCTTCAGCGGGGTACCGCTCTTGAGCGCCCGAATCACCTGGGCCCCGTCCTGGTTGCTGGTGCGCAATTGAATGTAGATGGTGTCCTTGACGTATTGCGTCTTGGCCTGGCACAAGGGCGCGGCCAGCAGCAGCAAGAGCACCACGATCCATAGTCTTTTCATCGCGTTGTCCATCCATTGCCGCCATCATCGGCGGTTGGTTCGTTTTATCATGTTTGCCGACAAGCGACCATCGGCGACGCGCGGCTTTGCGAACCAGGTCCGCAATCGATCAGTCGGCGCCGAGGTAGTCGTTTTTCAGCGCCACGTAATGCCGGGAAGAAAATTCCAGGTATTCCCGCTCCTTGTCATGCAGGGGCCGGGCCCGTTGCACCGGCGCCCCTTTCCACAGGTAACCGCTTTCCAATACCTTGCCCGGCGGCACCAGGCTGCCGGCGGCCACCATGGCGCGAGCCTGGATCACAGCACCGTCGAGCACCGTGGCACCCATGCCAATGAGACAGAATTCCTCCACCGTGCAGGCATGCAGGATGGCGCCATGGCCCACGGTCACATCGTTGCCGATCTCCAAGGCATAGCCACCGGGAGTGAAATGATTGTCGGAAGTGACATGCAACACCGAGCCGTCCTGCACATTGGTGCGCTCGCCTATGCGAATATGGTGCACGTCGCCGCGCACCACGGTCATGGGCCAGACCGAGGCATCACGACCGATACTGACCCGGCCGATCACCACCGCCGCCGGATCGATGTAGACGCCCTCGGCCAGCTCGGGCCAGCTTCCCTTGTAGGCTCGAATGGTCATGTCTTGTCCTCCTATCGCAAGGTGACCAGCTCCTCGGCACTGGTGGGATGGATGGCCAGGGTATCGTCCAGGTCGCACTTGCGAGCCCCCATGCGCATGGCCACCACAAAGCCCTGCAGAATCTCGTCGGCGGCATGGCCGATGATGTGGCAGCCCACCACTTTCTCCTGCGCGCCCACGGTGACCAGCTTCAAGGCCGTTTTCACCTGCCGCCGGGTGAAGGCATGCACCATGGGCGTGAAGCGGGACTGGTAGATCTTCACCGCATCGCCATGACGGGCGCGGGCCTCGCCCTCGGTCAGTCCCACCGTGGCCACCGGCGGATGACTGAACACCACGCTGGGGATGAGGTCGTAGTCCAGCTTGCGCTCGGGCCGCCCACCGAACAGGCGATCGGCCAGGCGACGTCCGGCGGCAATGGCCACCGGTGTCAACGCCGCCCGTCCGGTCACATCGCCAACCGCATAGATGCCGGGCCGCGCGGTGTTCTGGTAGTCGTCCACCGGAATGAACCCCTGCGGATCGGTTTCCAGTCCGGCCGCGGCCAGATTCAGCTCGGCGGTGCGCGGGCGTCGCCCCACCGCCCAGATCACCGCATCGAAACCGCTCAGGCGCTGGTGCTCGCCCACCAGCTCCAGCCGTCCATCTTCCCCGCGCACCAGCTTGCGCAACTGGATGCAGGAGAGAATATCGATGCCGTCGGCCAGCATTTCCTCGGTGAGCGCCTCGCGCAACATGGCGTCGAAGCGCGCCAGGATCTGCTGGCGGCGCAGGATCAGGCTCACCTGCGAGCCCAGGGCCTGCAGTAACCCGGCCAGTTCCACTGCGATATAGCCGGCGCCGATGATGGCCACCCGCCGGGGTTGTTCTTCCAGCTCGAAGAAACCGTCCGATGTCAAGCCCAGCTCCGCCCCCTCCACCTCCGGCACCACCGGCACACCGCCACTGGCGATGACGATGTGATCGGCACGGTAAAGGCGCCCGGCCACTTCGATACTGTGGGCGTCGACGAAACGGGCGGTGCCGTCGAGGCGGTCGATGGCGGAATCCGCCAGATAACGCTGGTACCAGTCGTTGATGTCCGCCACATAGGCGTCGCGGCGTTGTTTCAGCAGGGTCCAGTCGAAACCGCGTTGTTCGATGTGGAAACCGTAGTCGGGCGCATCGGCCAGGCTGTGGGCCAGATTCGCGGCATACCACATGACCTTCTTGGGCACACACCCCTGATTGACACAGGTGCCCCCCAGACGATGATCCTCCACCACCGCGCAGCGCGCACCATGGGCCGCCGCCCGCTCGGCCACCGACAGCCCGCCACTGCCACCACCGATGGCAATCAAGTCATAGTGTTCGCCCACGGCGCCCCCTTCCCCAAAAGAGTAAGGGTAACCCGCCCACGGGCAGATGCAAGTGTCTCCTTCTGCCGACTTTAGCAACACCTTGCTGGCAGAAAGCCCTGTGCGTGTGCCGATCCAGACAGTAGAATTGGATCCTGCACGGTTCCAACGAGGTCCATGAAATCACCATGAACGACAATCCCCTGCTCGATACCCGCGGCCTGCCCGCCTTTTCCCGTATTCGTCCCGAACACCTGGAGCCGGCCATAGATACCGTGCTGCAAGAAAACCGCCGCCGTATCCGCGAACTGCTGGAGCAAAAGCCGCCGTTTTGCTGGGACAACCTGGTCCAGCCCCTGGAGGAGATGGAGGAACGCCTGGGTCGGGTGTGGTCACCGGCCAGCCACATGAACTCGGTGGTCAACAGCGAGCCCTTGCGCGAGGCCTACAATGCCTGCCTGCCCAAACTCAGCCAATACGCCTCCGAGCTGGGTCAGAACGAGGCGCTCTACCAGGCTTTCAAGAGCCTGCGCGACAGCGACGCCTATGCCGGCTTCGAAACCGCCCAGCGCAAGATCGTCGACAACACCCTGCGGGACTTCCGCCTCTCCGGGGTGGAACTGCCCGCGCAACAGAAACAGCGCTACCGGGAAATCATGCAGGAACTCTCGCGCCTGAGCAGCAAGTTCGAGGAAAACCTGCTCGATGCCACCCATGGCTGGCACAAGCACATCACCGACGAGTCCCGGCTGGCCGGGTTGCCCGAGTCGGCCCGCGACCTGGCCCGTCAGACCGCCGAGCGCCAGGGCATGGAGGGCTGGCTGTTCACCCTGGAATTTCCCTCCTATTTTCCCGTCATCACCTATGCCGACGACCGCGCCCTGCGCCAGGAAATGTACCGGGCCTACGTGACCCGCGCCTCCGACGAGGGACCCAATGCCGGACGCTGGGACAACGGCGAAGTCATGGAACAGATCCTGGCCCTGCGCCACGAGGCGGCCCGGCTGCTGGGTTTCGCCAATTACGCCGAACGTTCCCTGGCCACCAAGATGGCACGCGACACGCAACAGGTGCTGGATTTTCTGCAGGGCCTGGCGGAAAAAACCCTGCCGGTGGCCCGGCGCGAGCTGGACGAACTGCGCCGTTTCGCCCGCGAACATCATGACATGGAGGCGCTGGAAGCCTGGGACCTGCCCTATTACAGCGAAAAACTGCGCCAACACACCTACGCCATCACCCAGGAAGAACTCAAGCCCTACTTTCCCGAACACCGGGTGCTGGAAGGCATGTTCGCGGTGGTGGAAAAACTCTACGGGCTGAAAATCCGGGAGAAAACCGGTGTCGATGTGTGGCATCCCGATGTGCGGTTTTTCGAGATCCTCCAGGGCGACACCCTGCGCGGCCAGTTCTATCTCGATCTCTACGCCCGCCCACACAAGCGCGGTGGCGCCTGGATGGACGAGTGCATCAGCCGCATGCGGCGCAATGGAGAGGTGCAGACCCCGGTGGCCTTTCTCACCTGCAATTTCTCGCCTCCCATTGGCAATCAGCCGGCCCTGTTCACCCATGGCGAGGTAGAGACCCTGTTCCATGAATTCGGTCACGGCCTGCATCATCTGCTCACCGAGGTGGACTATCCCAGCGTCTCTGGTATCAGCGGCGTGCCCTGGGATGCGGTGGAACTACCAAGCCAGTTCATGGAGAACTGGTGCTGGCACCGGCAGGCCCTGGATCTCATCTCCGGACATTACCAGACCGGCGAACCACTGCCGGACGAGCTGTTCCAGAAGATGGTGGCGGCGAAGAATTTCCAGACCGGCCTGCAAATGTTGCGGCAACTGGAATTCGCCCTGTTCGATTTCCGCCTGCATCTGGAATACAACCCCACGCGCGGTGGCCGCATCTACGAATTACTCGACGAAGTGCGCCAGCAGGTGGCGGTGATCAAGCCACCCTCGTTCAACCGTTTTCCGCACAGTTTTTCGCACATTTTCGCCGGCGGCTACGCGGCCGGCTATTACAGCTATAAATGGGCGGAAGTCCTGTCGGCGGATGCGTTCTCCCTGTTCGAGGAAAACGGCATTTTCGATAGTGAGACCGGACGGCGCTTTCTGCAGACCATCCTCGCCCATGGCGGCTCACGCGAACCCATGGAGCTGTTCATCGAGTTCCGCGGCCGCGAGCCTCAGATCGACGCCTTGCTGCGCCACAGCGGCATCGTGGCACCGCTGGAGGAAACGGGCTAAGAGACCGCCTCAGGCCAGCGGCTCCGGTCGCCGGCTGTCCACACCCCGCTCCAGCTCGCCCTGCTTGCGCAACTCGCGCTTGAGGATCTTGCCGGCGGCATTCTTGGGCAGCTCGGGCAGAAAGAACACCTTGCGCGGCACCTCGTGGCGACCCAGGTGTTCGCGGCAGAAGCGCCGGATCTCGCTCGCATCCACCTGCTCGCCCTGATGCAGCGCCACATAGGCCACGGGAATCTCGCCATGGCTCTCGCTGGGCTCGCCCACCACCGCCGCCTCGCGGATGGCCGGGTGCTGATACAACACTTCCTCCACCACGCGCGGATACACATTCATGCCATTGACGATGATCAGGTCCTTGATACGGTCGACAATGTAGAAATACCCATCCTCGTCGCGATAACCCAGGTCACCGGTACGGAACCAACTCCCCCAGAACGCCTCGGCAGTGGCCTCCGGGCGTTTCCAGTACCCCTTCATCACATTGTCGCCACGCACACAGATCTCGCCGATCTCGTTGTCGGGCAGAGGCTCTCCATGCGGATCACGGATGGACATCTCCACCCCCGGAATGGGCAGGCCCACGGAAGCGGGCTTGCGCACCCCACCAATGGGATTGACACAGGTCACCGGACCACATTCGGTGGGCCCGTCGCCCTCGTAGATCAGCTTGCCGTAGCGCTGTTCGAATTTCTTCATCAACTCCTGGGGCATGGCCGCGCCACCGGAAACACAGAAACGCACCGAGGAAAACTTGGCCACCTGCTCCCCGGGCAACTGCAGCAAAACGTTGTACATACTGGGCACACCGAGAAAAATGGTGGCTCCGCCCTCGGCAATGGTGTCCAGCACCAGGCTGGGTTCGAAGCGAGGCACCGGCAACAGGCTGCAACCATGCAACAGTGGCGTGAGCAAGCCCACGGTGGCGGCAAAGGCATGAAACATGGGCAACACCACCAGAAACACATCCTCGCCGGAGCGCACCTGCAACGCCTCGATCACCCCGCGACAATCGCTCAACAGATTGCGATGGGTGAGCATGGCGCCCTTGGGCTTGCCGGTGGTACCCGAGGTATAGAGAATGGAAGCCACATCCTCGGCGGCATCGAAACACGGCTCGGGCACCGGCGCGCAGGTGGCGGTGAGCACTTCCCAGGGCACATGTCCCTCCAGCGGACTGTCACCCATGTGTACACAAAAGGCCAGGCTGGTCACCCCGGCCAGGAATGCCTCCACATTTTCGCTGAAAGCCTGGTGATAAATCAATGCCTTGGCCTCGGCATCGTTGAGAATATACTCGATCTCGCGGGGATTGAGCAGCAGATTGATGGGCACCACCGTGGCACCGGCCTTGAGAATACCCAGATAGGCGAACACGAACAGCTCGGAATTGATGCAATACAGGGCTACGCGGTCGCCCTTGCTGATGCCCCGCTCGGCCAGGCCCGCGGCCACCCGGTCGCTGACACGATCCAGCTCGCCGTAGTCGATGTCGTGGCCGCCGAAACGGATCGCCCGCTGCTCGCGATAATGCCCGGCGATACAGCGGAAACTGGCCGGAATACTGTCGTAGTCGTTATCGTCCATACGTCCCCTCCCCCATGAAAACCGTCCCGCCCACAGCGCGGTGCCAAACGAGGCCCCGGTTTTCCCCGGGCGCTCGCCGGCTCTCGTTTCCGGATAGTATGCCCGAGGGCGCCGCAGCGTCCAAGGACTGGACATTGCCTCTTGTGGCGGACCCTGGCCACAGGCTAAGGTAAGCCTCGAACGAGGCAACGGGCGGAAACATGGCGCGACACTCCCTTCCCCGGCGAGCGGGGTTGTTATTCTTGACCCTGTCACTCACCGTGGGAGCCTACCTCATCGCCCCCGACACCCCCTCGGCACCACCGCCAGAGCCGATACCCGTTTCCAGCGAGCCCGTTTCCTATCAGCAACAGGTCAAGCCGATTCTGGAGCGACGCTGCGTAGTCTGTCATGGCTGCTACGATGCCCCCTGCCAACTCAAACTCTCCTCATTGGCCGGGCTGCGCCGGGGCGCCAGCACGCAACGCATCTACGACCCCACCCGCCTGGGGAGCATGACACCTACCCGCTTGTTCATCGATGCCAGCACCACTGCCCAGTGGCGCCAACGTGGCTTCTTTCCGGTGATCGACGAAACGGCCGGCAACCCGCAGGCAATACTGAAAAACTCCGTACTCTACCGCCTGTTGCGTCTCAAACGCCAACATCCCCTGCCCCATAATGGCCGCCTGCCCGATGACATCACCCTGTCGCTGAATCGCGCGGAAAGTTGCCCAAGCAACCTGACTATCGACGATTTCGAGCGCGACACCCCCCTGTGGGGCATGCCCTACGGCATGCCCAACCTGAGCGACAAGGAATATCGCACCCTGGTGAGCTGGCTCGCTCAGGGCGCCCAAGGCGAGGACGCATTCCAGCCTTCCGCCAGTGCCCGCCGCCAGATCGAGACCTGGGAGCGTTTCTTCAACCGGCCACAAGCCAAACAACGCTTGGTAAGCCGCTATATCTACGAACATCTGTTCCATGCCCATATTCATTTCGAGGGCAGCCCCGAGCGGGAATTCTACCGCCTGATCCGTTCCTCCACGCCGCCGGGCGTGCCCGCCAGGGAAATCGCCACCGAACTGCCCATAGACGACCCCGGCCGAGAGGATTTCTATTATCGCCTGGTGCCCTACCTGCCTTCCATCGTGGCCAAGAACCACATCGTCTACTCACTGTCGGATGCCCGCCTGCGCCGTTACCGTGAACTGTTCCTGGAGCCGGACTACACGGTGGACAAACTGCCGGGCTACGAACGTAACGCCGCCGCCAACCCCTTCAAGACCTTTGCCGCCATTCCGGCCCGCTCGCGTTACCGCTTCATGCTCGACGATGCCTATTTCTTCGTGCAGGGTTTCATCAAGGGACCGGTCTGTCGCGGCCAGATCGCCCTGAGCGTGATCGAGGACCGTTTCTGGATATTCTTCTTCAGCCCCGACCAACCCATCGTCACCAACGATGAAGATTTTCTGCAACAGATGGCCGATGCCTTGCAGATTCCACCGCAAAGCGAAAACAACCTGGACTTGCTGCACATCTGGACTCATTACTGGCAAGGCCAGCGCCGCTACATGGAAAAGAAACAGGCCTGGTTCAAGCGCATCGGCACCCACGACCTGCACCATGCCATGAACTTCATCTGGGACGGCGAGGGTCACAACCCCAATGCCGCCCTCACCGTGTTGCGCCATTTCGACAGTGGCTCGGTAGCCCATGGCCTGGTGGGAGAACCACCGGAAACCGCCTGGGTGATCGATTTTCCCCTGTTCGAGCGCATCCACTACCTGCTGGTGGCGGGCTTCAACGTCTACGGCAACCTGGGCCATCGCCTGGGCACACGCATTTTCATGGACTTCCTGCGCATGGAAGGCGAAGACTACTTTCTCGCCTTCCTGCCAGCCAATCACCGCCGCGCCATACGCGAGCGCTGGTATGCCGGCCAGCGCCGGGCCGTGGAAAAATTGTTCGCCGCACCCCAGGCGTGGCTGGAAAAAGACGCCGTGCTCGGCTACCGCAGCAACGATCCCCAACAGGAACTCTACCAGCAACTGCAGCGGCATCTCACCGACTTGCAAGCACCGGCCCACGCCCTGAATCTCTGTGGTCGCAGACAATGCCCCGACGAGCCCACGAAGCTCGCGGTCACACGCACGCTGCAAAAGCTCGCCCGCTTGCACGGCAGGGCTCTGCAACACCTGCCCGATCTCACCTATCTGTACATCGACGACGGTGCCGCGGGACTGAGCTACAGCCTGGTGCGGGACCGAGGCTACAAAAACGTGACCAGTTTCCTGGCCGATGCCGACCAAACCACGCGGGCCGATCTCAGCCAGGACACTCTCACCGTACTACCTTGGCTGGAAGGCAGCTATCCCAATTTCTTCTTCCGGGTAGAACTGGCCGAGCTGGACGAATTCGTGCGGCACATCAGCACCATCGCTGATGCCGCCGACTATGAAGCACTGGTGGTACGTTTCGGCATCCGCCGCACCAATCCCGCCTTCTGGGCCCTGGCCGATCATTTTCAGGACAAGGCCTTGCAACAGCAACCCCTGCATGGCGGCATCCTCGACCTCAGCCGCTATCACAACCACTGAAACCCGGCCCTGGACGCCCCGTGCCGGAATGTGTACCTTCGGATCCATGCCCGTTTTCAGCACCCTGCCACCCCTTTCGCTGTATGTGCACCTGCCCTGGTGCGTGCGCAAATGTCCATATTGCGACTTCAATTCCCATCAGGCTCGCGGAGAACTGCCCGAAGCGGCCTATGTGGACGCCCTGCTGCGCGACCTGGAAGAGGAACTGCCTCGGGTATGGGGCCGGCGGGTGCAGACCGTGTTCATCGGCGGCGGCACGCCCAGCCTGTTCCCTCCCGCCGCCATCGAGCACCTGCTGGCGGGCATCCGCGCGCGCATTGCGCTTTCCAGCAATGCCGAAATCACCCTGGAGGCCAATCCCGGCACTCTGGACAACAGCCGCCTGGCGGAGTTTCGCGCCGCCGGCATCAACCGCCTGTCGCTGGGCATCCAGAGTTTCGACAATGCCTGCCTGCAACGCCTGGGCCGCATCCACGATGCCGCCCAGGCCCGTGCCGCCTTCGAAACCGCCCGCCGAGCTGGCTTCGACAACATCAACATCGACCTCATGTATGCCCTGCCGGGACAAACCCTGGCCCAGGCCCGGCACGACGTGGCAACCGCCATTGCGCTGCAACCCGAGCATGTTTCCTATTACCAACTCACCCTGGAACCCAACACCTGGTTTCACCGCCATCCACCTATCCTGCCCGACGAGGACACCGGCTGGGCGATACAGTGCCAGGGAGTGGAATTGCTTGAGCAGGCCGGCTACGTGCAATACGAAGTCTCGGCCTTCGCGCGCGAAGCATATCGTTGCAGACACAATCTGAATTACTGGAAGTTCGGTGATTATCTCGGTATCGGCGCCGGCGCCCATGGCAAGCTCAGTGATGCCCAGCACAACCATATCGAGCGTAGCTGGAAAACACGCCATCCCCAGACCTATATCCAGGAGCCCTCACGCCAGCAGCGACTGCTCGGGGAACACGACATCGTGCTGGAATTCATGATGAACGCCCTGCGGCTCAAGCAAGGCGTGGATCTGGCATTGTTCACGCAACATACCGGCCTCGACCAAACGGTATTGCGGCAGGCCTGTGATAAGGCGCTGCAACGCGGCCTCCTGCAACCATTGGAAAGCGGCCGGCTATGCGCCAGCACTAGGGGCTGGCGTTTCCTCGACGACCTGATCAGCCTGTTCTGCTGACTGCCTGCAGAGCCATTCTCCTGAGGCGCCTTTCCATCAAGAAACAACCGAAGGGCAACATGCCAAGAAGCACCGCGCCAAAAAGTTGTGCCTGCGACCAACGAAACGCCTCGGCCACGGTCATGGCGAGATAGACATAGGCCAGAAACAGCAGCCCATGAGCCCAACCCATCACGGTGACCGCCAGCGGATAGTCCAGGCCGTATTTCAAGGGCATGGCAACGAACAGGAGCAGCAGCAGGGAGATGCCCTCTACCATGCTTATAATTCTAAATCTGTTGATCATACAGCCTCCTTGCGCTTATTCGATATTCTGCACCTGTTCGCGCATCTGTTCGATATAGACCTTGAGGTCGATACCCGCGCGAGTGGTTTCAGTATCCATGGATTTGGAACACAGGGTGTTGGCCTCGCGATTCAACTCCTGCATGAGAAAATCCAGCCGCCGACCCACCGGCTTGTCATCGCTGGAATCGAGGATGCGCTGTACCTCCTCGAGGTGCATCTCCAGGCGCTTCAGCTCCTCTTCCACATCCAACCGCTGGGCGAACAGTACCATCTCCTGTTCCAGACGATCCTCATCGAGCTGCACAGACAACTCGTCGAAACGCTCACGCAATCGCTGACGCACCCCCTGCAACACCTCGGGCAGACGCTCTCTCACCCTGGCGACGATGGCCTGCATGGCCTGGCAACGCTCCGCCAGTGCCTGTTGCAACTTGGCGCCTTCGCGCCGGCGGGTTTGCAACAGTTCGTCCAGGGCCTGGTCCAGCAATTCGAGTATGAACCCGGACATTTTGTCCAGCTCGGGCTGGGGATTTTCCAGAACCCCGGGCCAGCGCAGCACGTCCAAGGGAGAGATTCGCCCCGGGTTGAGTAGCATGTGACCCACATCCATGCCCAATTCGACCACATGCCGGGCCAGCTCACGGTCGAGGGTCATCTGCGCTTGGGGGGTGGACGGTTTGTAGGCGAAATTACATTCCAGCTTGCCGCGTCCCAGCCGCTGGCCGATGTGCTCGCGCACCTGCGGTTCCAGGACGCGAAAAGCCTCGGGCAGGCGAATACTGGGTTCCAGGTAGCGATGATTGACGCCGCGCAATTCCCAGCTCATGTCGCCGAAAGGCGTCTCGGCATCCTGGCGGGCAAAGCCCGTCATGCTTCGAATCATAAAAAACCTCTCAACAAACACCCGCTTCCAGGCGATAGGGTAAGGGAAACCCCGTTATACACCACGAAAACATACATGAGCGCATCGGCCATTGCCGCGCTGCCTCCGGGCAGCCGTATCAAGCACTATCGCATCCTGCACGTTCTCGGCGGCGGGGGCTTTAGCATAGTGTATCTGGCCGAAGACCTCAAAAACGGCGAACAAGTGGCCTTGAAAGAATATTTTCCGGCCAAACTGGCCCGGCGCGAAAACGGTCGCCTGATGGCCAAGGACGACAAGTCGGTTCGCATGTTCAAGCTGGGCAGGCAATTGTTCTTCCAGGAGGCGGCCCTGCTGGCAGCCATCGACCACTCCAATATCGTCGATGTACGGGGATTCTGCCACAGCCATGGCACGGTCTATATCGCCATGCGCCACGAGCAGGGCTGTAACCTGCAGACCCATCTGAAAATGCTGGGCCGCCCACTCGAGGAACAGGAGATCAGGGATCTGTTTTTGCCCCTGCTCGATGCCATCGGCCTGTTGCACCGCCAGGATCTGCTGCACCTGGATATCAAGCCGGCCAATATTTACCTGCGTGACAACGGCGAACCCTTGTTGCTGGACTTCGGCGCGGTGCACAAACTGCTGCGCTCCAGTCCGCCACGTCTGTTTCCCGTGGTCAGCCACGGTTATTCACCGCCGGAACAGTCTTTTCGCCATGCCGAGCTGGGTCCCTGGACCGATCTCTACGCCATCGGCGCCAGCATGCGCACCTGTATCAGCGGCAAGCCCCCGCCCTCGGCCAAGAAACGTCGCCAGAAACCGCTCAAGCGAGCGCGACTGTGCTTTGGCGGACGTTATTCCGCCCGCTTACTCGACGCCATCGATTGGTGCATGCGTCTACCACCACACAAGCGCCCGCAACGGGTGGAGGATTTGCTGGCGGCGCTGGATCCGCTGCGGGCACGCAAACGCGCCTGAGCACATACCGCGGTAACGCAAAACTGCTATAATTGCCGCCCGTCGGCCGGCATCTCAGGTCCGCGTCCGACCCAGCCGTTTTCAATGAAAGGATATACCATGCGCCCCAGTGGTCGAGCAGCCGACGAGCTGCGCCCCATTCGTCTCACCCGCCGTTTCACCAAACACGCCGAAGGGTCGGTGCTGGTGGCCTTCGGCGACACCCAGGTCATCTGTACCGCCAGCGTGGAGGAACGGGTGCCCCGTTTCCTCAAGGGCAGTGGCCAGGGCTGGGTCACCGCCGAGTACGGCATGCTGCCACGCTCCACCGGCGAGCGCATGAGCCGCGAGGCCGCCCGCGGCGGCCAGGGCGGCCGCACCATGGAGATCCAGCGCCTGATCGGCCGCTCGCTGCGGGCGGTGGTGGACCTGGAAGCTCTGGGTGAACGCACCATCACCCTGGACTGTGATGTGATCCAGGCCGACGGCGGCACCCGTACCGCCTCCATCACCGGCGGCTTCGTGGCCCTGGCCGACGCCATCGACCATCTGCTGGAACAGGGACGGCTCAAGCACAACCCCCTGCGCGCGGCAGTGGCCTCGGTGTCCGTGGGCATCTACCAGGGCGTGCCGGTGCTCGACCTGGATTATCCGGAAGACTCCGCGGCGGAAACCGACATGAACGTGGTGATGAACGACCAGGGCCTGTTCATCGAGATCCAGGGCACCGCCGAAGGCAAGTGTTTCGGCGAGCAGGAACTGCAAGCCATGCTGGCGCTGGCCAAGTCGGGCATCGCCCACCTGTTCGAGGCCCAACGAGCGGCCCGGGCCGAATCATGAAAGAGGTGGTGCTGGCCACCGGCAATGCCGGCAAGGTGGCGGAACTTCAGCATCTGCTGGAGGAGCTGGATCTCATGGTGATCCCCCAGTCGCGCTATGCCATCGAACCGGTGGAGGAAACCGGTCTCACCTTCGTGGAAAATGCCTTGCTCAAGGCCCGCCATGCGGCGCAGGCCACGGGCCTGCCGGCCATCGCCGACGACTCGGGGCTGGAAGTGGACGCCCTGGACGGCGCGCCCGGCATCTACTCCTCCCGCTATGCCGGCATGGATGCCACCGATGCTGACAACAATGCCAAGCTGCTGGCCGCCCTGTCCGGTTTGCCCGAAGCCCGGCGCCGGGCTCGTTTCCACTGCGTACTGGTGTATTTGCGCCATCCCGCCGACCCCACCCCATTGATCGCCCAGGGACACTGGGAGGGCGTGATTCTCGACCAGCCCCGCGGTGAACGGGGTTTTGGTTACGATCCCCTGTTCTACGTGCCGGCGCTGGGTTTGAGCGCGGCGGAGCTGGAGCCGCGCGAGAAACGCCGCCACAGCCATCGCGGACAGGCCTTGCGGGAGCTGCGGCGACAACTGGCCGAGACCCTGGAGCCGACATGAGCCAAGCCACCCTGTATATCGTCACCGCTCCCTCCGGGGCTGGCAAGACCAGCCTGGTGCGCGCCCTGCTGGAACAGGAACAGGCCATCCGGGTGTCGGTGTCCTACACCACCCGCCCACCGCGCCCCGGCGAACGGGACGGCGTGGACTATCACTTCGTCGATCGTGAGCGCTTCCTCGCCATGCAGGCCGCTGGCGACTTCCTCGAATATGCCGAGGTCTTCGGCAATTACTATGGCACCTCCAGGCGCTGGCTGGAACAACAACTCGACCAGGGCACCGACGTGATCCTGGAAATCGACTGGCGCGGCGCCCGCCAGGTGCGTCGGTTGATGCCCCGGGCGGTGAGTATTTTCATCCTGCCACCCTCGCGCGAAGCCCTGCTGCAGCGGCTGCGCCAGCGTGGCCAGGACAGCGAGGAGGTGATCACCCGGCGCAACCGCGAGGCCATCGAGGAAATGTCCCACTACCACGAATTCGATTACCTGGTGGTCAACGATCACTTCGAGACCGCCCTGGCCCAGTTACGCTGCATCGTGCAGAGTCAGCGCCTGCGCCTGCCCCGACAGCAACAGCAACTGCGCGCAATGCTGGCACGGCTGTTGGCGGAAGAGAACGATTGAGGTATAGTTGCCAGCCCCATTCGATTGGCTGGACGGAGTAGTTTATGGCACGGGTTACCGTTGAAGACTGTTTGGACAAGATCGACAACCGCTTCGAGCTGGTGTTGCTGGCCACCCGCCGCGCGCGGCAACTGGAGCACGGCAAGGAAGCGCTGGTCGACTGGGACAATGACAAGCCCACCGTGGTGGCCCTGCGCGAGATCGCCGAAGGCCTGATCACCAAGGAAAGCCTGGATGCCGAAGAACAGGCCGAACGCATTGCCGCCGAGCTGGAACAGGCCGCCAACGAAGCGAGCCAGCAACAACCCGGTAGCGACGAAACCCTCTGAGCGATCCGGACACTGCATCCGTTTCGTTTCCCGGCCGCGGCGAAATCCACAATCGCCCCGCAGCTGCGGGACAGATCGGCCTTCCCCATGCAACGACTTGATTTGATTGCCTGAATCAAGAAGTTGTACCATACTTCAATGAATCCGCTCGCAGACCAACGCCCGGCGCCGGGGATTTCGTGTTCCTGATCAGTGACCTGTGCGCCATTCTCGAAGACTACCTCGGACCCGAGGCGGTCAGGGAAGTCTATCGCGCCTATTTGTTCGGCGCCGAGGCCCATGAGGGCCAGACCCGGCTCAGCGGCGAACCCTACATCTACCATCCCCTGGCTGTGGCCCGCATCCTGGCCGAGCTGAAAATGGACCACAAGACCCTGATGGCCGCCATTCTGCACGACGTGATCGAGGACACCGATACCGCCAAGGAACAACTGGTGGAGGAATTCGGCCAGGAAGTGGCCGACCTGGTGGATGGCGTCAGCAAGCTCACCCAGATCAACTTCGAATCCAAGGCCGAGGCCCAGGCGGAGAATTTCCGCAAACTGTTCCTGGCCATGGCCAAGGACGTGCGGGTCATCCTCATCAAGCTGGCCGACCGCGTGCACAACATGCGCACCCTGGGCATCATGCGACCCGACAAGCGCCGTCGCATCGCCAAGGAGACCCTGGACATCTACGTACCCATCGCCAATCGCCTGGGCATGAACAGCATGCGGGTGGAGCTGCAAGAACTGGGCTTCAAGGCCCTCTATCCCCGGCGCGCGCAGATCCTGCAGGAGGCGGTCAAGCGGGCCCGCGGCAACCGCAAGGAAATCGTGCAGAAAATCCAGGACAGTATCGCCGAGCGCCTCAAGCAAGAAGGCCTCAACGCCACCGTGCTGGGACGCGAGAAACACCTCTATAGCATCTATTCCAAGATGCGCAGCAAGCACCTGTCGTTCTCCGAAGTCTTCGACGTCTACGCCTTTCGTATCATCGTCGACAAGGCCGACAGTTGTTACCGTGCCCTGGGCATCGTGCACAATCTCTACAAACCCCTGCCGGGCAAGTTCAAGGACTACATCGCAATCCCCAAGAACAACGGTTACCAGTCCCTGCACACGGTGTTGTTCGGCCCCTTCGGGGTACCCATCGAGGTTCAGATTCGCACCGAGGACATGGACAAGGTGGCCAATGCCGGCATCGCCGCCCACTGGCTGTACAAGCAGGGCGATACCGGACCGGCCACCCAGCCCTGGGCCAACGAATGGCTGCGCGGCCTGCTGGAAATGCAAAAGAGTGCCGGCACCTCACTGGAATTCCTGGAAAACGTCAAGATCGACCTGTTTCCCGACGTGGTCTACGTGTTCACCCCCACCGGTGACATCATGGAGTTGCCGCGCGGCGCCACCCCGGTGGATTTCGCCTATTCGGTGCACACCCATGTGGGCAACACTTGCGTAGCGGCCAAGATCGACCGTCAGCTCGCCCCCCTGCGCACCCAACTGGAAACCGGCCAGACGGTGGAAATCATCACCGCCGCCAGCGCCAGACCCAATCCCAACTGGCTCAACTTCGTGGTCACGGGCAAGGCGCGTACCCATATTCGTCATTTCCTCAAGAACCTGCGCCGCGACGAGGCAGTCAACCTGGGCCGGCGCCTGCTCAACCGTAGCCTCGACAACTTTTCTCTGAGTCTGGAGAGCCTGCCTCAAAACGTGATCCAGAAAACCCTGGAGACCTACAAACTCGACAGCCTGGAACAACTACTGGCCGACATCGGCCTGGGCAATCGCATGGCCTTGCTGGTGGCACGCAAGCTGGCCGAGACCCAGCAGGCGGCCAACCTGCGCGCCTCGCGCAGCGGCAGCCTCAAGAGCATGTGGTCACGCTATGTACCCAAGTGGCTGCCAGGAGTGAAGAAATCCACCACCCCCCTGGCCATCCAGGGCACCGAGGGCATCGTGGTCACCTACGCCAAATGCTGTCGCCCCATTCCCGGCGACCCCATTCTCGGCATTTTCAACCCCGGCCGCGGCATCGTGGTACACACCCAGAGCTGCCAGAATATTCGCGAACACAAGAAACATCCGGAAAAATGGGTGGAGCTGCGCTGGGAAAAGGAGCCCAGCGGCGAATACCCGGTGGAAATCCGGGTCGAGGTGAGCAACCAGCGTGGCGTGCTGGCCACCGTGGCCGCGGCCATCGCCGACATGCAGGCCAATATCGAAAACGTCGATCTCGACCAGCGCGACAGCAAGTTCACCGACCTGACCCTGGTGATCAGCGTCAAGAATCGCAAACACCTGGCCAATATCATTCGCGCCATCCGGCGCCTGGACCAGGTCAACAAAATCACCCGCAGCCGTGGCTGACACAGAGGAGACAGCATGAGCAAAAACATCATACAGACCGACCAGGCCCCCCAGGCCATAGGCACCTATTCCCAGGCCGTCAAGGTAGGCGACACCGTGTATCTCTCCGGCCAGATCCCCCTCGACCCGGCCAGCATGGCGCTGGTAGAAGGCGACATCGCGCGCCAGATCCGGCAAGTCTTCGACAACCTCCAGGCCGTGGCCCGGGCCGCCGGGGGCTCCCTGCAAGACATCGTCAAGCTCAACGTGTTTCTCACCGATCTCGCTCACTTCCCGGTGGTCAACGAGATCATGGCAGAGTATTTCCACACTCCCTATCCGGCCCGCGCCGCCATCGGCGTGGCCCAGCTTCCCAAGGGCGCAGCGGTGGAGATGGACGCCATCCTGGTACTCGACCACTGAGACCCGCCACGGCGGCTGCGGACCCCACCTTGCAGGATGCGCTCGAAACATCCAGTTTGCCGCCATTTCGGCCGATACAGAGATGACACTCCATCATCGCGCATACCCATGGCCTGGCTGAAGAGCAAAACGAAAAATCCCCCCAAAACCGCCCTGATCCTCTCCGGCGGCGGTGCACGGGCGGCCTACCAGGTGGGCGTCTTGCAGGGGCTGGCCGACATCCTGCCCAAGGAGACAGCCAACCCCTTCCCCATTCTGTGTGGCACCTCGGCCGGCGCCATCAATGCCACCGCCCTGGCCATCTACGCCCGGCAATTCCGCCAGGCCGTGTGGCGGCTGGTGCACGTCTGGGGCAACTTCCATGTCGAACAGGTGTTTCGCGCCGACTTGTGGGGACTCTCGGCCAGCGCCCTGCACTGGTTCACCAATCTCGTGCTGGGCGGGCTGGGGCGGAACCGTCCCCTCTCGCTATTGGACCGGGCACCGCTGCAGCAACTACTCGATCACTACCTGCCCTTCGAACAGATTCAGCGCAACATCGACCAGGGCCTGCTGCATGCCCTGGCCATCACCGCCTCCAGCTACAGCAGCGGACACACGGTGTCCTTCTTCCAGGGCGTGGACGGGCTGGAACCCTGGCGGCGCAGCCACCGCCTGGGCCGGGCCGCCAACATCGACCTGCAACACCTGATGGCCTCCTCGGCCATACCCTTTGTGTTCGCACCCGAGCGCATCGGCGACGAGTTCTACGGCGACGGCTCCATGCGCCAGACCGCACCCATCAGCCCGGCACTACACCTGGGAGCGCGCAAGATTGTGGTGATCGGCGTCAAACATGCCGACAACGGCAAGAGCACCGACTATCCCGAGCGCCAGCCCACCCTGGGCCAGATCGCAGGCCACGTACTCGACAGCATCTTCCTCGACAACATCGAAGTGGACGTGGAGCGCATGGAACGCATCAACCGCACCCTGGCGCAGATCCCGGAAAAACATCACCCGGAAGACAGCGTCACCATGCGCCGGGTGGACATCCTCTCCATCGCCCCCAGCCGCGACCTCTTTCGCATTGCCCAACGACACGCCCATTACCTGCCCGCCAGCCTGCGCCTGTTCCTGCGCGGCATCGGCGTCAGCCAGCACCGCGGTGCCAACCTGTTGAGCTACCTGCTGTTCGAAAAATCATTCTGCCGCGAACTCATCGCCCTGGGCTATGGCGACACCCTGGAGCGACGCGCCGAGATCGAAGCGTTTTTCGAATTGAACGGCTGAAACGGGAACCCCGAACCCGCGCAGCGCGTTGCCGACACAGACAGAACCAAGGCAAACTTCAAAAACCCGCCGGGGTATGCCACTATTTGTTCCAAAGGACAACCTCGACCCCACGCGGGACACACTAGGGAGACTCACGCATGACACTGAAAAAACTCACCGCGGCCACCCTGCTTGGCGTATTCAGCACCGCCGCCAGCGCCGTACCCTTCATGACCATGGACCCCCGCGCCCTGGGCATGGGTGGCACCGGCGTGGCTTCGGGCACCAGCGCCAATGCCAGCTTCTACAATCCGGCCCTGCTGGCCGCCGCCCGCCAGGACGAGGATTTCAGCCTGGAGCTGCCGGTAATCGCCTACCGCATCTCCGACCCCGACGACCTGCGCACCGCCATCACCGACGCCAGCGAGGCAAACTATTTCGAAAACTACGACAAGGCCCGTGCCGACCTGCAAACCGGCATCCCCACCCCGCAGGAAATCGACAATTTCCGCAAGGCCACCAATGACCTGCTCACCGGCCTGGAGTCTTTCTCCAACAAAACCGTCGAGGCCGATGGCAGTGTCAACCTCGTCATCGGCGTGCCCAGCCGCAACACCGGCATCGCCGTGACCCTGGGCGGCTGGACCAGCTTCGGCTTCGTGGGCGAACTGACCGCCACCGACAACAACACCCTGCGCGCCCTGGCCAATGCCGATTTCACCAACCCCCTGGATCCCAACTACCAGGATCCGGCCACCATCATCGCCGGCACCGACTACAGCTCCAACATTCGCACCCAGGGCATCCTGGCGCGGGAGCTGGGCATCTCCCTGGCCCATGAGTTCAGCCTGTTCAATCGCGACGTGGCCATGGGCATCACACCCAAAGTGGTCATGGCCAGCACCCTGGACTACATCTACCGCGCCAGCGACATCGACAATGCCGAATTCGACCTCAACCAGGGCCGCCAGGACAGCACCGGCTTCAGCATGGACTTCGGCATGGCGCGGGACTACGGCAATGGCTGGAAAACCGGCCTGTCGATCAAGAACCTGATTCCGCAGAGCTATGAGACCGCCACTGGCGACAAGATCGAGGTCAACCCCACCGCCCGCTTCGGCCTGGCCTATCTCAGCGAGCGCGCCAACCTCGCCCTGGATCTGGACCTGACCGAAAACGATCCCGCCGGCCTGGGTGGCAAGAGCCAGTACGCCAGTCTCGGCGCCGAGCTGGACGTGTGGGTCTTGCTGGTGCGGCTGGGCTATCGTTACAACCTCGCCAACCCCGACACCAGCGTGGTCACCGCCGGACTGGGACTCAACCTGCTGGGCCTGCACGTGGACGTGGGCGCCGGCGTGGGCAACAACGAAGTTGCAGCCGCCGCCCAACTGGGTTTCAAGTTCTGAAGCCCAATACCCGGATCGAAAAAGCCCGGCTTGAGCCGGGCTTTTTTGTGCGATGACGAAAAATCACGCTCGCGGGCTCAATCCTTGTGATAGGACACCACCCGCTCCACCTCGTTCTTCGAACCCAAGATCACCGGCACCCGCTGGTGAATGGCCTCGGGCTGGATCTCCATGATGCGCTCGCGCCCGGTGGAACTCATCCCGCCGGCCTGCTCCACGATGAACGACATGGGATTGGCCTCGTACATCAGGCGCAGCTTGCCGGCCTTGCTGGGATCCTTGTTGTCCTTGGGATACATGAAAATGCCACCACGGGTGAGAATACGATATACCTCGGCCACCATGGAAGCCACCCAGCGCATGTTGAAATCCTTGTCGCGGGGACCGGTCTTGCCGGCCAGGCATTCGTCCACGTAACGCTGTACTGGCGCTTCCCAGAAACGCTGGTTGGACATATTAATGGCAAATTCCTTGGTATCTTCGGGAATGGTCATGTTGAGGTGAGTGAGCACAAACTCACCGGTACCCGGATCCAGGGTGAAGCCGTTGACGCCATTGCCGGTGGTCATCACCAGCATGGTGGACGGTCCGTAGAGGCAGAAACCGGCGCAAACCTGCTCGGTGCCGGGAATCAGGTAATCCGCCAACTTGGGATCGCTCACACCCTCGGGGCAGCGGGTGATGGAAAAAATGGAACCGACGGTGATGTTGACATCGATGTTGGATGAACCATCCAGGGGATCGAAATACATCAGATACTTGCCACGGGGATATTGGGCCGGAATGGAATAGACGTCTTCCTCTTCCTCGGAGGCCATGCCGGCGAGCTGTCCACCCCACTGGGTGGCGGCGATGAACACTTCGTTGGACATCACGTCCAGCTTCTTCTGGGTTTCGCCCTGCACGTTCTCGCTACCGGCGCTGCCCAGCACGCCATAGAGCGCACCATGCTTGACGCCATCGGCGATCTTCTTGCAGGCGGACATGATATTGTCCAGCAGCTCGATCAGATCGGTATCGATCTGGTCCTGGCCCTCACGCTGGGACTGCACCAGGAATTGCTTGAGAGTAATCGTGTTTTCCATGAATTTTCCTTACAGTTGAAATCAAATCGTTACAGAAACCGGCTCGATTGGGCGCTATTATACGGTCTTCGCCGGATGGCCGCCAGGAAGCACCCTTGCCTCCACCCCAACCTCGCACATGCCGCTTGCTCGCGGGATATCCGTCCATCCCGCCTTAGCCGCGGGCCTGCGCCAGGGTGGTGATGCGCTGCATCTGGCCTTCGATGAAGGCCTCCACCTGCTCGATGAGCTGCTCGGCGGTCTTGCCCGCCGGGTCGATGGGCTTGCCGATCACCACCTTGATCACGCCGGGTTTCTTCAGCAGGCCACGGCGTGGCCAGTATTCCCCCGCATTGTGGGCCACTGGCACGATGGGATAGCCAGAGGCCACCGCCAGCCGGGCGCCACCAATCTTGTAGCGGCCCTTCTTGCCGGCAGCCATGCGGGTGCCCTCGGGAAAGATCACCACCACCTTGCCGGTGTTGAGCCGCTCGATACCCTGTTCGATCACCTGGGCCATGGCCTGCTTGCCGGCCTTGCGGTCGATGGCGATGGGTTCCAGCAGGGCCAGGCCCCAACCGAAGAACGGCACCCGCAACAATTCCTTCTTCAACACCCACACCAGGGGCGGAAAAATCTTCTGGAAGGCATAGGTCTCCCAGGTGGACTGGTGCTTGCTCATGAGAATGAACGGCCCGTCGGGAATGTTTTCCTTGCCTTCCACCTCGTAGCGCAAGCCCACCAGACGTTCCAGCAACCAGATGTTGAACCAGGCCCAACGGCGGATGAACCGGTAGCGAGCCTCGAAGGGCAGCACCACCGTGGGCAGGGAAATCACCGAATAGACGATGGCGGTCACCACCATGCATGCGAAATAGATCACCGAACGCAGATATTGCATCGAAGTTGCCGTCTCCTCACTGATTCAACAAGACCGCCGCGGCAGCGGCGAGATCATCGTGCACCATCACTTCCCGCTGCCGGAGCAACTCGTCATGGGCAGCCAGGGTGCGTTCGCCCTTGCCGGTGCGTACCAAATGCCCCCGGGCACCCACCGCCCAGCCGGCCTCCAGGTCGCGCAGGCTGTCGCCGATTACCGCCACCCCGGCCAACGACACCGACAAGGCCTGCTCCACCCGCCGCAGCATGCCCGGTTGTGGCTTGCGGCACTCGCAGGCATCGTCGGGACCGTGGGGACAATAGCAGAGCAATTCCAGCTTGGCGCCTAGCGCCGCCAGGCGCCGGTGCAGTTCCCGGTGCATGTCCTGGAGTGTGGCGTGATCGTAGAAGCCGCGGGCAATACCGGACTGGTTGGTCACCACCACCAGGCGAAAGCCGGCCTGGTAGAGCCGGGCCATGGCCTCCAGACTGCCGGCGATGGGCTGCCATTCCTCCACCGATTTGATGTAGGCGTCAGAATCCTGATTGATGACCCCGTCGCGGTCCAGCACCACCAGTTTCATCGGCGAATCCTGCGCCACCCCAACACACCCAGGGCCAGGGCCGCCATCAGCGGATGCAGGGCCAGGCGAAAACCACTCCCCCCCTCTGCGCCATCGGTGGCCTGCGCCACTTGGCGGTGATCCCGCGCGCCGGGGCAGTCCTCGCATTCGGGCCCCACGAAGGAGCTGGTCCCGTTCACGCTGTAGCCGGTCAGGCCCCATTGATTGCCGCTCTCTTCGAGTGACAGGCCCGTGGGACTGTCGCGCAAGCCGAGGCGGGACACCACCGTGCCGCTGGCGGAACCCCACAGTGCCTTGACCAGGGCGAAACGACCACCGTCGATGGCTGTAATGGCCTGGGGATGATAGGAGGCGAAGGCAGCGGGATTCTCCAGCGTCAGGGTGTATCGCTCGCTCAGGTCCTCGGTGGCATAGACCACTACCTTGCCCGAGACCTGGGAAAACCCGGGCACCCGGTTGTAGGACAGGCTCAGCAGCAGGTGACGCCCATCACCACTCAACGCCACTCCATAGGGCGCGGACTGCTCCGGCAAGGCCAGGGCCTTGTCCAGTGACAGTGCGTGGCTGGCCCCATCGATCCGCAATACCAGGAGCTGGTCGCTTTGGGCATTGGCCAGGTAGACCCGGCCGTCTGCCGCCACTGCCAGGCCCTGGCCACCGGCGGCCTCCAGTGCCCGGTTTGCCAGCTCCGTGCCCACCGGCAAATCCTGCTCGGCGCCCAGGTTGAGCAGGGCGATGCCCGGCGTGCCGCTGAACAGGCCACCATCCAGCGACAAGACATAGCGGCCATCGGGACTCGATGCCAGGGCGGTGCCGGAATAACTCACCGTCATCGCCTCGGCCACCGGGTTCGTGGCAGCCAGGTCCACCCGCCAGAGCATAGTCCCATCGGCCACCAGCAACCAACGGTCGTCGGGGCTCACCAGCAGGGCCGAGGGTTCGGCCTCGGCAGGCAATTCCAGGGTATCGATCACTTGCAGGGCGAGAGTGTCGAGCACCAACACCCGGGCAGCACTGCGATCGGCCACGAACACCCGCCCATCGCCACTCACCGCCACCGCCGAGGGTTCCGCCTCGCCCAGTTCGATATTGGACAGGGCCTGGCCGGTATCCAGGTTGAGCACCGCCAGCACGCCACCGCTGGTTCCGGATCCCGGCATGGGGGCGGCGGGAAGATAGGCGAAACGGTCGGCCCAGGCCATGCTACCCAGCAACATGGCCCACAATGCGAGGATGATCCGTGCGCGCCGAGGCCCCATGGCTATCCCGAATGCTGCATGGAACTACCGGATGGATATACGCCTGACGCATTCGAGCACGCCACTTTGGAGCGAAAAGCCGAGCGATCGGGCACGCCAGGCATGCAGACGCCGGTAAAGCGGGCCGGTAATCCTTCGTCACCTGCCGATATATGAATAATATCCACTATAAACATAGGCTCGCTTCTTTATAACGATTTCATGCAGCGCTCGGGCTATTGCAGGCGGGAGATATCCGCCACGCCCAGGAACAGGCGCGACAAGCGCTGCAACAAGGCCAGGCGATTGGCACGCACGGCGGTATCCTCGGCCATCACCATAACATGATCGAAAAAGTCGTCCACCACCTGGCGCAGGCTGGCCAGACGGCTCAGGGCCTCGCCATAGCGCCCCTGCTCGATATAGCCCCCCACTTCCTCCGACAAGGCCTGCAACTGCTGGTAGAGCGCCTTCTCCTGGGCCTCGAGCAGCAGGTTTTCATCCACCGAATCCCCTATCGCCTGCTCCGCCTTGCGCAGGATGTTACGGATACGCTTGTTGGCCGCCGCCAGGCTGTCGGCCTCGGAGCGGGCACGGAAACCCTGCACCGCCTGCAGACGGCGATAGAAATCATGGGGCCGGGCCGGCGCCAGGGCCATCACCGCGTCGAATTCGTCGGCGCGGAAACCCTTGTCCTGACAATAACTGCGCAAGCGCTCCATCATGAAGTCATAGACTTGCCCGGCCACTTCCGCCGACAGCACGCCGGCCTCGTAACCCTCGCAGGCGCGCGCCAGCAGCTCGCGCAGGTCCAGATCCAGCGGGGTCTCGATCAGGATGCGCTGCACCCCCAGGGCCGCCCGCCGCAGGCCGAAGGGATCCTTGTCGCCACTGGGGGCCTGGCCGATGCCGAAGATGCCCACCAGGGTATCGAGCTTGTCGGCGATGGCCAGGGCCTGGCCGATGGCCGTGGCCGGAATGGCGTCGCCGCCGAAACGCGGCATGTATTGCTCGTTGAGCGCCACCGCCACCGGCTCGGGCTCGCCGTCGTGGCGGGCATAGTATTCACCCATGATGCCCTGCAATTCCGGAAACTCGCCCACCATTTCGGTCATCAGGTCACACTTGGCCAGCCAGCCGGCGCGCTCGGCCTGGGCCGCATCCGCTTCCATGGCCCGGGCCACCGCCGCCGCCAGCGTGGCCAGGCGCGTGCTCTTGTCATACAGGGTGCCCAGGCGCTGCTGGAATATCACCGATTTGAGGCTGTCCAGGCGCCTTGCCAGCGGCTGCTTGCGATCCTGTTTCCAGAAGAAATCGGCATCGCTCAGGCGCGGACGGATCACCCGCTCGTTGCCGGCACGCACCGTGGCCGGACGCCGGCTGTCGATGTTGGCCACGGTGATGAAATGGGACATCAACCGACCCTCGCCATCCACCAGGTGAAAATATTTCTGGTGCCCCCTCATGGCCGAGATCAGGGCCTCGGCGGGAATCTCCAGAAAGGCCGCATCGAAACTGCCGGCGATGGCCCGGGGCCATTCCACCAGACCGGTTACCTCCTCCAGCAGGGCCGGATCGATCACCGCCCGGCCACCCAGTTGCAGGGCTGCCTCTTCCACCTGGGCCACGATGGCCTCACGGCGACGCTGGAAATCGGTGATCACATACCCCTCGCTCTCCAGCAGGGCCTCGTAGGCCCCGGGCTCGGGCAGGCTCAGGCTGGCGGGATGATGGAAGCGATGACCCCGGGTCTCCCGCCCCGCACGCTGACCCAACAACTCGCACTCCACCACGGACTCGCCCAGCAGCATCACCAGCCAGTGCACCGGGCGCACGAACTGATGCTCGATACTCCCCCAGCGCATGCGCTTGGGGATGGGCAGGCCAGCCAGGGCCTGCGCCACGATATCCGGCAGCAGCTCGCGGGCCTCCCGACCCGGCTGTTCGCTGCGATAGACCAGCCAACTGCCCTTGTCGGTCTCCAGCGTCGCCAGCTCTTCCACCGCCACGCCGCAAGAGCGGGCGAAACCCTGTGCCGCCGGGGTGGGACAGCCTTCCTCGTCGAAGGCCGCGGCCAGCGCCGGACCACGACGTTCCATCTGTTTGTCGGGCTGGCGACAGGCCAGCCCCGCCACCTGCACCGCCAGCCGCCGTGGGGTGGCGAAGGCGCGCAGCTCGCCATGGTCCAGGTCCTGCTTCTCCAGGCCGGCCCGGATACCCTCTGCAAAAGCCCGTGACAAGCGCGCCAAGGCCTTGGGCGGCAACTCCTCGGTACCCAGCTCCACCAGAAAATCCGCCCGCGCCGTCATGCTCCACCCTCCCGGCGCAGCAGGGGAAAACCCAGCGCCTCGCGATTGTCGTAATAGGCCTGGGCCACCGCCCTGGACAAGTTACGCACCCGGCCGATGTAACGGGCCCGCTCGGTCACCGAAATGGCATGACGGGCATCCAGCAGGTTGAAGGTATGGGAGGCCTTGAGCACCATTTCATAGGCCGGCAGGGCCAGACCCTGTTCGATCAGGCGCCGGCTCTCCGCCTCGCAGGTCTCGAACCAGGCGAACAGGGCCTTCACGTCGGCCTGCTCGAAATTGTAGGCCGACATCTCCACCTCGTTCTGGTGGAACACGTCGCCATAACTCACCTTGCCCAGGGGACCATCGGTCCACACCAGGTCGTAGACGCTCTCCACCCCTTGCAGATACATAGCCAGACGCTCCAGACCATAGGTGATCTCGCCGGTGACCGGCTTGCAGTCCAGCGCGCCCACCTGCTGGAAATAAGTGAACTGGGTCACCTCCATGCCATTGAGCCAGACCTCCCAGCCCAGGCCCCAGGCCCCCAGGGTGGGCGACTCCCAGTCGTCCTCCACGAAGCGGATGTCGTGCTCCAGGGGGTCGAAACCCAGGGCCTGCAGCGAACCCAGGTAGAGATCCTGAATATGCAGCGGGGAGGGCTTGATAACCACTTGAAATTGATAATAATGTTGCAAGCGATTGGGGTTGTCTCCATAGCGTCCGTCGGTGGGCCGGCGCGAGGGCTGCACATAGGCCGCGCTCCAGGGCTCCGGCCCGATGGCACGCAGGAAGGTCGCCGGATGGAAGGTGCCTGCGCCCATTTCCATGTCGAAGGGCTGCAACAACACACAGCCCTGTTCGGCCCAGTAATGCTGCAAGGCCATGATCAGGCCCTGAAAAGTCGATAGATCGAAGGTCTTGGCGGCGGAACTCATGGCCGGCATCGTACTCTGCTGGTTACGGACAAGGACGCGTAAGTATACCGGTTGTATGGCTTTCTTCACAGCCGGTTAAGACATGCCTGGAACAATGTTGGAAAAGACACAGCGGCTGGCCGGCTAAAGCCCTGCAGCCGGCCCGTCGATGGAATGATACAGGCCTGAAACACGAGGAGTCGACATGCGAGATTTCATGTTGCGACCCACCGCTACCGCACTGTGGCAGGCCCTGGTGAGCGAAGCCGAGGAACGCAGCCAGTGCCGCCTCAACGAGGAGCAGGAGAGCTACCTGGTCTTCCTGCTGATCCGTTTCCTCAAGCACGCCAGCCTGGGCGGGCAACCTGTGGCACTGGACTATCTCACCAGCCAAACCCTCAGCGGCCAGATGCGCAGTGAACGCCTGCGCGACGTGGGCGACCAGTGCCTGTTGTTGTCGGGACTGTTTCCCAGGCGCGCCGAGCGCCGCCGGGTGAAAACCAGCTATTTCGTGCAACTGGGGCGCAGCGCCTATAATCAATTGTCCGAATCGGCTCTCAACGGCATGGGCAGTCTCTACCAGGGCCTGGCCGAGGGTTTTGTGGACCTGATGGATGTATTGCATGCCATTCGCCGTCTCGACCGCGCCTCGCCCTGGCTGGAACCGCTGGAGGCCATGGAGTTGTGGCAAGACACCGGCAGCCGCCTGGCCCGGCGCAGCCTGCAGGCGGTCACCGGCGCCACGCCCCAGCAGGGTCCGCCTCGACGCGGCCACTGAAAACCGCCGTGGCCAGATGCCGCTTTGCTGGTAGAATAGCCGCCGGCACACGACGATTTATCATCCCGACGACTTCATGAGCAAACGCAAAGCGGTTTCGCTGATTTCCGGCGGCCTGGATTCCATGCTGGCCACCAAGACCATTCTCGAGCAGGGTATCCACGTGGAGGGGATCAACTTCTTCACCGGCTTCTGCGTCGAGGGCCACACCCATGCCATTCGCAAGCGTGACCAGAAAAAACCCAAGCGCAACAATGCCCTGTGGGTGGCCGAGCAGCTCGGAATCAAACTCCACATCATCGACGTGGTGGAGGAATACAAATCGGTTCTGCTCAATCCCCGTCACGGCTATGGCGCCAACATGAACCCTTGTCTGGACTGCAAGGGCTTCATGGTGCGCAAGGCCCTGGAATGGATGGAAGAAAACGGCTTCGACTTCATCATCACCGGTGAAGTGATCGGCCAGCGTCCCATGTCCCAGCGGCGCGACACCCTGCCGGTGATCGCCCGTGAATCCGGCGCCAACGACCGCCTGCTGCGCCCCTTGTGCGCCAAGCTGCTGCCGCCCACACTACCCGAGCGCGAAGGTTGGGTAGACCGTGAACGCCTGCACGATTTCAGCGGTCGCAGCCGCAAGCCGCAGATGCGCCTGGCCGCCCGCTTCGGCCTGAAGGACTACGCTCAGCCCGCCGGTGGCTGCTGTTTTCTCACCGACAAGAGCTATTCCGACCGCCTGGTGGATCTGTGGCAGGCCCGTGACCGGCGCGACTACGAACTCGACGACATCATGCTGCTCAAGGTGGGCCGCCACCTGCGGCCGCGCCCGGGCTTCAAGATGATCATCGGCCGGGAACAGGGAGAAAACAAATTCATGGAAGGTTATCGCAGACAATTCATGCACATGCACACTACCAGTTGCCCCGGACCGCTGGTCCTCATCGATGGCCGGCCCGACGAGCAAGAGCTGGAACTGGCCGCACGCATCACCGCCCGCTTCAGCCAGGGCCGCGACCAGGCGCGGGTACGAGTGGCGGTGACCGATCGCAACGGCGTCTCACGCGAGCTGGAAGTCGCACCTCTGCCACCACAGGACATCGCCCCGGAGTGGCACATATGAGCGAACACCGGCTGGATGCCCGCCGCCTGCTCTGCCCCATGCCCGTCATCCGCACCCAGGACCGGATCAAGGATCTGGCGCCGGGGGACATCCTGGAAGTGATCTGCACCGATCCGGGTGCCAGCAACGACATCCCCGCCTGGTGCCGGATCAACGGCCATAGCCTGCTCAGCTGTCACGAGCGCGACGGCGAGATCGTGCTGCGCATCGAGGTGGGTGGTGACTGAATCCCCCCACGCCAGCGCCGACCGGCGTTATCGTGAGATGCGCCGGGTCACCGTGGTGGGGGCACTGATCAACCTGCTGCTGGCGCTGGGCAAGATCGTACTGGGGGTGATCGGCCACTCCGAGGCCCTGGTGGCCGACGGCGTACACTCCCTGGCCGACCTGGTAAGCGACGCGGTGGTGTTGTTCGCCGCCAAACATGGCTCGCGTGCCGCCGACGAAGACCATCCCTATGGCCATGGCCGCATCGAGACCCTGGTCACCGTGGGCCTGGGTATTTTCCTGATCGCCGTGGCCACCGTCATCGGTCATGATGCGGTGGTGCGCATCCTGGAGCCTGAACGACTCACCGAGCCCACCGCGTGGGCCCTGGCGGCCGCCCTGTTCTCCATCGGCATCAAGGAATGGCTGTATCACTACACCCTGCGCAGCGGCCGCCGGCTCAACGCCAACCTGCTGATCGCCAATGCCTGGCATCACCGCACCGATGCCATCTCCTCGATCATCGCCCTGGTGGGCATTGCCGGCGCCATGCTGGGCGCGCCCATGTTCGACGCCCTGGCCGCCATCGGCGTCAGCCTGATGATCGCCAAGGTGGGCTGGGACATCACCTGGAGCAGCCTGCGGGAACTGGTGGACACCGCCCTGGACGAAACCCAGGTGGCCCGCATCCGCGCCGCCATCCTGTCGGTGGACGGGGTACAGGCCGCCCATTCCCTGCGCACCCGCAGCATGGGCGGCCATGCCCTGGTGGACGTGCACATCCTGGTGCAGGACCCCCGCATCAGCGTCTCCGAGGGTCATCAGATCGGCGAAGCCGTGCGCCACAAGCTGCTCGGCCTCGACGGCGTCACCGACGTGGTGGTGCACATCGACCAGGAAGACGACGAAACCACCACCCCCAGCAGTCACCTGCCCCTGCGCGCGCGCCTGCTCGAACGGCTACAGCCCTATTGGCGCGATCAAGCCTTCCATGAACACATCAAACGTATTACCCTTCATTACCTGGCTGGCAAGATCGAAATGGAGATCACCCTGCCACTGGCCTGGCTGCCACAAAAACAACAAATCGAAAACGTGCTCGCACACATTATCGAGCAGGAAGCAGACATCGGCCGTATCGCCCTGAGCTTCGAGTGAGCCAAAATAGTGCATATTGCGCCAGATTGGTGCATAACGAGCGAGGCACCACCTGCTCCGAGAGCCAAACCCATGAATCACAACGGCTTTGACGTGTGGCACAGAACATGCTGAGACAACAACCTAAATAACGATATGTGCCCGTTTCAGCGGCGGGCATCAACACAAACCCCACGATGGAGGAGACTCAATGTCCAAAACATTAGAGATGCTCAAAGAGCATGAGGTTAAATTTGTCGATTTTCGCTTTACCGACACCCGCGGCAAGGAACAACATGTCACCGTCCCGGCCAGCGTGGTCGACGAGGATGTCATGAACGAAGGCAAGATGTTCGATGGCTCCTCCATCGCCGGCTGGAAAGGCATCAACGAATCCGACATGATCCTGATGCCCGACGACGATACCCCGGTGCTGGACCCCTTCGCCGAGGAAACCACCCTCATCCTGCGCTGCGACATCGTCGAGCCCAGCACCATGGAAGGCTATGAGCGCGATCCCCGCTCCGTGGCCAAGCGCGCCGAGGCCTACCTGAAGTCCACCGGCCTGGGCGATGCCGCCTTCTTCGGCCCCGAACCCGAATTCTTCGTGCTCGACGACGTGCGCTGGGGCGCCAACATGAGCGGTGCCTTCTACCTGGTGGATTCCCAGGAAGCCGAGTGGAATTCCGAGAAGGTCTTCCCCGACGGCAACATGGGCCACCGCCCCAGCGTCAAGGGCGGTTATTTCCCCGTGCCCCCGGTAGACTCCCTGCACGACATGCGCGGCGCCATGTGCATGGCCATGGAAGAAATGGGCCTCAAGGTCGAGGTGCATCACCACGAAGTGGCCACCGCCGGCCAGTGCGAGATCGGCACCCAGTTCAACACCCTGGTCAGAAAGGCCGACGAGGTCCAGATCCTGAAGTACTGCGTGCACAACGTGGCCAACCTCTATGGCAAGAGCGCCACCTTCATGCCCAAGCCGCTGGTGGGTGACAACGGCTCCGGCATGCACGTACACCAATCCATCGCCAAGGGTGGCAACAATCTGTTCACCGGCGACGGCTACGGCGGCCTGTCCGAGACTGCGCTGTACTACATCGGCGGCATCATCAAGCATGCCCGCGCCATCAACGCCTTCACCAATGCCTCCACCAACAGCTACAAGCGTCTGGTGCCCGGCTTCGAAGCCCCGGTCATGCTGGCCTATTCCGCCCGCAACCGCTCGGCCTCCATCCGTATCCCCTTCACCAGCCCGAAGGCCCGCCGGATCGAGGTGCGCTTCCCGGATCCCACCGCCAACCCCTACCTGGCCTTCTCGGCCATGCTCATGGCCGGTCTCGACGGCATCCAGAACAAGATCCATCCGGGTGACGCCATGGACAAGGATCTCTACGACCTGCCGCCGGAGGAAGCCAAGGACATCCCCACCGTGTGCCATTCCTTCGACCAGGCACTGGAAGCCCTGGATGCCGACCGCGCCTTCCTCACCGCAGGTGGCGTGTTCACCGACGACATGATCGACGCCTATATCGACCTCAAGATGGAAGAAGTCACGCGCCTGCGCATGACCACCCATCCGGTGGAGTTCGACATGTACTACAGCGTCTGACCCTTCCTCGGTCCCACGCAACACGACGCCCCGGCCACCGGGGCGTCGTCTTTTCCAGCCAGCAATTTCCCTCCTGCACCAAAAAGGTGCATAATACCCGCCAAGACAACGGCCGAGATCGGCAACAATCACCTTTCGCTCCCGCAGACCACATGTAATCAGCTGTTTTCAAAAGATTTTTTTAGGCGGCCCTTGAGGCCGGAAACGAGCCTGCCGGGCTGGATTGAATCTTGCTGATCCCCTCGCATGAAACCAACCACCGACTACCAAGGCATCGACAGTTGCCAAAGCATCCTGGACAACCTGGCCACCGCCGTGGTGTTGCTGGACCGGGAGCTACGCGTGCGCTATCTCAACAATGCGGCGGAAACCCTGCTGGGCGTCAGCGCCAAGCGTATCGGTGGTCAACGCCTGCCCGACCTGCTGCCCCGTGCCGAGGTTCTGCATCAGGCGCTGGAACGCGGCCTCACCCAGCCTCAGCAATTCACCAAGCGGGAAATGGAACTGCCCCTGCCCACGACGGGCAAGCAGATCACCGTGGACTGCACCCTCACGCCACTGGCCCATGTCAACGAGGATTACGCCCTGCTGGTGGAACTGCAACAACTCGACCGCATGCTGCGCATCGCCCGCGAGGAAAGCCTGCTGGCCCAGCAACATGCCATGAAGGTATTGGTGCGCGGCCTGGCGCACGAGGTGAAAAATCCCCTCGGGGGACTGCGCGGTGCGGCACAATTGCTGGAGCGTGAACTGCCCAACGAGGAACTCAAGGAATATACCGGCATCATCATCGGCGAGGCCGACCGCCTGCAGAAACTGGTGGACCACATGCTGGGCCCCAGCCGGCGCAGCGAACAACAAAAGCTCAACATCCACGAGGTACTGGAACACGTGCGCCGGCTGGTGCTGGCCGACAGTCCCCCCAGCCTGCGCATCCAGCGCGACTACGACCCCAGCATTCCCGAGTTGCTGGGCGTCAAGGACCAGCTCATCCAGGCCGTGCTCAACATCGTGCAGAACGCCAGGCAGGCCCTGCAGGACGACGGTACCATCGTGCTCAAGACCCGCGCCCAGCGCCAGTTCACCATCGGCCAGACCCGCCACCGGCTGGTACTACGCATCGACATCATCGACAACGGCCCCGGCATTCCCAAGGAGATGCAGGCCCAGGTGTTCTATCCCATGGTCACCGGCCGGGCCGAGGGCACCGGCCTGGGCCTGTCCATTGCCCAGACCCTGGTGGGCCAGCACGGCGGCCTGGTGGAATGCAAGAGCGAGCCCGGCCGCACCCAGTTCACCCTGCTGCTGCCATTGCGCGACCATTACGAAGGAGGAAACCCGCAGCATGTCCCGCACTAATGTCTGGATCATCGACGACGACCGCTCCATCCGCTGGGTGCTGGAACGCGCCCTGCAACAGGCCGGCCTGACGGTGCGCAGCTTTGACAATGCCAACGGCATCCTCGAACAACTGCGCCAGGAACACCCGGATGCCATCGTCTCCGATATCCGCATGCCCGGCATCGACGGCCTCAGCCTGCTGGGCGAGCTGGCTCGACAATACCCGGAGCTGCCGGTGATCATCATGACCGCCCATTCCGACCTCGACAGCGCGGTCTCCGCCTACCAGGGCGGCGCCTTCGAATACCTGCCCAAACCCTTCGACGTGGACGAGGCGGTGGCTTTGGTGCAACGCGCCATCGAACATCACCAGCGCAACGCCCACAGCGAACCCGCCCGCGCCGAGGACACCCCCGAGATCATCGGCGAGGCACCGGCCATGCAGGAGGTGTTTCGCGCCATCGGCCGTCTGTCACGTTCCAATATCACCGTGCTCATCAACGGCGAATCCGGCACCGGCAAGGAACTGGTGGCCAGCGCCCTGCACCGCCACAGCCCGCGCGCCGACAAACCCTTCATTGCCATCAACACCGCCGCCATTCCCAAGGACCTGCTGGAATCGGAGCTGTTCGGCCATGAACGCGGCGCCTTCACCGGAGCCCAGTCCATGCGCCGGGGGCGCTTCGAGCAGGCCAACGGCGGCACCTTGTTCCTCGACGAGATCGGCGACATGCCGGCCGATCTGCAGACCCGCCTGCTGCGCGTGCTGGCCACCGGTGAATTCTACCGCGTAGGTGGCCACGAACCGGTCAAGGTGGATGTCCGCATCATCGCCGCCACCCATCAGAACCTGGAACAACTGACCAAGCAAGGCAAGTTTCGCGAAGACCTGTTCCACCGACTAAACGTCATTCGCATCCAGTTGCCCCCGCTGCGGGAGCGACGCGAGGACATCGGCCTGCTGCTGCGCCATTACCTGGCCAAGGCCGCCGAGGAACTCAATGTGGAACCGAAAACCTTGCGCCCGGAAACGGAAAAATACCTTTGCGGCCTGGACTGGCCCGGCAACGTGCGCCAACTGGAGAACACCTGCCGCTGGCTGATGGTGATGGCCGCCGGCCCCGAGATCCACATCGACGACCTGCCACCGGAACTGCGTGAAAACCCACCCAGCCAGACCGCCGGTCACGACAACTGGGAAGCCGCCCTGCGCCAGTGGGCCGACACCCAGCTCCAGCGTGGCGCCAGCGGGCTGATGCAGAGCGCCGGCCAGCAATTCGAACGCATCATGATCCAGGCCGCACTAAACCACACCGGCGGCCGCCGACAGGATGCCGCCCGCCTGCTGGGCCTGGGCCGCAATACCCTCACCCGCAAGATCAAGGAACTGGACATGGAGTAATCCGACCATTGCGCCAGACGTACCTAACACCAGGCGCGACGGTTCGCTACATTGGTGAAATCGTCAACCCAGGCCCTGGCTGCGCAAAAAGGCCAGCACCGCCTCCGGCTCACCCTCGAACACCACCCGCTCGGCCTTCTTGCTCAGCTGATAGTCGTACATGGGGTCGTAGTACTCCCGCAGCAAGGCCGCGATCCAGTGGCGGTGGCCCGTCCGTTCCCCATGCTGGCGATGTTCCTCCAGCGCCAGGGTCATGGCCCCCAGGATCTGGCGATAGCGCACGCCACCCAGGCGGCGCTGGATACGCTCCAGGGCATCGAGCAGTCTGTCCGACCAGACCTGGAAACCACGCTCGGGCCCCAACGCCCGCTGATACTCCGCCAGAGCCTGGTCGACGTATTCCTCGAACACCACGCTCACCCGCGCCTGAAAATCGCGTCGCAACACCACCACCGGCGCCGCAGCCAGCGCCCGCAGCACCGCATCGGGCACCCGGCGCGAGCCGATATTGCCGGATTCGTCCTCGAACACCAGCTTGCGCCGGCCGGCGGCCTGATGCCGCAACAACACGATGGCCAGGCTGTTCTCGATGTCGATCTGGCTGGGCTGGGCCTGCACCCGGCGACCAAAGGCCGAACCACGATGCCGAAACAGGCCTTCCAGGTCCACCTGCTGACGCAAGTGCCGGAGCAACAAGGTCTTGCCGGTGCCGGTACGCCCGCTCAACACCACGGGTCGTATCTCGCTCATGACGCGTTCCAGCTCGACCAGCAGAAAGCGCCGCATGGCCTTGTAGCCACCCTTGATGCGGGGATAGCTCACGCCCGTGTGATGGCGGATCCATTCTTGGCTGATGCGCGAGCGCAAGCCACCACGAAAACAATACAGGGCACCCTCGGGGTGAGCGCTCACAAACGCTGCCCAACGGGCTAGGCGTTGTTCCTTCACCGATCCCGAAACCAATTCATGACCCAGTTCGATGGCGCTGCGCTGGCCCCGTTCCTTGTAGCGAATACCCACCTGACGGCGCTGCTCGTCGTCCAGCAGGGGCAGGTTGACCGCACCGGGGAAGGCGCCCTGAGCGAACTCCACCGGCGCGCGCACATCCAGCAGGGGCACGCCACTTAGAAACAGTTCGCGATAATCGTCGCGCAGGGGCAGGCTCACGCCTCACACCACCTCGATCACGATGCCATCGTCGCGGGCCGGCTGCAGCCGGCCGATGGGCGCCAGCTCCAGCCCTTGCTCGCGGGCGAGACGCAGAAACGCCGCCTCGCCTTCCGGCGCCACCGCCACCAAAAGGCCACCGGAGGTCTGCGGATCACACAACAAGCGCCGCTGGGTATCGTCCATGGGCGCGAGCTTGTGGCCATAGCTGTCGAAGTTGCGCTGGGTTCCCCCCGGCGAGCAACCCTGGGCAAGATACTCGTCCACGCCTTCCAACCGTGGCACCGCGGCATAGTCGATACACGCACTCAGGCCACTACCCTCACAGATCTCCAGCAGATGCCCCAGCAGGCCAAAACCGGTGACATCGGTCATGGCCGTCACCGCCTCCAGACCGGCAAAGGCACTGCCAACACGGTTGAGCCGGCACATCACTTCCACCGCCAGACGCTGATGCTCGGGACGCAGGCGCCGCTGCTTTTCCGCCGTGGTGAGTATGCCTATGCCCAAGGGCTTGGTGAGATAGAGCCGGCAGCCGGCACGGGCCCGGTCGTTGCGCTTCAGGTGTTCATTGCGCACCTCACCGGTCACCGCCAGGCCGAAGATGGGTTCGGGCGCATCGATGGAATGTCCCCCGGCCAGGGGAATACCGGCCTCGCGGCACGCGGCACGGCCACCCTCGATCACCGCGCTGGCCACCTCGGCCGCCAGCTTGTCGATGGGCCAACCGAAAATGGAAATGGCCATCAGGGGCGTGCCACCCATGGCATAGACATCGCTGATGGCATTGGTGGCGGCAATGCGACCGAAGGTGAAAGGGTCGTCGACGATGGGCATGAAGAAATCGGTGGTGCTGATCACCGAGCGTCCGTCACCCAAATCGAACACCGCGGCATCGTCGCGGCTGCCATAGCCCACCAACAGGCGGGGAAAGGCCTCGGCCGCGCCATCGCTGCGCAGGATCTGCGCCAGCAGGGCCGGCGCGATCTTGCATCCACAACCGGCGCCATGGCTGTAGCGGGTCAGGGCGACCCGGGCGGAAGTCTCTGTCATGTTTGCCTCACTTGATCCCATAACGGACGCGAATCTGCTGCTCCTGCTGCGCCACCTGTTCACGATCGAGCACGATGCGCACATCACCCTCCAGCTCAATCACATGGTAGGGATCGCGGTTGCTTTCCATCGCCGCGGCCACGTCGTCCAGGCGGGCGATCTTCATCCCGTTGACCCGTAACACACGGATGTTTTCGATATCACCGCTATAACCCTTGTTGACCGAGGCGTCGAACACCTCGCTGATGATCACCAGCTCCTCCAGATCGTCGTAACCGTAGATGGTTCCCAAATAACGTTCCAGGGATACCGGAATCTTGATCCGCCAGTTACGTCCCCAGTTCCACAGATAACGCTGCTCCACCGCCACGAATAGCAGACCGCCGCGCACATAATAGGGCATTTGCCGACCGTAGCGCGGCAGGCGCGGAATCAAGGTGAGCCGGTAGGGGCGCAACACGATCTCCAGCTCTTGCTCACGCCCGGCGCGGGAAATCTTTACCCGCACACGCTCACCCACCTGGTGCCGTGCCACATGATAGCCCAGCCAGATGCGCCCGGTACGCTGGAATACCACCCGGCCGTCGTTGAGGATCCTGTGGCCATCGAGTTCCAGCAACACATCGTCCACCTGCAGCACACCATCAGCACTGCCCCCCTTGACGATATCACGCACCCGAATACCGCTGTGTCCAGGCTCGAGCCCCAGTTGTGCTCGCGCCGCAGGGTTCTCCAGGGTCTGGAAAAAAGCACCCAGGGCCGGTATGCCGTCGACCCGGCCATCAGCCAGATCGCGCAGAAACTGGCGAATGATGGGGGTGGGGATGAAATAACCCAAACCCTCGCCATTGCTGGCCTTTTGTGTAGCCACGCCGAGACAGGCTCCGGTGCGGTCGGAGAATACCGGTCCACCGGAATTGCCAGGGTTGATGGAGGCATCTGTCTGCACCAGGGGCGCGGGGATGTTACTGTGGGTGTACTGCATGACGTCGATGCGCGAGACCACTCCCTCGGTATAGGAAATCTGCCGACCTCCTCGGGGATAACCCACCGTTACCACCTTTTCGCGCAGGGCCGGCAATTCACCGAAACCCACCGGATCGATACCAGCCAGCCCCTCTGCCTGCAAAGGCTGCAGCAAGGCCAGGTCTATCTGATGGTTGATGGCCACCGCGCGCGCCTCCAGCCTGTCCATCAGCCCCGGCACCTCCACCTCGATATAGGTGGCATCGGTGACACAATGGGCATTGGTCAAAATACCCTGCTCGATGACGAAACCGCTGCAGGTACCCTGGCGGGAGCGTGCCTTGGACCATGGCTGGCCGACATCCCAGCTCTGCTGGGTCACGAACAATTTGACCACGGCCTTGCTGGCCCAGGCCAGATCGGCGGCCTGGAGCACGGGGACAAAACACCACCCGCACAGCAACAAGAGAAAGCACATTCGGCTCGAACGCTTGGACATCGACGACCCCCAGGAGTGAATCACGGCCTATGGTATCCCCTATTGGTGCGATGGCCAAATGCCTCCCGAATCTGTCCACCAACAAAAGACCATCACATCACATTGAAATAAATGCGATTTTCTTAAGAAGCCCTCTCTGCGCCCGTTTTCCCATGGGTTTTATTTACCCAAGTAGGGTTTTCATGAGATAGTAGGCGGTCACAAGATGTAAAATAGATGGAGCTTTTATGCGGGTGTCCGCGTTCCACCAGGGAGGGATCCCGCACGCGCTATCCAGCTCTTTGAGAAAAGGCAAAAAATAAAGAGCCTGCCGCGGGGTCCGATATACCGGATAGGCCGGACGGCAATCGCGCCGCCGCCTGTGAGGATGCGCGGGTCATTGGCCATGGAACAGGGTCAGCCGCTGAGAAACCTTGTCCGGCAGGAGATAGCCGATTGTTTTTTTTAGATAAAGCTTCCAGCCTCAAATCACGCCTGATTCTCGGCATCCTGGTGATGTTGCTGCCGCTGAGCCTGCTGGTGGCCGGCTCGTTCATCACCATTCGTGGTGCCGTGGGCACCCTGGAAGAAGCGGTATCCGAGCCACTGGATCGTCTGTTGTTCATCACCGACATCCAGAAGCTGTTCCACAAGATGAAAACCCCCTTGCAACAATACGCGGTGCGCATGGAGGAATCCACCCGCAGTCGTATCGAAAGCCTCAACATCGAGATCGGCCTGGCCTTCGACGCGGGTTTTGCCAGCGATCAGCTATCGGAACGGGAGCAGGAATTACTGACCACCGCCAAGCACGGCTGGATCAATCTGCAGGTACTGGTGGGCCGGCTGTTCGAACAGGGCAAGTCCCTGGGCAAGAGCGGTCGCGAACGCTTCATGTTGCAGGTGGGCCGTGAGCTGGATCGTACCATCTATATCCTGGAAGAGCTGGAATCGCTGGCGCTGAACAATGTACAGCGCCAGCGGCTGGAAATCCAGGGTGTCAAGTGGCAAGCACTCATCATGGCCCTGCTGGTCATCGTGATGGGACTGGCGTTCGCCTTCTTGGGCGCACTCTTGCTGTTCCGTTCGGTGGTCTCGCCCATTCAACGCCTGGAACGCAGCGTGGAGCGCTTCGGCCAGGGCGACCTGAGTTCACGTATCACCCTGGACACCAACGACGAACTAGGCCACCTGGCCTCGGCCTTCAATGCCATGGCCGAACGCTTCCAGAACATTCAGACCGAACTGGACTACATGTCCATCTACGACAGTCTCACCGGCCTCTACGACCGTCCCCAGTTCCACGACATGGTGGGGCTGGAAGTCAAGCGTTCCAAGCGCTACCAACGCCCGTTCTCGCTGTTGTTCCTCGATATCGACGACTTCCGCTCGGTCAACGAAACCTATGGCCGGCTGGTGGGCGACTCGGTGCTGTGCTCGGTGGCCATGCAGATCAAGAACAACATCCGTCCCACCGACACCGCGGCGCGCTACGATGGCGATTCCTTTGCCGTGATCCTGTCGGAAACCGGTCACGAGGGCGCCACACGAGCGGCCCGGCGCCTGCAGGAACACATTGCCAACAATCCCCTCAACATCGGTGACGGCAAGACCCTGCACATCAGCGTGTGCGTGGGTGTCGCCACCTACCCCGACGATGGCGACACCGAAACCGCCCTGTTCGCCCAAACCGAGTACGCTCTGGAACTGGCCAAGCAAGGCCCGCTCGGCGACGACCAACACCAGGCCGGTTGACGGTCATTTCCGTGAGCTGGTTGGCATTCCGGCGTTTTCAGCGTACAAATACGGCCGGCGCGGCCGCTGACATACACGAGCGCCAACGACATCGAGGTGGAAGATGGACATCGGTATTTCAGCAGGCTTCAGCAATGCCCAGCAAATCAACCAGATGGTGACCCGTATTGGTAAAATCCAGCAAAGCAATGCCGACAAGACTCTGCAAGTGATCCAGACGGTGAACCAGAAATCCAGCGATGCCACCATGCGGGTGATGAACAATGCCATGGAAACCAAGGCCCAGAGCACCGATGGCAAGGGCCGCATCGTCGATGTGCTGGCCTGATCACGAGGCTGCCGGATAGACGGCGCTGAGCCGGTAACCCCGCTGCCGCAGGCCCTGCAACAGCCCTGTCTCCCCCGGCAGATGCAGCGCGCCCACGGCAATGAACAGGCGCTGTCCGCGTTGCAGCAGCGACTCCAGGCGCACCAGCATGCGCCGGTTGCGATCGTCGAGCAGACGCCGGCTCACCCGCGTCGCCACCGCCGGTTCGGTGAATTCCATGTAGCGTTCGTTCAATGCCAGCAGCGCCGACAAATCGCCGCGCAGATACACCTGCAGGGTTTCGTCGATGAAGCGCGGCACTGCGTCCTTGTTGGCCAGGGTGTCGCGCAGCAACACGATTTGGTCCTGCACGCTCAAGCCCTCGAAAACCGCGATCTGTTCACTCATCCGTTCCAGCGCATACACCGGCAGGCCACGCTGGGTGGCACGCTGGTAGAGCACGGCATCGAGGAACTGGCCGGTCTCGGCCTGGGGCATGCTCAGGATGGAGAATACCGCCCAGGGTTTCATAAGACGTACATGGTCGGGCTGGAAACCCCGTGCCCGCAGGGCCGCCAGCGACTGTCGAAACAGGCTTTCGCCCACCACTTGGGGCAGGCTGCGGCCATCGTTGAAAAACATCGCGCGACTGGCGAGCTGGCGTGAGTCCGGGCCCAGATCCACTTCCAGCACCAGGGCATCGCTGTGTCCCAGCGCCCGCGCCACCGACTCCGGCAAGCGGGTGACACGCGGATCTTCCAGATGTATGGTGGCAAGCAGATAAGCGGGCGCGATTCCTGCTTTCTCGATCTTCCACAACAGCCCCCGCTGGGGCGCGAGGGCGCGTGCCCCTTCGACAGGTTGCAGCGCGCAGGCTCCAGTGGTGACCAGGCAGGCAATGACAACGAGATACAGGAAAAGACGCGGAACACTCATGGGTGTGTTTTCTCGGCTGATGGGTCAGCGACTATGGTAGGCGAGGGTGCGGCGCGGGTACAGTACCACAAGGGGAACGGGCCGCCATGAGATTATTCCTGTTACTGACCGGCCTGTTGCTGCTCGCCGCGGCAGCGCTTTTTCTGGCGCTGGAAAACGAACCCCGCGTCCGCGCCGAGCACCGTTTGTCGCTACAGGACGTGGACCGCATCAAGTCCCTGATCCAGCAGAACAATCCACGCCGCCTGCAACAGGGACAACAGCAACGGATGACGCTGACCGAGCGCGACGTCAATCTGCTGCTGAACTATCTGTTCGACCGCTATCCCGCGCTCGCCGCCCATGCCCGTCTGGGCGCGCAGACACTGACCCTGGAAATGTCGCTGGAACTTCCCCTGGCCGGGCTGCCCCGTTATCTCAACATGACGCTGTTGCTGAGCCAGGAAGGCCGCCAGTTGTCCCTGCGCCGCCTGGCTATGGGCCGCCTGCAACTGCCCAGCGGCCTGGCCCAGTGGCTGATGGAGCTGGCCCATGGGATCTTGCAGCGCCAGCTCAAGCCCTATGGTGAACTGGTCAAGGCGGTGGAAGACTACCACTTCGAGGCCGACCGGATCTCCCTGGCCTATCGCTGGCAGCCCGGCCTGCTGGGCGAACTGCGCGCCGAGAGCGGCAAGTGGCTTTTCAGCCAGCGCGACAAGGATCGCCTGATCGCCTACACCAACCGCCTGGCCGCCGTCACCTATCCCATGGATCCCCGCCGGCCGGTGAGTCTGTTCCGCTTGCTGCAACCCTTGTTCCAACTGGCCGCCGAACGCAGTCATCAGGGCAACGATGCGCAGTCGGAAAACCGCGCCCTGTTGCTGGCCTTCGCCATCTATCTCTCGGGTAGCGACATTCGCCGGCTGCTGCCGCAGGAAATGCGCAGCGCACTCAAGCGCCCGCGCTGGCTACGGGTAACCCTGCGCGAACGTTACGACTTGATGCAACACTTCATGGTTTCGGCGGCAATCACGGTTTCCGCCGGCGGCGGGCTGGCCGATGCCATGGGCCTGTTCAAGGAGCTGGATGATTCCCGCGGGGGCAGCGGTTTCAGTTTTGCCGACCTGCTGGCTGATCGCGCCGGCGTGCGCTTGGCGGAACTGGCAGTGGGCTCGCCGCGTTCCGCCCGCGAATTGCAACGCCGCATGTTGCGGGCAGACAGCGAGGCGGACATCATGCCGCCCATCGATCACTTGCCCGAAGGTATCATGGAACTGGAGTTCAAGCGGCGCTACCGTGACCTCGACAGCGCGAGTTATCGCCTGGTGGAAACGGAGATCGAACGCCGCATAGCCCGCTGCCGCGTGCTTCGCGCGCTAGACTGAAAAGCCTTCAGGAACCTCTGGCTCAGGCCGGCACCCCTGCATGCCGCGCAATACCCCGCCACGACAGGCGCAGCAAGGGCAGGCCCAAGGCCAGCAACAACAACGACGCGGGCGCCGGCACCGTGTTGTTGCCACCGCCGCCGGACGATGTGGTGACCGTCCCCGCCAGGGCATAGAGCTTGAAATAGTCGTTGCCCAGGTAATTGCCGGGTGCGCAGTCGATGGCGCGGCTGCTGCAGCCCGGTGTGTTGAAGGCCGGGTTGAGCGCGCTCACCAGCCAATAACTGGAACTGATCCCGCCACTGTTGATGTTGTAGTGCAACTTGCCATCACCGGGCTCGCTGCTGTCCTGGGGATCGAAGTAATTGCCCACCAACTCCCAACCACCCATGCTGCCGTTCTGGGCATCGTCGAGAGCGGCATAGGTCTGTCCGGCCAGATCGGGCGTTCCACTACCGGTATAGGCCAGCACACTGAGATCGGCGTCCTTCCACCAGCCGATCACGATCTCGTCCAGGCTCACGGTCTTGTCAAAGCTGAACAACACGGCATCGTAATTGTCGCGGTTGTCTATGGCATGGTTGGGATAGCCGCCGTCCGCGCCCGAACGATTGGTAATGCCCAGACCACCGCTCCAGCTCTTGAGCTCAGCGGTCTCCAGGGTATTGCCGGTGCCGGTGTCGGCCCATGCGCTGGCGGCCACATCACCCCCGTCTACCGTGGATGCGCCAAAGCTGCGCACATTGCCGTAGCTGCCACAACCGCTGCAACTCCCATTGGTCAGGGTCCAACTGGTGGCCAGGGAAGCCTGGGCCTGTGGCAACGAAACGAGCAGGCCAAGAACCAATAGGAAAGGGGCAAAATATTTCATGGGACGTCCTCGGTGCTTTTCAATACCTTAAAATAATAAGGCAAATAAGGGGCCAAAATATTTTCTTCTTTCAACTCAGTGAGTTATCAATCCTTGCCAAAACCTGCCCGGCGAACATGTAAACGGTTTCGACACATTCACACCTCACAGCAGGCTTTCCCGCAAGGCCCGGGCGTGCGCCAGGCCCTCGAAGGCCTGCCCATACGCCAGCGCCCTGTCCAGCTCCTGGCGCGCTTCTTCGATACGCCCCAGTTGATGCAGGGCAACGGCCAGATGATATTGGAACTCGGCATTGGAAGCCTGACGGGCATTGGCCGCACGCAGATAACCAATCCCCTCCTGTGCTCTGCCGCTGCGTGTCAGCAGCCAGCCCAGGGTATCGTTGGTAAAGGGAGCCTTGGGCAGTAATCGATGGGCCTTGCGGGCATAGTCCAGCGCCCGCACGGTATCACTGTCAGCATAGATCACCGCCAGATTGTTCAGCGCCAGGGCATGGCGCGGCTGAAGCTCGAGTACGGCCTCGTACTGGCCGGCCGCTTCTTGCCAACGACGAGCGAGCAGATATTGCTCGGCCAGGGCTTCCCGCGCCACCAGGTCATCGGGATGGCGTTCGAGCCATCGCTGCAACACCTTGCGTGCCTTCGGCCCATGCCCCGCCAAGCGATGGGCCTCGGCCAGGCGCACCGTGATCAGGTTGCTTTCTTGTATCTGCAAGGCCTGTTCATAGGTCTCGATGGCCGCAGCGACATCTCCCCTGCGCAGTGCCAGGTCGCCTGCCAAACGGAGCCCCTCGGCACTGCGCGGAAATCGTTGCCCCAAGGTTGCGACAATATCCCCGGCCAGTTCCAGGTTGCCGCGCTGCAGCAACACTTCGGCAAGCAGCACATGCGCGGGAAGAAGATCCGGGGCACCGTCGATGGCTTTTTGCAGCGACCAGATCGCCTGCCGGGGATCGCGCGCCTGCAATTGCAGGCGCGCGATACGATAGAGCAACTTGCCGTTGTATCCCACATCGGTGGACAGGCGCCGCAAGATCATGCGGGCCTGGCGCGTTTCCCCCCGGACCAAATGCACCCGGGCAAGCGCATCGCGCAATCGCACATCGTCGGGGGCGCGCTGCTGGGCGGTATCGAGCACAGCCAGGGCTTCATCCAGCGCTTCACGGGCCAGGTGCAGTTCCACCAGGCGCAGCGTGGCGGCAATGGAACGGCTGTCGGCGGCCAGGGCCTTTTCCGCCCAACGCAGCGCCTGCACTTCATCTCCCATGCGCTGGGCCAGACGACTCAGCTCCAACATCAGCACCACGGCGCCGGGCTGGCGACGCAGCAGCTCGCGCAGACGCATGCGGGCAGCCTCATGCTCACCGGCGGCGCTGTCGAGGCGGGCGAGATTGATCTGGGCGGCGAGCAAGGACGGGCGGCGCGCAACGAGCTCCTGCAGGGTCTGTCGTGCTTCTTGCGCACGACCGGTGGCCATTTGCATGGAAGCCAGGAAATTCTGCAGCACCGGATCTCCTGGCGAGGCCTGCACCAACTGCCGGGCCAGGCTCAGGGCATGCTCGAAATTCCCGTTCCGGGCCTGCAGCAAGGCAGCCATCAGTCCGGTGGAGGTGTGACCGCTGCGCCGGAATACATCCATCAACTGATCCAGGGCCTGTTGCGGCCGGTTTCTGGCCAGATCGTTGAGCGCCTGCCGGCGCCGCAGGGCCACATCGTCGCGCTGCTGCAAGGCCCGCTCGAACATCATCGCCGCCAGATCATGACGCCCCTGGGCCATGTAGGCATCGCCCAGCAGGGCAAGCAGGCGGGCATCATCGGGCAGGTTCTGTGCGGCGGGCTCCAGCACGCGCACGGCGGCAGCCGCATCGCCCTGACGCAACAGGGTGGCTCCCAGCAACTTGCGCGCGGCCGGGTTGCGGGGAAATCGCTTTACATAACGGCCCAGGTGATCGCGAGCCTTTTCATATTCCCCCAGGTTGAAACTCACCAGGCCGGCCAGCATCAGGCTGGGCGCGTGTTGCCGCAACATCTCGGGGGGCAGGCGGTCGATCACGGCGCCAGCCTCGCGCAAGGCGGCAGCGGCGGCCCGGGCATCGCCCAGACGGTTCAGCAACACCGCTTTCAGATAGGCGGCACGGGGGTCGTCGGGATAGTCGGCCAGCAGGGCCTGCACGTCTTCCAGGGCCTGACGCGGTCGACCCAGGTCGAGATAGAGCCCGGCCCGGGCCAGTCGCGCCGCGGGATGTGTGGGCAACAGCCGGAGCACTTCGGTATAGGCCTGCAGGGCCTTTTGCAATTGCCCCTGGGCATGGCGCAACGAAGCTTCGACGAAATACACGCCGGCATCCGCGGGCGCCAGGTCCTTGGCCAGGGCGAGCTGCCGGGCGGCCTGTCGCAAGTCGCCCGCACGCAGGGCGATCTCCGCCAGCCCCAGATAGGCCTCGACGGCTTGCGGATCCAGCCGTGTGGCCTCCTCCAGCGCCTCGACGGCATTCTGCGTCTGGTCCAACTCGACAAAAGCCTTGCCCTGCAGGATGAGCAATTGCGCCGCCGTGGTAGCGGGAAAATCGGGCGCACTGAAATCCTCCAGCAGGCGCTGGTACTTGCGCTGCTGCAGATAGGCCCGGGCCAGGGGTAGCGCCGTCAAGGCGCGGTCGGCTCCCAGGCGATTGGCCTTCTGTAAGGCCCGCTCCGCCAGCTCGGGCTGGTTTTCCTTCAAATAGAGTCGTCCCAGCAGAATATGTGCGGCAAGATAGCCGTCATCGCTCTGTAGGGCATTCTTAAGATGGATGATGGCCGCGCGCGTCTCACCCTCGTTGGCCGCCATCAGGGCCTTTTCATACAGCGAGGCGATATCTTCCGCCCCACCGGTACCCGGCACGGCCAAGGAGGCCATTAACAAAAAGACCTTCACCCTCTGTCTGATCACCGCACGCCTCATCACACCATTTCTCGTATATCCGAAGGACCCAAAACGGGCCTCTTTCTGTAGCGGCCGGGAAGAAAATACTTGAAGGGAGAGGACAGAAACGGGAACAGCCGGAAACATCCGAGCGCCTGTCGGCAGTTTACGTGCAGGGCATGGAGGAGGCTGGGAAGCGCATTTGCGGCTTCCGGCGAAATATTCGGCCGGGTGGCCCGGCCCGGAACATCGCCACGGCTGACGAGGGCGGATCAGTCATCGCGGCGCAGATGCCCCATCACCTCGCGTTCCATCTGCTCGGCGGTGGTATGGCGCACATCCTTGCCCTTGACCAGGTAGATCACGTATTCGCAGATGTTGCCGGCGCGGTCGCCGATGCGCTCCAGAGCCCGCACCGCCCAGATGATTTCCAGGATGTGGGGAATGGCGCGGGCGTCTTCCATCATGTAGGTCATCAACTGGCGCATGATACTTTCGTATTCGTCGTCCACCTTGCGATCCTCGCGCCAGACCTTGTAGGCCGTCTCTACGTCCATGCGCGCGAAGGCATCCAACGCATCGTGCATCATCTGCAGCACGTGCTCGCCCAGATGTTGCAGGGAGGACTTGGGCATCTTGATACCGCTGACCTTGGACAGTTGCAGGGCTTTTTGCGCCACGCGCTCGGCCTCGTCGCCAATGCGTTCGAGGTCGGTGATGGTCTTGATCACGGCGATGATCAGGCGCAGGTCGGAAGCGGCCGGCTGGCGTCGTGCCAGGATTTGCACGCATTCCTCGTCGATGGACACTTCCAGTGCATTGACCTTGTAGTCGGTGGTCATGACGTCGTCGGCCAGTTCGCTGTTGTCCTGCACCAGGGAGTCGATGGCGTTCCTGAGCTGCTGCTCCACCAGCCCTCCCATGGCCAGCACGCGGTTGCGGATATCTTCCAGCTCCTCGTTGAACTGGCGCGAGATGTGATGTCCGAGGGTTTCTCTTTGCATGGCGCGACTCCTCCCTAACCGTAGCGTCCGGTGATGTAGTCTTCGGTCTGCTTCTTGCCCGGGTTGGTGAACAGGCTGTTGGTATCGGAGATTTCCACCAGCTCACCCATGTACATGAAGGCGGTGTAGTCGGATACCCGGGCGGCCTGTTGCATGTTGTGGGTTACGATGACGATGGTGTAGTTGTCCTTCAGCTCGTAGATCAATTCCTCGATCTTGAGCGTGGAGATGGGATCCAGCGCCGAGGCCGGTTCGTCCAGCAGCAGGACTTCCGGCTCGATGGCGATGGCGCGGGCGATCACCAAGCGCTGTTGCTGGCCACCGGACATGCCCATGGCACTCTCGTGCAGGCGGTCCTTCACCTCGTCCCACAGAGCGGCACCGCGCAGGGCCCGCTCTACCGTCTCGTCCAGCCGGCGGCGGCTCTTGACACCCTGGATGCGCAAGCCATAGGCCACGTTTTCGTAGATGGACTTGGGGAAGGGGTTGGGTTTCTGGAACACCATGCCCACCCGTCGGCGCAGATCGGCCACGTTGACCGACTTGTGATAGATATCCTCGCCGTCGAGCTTGATGGCGCCTTCGATGCGCACCCCGTCCACCAGATCGTTCATGCGGTTGAAACAGCGCAGCAGGGTGGACTTGCCGCAACCACTGGGGCCGATGAAAGCGGTGACCTTGTTGCGTGGAATCTGCATGTCGATGTCGTGCAAGGCCTGCTTTTCACCATAGAACAGGTTGAGACCCTCCACCCGCAGGCAGATTTCCTCCTTATCCAGCGAGGGGGTCTCGCGAGAACGCTGCAAGGCGTCGAGATCGATTCCGTGGGTGAGAGACGTCTGGCTCATACTGTCTACCTCATTGATCCAGGGACTTGTATTTTTCCCGCAGTCGGTTGCGGATCATGATGGCGGTCACGTTGAGCAGGATGATCACCACCACCAGCAACAGGGCGGTGGCATAGACCAGCGGCCGTGCTGCCTCCACGTTGGGGCTCTGGAAGCCCACATCGTAGATGTGAAAGCCCAGGTGCATGAACTTGCGGTCCAGATGCAGGTAGGGGAAATTGCCGTCCAGCGGCAACGAGGGTGCCAGCTTGACCACTCCCACCAGCATCAACGGCGCCACCTCGCCGGCAGCCCGGGCCACCGCCAGGATCAGGCCCGTCATGATGGAGGGGCTGGCCATGGGAATCACGGTGCGCCACAGGGTCTCCCACTTGGTGGCGCCCAGGGCCAGGCTGCCCTCGCGGATGTTGCGGGGAATCCGTGCCAGGCCTTCCTCGGTGGCCACGATCACCACCGGCAGGGTGAGAATGGCCAGGGTCAATGAAGCCCACAGGATACCGGGGGTGCCAAAAGTGGGTGCCGGCATGGCCTCGGGAAAGAACAGCCGATCGATATTGCCGCCGAGAAAATACACGAAGAAACCCAGCCCGAACACACCATAGACGATGGACGGCACCCCGGCCAGGTTGTTCACCGCAATGCGGATCAGGCGGGTGAGCACGCCCTGCCTGGCATATTCACGCAGATAGACCGCTGCCACCACGCCAAAGGGCGTCACGAATATCGACATGATGATGACCATCATCACGGTGCCGAAAATGGCCGGGAAGATACCGCCCTCGGTATTGGCCTCGCGAGGCTCGCCGGAGACGAACTGCCACAGATTGTCCAGGTACAGGCCGCTCTTCTGCCACCACGACAGCGCATTGGGCCGGTGTACGGCCACGATGCTGGCCAGCGGCAGTTCGTGTTCGCTGCCATCGGCCACCCGAGCCACCAGGCTGTCGCGCTTGATATCCCCGTAGAGCTGGTTCAGCCTGGCCTGCAGATCCTGATAGTGCTGCTGCAATTGCTGGCGCTCGACCTCGATCTCGGCCAGCTTGTCCGGCGTGTCCTCGCCGGCGAGTTCCAGCTTGCGTCGCTGCAGGCGCAGGCGCTCCAACTGGTAGTTGATGGCGCCGATTTCCTTCTTTTCCAGCCGGCTGATCTCATCTTGCAGGGCACGGGCCCGCTCCAGGCGCGGGGCCAAGGCCTGCCAGGCATCACCGTCCACTAGGCGACCGCCTTGCTTGACTCCCACCAGGTAGCCGTAGAAATTGCCCCACTCCCGTCGCTCGGCCACGAACACCTCGGCCGGCAGGGTATCGGAGACCATGTGATCGGCCAACAACCAGCGGAAATCCAGCCCGTGCAACTCGCGATTCCCGATCTTGATGAGGTAACGGGTAGCCAGTTCCTGGTCCGGCGGCAGGCTGATTCCGGCATCGCGCAGACGTGCGGCGGGTACTTGTTCTTCGTCGTAGATTTCACCGATCACGGTGGCGATACGGCCCTGATCGTCACGGTATTCGATCTGGTGGATGTCCGCCGGCCAGAAATAACTCAGCCCGCGCACGCCGATGAGCAACAACAGGCCCGCCACCATGATCACGCTGATGCTCACCGCGGCGGCGGTCATCCACACCCAGGGGTCGCCACTGTTGAACCAGGTCTTGATCGTTCGTCGACTCACCGTACTCTCCTCGCCCGCCTACAGGGAACTGTACTTGCGGCGCAACCGCTGGCGCACCAGCTCGGCCAGGGTGTTGAACACGAAGGTGAAGGCGAACAGCACCAGGGCCGCCAGGAACAATACCCGGTAATGGGTGCTACCCACCTCGGACTCCGGCATCTCCACCGCGATATTGGCCGACAGGGTGCGCATGCCCTGGAAGATGCTGAAATCCATCACCGGGGTGTTGCCGGTGGCCATGAGCACGATCATGGTCTCGCCCACGGCCCGCCCGAGACCGATCATCACCGCCGAGAAGATACCCGGGCTGGCGGTGAGCAGCACCACCCGGGTAAAGGTCTGCCAGGGCGTGGCTCCCAGTGCCAGCGAACCGGTGGTAAGATGGCGCGGCACGTTGAAGATGGCATCTTCGGCAATGGAGAAAATAGTGGGAATCACCGCAAAACCCATGGCCAGGCCCACCACGATGGAATTGCGCTGATCGAAATCTATCCCCAGGCGCTCGTGCAACCACAGGGGCATGTTGCCATCGAACAGAGTGGTTTCCAGCAACGGGCTCACGGCGATGGCAAACCAGCTCAGCAGCAACACCGCCGGCACCAGCAACAGGGGTTGCCAGCCCTCGGGAATGCGATGGCGCAGGCTGCCCGGCAGGCGGGTCCACATAAAAGCGAACAGCAGAATGCCCAGCGGCAGGATCACCAGCAGGGAAAACACCCCCGGCAGATGCGCCTCGAGAAAGGGCGCCAGCCAGAGACCGGCCAGAAAACCCAGAATGACCGTGGGCAGGGCCTCCATGATCTCGATGGTGGGCTTGACCGTCTGGCGCAACTTGGGCGCCATGAAATAGGCGGTGAAAATGGCCCCGAGTATGGCCAGGGGCATGGCCAGCAACATGGCGTAGAAGGCCGCCTTGAGGGTACCGAAGGACAGGGGCGTGAGGCTGAACTTGGGCTCGAAATCATTGCTGGCCGAGGACGACTGCCAGATATAGGCCGGCTCGGGATAGTTCTCGTACCACACCTTGCCCCACAGGGAACTCCAGGAAATCTCCGGGTGCTTGTTCTCCACGTCCAGCACATGGATGCTGCCGTCGCCGGTTTCCAGCAACAGCTTATCGGCCCGTGGCGAAATGGCCGCCTGCACGAAACCTTGCTGGCCCACCTGCTGCTGCAGCACGATACGCTCGGCGGTGGTGTGCACCAGAGTGACCCGACCCTGGGCGTCGGCGGCCACGAAGGCCTTGCGAGCATGCTCCGGCGCCAGGATCATGGGCGCATTGCCCAGTTCAAAGCGGCGGATCTTGCGCAGATGGATGTCGTTGTTGGCATCACGCACCGGAAACCACTGGGTCACCACTCCATCGGTGGTGGGCACCAGCAGGGAAATCGTGCCGGTCTGAAAGCGGACCTGTCCCAGTTTCTCGCCGCGCGCCAACTGTACCGATTCCAGCCAGCGCGGATCTTCCTTGTCACTCACATCATAGGCATGTACCTTGCCATCGGCGGTCACCGCGTAGAGCAGGCGCTGCTCGCCATCGAGCAGCAATTGGCGCACATCATGGGGCGGCAAGTCCAGGCTCGCGCCACTCTGCTCGTAACTCACTTCGTCATCGAACAGGGATTCCTCGCTCTCGAAGGTCGAAACCAGCAACTGCGCGTCAGTGGCGGCAACCAGGGTGATGCCTTCTTCACTGTGCTGCACCGCCAGAACACGAATGGGCTCGCCCGCGGGATCGAGTGCGATGGGTTCCTCACCCAGAGGATAAGTCAGCTTGGGGCTGATCAGGCGCCGATCGTCGGGATAACTCACCTCGTACTCGGGCTTGACCACCAGCACCGCGCCGTCGGAAAGCCCCAGGGCAAGCACCTTGGCCCCGGGCTCCATCTGGGCAAAGGCGGTAATCTGCACATCCGGAGGCACATCCAGCGCATGCCGCTGCAAGACCCGGCCATCATGCACGTCGAAAAACACCACCTTGCCCGAGCGATCCAGCCGCAGGGCAATCTCGGCCTGCTCCTCCATGCTGAGCAACAGGGTTTCACTGGTGGCATCGCCCGGACGAGGATATTGCGCCACCTCGGCCATGTCGGCGGGCTTGAACAAAGGCAGGACCACCAGGGTGAGGTAGAAGAAAATCAGGGTGATGGCAATGATCACTCCCACCCCGCCCACACCGACGCCGTAGCGCGCCAGGTGATCGAGCAACATACGCCGGTGCCGACGACGAATCAGTCGATCGGCATCGGGCAAAACGCGGCTATCGGTGCTTGTTTTGGCCATGATGCCAGTTTATGACAGAAATATTACAGTATTGTGACAGGCGACTGCCGGCTCATCATGCTCAACCCGCCCACCATGCCGCGAATACGCCGCTCCAGCTGGACGGCGAGCGAGGCGTCATCCAGCGGCCAGTGCTTGTGGCGCAGGGAGGCCGGAAGATTCGGCGGAACCACTTGCTCGTCCAGGCTCACCAGCAGGTCGGCCCAGTGCAGCGCGTCTTCGTCCAACATCCCCAGGCGCTCGGGCCGCTGCAGGAAAACCAGGCTATCACGCCACCAAGCGAGCGCCATCGCATCCACGCCACAGGCCCGGCACTCCAGCCATTGCGGTGCCTGGCGCCGGGCCAGGGCACAGGCGAGCACGGCACGGCCCGGCGAAGCGGCATGGAACAAAACCCGTACTCTGCGCTTATACATGAGCAAGCCGTCAAACAAAAGGCCCCATTACGGGGCCTTTCGAACTCAGCGTTCCAGTTTTTTCAGCACCTTGTTGACCTCCTTGGCCGGCAAGGGGATATAACCGTCCTTGATCACCACCTGCTGGCCGGTCTTGGACAACACCAGCTTGATGAATTCCCGCTCCAGCGGCGGCAAGGGCCTGTTGGGATGTTTGTTCACATAGACATAGAGAGAACGCGACAGGGGATAACGGCCCTTGACGGCATTCTCGGGGGTGGCGGCGACAAAGGGCTTGCCGGGTTTCTTGGCCAGGGGTACCGCGCGCACACCCGAGGTCTTGTAACCGATGCCGGAATAGCCGATACCATTGAGCGAGGCCGATACCGACTGCACCACCGAGGCCGAACCGGGTTGCTCGTTGACCGTGTTCTTGTAATCCCCCTTGCACAGGGCTTTTTTCTTGAAGTAACCATAGGTTCCGGAAACCGAATTGCGTCCGAACAACTGGATGCGACGATTTTTCCAGCTACCGCCCAGGCCCAGTTGGCCCCATTTGGTGATGTCCTCACGGTAGCCACACTTGCGGGTGGAGGAAAAAATGGCGTCGACCTGGGGAATGGTCAGGCCTTCTATGGGATTGTCCTTGTGCACATAGACCGCCAGGGCATCGATGGCCACTGGAATGGCGGTGGGCTTGTAGCCATGGCGCCGTTCGAAGGCCTCGATTTCCTTGCTCTTCATCTTGCGACTCATGGGCCCCAGATTAGCGGTGCCTTCGGTGAGCGCGGGCGGCGCCGTGGATGAACCGGCAGCCTGGATCTGAATGTTGACGTTGGGATAGACCCGCTTGAATTCTTCCGCCCACAGGGTCATCAGGTTGGCCAGGGTATCCGAGCCGACGCTGGAAAGATTGCCGGAAACACCGCTGGCGCGATGGTATTCGGGCAGCTTGGGGTCGAGCTGGGTGACGGCACCGGCCTGGCCGGCAAGCCCCAGACCCAATGTCAGGCCGAGGGCGGCGAGCATGCGTGCAGGTTTCATGAACTCTCTCCTAGTCTCTAGTGTAAATGTGTGCACCGAGTATGGGCAACAACGATGACTGTTTTATTACACAAAGATGACCGTTTTATGACAGCGCGGCGGCTTTTGTCACGGCCCGGCTGACCAGCCGGGAAGGGAAATCACAGGCGAACAGGCTGCCCTCTCCCACCGTGCTCTCGATACGCAGGCTGGCACCATGACGGTTGACCACGTGCTTGACGATGGCCAGCCCCAGTCCGGTGCCACCGGTGGCCCGGGAGCGGGCGATATCGACCCGGTAGAAACGCTCGGTGAGTTTGGGAATATCCTCGCTGGCAATGCCCACTCCGCTGTCCTGTACCTCGAAGTGGGCCCCCGTGTCGTCCTGGTACCAGCGCACCTCGATACGCCCCCCGGCCGGGGTATAACGAATGGCATTGGACAACAGGTTGGAAAAAGCGCTTTCCAGCTCGTCGGCGGCACCCTTGAGCCAGAGGCTCTCGTCCACCTCGAAACGGATATCGTGTTTTCGCTCACCGGAAAGAATGCGCGCTTCTTCCTTCAGATTGGCCAGCAGGGCCGGTATCGCCACGGCCTTTTCCAGCAACGGCGGCGGCTTGGTCTCCAGTCGCGACAGGCTCAGCAATTCGTCCACGATACGGGCCATGCGCTTGGCCTGTTGCTGCATCTGCTGCAGAGGCTTGCGCCAGGGCCTGAGAACCGCCTCCTCACTATCGGCGAGACTCTCCAGATACCCATTGATCACCGTCAGGGGGGTACGCAACTCATGGGACACATTGGCCACGAATACCCGGCGGGTCTGCTCCAGGCGCTGTACCCGGGTCATGTCGCGGGCCAGCATCAGGCGCAGGGAACGGCCATAGGGAATCACGCGTATGGCCAGGTTGATGTCGCTGTTGACCGGCGAGGGCATCTCCAGTGGTTCGCTGAAGTCCTCGTGATTGAGATAGTGGAAAAAAGCCGGGGTACGAATCAGGTTGGTGATGTGATTGCCGATATCCTGCGGGGTGCGCAGCCCCAGCAGGCGCTTGGCCGCCTCGTTACACCATTCGATTTCGCCGGTCTCGCGCAGAATGATGGTGGCATCGGGCAAGGCGGTGGCCACTTGCTGGAACCGGCTCAGGGCATTGGCCAGCTTGCGCTTCTGCTTCTTGTTGCGCTGCTGCAGATGATGGATATGGTTGAACACCTCGCCCCACAAGCCCCCGGCCTCGGGAGGCTCGGCCTGGTGATGATTGTCCAGCCAGTCCCGCAGGCGGGCCAAGTTGCGCAAATGGTAGATCAGGTAGGCCAGCAGACCCAATGCCAGGCCCCAGCCCGGCATCCCCAGCAGGGCACCCAGCAACAGCGCCGGCAAGGCGATACCAGCCAGGCGCCAATACTCAGTGCCGTGCCGGCCAGCCATTTTCACTCCTGGGCGGAAAAACGATAGCCCGCGCCCCGCACTGTCTGGATGACACGGGCCAGGCCATGGGCCTCCAGCGCCTTGCGCAAGCGGCGAATGTGTACATCGACGGTGCGTTCTTCCACATAGACATTACTGCCCCATACCCGGTCCAGCAATTGTCCCCGGCTGTAGACCCGCTCGGGATGCCGCATGAAGAAACTCAGCAGACGGTATTCCGTCGGCCCCATGTCCACCGGCCGCCCGTTAGCGAAAATACGGTGTGCGCCCTCGTCCAATTCCAGGCCACCAAGGCTCACCACCTCGCCGTTGAGGCCGCTGCTGCGACGCAGCACGGCCTTGATTCGTGCGATCAGTTCCTTGGGGGAAAAGGGTTTGGTGATGTAATCGTCGGCGCCGGCATCGAATCCGCGCAGCTTTTCGTCTTCTTCCCCCCGTGCGGTGAGCATAATGAGCGGAATATCGCGCGTCAAATCCTCGCGCTTGAAACGCCGGGCCAGCTCGATACCGCTGATGTCAGGCAACATCCAGTCCAGCAGGATCAGATCCGGCCGCCGCTCGGCCAGGCAAGTCACCGCCTGCTGGGCATCGGCGGCCTCCTCGATGTCGAAACCGGCCTGCGCCAGGCTGAAAGCCGTCATTTCGCGGATGGCCTCCTCGTCTTCCACCAGTAATATCGTTGCACCCATGGCATTGTCTCATCGTTGACCCGCCCACTTATTGAATCGGCATTTTGTTACATTTTCATGACATTGCAATTTTCGCGGCTCTCCTCGTCAGACGATGTCCAGCGCCTCGTGCAACATGGAAAGCTCCGCCTGATCCAGCGCCGCCGGCGTACCATAGAGTACCAGGGTTTCCCCCCCTCGCAGTTCCAGGTTCTCGTCAGGATACTGGATGCGTTCATGGTTCTGCACCACGGCGGTGACCAAAATCCCCTTGTCGGGCAGTCCGAGATCGCCCAGCCGGATCGGTGCCACCAACTGCGCCGGTAATTCGATGGCACGAAGCTGCTTGACCACGGCGGTGGTGTTGAGCGTGGCCTCCTCGCCTGGAAAGAGCCGGCGCAACAGGGCATAGCGGTTCTGCCGCGCCTTGCGGATACGCTGGAAGACCCGCGAGACCGGCACGTTGAGCATCAGCAACAGATGCGAGGACAACATCAGGCTGGCCTCCATGGTCTCCGGAATCACCTCGGTGGCACCGGCGGCCTGCAGGCGCTCCAGCTCGGAATCGTCGTCGGTGCGCACCAATACGGGAATGTCCTTCGATACCAGGCGCAGCTTGTGCAGGATCTTCAGCGCCGTATCCACGTCACACAGACTGATCACCACCGCCGCGGCCTGCTCCAGGCCAGCCGCCCGCAACAGCTCGATATTGGCGGCATCACCGTAACTGACCGGCTGCTGGGCCTTGATGGCATTCTGTACCAGCACCGGGTCGAGATCCAGCGCCAGATACTCGATGCCTTCCTCGTCGAGAAAATGAGCCACGTTCTGGCCCACCCGCCCATAGCCGCAGATAATGACGTGATTGCGCAAGCCCTCTGCGGCCTGCTCGATACGCTCGCGCATCAGCGCGCGACTCTGGGCCACCTCGCCGGGCAACAGCAAGGCACCCAGGCGCCCGTTGTAGCGGATCAGGATGGGTGCCAGGGCCATGCTCAACAACAGCGCCGCCAGCACCACCTGGCCCAGCTCGGCATCCAGCATGCTGGAATTCATTGCCATGGCCAGAATGGCAAAACCGAACTCCCCGCCGTGAGCCAGCACCAAACCGGTGCGCAAGGCCACTGCCTTGTCCCAGCCGGCCAAGCGGCACAGGCCGATGATGAGCAACAGCTTGAACGCTATCAAACACACCAGCAACAACACGACCTGGAGCCAGATCTGCGGCAACAGCCCCACATCCAGCAGCATGCCGATGGTAACGAAAAACAATCCCAGCAGAATGTCGCGAAAGGGCCGGATCTCCGCCTCTACCTGATGACGAAACTCCGTCTCCCCCAGCATCATGCCGGCGAAAAAAGCACCCAGGGCCAGCGATAGACCCATGTGATGGGTGATCCAGGCCGCCCCCAGGGTCACCAGCAATACCGCCAGGGTGAACAATTCCATGGACTGGAAACGCGCCACCACGGTGAACAGGGGCTGCACCGCCCAGTGCCCCAGGGCCAGGATCAGCAACAGAGCGAGAATGCCACCGCCCAACGCCGTGGCCAGAGACATCAACACCGGCTCGTCCGTGGGAGCCGCGAAACTGGACACCAGAATGAGAAACGGAATCACCATGATGTCCTGGAACAACAACACACCCACAGCATTGCGGCCATGCCGGGAATGCAGCTCCACCTGGTCTGTGAGCTGCTTGATCACCAGCGCCGTGGACGACATGGACACGATCCCCCCCAGCACCAGGGCGCTCTCCAGTTCGAGCCCGAAATACAGCGCCACCAGGGTGGTCACCAAGGTCGTCAGTAACACCTGGGCGCCGCCCAGACCGAACACGGCGCCCTTCATGCGGATCAACAACGGGAGGGAAAACTCCAGGCCGATGGTGAACAACAGAAACACCACGCCGAACTCGGCGAAACCCCGGGTATGTTCGGTGTCGGCGATCAGGGCCAGACCATGGGGACCCAGTACCACCCCCACCACCAGGTAACCGAGAATGGGCGGCAAATGCAGACGCTGAAACAACGCCACCACCGCCACGGCGGCAGCAAGCAGGGCCAGGGTATCGTTGAGGTAACTGTAGTCCATGATTTTCCAAAACTTATGCCTCGCGGCATGTGCCCCATTATGCCGCACTTACCTGTCGCGAGATACCAACAGCAGCCCTCCCCGACGGAGGATTTGGGGATATATCAAAAAACTCTGATGGATTTGATTAAAAATTCGCCTGATATCCGGTAGAATCCCAGCTCCACGAGAGGGAGCAATAACTAACAATAAAGGAGCAATCATGGGGTTGAAATTTCTCAGCGAGGAGGCCGCGCTGCCGGTGGGCAGCATGAAGGCCTTCGACATCGACGGCGAGGCCATCCTGCTCATTCATCTGGAGGAGGGTTTTTTCGCCACCCAGGCCAAGTGCCCCCACCTGTTCATGCCGCTGGAAAAAGGCAAGCTGGTAGACGGTGGCAAACTGCGCTGCAAATTCCACCGCGCCGAATTCGACGTCAAGACCGGCAAGGTCTGCCAGTGGGCGAATTTCCCGCCCGGCATCCAGGCCTTGAACCTGTTCCGTGCCGAAAAAGACCTGCGCACCTATCCCACCAAGGTGGAAGACGGCCGGGTCTACGTGGAGATGTGAATCGGCTCAACGCGGCAGGGCCCACAGGGGCACATGACACATGGCCCGTCCCAGTTCGCGCTCCAGGCGCCGGTAATCCGGCTCGAAACCTGCCACCAGCGCCCAGAAACGTGGGGAATGATCGAGCTGGCGGGTATGGCAGAGTTCGTGCACGAACAGGTAGTCGACCAGCTCCGGCGGCAGAAACAGGAGATTGCGGTTGAGGCTGATCGTACCCCGGCTGGAGCAACTGCCCCAGCGGGTCTTCTGGTTACGCAGGCCGACAGCGGCAAAGGGCAGGTGCAAGCGCTCGCTGGTGCTTCGCAGCCAAGGCAGCAGATGTTCCCGCGCCTTGCCCTGCAGCCATGCCTGCAAACACCCGGCAACCGCCTCATCGTCACCCTCGGCCACCTGCAGAATCTCACCGAGCTGCCTGACGCCCCGCCCACGCCGGTAGACCACCTGCCAGTGTTCGTCTATGGCGGGCAAGACCACCTCTTGTGGCCGCAGGCTGTCGCGCGCGGCGGGCAAGGTACGCTGCGCTTGCCGGCGCGCCCGCACCCGCTCCACCCAGGCCCGGTTGCGGGCCACGAAGGCCAGCGCCTCGGCTTCGGAACAGGCCGCCGGCACCACCACCTCCAGCTCACCCCGGGGCGAAAACTGCAAGCGCAGACGCCTGGCGCGCCGGCTATGACGCAGTCGGCACTCCATCAGGCCCGGCTCTTCTCCCGCATGCGCAGGATGGAACGCTCATTGGCCAGGCACTCCAACTCCGCCATTGCCACCCAGGCCAGTTGCCTGGACTCCCGGCTGAGGCACAGGGGCTCCTCCTCATCGGCGAGTAACAGGAAACGCACATCGAAATGCTCGTGCTCGGGTTCATGGCCACGGGCGGGAATGGTGTGGATATCCACATCGAAAATGGCCCGGGAAAGGGGCCGAATCCCCCGCAGACCGGTTTCCTCACGGGCTTCGCGCAACGCCACCGCCAATACATCGGCCTCGCCATCGGCATGCCCGCCCGGCTGCAACCAGCGATCGAGCTTGCGATGGTGCAACATCAAGGCCTTGTCGCGCGATGGGTTGACGATCCAGGCCGAGCCGGTGACATGTCCCACGGACAACTCACGCTGGAAACAATCGGGGTGGTTCTCGACGAACTGACGCATGCGCCGACGCATGGCTTCCTCGTGGGCATCATGGCCCCGATAGGCATCGAGCAGGGCGAGAAGGGGTTTCCGGTGCATCGGCCGATGCTAGCAGAAACGCCCCAACTAAATCCAACTCCCCTTCCACAAGGTGTACAAACTGCGCCACAACTGGCCCGGCTGGTCACCGAACACCTGCCGGGTCTCGGCCGGCGCGATCACCCAATAACCGGAAGTGATTTCCTGCTCCAATTGCCCCGGCCCCCAACTGGTGAAACCGGCATACATGCGCATCACGGTATTGGGCTGCTCCTCGGCCAGGCGCATGATGGTTTCACGGCCGGCGGCAAAGAAGACTTCCGGGCTGACCTGGTGCAGGTCGGCAGCGGGCCCGCCACGGGTGAGCAGAAACAGAAAACGCCCGTGCATGGGACCGCCAATGAACAATTCATCCTTGGCATGGCGTGTGGCCGCCGCCTCGGGAATCACTTCCTCCATGGTGATACCGGTGGGGCGGTTGACGATCAGGCCATAACTGCCATCCTCACCGGCCTGGGTGAGATAGATCACCGTATGGGCAAAGGGCGTATTATCCTGTTTGGGCGTGGCGATGAGAAAATAACCTTGGCGAATACCGTCCTGGGCCAGGGCGCTCATGGACACCAGCAACAGCACCAGTGGCAGAAAACGGTGAAAAAACGATTCTACGGGAACCATCATGACAAGCCTCGTCTATCGGATACGAAACAACGGTCGCCGGGACCATTACCCATGATGCCCAGCAATAATCAAACCGTTCTTGGAGAAAACCGGCTGGTCGTCACCTGCCATCTGGCACAGCGTCTCGACGAAGCCCGCGCCCAGGCCAAGCGGCTGGGTCTGGCACTGAGCATTGACCCTCCCCCCGGCAGCCTCGTCCTGGGCCTGGATGAGCACGGCTGGTTTCTGCAACAGACGGGGCCCGATGCCCCTGGTCCCATACGGGTGGACTTCGTTGGCGGGGCCATGGGTCATCGCCGACGCATGGGCGTGGGCCGGCGCCAACCCCTGGCCCGGGCAGTGGGGATGAAAAGCGACCACCGCCCCCGAATCTGGGATCTCACCGCCGGCCTGGGCCGTGATGCCTTCGTTCTGGCCTTGCTGGGATGCCGGGTAACCATGATGGAACGCTCGGCCATCGTGGGCACCCTGCTGGCCGATGGTCTGCATCGCGCCTCGACCGTGGCAGAACTGGCACCTGTAGTGCAGCGCCTGGAGCTATATCAAGCTGACGCCCTCGAAATCCTGCAAGACACCAACAGCCCAGCCCCCGAGGTGATCTACCTCGACCCCATGTACCCGGAGCGCGACAAGACGGCTCTGGTGAAAAAGGAAATGCGTGTGCTCCGGGCCGTGGTGGGTGACGACGACAATGCCCCCGCATTGCTGGCAGCGGCCCTGGCGCGGGCCAGCCGCCGGGTCGTGGTCAAACGCCCGCGGCGCGCCCCTTCCATTGCCGGCCCCCGCCCCAGCCATTCGCTGCCGGGAAAGACCACGCGCTTCGATGTCTACTTGATCTGAACGTCAAAACGCGCCATGATGTCCCGCCTAAGGAAAGCGCGTATAAGAAAACACAAAAGCCCTTGTTTTTTGGCAAACCATCCGATATATTTCGGCATACTATGCGCTGCAAAGAGCGATAGACTCACAGAAGAGGGGAAAAATAATGGTCACAGAAATCGGAATCAACATCCTGGTACCCATCATCGTCTTCGGCTTCATCATTGTTGGCGCCTACATGATGTCAAACTGGGCCTTCCAGGATGTGCTGAAGCGCCGTCAAAACGGAGAATAATAAAAATACCTATAAAGCATCACCGTTTGAAAACCCGGCCAGGCCGGGTTTTTTTACGCTCCTAGTTCTGCCTCACCATCTTGTCCAGAGGATTCAGATGGCGGATGCGCTGCAGGTAATCTGCTGCCGCCACCGCGTTGCCCGCGGCCTGCTCCAGGCGCCACAAGGCCTTCAGGCTGGCCAAGTGGTCGGGCCGAATCTGCAAAACCCGTTGTAAAAGCTCACGCCGATCCTGTCCCTCGGCCACCAAGCGGTCGAGATTATCGAAAAGCCGATCGGCCAGACTGAAACCCACCCAGCGATCACGGGCATTGGCCTGGTAGGCCATGCGCAGGAACTGTTCAGAGCGGGAGGCATCGCCGGCAAACCCTGCTAGCCAACTGCTGAAGATGAAATTGGTCGCCATATAGGCCTGTTCGAAGGCCTGATAATCCGCTTGCCTCACCCCCAGCTCACGCGCCGCCTGCTGCGGATCCGGGCGCTGGCGCAGCAAGAACCAGGAGACCTCCTCCAGCCTGACCCGTTGCCCATAGCGCGCCGCCGGCAGACTGAACTCGATCACCGGCGCCCATTCGTCCTGTACCGGCACCCGTTGATCAGCGATGCGGCCAAAATAACGCCCCAACCAGGTCCAGCCGCCCTCGCCACCGCTCATGGCGCCGACCTCTCCACCGGCGAGGTGCCGCCACACCGCGGGAGCAAAGGTAATATCTCCGCTCCTGCTACCCACCAGCGCCAGGCGGAAACCGTCCATGAACATCACCGCCGAGGGAAAAACCTGGCGAAAGGTCTGCAAAACCACCCGCAATGAATACAGATCGAACTGGTTCAATGCCAACCATTGCACGAACAGGCCACTTTCACTCAAGTGCGCCCGTGCCCGCTGGAACTGCTGTAATGACAAGAGCGCGCTACGCCCGATCAGATCGGGATGAAACAGGTCACCGACGATGACATCGTAATGCCCGTCATCGAGCTTTAAAAACCGCCTGGCATCGTCGCGCACCACCTGCAGGCGTTCCACCACGGCCTCATTAACCGGGCGAAAGGCCTCGCCAGCCGCCGCGATGGCACCGGCAGACAACTCCACCGCCGTGCGCTCGGCCACATTCCAGGGCAAAGAGCCCGCCGCCGTGATACCGGTACCCAAACCAAGAAAAAGCACTTTTTGCGCCCGCGCGGCCAGCAGCAGGGGCAAACGGGCCTGATTCTTCTGTACCGCCACCGCGGTGGGCTCGGTGGAGGCATCCATACGGTGCAGATCCGCCAGCAACAGGCGTGTGCCATCGGCCTGTTCCACCACATGGGTGATACCAAGCGCATCCTCGTAGACCGCCAGGTCGCGGCTGCCAGCCTGGGATACCGGCAACAGACGATTGACTGGCGGCAGGCTGGCCACCGGCACGGCCAGCACCATCACGGTTGCCGCCAAAGCCAGATAGGTCGGCCTGCGTACCCAAACCAGGCTGGCCAGCAAAATCATTGCCACCGCCACCCATACCACGGCCGCGCTGCCCAGCCAGGGTGTTATGAGCAACCCGGCCAGCAAGGCGCCCACTGCCGCCCCCAAGGAATTGGTGGCGTAATACACCGCCCCATGGCTGTGATCATCGCCATACTCACGCGTGAGCACGGGCAACCAGGCACCGAAGGCCAGGGTTACCGGCAAGGTCATCAGCACGATCATGGCCGACTGCGCCAACATCGCACCCAACAAGGACTCGAAGTGCGCCGTTTCCGCCCATTGTGCCAGCCACGGCAAGGCCCACAGGGTAAGCACACTGAAAAATGCCGCCAACAACGGCAACACCAGCAACCAAAAACCCTGCCGCATCCACCTTGCCAGATAACTGCCCAGGCCGATACCCACTAAAAAACTGGCCAGAATGATCGCCATGACATATTCGGTGCGCAACAACAACATGCCATAGATGCGCGTCCAGGCCACTTGCAGCATCAGCGCCGCCGCCCCGATTACCGCATAGGCCAATGCCGAGGGCCAGTGAATGCGGCTCGCCGCCGGATGTCCGAGCCACCCTTGGGACACCTTGCCTCTCCAGGCCAGAACCAAGGCCAGCCCCCCGATCAAAAAAGAACCGAGCGCTACCAGACGATCGGCCACGGTCCAGCCAAACACCGGCAACAACAGCAGGGGCAGCAAGGCACCGAGCACACCGCCCAAGGTATTTATGGCGTATATGGTGGACAAGCCAATGGATGAGTTCTGCAACGCTCGCAGAATCATCGGGAAACCAAACCCCATGGCAAAGGCTGGCAGAAACAGTACCGAGAAAAATATCAGCGCTTGCAGACCAAACCAGCCGGCAAAGACAAAGTTCTCGCCCAGGGCAAGCAATTCGCTATCGGCCAGAGCCAGCAAGGCAGGCAGATTGAAGGCGAAAAAACCAATGCCTATTTCAATGAAGGCGAATACCATCAAGGGCCTGCGGATGCGCCGTTGCAAATAAAACCCTGCACTGCTGCCACAACCCAGACCAGCCATGAAGGCGGCGATGGTAATGACCACGCCGAAAATACTGGCACCAAATATCAGGCCCAGCATCTTGGCCCACAGAACCTCGTAGGCCAGTGCCGCCATACCTGAGAGAAAATAGACGAAAACGATCAACAAAGGGGCATATCGCCCACTAGCAGGCATTGGCGACTGCCCTCCCACCGTCTTGGTCACAGGCAGGACCGCTCGACAATCGACCGCTGGTGGAAGACCTCAATAGCTGACCACCAAAAAACACGCTCTCGATGATCGCGAATCAGCGATAGGGAAAGAACCACACGATGGAAGCCACCGCATGGGCCACGGCCAGAAACACGGTGAACCCCGCGGTCACCATGTGGGCCACGAAAACCTGCTTGCCTTTGATCGCCATGGCAATACCCAGCGAAGCAGTGGCGAAAATAAGAATGAGCAAGGCCACACCCATCAAAAACAGGATTTTGCGACGTTCACGCGTCTGGTCGAACGACTCGCCCAAATCGCCCGCCGCCACATTCTCCGTAAAGGGCTTCAGCACCGAGGCCGACTCATTGGCCAGGGAAATCCCCGGGCTGAAAAAAACCGCCGAGGCAAGAACAACAACGAGCACTACTAGAATATTGCGTACAGTCATGGTCATTGCACCCAGCCTCAATCCGCCGACACGTCTTTGGACACAACCGAGCTTTCTTCATCCTTTGCCGGTTTTTTCTTGCCCGCATACTTCCAATACAAAAGCGCCATCAACACCGCTGGCAACAACACCATGGGCAGAAGAAAAATGAATATGGCCCAAGGCGTTTCGATGGTCACGTGCAACCAGCGATAACTGTCTGTGGCTGCCGGAACCTGTGAAGAAAAAAACGCCAAAAAGGCAAACAGCGACAATCTAACCATTGGAGGCACCATCCTGAGTTTTTTCGGATTTCGTCGTTTCAGGCTCAATATCCTGGGCACAACGAAACCCATAGAAGTCCGTGGTCAACTGCGGCCACTGGGAATTACGGTGGTAGGTAGAGGTCGAAAAGGGGTCGCTCTTCCAGGATCCACCCCGCATGACCTTGTATCTGAGATCGGTCTCGACGAAATCGACCACACTCATCTGTTTTTCCTTTTCATCCTTGGGAATCACGGGAATCTTGGCCTTGAACACCTCTTCCGGTGCCGTCGAACCCTTGTACGGCACCAATTCACTGTCCACCCATTCAGCCACGTTCCCCGCCATGTCCAAGGCACCATAGGGGCTGGCGCCCAGGGGATAACTGCCCACCGGGGTTGTCGAGCCCACACTGTAATAGGTATTGAGGCGTTTTACATCCATGCGGTCACCCCATGGCCAGCGCCGGCCATCGGTACCTCTGGCCGCCTTTTCCCACTCGGCTTCGGTGGGCAGGCGCTTCCCCTCCCAAGCGCAATAATCACGCGCATCGAACCAGGTCACCATGGTCACCGGATGCATCTCATAGCCTGGATCGAATTTGCCCTTGCTCCAGTTCAAGGGCGGACGATGATTGGTTTCGGCAACGAAGCGGGCATATTCGGCATTGGTCACCTCATGCTTGTCGATTTTGAACGCATCGAGGTAGACCTTGTGTTGCGGCTTGTTCTGGGCATCGGCTTTAAGATAATCGGTGCCCATCAAAAACTCGCCGGCAGGCACCTCCACCATTTCGGCCAGGCTCTTCCATTCATTCACGCCCAACAGGCCGGCAGCCTCTTCCATGGTATAGGTCAAGGTATGAGTGAGTCGTTTTTCGTGCGCCATATTACGGTAGAGATCTTCACCTGCGGCGCGAATGTGTTCCTTTTCATTTTCCAGATCTATGCCCGCCAGATCGCGCATTTCATTCATGCGATTGGCGCCAAGCTGCAGCACATGGATGGTGCCACCGATTAGGGCTAACACCACACAGGTCACGAATGTGGCCCCAAGATAGCGCTTGCGTATCTCTCGCTGCTCTGCCGAAGGCGCCGCCGTCGCTCGTTCTTTCAGCTTCATTCCCCTACTGCTCGTCTATTCCGTGTCTGACTGCCCGGCAGGACCACCCAGGCGCTCCTTGATGCCACGCTGGTAACGCACATGAATGGCTTCCTTGGGCCGCCGCCCATAGGTTTTCTTGATCAAAATCTCACCGACCACACCTCCAATACCCGCAAACTCCATGGCCACGATGACGACCAGCAGCCAATAATAGATCGGCAGTTGCACCACGCCTTCCGGCAACAGGGCCTTGTCCAGGGAGAGATAATTGAACAACATCACGGGCAGGGGCGCCAAATGGGCGATGATTTTTCCGCCCAGACCATAGATCAGGGAAACCACGATTCCCGCAATGAAGGGCACGAGAAACAAGTTGGTAATCCAGCGCGGATTGAAGGTACTCACACCATAGAAAATATCCATGGACACATCCAGCACCTGATTGCCCACAAAAATCACCACCGACGCCGCGGCGAGCGCCATGGTAGCCCAGCTCAGCTCGATTAATTTGAATTTCAATGGATTATTGTTCATCGCCAGGATAAGGCTTCCCTGTCAACTTCTCGTAGCGTGCTTTTTTGGTTTCTTCGAAATACCAGTCCTCCACCTGGAGACTGGCCATATATTTGGCCAACACCCGCCGCTCTTCCTCGGACAGGTGCGCCATGGAAGGCATGCGGTATTGCGGCTTCAGCCGCGTTGGCAAAATATCTTGTGGCACTTCGGCCGAGAAATATTTGTACAACCACTCCTCGCTGCGAAATCGGCCGATGCCGTCCAGGGACGGCGCCGGCACCGCCTGGGTGAAGTCCTTGGTACCCCATAAGCTGTGGCAATCCTTGCAGTTCTCCCGGTGCATGATTTTCGCCGCCTTCGATGTCAACTCCGGACTTGCGGTTGAATAGAAGGGAATCCCGGGGTCTTCTTCGGTATCCTGTGCATTCTTATACCAGCGATAACCACCCAATACGGCGACTGAGATCACCATCGCCACGACGATGCCTTTCTCACCTCTCCGCATGTCGCTTCGCTTTCTCCCGCAGGGCTGCCTCACGCGCCTTTTTCTGCTCCTCGATCACTTCCTGGTATTTCTTGAATTCTTCCTCGGTCATCTTGTCCTTGTCCGTCTCATCGAACACCACATATTTGATGTCTTCATCGAATTGGTTGTTCTTGGCCGCCCAGCGCAGCATGAAACCTGCCGCGATCAAGATCATGGCCGCAACAATCAGCCAAAGATAGATGGTCCAGCCATCCGGTAGATTTTGAAAAAATTCCGCCATTGTCACACCTTTAAAGTAGATATCCTTCGATCAACTGGATCCAGCCAATGATAATGGCCGCGATCACCCCCAAAACCAGGGCTCCAAACATGACTTTTTCACCTTTTTTGAGTGACTTTCCTCCCTTGGGCAAATACAAATAAATAATGTAGGAGAAAAGTATTATTGAAAGAATCAGGAACCCGAAAATATAGTAACTGTATTGTTTGGATCTTAGACCCTCAATACTCATATCAATTCCAAAAACATATTTGCCGGAATCCTCCGCCTCGGCAACAAGACCATGAAAAAAAGTTATGCCATCCATTAAGTCGAACAAATGCACGAACACATCATAAAGTTGAAGAGTCACCATCCATCCCTCGGAAATCTCGAAGCAGGATCAGCATTTTAATTGATTTGGGCTTTTCTTGCCTAAAAAAAAGCCGCTCCTGAGAGCGGCTTTCGAGTCAATACAGCTTTGTTTTAGTTGAATACGTCGTCATCGGTCGACTCTTGCTGATGCTTCTTCCAGAACGCATCCACGAACAGCATTCCATAGAGCGCCGGCAGCAGGAAGACGAAAAAGATGATGACTGCAAATACCAATGGGCCATTGTCGATATCGATCATTTCACATCTCCCTTAACTTGCTTTCGACATATCAGGCTTGCGCGAGAAGTGCGGCAGGCGCTTGACGATCAGAAACACAGTGAGAATGAAGTAACTCACGTAGAACACGTCGATGGTAAACCCGATATCCCACCACGGCTGTTTACGCTCGCGCAGACCATCGGGACGCATGTTACCCTCGAAATTGGCCAATACGATGCGATCACCCAGCACAGTATAGTTGTCCAGCGGATACTTACCCTTGCCCGCCTGGATTTCCTTGATCTGTGGAGCGATATTCAGCAGATCGTCCCAGGTGATGGGGTGACGCTCAAGGTTGCCCTTGGTGCGATTGTCCGCCATCTGGTAAGCCGCATTGGCCACATACTTCATCTTCTCTTCCGGGGTGGCCAAACGCTGGACTTCAGGCGAATCCATCAGCTTGACGTGATTGGCGAAATCCTGAGCCGTTGGACGCTGACCCCAGATCGGCATGGTAATCATGAATGCCGTCAGGATAACCAATGCGATCAGGAAGGTCAGCGGGAAAGGCAGACGATTGTTGCCTTCCCACAGACCACCGTGCTTCTCCGATTCCCACAAAGCCAGAATTTCCTTCTGCTCTTGCTCGTCGGAGAGCGAGTAAAGAGGCTGATCAAATTTGAATCCCATTTCTTATACCCCCTCTTATTTCAAGCTCGTGAGAATCCAGTCGATCAAAGCCCTGACCTCTGAATCGGGCGCAGGCTTCGGTACTTCCGGCGGATAGATAGACTCACCATTCAGATAGGCCATGTACTCTGCACGCCACTTCGCGTAGTCGATGGTGTTGCCATCCGCATCCGTCTTGCCCCACAGATAGTCGAAGCGAGGCATGATGGAGTTAGGCTGTACCAGACGCGGATTGAAAAAGTGCATCTCCATCCACTCACGCGAAGAGTTGCGCGCCGCTACGTGAAGCAGGTCGGGTGCCTTGCGGTCGGACCCAAACGCGGTGGGCATCTCCCCATTGAAGTCGCCCAAGAAAGGCGGCGCACCGAACACCTGCCAGTCTTGTGTCTGCTCGGGCAGCAGGGTATGACACCACCAGCAACCTTCCGAGATGTAGATGGTCTTGCCCTTGCCCACATAACGGCTGTTTTCGTCACCGGCAGCTCGCAGCGTTTCCTCGGGTGACCAGCCACGAGTGGCGGTCACGTTCTCGATGTAGTCGATTTCCTCGCCGTTGAACTCACCCTTGGAAACGGTGAACACGGCACCGGACGACACGTCGGCAGCCTTGATCTTGCCAATGCTCAGGCTCAGGTCTTCGACACCAGGACCCAGCAACTCGGGGTGATTCACACCCGGAGAGAACTTGGTTCCTGCCTTGTAGACATAGAAGCGCTGAGGCGGATCGATGGCCTCACCCGTCTTGGGATCCTTGTCCAGGATAACGGTGACCGGCTTGCCATCACCCGAAACGGTCGGATCTTCGTAGCTGAATCCGATGACTCGGCCCAGTGACAACTGCTTGTCCAGCCCCACCCAGGTGGAAACCCCTGAGCGGAAATCGTTACTCGGACCAAACAGCGTGATGCACATGGAAAAGCCAAGCATCAGACCGACACCGGCCGCACCAAATTTGTATTGTCTGAAGCCCACTGTGATTCCTCCTCCCTAATTTTTGGAGCACCTGGGCCCCCAGCGGAGGCCCAGGCATTTACAACGTTATTTGCTTTATTCCGTCGACTCTTACCGCTCGTAAGCCAACTCGTGGGCGTACTTGCCAGCCGGTACCAGGGTACCTTCGCGGGCAGTCATCCACATGTTGTAGAGCCATACGACGTTACCGGTGAACACCATGGTACCACCCACCCAGCGGGCGATCATGTAGGGGTGCTCGGCAACGACCACGTCGATGTACGGAACCTCGTAGATCTTGCCAGCGCCCTGGATCAGGCCGGCGATGGTCATGGAGATCCAGTAGATGCAGAAACCAACGAGGAAGAACCAGTAGTGCAGGTTGGCCAGCGTCAGGGAGTACAGCTTGCGGCGCAGCATTTGCTGCAGACCGAAATATACAGCTGCCGCCTCCAGGAAGCTCGACATCCCCAGCAGAGCCAGGTGAGCGTGAGCCACGATCCAGCCCGTGCCATGCACATACCAGTTGATCGCGCGAGTCTGCTGGAAGCCACCCTGCATATTCAGGGGAATGGCCAGCAACACGCCAGTGATGGAGAACTTGGTTTCCACGTTCTCGACGAACATGCTCCACTTGCCCTTCATGGTCAGCAGGATGTTGGCCACGAAGGCAATTGCCGGAATGAGGATCAACACACCTTCCACAGAGGCAAAGGACTTCAACCACTCGGGCAGCGGAGCTGACATCAGGTGGTGAGAAGCCGGCGTCGAGTAGAAAGCGATGATGGCCCAGAAGTGCAGGTGTGCAATCCGGTGTGAATACAGCGGATTACCGGTCAGCTTCGGAATGGTGTAGTAGGCGATGGCCGCGGCAACCGGAGTGATCCACAAGCCCAACACGTTGTGCGCGAACCAGAAGGTGAGGTATGCCTCGGTCAACCCGGTCAGACCGAACAGCTCGGGCGACTGACCCACGACAAACACCACGATCACCATGAAAATACAGGCACCGAAGAACCAGTTGGTGATATAGATACCTTGTGTCTTACGATGCGCAATAGTCATCCATACGTTGATGCCCAACGGCAGCAACACACCACAGATCACCACCAGGTCGATGGGCCAGATCAGATCGTTGTACTCACGACCGGAAGTAAAACCCAACCACAGCAGCAGCAGACCCAGGCTCAGACCGATATTCCACAGGAACACCGTCCACAGACCCAGCTTCTCCGACCACAGCTTGGTGTTACCCAGCGCCGGCGTCATGTACATCATGGTCATACCGAAGGCCATGGAGATCCAGCCCAGGATTACGGCCAGAACGTGCACCTGACGCATGTGACCGAAAGCGAACATTTCCGTACCGGTTACCCAGTCGGGAAACGCCAGCTTGGCGGCATTGAAAGAACCCAAACCCGTACCAACAACAAACCAAAAAATGGATGAAAAACCGAAAAAGATCGTTGCCGATCCCGGCGGAATCTCATCATTTTTGGCAAAGAGATATTTCAGCAGCATGAAATCTCACCTCCCAATTAATTACAAATCCCCAGATTCAGTAAAGAATCATTCTTCCATTTTATTCAGCAGATACCAAGAAAACCACATGCTTGAAAAAGCTAGCAGAATCCCACACGCTCCCGCGAAAGTCGCTAACATATGAACCCCCTTTAGTGTGTCTTCTCAACAGCCGTACCGACTTACCAGCCAGTGTTGTCCCGCTGCGCTTCAATTTCACCGTGCTTGGACATGGCCGCACCGACGATGATGGCGAAGGCAATACCAAACACGATCATCATGACGTCGATAAATCCAGAGAATGTGGAAGGACTGAAGGCTTCAGCGCCCCAGCCGCCCCAGCTCTCATAGGGACCACGCCCCACAGCACACATCACGGCCGCGCCAAACACACTGCCGTTACCCATTCCTGTGGTGAATGCCGCAACCAGCAAAACAGCCCAGGTTTTCCCTATCGTTAGTTTATTTTGCATTTCCACCCTCCGAAGCGAGTTGATTTCCGGCAGCCGGGACAACCGGCATGCGGAAAAGTTTCTACTTATATAAAGAAACTAGGAAATCCTGACACAGGCAAAACCCATCGTCAAGAACAAACTCACAAATCTTTCTTCGAATCGCTCGATTGGCTAGCCACTCGCCAAATAGCCCTCAAAAAATACCGAAAATACACCAATAACCAAGCGTTTATATAAAGATAGCGCTACCGTGGGAAATACCAAGCCGCGTATTTGAGCCGCGCCACAAGAGCCGGCATAATCACTTCCGACAACACTCGACAATGGAGGCATCCAAATGAAACCGCGAGACCCGCTCACCCTTCGGGAAGGCCTGGTTTACCTGTTGATCGCCGCAGGCTCCCTGCTGTTGATCTCTTATTTGCCACACATGTTCATTGGCGGCCTGGTAGAAGAAGAAACGGAAACCAAGATTCAGATTGGCGTGACCGCGGTCTGGGCCATTGGACTGGCTTTTTTGGGCTGGGATATTGTTCGCCGTCGCCGCCAATAGGTCGGTTACTTGAAAATGCGCAGGGCCGATTTTGCATCGTTGAAGAGCGCCTCGCTCTCGAATTGCCCCTTGTGAAAGACGAATTGCTGGCGCTTGCCCGACAGATCCACGCCAGACAACCCAAAACTCTTGCCGGCCATATCGGAGAAAAAACGCACATCCTTGGCCAGGGTGATCTCGTCACCATTGCGCAGGCGCAAACTAACCCCTTGCCTGCTCACGGAAAAAGCAACAGCCGCGCTGGGCAGGAGCATCAGGCGTGTTTTTGCGATTCGATTGAACGCGATCAAGAAAATGAAAGTGGTCAAAAAAACCAGCAGATAAGTCAGATTCTGGTTGCCACTGTACCACAACTGGATCGCCACCGACGTCAACGCGATCAAGGTCGGTATATAGAGAAGCAGATCCCAATACATCCCCCGCCTGTCTTGCACGAGGGTATAGCTGCGTCCTTCAGCCATTACCGTTCTTGCCTACCACCTGGCTAATCACATTGTCCAGCTCGCCATAGAGCATGCGACCCGCTTGGCGAAACACCACCTTGCCATTGGCATCAATGACAAATGTCCAGGGGTCACCCTTGACCTGGAACGCCGTGAAGGCCTCGGGATTCTTGTATTGGTCCATGTGCAGGAACAAGACATCCGAGCCGTATTTGGAAATCATGGCCTTGAGCATTTGCAATTGCTTGTCGCACACGGTGCAATGTCCCGGAGTAGCAAACTCCACCAGAATAGGCTTGCCCAGGGCCAGGGCTTCATCGATGGAGTACTGGTACATGCGCTCATCGGGGTAACGGTAGGTGGTGAGCTTGGACATGTCCCCACCCACATCCTCGAGCTTCTTGGTACGTATGGAAGGCGCAACAGCCCCCACCGACAAGGCCCCTTCGGGCGTGAACGTGCCACAGGCCGCAAGGTTTACCAGCAACAGAACAGACAGAAAACCGCTAGTTAGCTTCCTTTTCATACGACTTCTCCCATCCGGCGCAGGTCCGGAAAAGATTATAGGCCCAGATGCCATTGGCAAGAAGAACCAAGGTACCAAATATTCCCATGGTGGCCAGCAAGGGTTTGACGATGAGCTCCACCTCCGCCGGTGATGCCGTGACACTGGCCATGCCGCCCATGATACCGGCCATGACGAAAAAGATGACCATGCCCAACAATCCGATGTTGTGCACCCAGAAATGCACTTTCACCAGTTTCAGACTGTAGATCGGCCGCTTGACCAAGCGGGGAATAATATAATAAACCGCGCCGAAAATGGCCATTTCCACCCAGCCCAGCAAGTTGATGTGTGTATGCCCCCGCACGATGAGGTTGCCGTGCAGACGGTGGTCAACGAAATGCCTGAATTCCGATATCCCACCCATGATGGCCCCCCACGAGAAGCCGATCAAACTATAGATGATACAGGCGTAGAAAAACCACAGGATATAACGACGGTAGACGGTTTCCTGCGGGTGATGCCAAGCTTCACTCATTGATTTCACTACCCAGATTAATCGTTGGTTTTATTCATCGCGCCGCCGGCGCCTTCTTCCGGCAAGCCCCGCTCACGCACGTCTTCATACTTTTCTTTCCAGCTCTCTGGCGCCCAGGCCTTCACCATGTTGTCGATGAATTCGGAACGCTCCGGCGGCGGCACCTTGGCCACGGCCGAACCGGCCTTGGCCCGCAGCTCGGACAGGAATACGGCGATCTTGTGCAAATCTTCCCGCGGCATCTGGGCCACATAGGCCGCCTCCTTGGGCGGCAAACCGTGATCCAGGGTTGGGGCCCCATAGGTGGCCTCGGGGTTGACGAGGAAGTTTTCTATCCATTCGAGCGAGCGTCGGGAACCAATGCCGTCGAGTATCAAGCCCATGCTGGTCCCCGTTCGCAGCGCGCGATGACAGGAATTACACCGGGCCTTGCGATAGAGCTCGGAGCCCTCCTTGCCCACTGCGGAGAAATCGAAAAAGGTGGTTTGCTCGAACATGGGTTCTTCCTTGTTGAGCCGCACCGTCTCGAGTGCCGCATAGGCGATCATGGCCAAAACGAAAAATACCCCGAATATGATCAAGAGTATTTTTTCACCCGCCTTCAATGGCTGTTTCTTCTTGCTGCTCATAGAACCCCACAAGGCAAACTAAAACGAGAAACGAAAGCATAAACCAAAAGCGATCGCCAGACAAAAAAAAGGCGGGCTTAGAGCCCGCCTTTCCAGACAACCGAACTCTCAGTGATCGTACGGGGTAAAGAAGTTACCGCTACTGTAGTCACTGGCCACGGTCAGGTAGGCAGCGGCATTCTTGATGTCTTCATCGGTCATGTTGCGCGCAACGGCCTGCATCTGCCCGCGAGGATCGTTGGTACGGGAGCCATCACGCCACTTCTTCAACTGATTGACCAAGTAGACGTACTTCTGACCGCCGATGCGAGGATACACAGGCGGTGCACCTCGACCGTTGTAGCCATGGCAGGAACGACAGGCCGGAACCGGCTTGGCGCGGTTGCCCTGACCGAACTCCACCAGCGACTTGCCCTTGTGGGTCAAACCGACCTCGACGCCGTTGGCCGCCAGCTCCTTGAGATTGGACCCCGCACTGCCGTCGTTCTTGACCTTGATGGATTCCAGATAGGTGGCCACATCGTTGCGGTCAGCCGGCGACAGGCCCTTGGCATTGGCGTTCATCACGAACATGGTGGTGTCCTGGCGCTTGTCGGTGGCATAATCTTCCAGTTGCTTGCGCAGAAAAATAGCGAACTGGCCCGCCAGCCGCGGAGTGCCCAGGTTGTCGTCACCCAGGCCATCCTGACCATGACAAGAGGCACAGGCGGGCACATCGCCCTTGCCGTTGAAGTAGATGTCCTTGCCGTTGCTGATGTTTCCGTTACCCCGCGGATACTGCGCGGAAGCGTTCACGACAGACGGCGCCACCGCCCCAAGCAAAAATGCTGCGGCAGACACAGCAGTAATAAAACGTCGCATATTCAGAAGCCCTCCCAGTTCTAGCCTCCCAGAGACAATTTTCCAACCACCGCGCGCGAGCAGGGGTTGAACCTGATTTTTCTAAACGTTGATTATGAATTGACCTTGAGCATGATCCAAGCCAGAAAAAAGGCTCCGACAAACCACAACAGATAGATCAATGCAATTGCGTCAGTCTGTAACACGGCCCACCTCCCTCGTATTGTTATAAGCCGACAAGTGTAAAAGCGATCCAAGTGATATATATCACTACCTGGCAGGGCATTCAACCACTATTGCCGTTTGCTGTCAACAGATACAGACGCACATAGACGCACATATTTTACAAGTAATTTCTGAGTATTATAGAAGGATATCCATCAGGACTTTTTATGTCGTCCTCCCGCTCAAGTCTATGATGACGCTATATCCAATTTTGGTTATCCTTGCCAGTTTCCCAACCTGAGAGAGGCTGCCGGGCGCTAGCGCAAACTGCGATCGAACTATGAATTCAGGCACTGTGAATCTAATGGAAAAATATTGGGGTTTCGTCGTTCTCGCCCTTTGGCTGTCGGCCATGCTGTTGTTCGGGCTGATCAGCACGGAACCCTATGGCATCGAGGAGAATGCCGCGCGCGGTCTGTTGTTGAACTGGAGCGTGGCCGACAACGTCATCAATCCCGTTCTCATTCTCGGCGTGCCCGATTTTCGGGCGCTCTTGTTCATGCCTATCGGCGCCTACTGGCCAGGCAGCATTCTCGCGGCCAAGGTGTTGACCCTGCTGATCGCCTTTGCCGCCGTCAGCATGCTCTATCGCTGGGCGCGCGACAGCGAGGGCAAGGAAGCCGCCCTGATCGCCTCGGCCTTGCTGTTGATTTCCCCGGCCTTGTTGTCGCAGATCGATGCCATGGATATCGGGCCCTACCTGTTGCTCGGCTTTGCATTGGGCGCCTGGATGGATCGCGCCTACCGCCGCAAGCCACGCTATTTCGGCGGCTGGTATTTCGGCCAGATGATCTGGGTGGCCATCCTGATCAGCCTGAGCCCCATGGCCATCGCCTATCCCCTGGCCCTGGCCTGGCATTGGCAGAAGAATCCCGACGAGCACAAAAAGAGCCGACACGTTTTCATTGGCCTGGGCATCAGCACGGTGGTCGCGGTGCTCATCAGCGGTGGCTGGGACAATATCGCCTGGTTCGGCAACCCCGTGGAAGCCCTGGCCCTGGCCTTGCAGGGCAGCGTGGCCTGGAGCCGGGCCGATATCGTGTGGGCGCCGGGCATCATTGCCACCGTGCTGCTCGCGCTGGTGATCGCCATCGAGCGAGAGTTTTTCCTCAGGGATTTGCTCGGGCGCATGCTGTTTCTCGCCATTGTCTTCGGCCTGGTGATGGCCAACGAGGCCTGGGCCCTGCTGGCCATCACCGCCACGCTCTACCGCGGAGTGCCCCTGCTGATCCGCTGGAACCAAAGCTGGCACAAGCAGAGCTTCCTCGGCCAGCGCGGCCTGGTGGCCGTTTTGACCCTGATGGTGGCCACCACTTTCATGTGGCAAGACAAGGCCCATGCCCTGATGCACAAGATCGAGGCCTATACACCCGAGGACGAACTCATCATGCGCCTGGCCAATATCGCCGCCGATCAGAGCCGGCCTTTCCGGGTTGCCAGCCAGTGGCCCGGCCGCACCATGCTGGCCACCCGACGGGATGTGTTGCCATTGCCGCGTTATTACGACAATCTGGAACAACTGGAGAAGAACCTCAAGGGACTGACCCACCTGGCCTTCGATCCCTATGCCGAGGAGAACAAGCTGTTGGCCGACGGTATCGCCAGCCTGACCGGCGTCACCGAAACCCTGGCCCTGATGAAGGGCGGCGTCATCCTGGCGGTACGCGATCATACCGTGCAGCTCAAGCATTACCGTCCGCCGGTCAACCCCGAGCAAAACGAGGAACAGCCCCAGACCAACGAGGCGACACCCGCTGATGAGACGAAAAATGCCCGCTAGGCACCTGTCTCTTCGCTGCACTGGCAATAACGAGGAGGGCCGGAACGACCCTGTGACCAACCCATGCTAAGCAAAGGAAAACCATGAACTGGGCGTATCGAACTTTCATTCTCTGGCTGATCTGGGGCTCCGCCGCCACTACCATCTACCTGGGCCTCTATCTCGATACCGACATTCTCGAGTTCTTGCGCGAGGACAAGAGCAAGATCACCTGGATCATTATTACGCTGTTTCTCATCGGCGTGGCCACCAGCTTCATCCTCACCGTATTGATCACGCGCGAAGCAGTGGAAGCCAGCGCCCAGGACAAACTGGCCCAGGAGAATGGCCTGATGGGCCTGGAACCCACCCACCCACGCAAGCGCAAGGCGGTGAACCGCTTCTACGAAGCGCTCAAGATCGTTTCCGCCAACAACGAAGCACCCAATATCGAATCGCTGCTCAACATGGAGTACTCGTTTTATCTGCGCATCAGTCATGCGGTGGAGGTCTTGGGCAATCTGCTGATCACCCTGGGCCTGATCGGCACGGTGATTGGCCTCACCTTCACCCTGACCGGCCTGACCACTTCGCTGGACGCCCTGGGAACCGACCAGGACCTGTTGCTCTCGGGTCTGCGCAAGGCCATGAGCGGCATGGGCACGGCTTTCTACACTACCCTGCTGGGTGCGGTTCTGGGTGGTGTATTGCTGCGGATCTTCGCCTTGATCACGGAAAACGGCATCGGCGGCCTGCACGACCATATCACCAAAACCTGCATGGTCTATCTGGCCCCCGACTTCAAGCCTTCCATGGAACGTGACGTGCGTTTTCTCAACGTGGAGATCGAGGCCCTGGGCGAGCGGGTCAAGGCCCTGCAGGAGGTCTTCCGGGAATCCAAGGGTGCCATCAATGAGTTTCACCAGGCCATCAAGGAACTCTATGAACTTTCCGGTGACGAAAAAGGTACCTATACCTTGCGCGAGACCTTGCACATGCAGAAATATTATCGGGCCCTGCTACGCCAGGAATTGCAGTTGATGCAGACTCTCAACCGTTCCTGGTGGTCGCGGTTCAAGGATTTCATTCTGAGCAAGCGGCAGGCATGAACGCATCGATTCCGACATAGACCATGAGCATCCGGCGCCGATTCACCTATACCAACATTTACGAGAGCTTCTCGGATGTGTCGCTGTTGATGCTGGCGACCTTCATCTTCCTCATGGTGACCATCCTGCTGACCTCGCGGCTGGCCCAGGAATACGAAGTTCCGCGACTGAAAAAGGAAATTCAGGAACTGAAGAACAAGCTGGCCGTGGCCGAACTGGACAGACAGCGCTTCGCCAGCAACATGGAACAACTGGTTCTCTCTGGCGAGGGCAGTGCCATGGACCGGATCGTCGAGAGCGCCACCTTCGGACGCAAGGATTTCGATCTGTTCGTCAAGGGGCTCAAGGCCCTGCCCGGAAAGGATCTGCATCTGGTCGTGGACGCCTCCGGCTCCATGCACGGCCTGAGTTCCTTTCTGATACCTGTGCTGCGTACCATCGTGGTGCGCTCGGGCAAACGGCTCAGCGCCATCACCTGGTTCACCGACTACGAGGCCGAGACCTATACCGGCACCATGGGTGAAATGTTCGATGCGCTGATGTCCGGCGCGCCTTTCGGCGGCAACATGGAGACCATTGGCAAGGCATTCCGCGTAGCCGCCCGCAACGCCCCGCCCCCGGGGGCCTATCTTCTGGTGGGCGATGAACCCAGTGACGACAAGATCTACTACAGCGACATTCCCAGCCCGGTGTTCACCCTGCCATTGGGGCGTTCCGACCCCGAGACCACGCGGGAATACCAAACCATCGCCGAGAAGACCGGCGGCAGAATGCTGCACCTGGATTTCCACTGAAGCCAGCCGGGCATCTCGCCCGCATTCCGAGAAGCGGCGAAACGCATGACCATCGTGGCCCGTTTCAGCCCATCACACTGAGCACCATCAAGACCGCCACCCACAAGGCGCCCACGCTCAACAGCAAGACCGCCCCCGCGGCCACGTCCTTGATCAGCTTGACGCGGGGATCGGGCCGGGGCTGCACCAGGTCACATACCTCCTCGATAGAGGTATTGAACAACTCCGCCGCCAGCACCAGCACGATCATCACCCCCACCAGGGCCCACCATACCAGGGCCGGACGCAATATCAACAAGGCCAGTATGGCCACAACGGCCAGCACGGCCTGGGTCTTGACGCTGTTTTCCCGCTTCAACGCCTGCGCGATACCCGCCCGGGCATAACCCAGGCGGCGCCGGAACACCTGGTTTTTCATTCCTCTCCCCCTCCTCCAATGAGCAACACCTCACCGTGCCAGCGCAGCGCGTCCTCCCCCGTGAGGTGCCAACGAACCCGCTGCCTCGACCAGCCTGCCAGTTCATCGGCCAGCATTTCCAGAGGAGACTGGAAATCGTTGCTCAACTGCGGCAGCCAGAAATACTCGAATTGTTGTTGCAATCCCTGCCTGGCCACATAACCCTGCCACAGGGGCTTGTCGTCCACCCGCACCGGCACCGGCCACAGGCGCAACAACCACTGGTGGTTCTCTCCCGTCGGCTTGACCAGCACCAGGGCCTCGTGGCGCCCCTGGTGCACATTGGGCAACAGGGGCAACTCGGCCAGGCTGGGACGGGCCGAGAACCAGCGCAGGGCATTGGCCCAATTCAGCGGCGGTGGTGCATGCCAGCCGAGGCGTTCCAAGTCCGCGCGGATCTGTGTCAACTCGGCGCGCCACTGCAGATTCAGGGGTTGTTTGCGCATGCCCCGCAGGTCGCGCCGATAGGGTTCCAACTCGGCCCAGCCGCCTTGCCGCCAGGCCGCTCTGCTCCAGTGGGCCGGCGGCATCTCCCGTGTCATCTGTTGCAACAGGCGCGGCTGCTCGGCAAGGTGGGTGAACCCGAACCCGACGTAGGCCAGCAAGCCCGCCGGCAACACCACCGCCAGACGGGTGGGGCGGTGGGGCCGGCGCCGGTAGGCCACCCCCACCACCGCCACCCAGGCCAGACCCAGCACCCAGGCCGCCACCACATCGCTCAGCCAATTGACCCCCAAATACAGGGCCGCCAAGGAAAACACCGTTACCCCGGCAGCGGCCAGGGCATAGGGTAACCAACGCCAGGTCTTGTTCAGCATACCGCCGGCGACGATGGCCACGAAACCAAACAGCGTCAGCGGCCCCAGTACATGCCAGGCGGGAAAACCTCCACCCAGAGCCGCCGGATGTACCAGCGGTGGCCTGGCCGGGCGCAGCTCGCCCAGCAACGCGATCACCAGTACCGCGAACAACACGGTGACCCCCAGATGCCAGGCCGTGCTCCATTGGCGCCGCGCCAGCAACATCAACAGCAGGACGCCTGCCAGACCCAGCAAGGGCAGGGGGTCGGCCCACAACAGGACAGCGCTGAGCCAGGTGTTGGCCCAGGGCGTATGCAAATCGTGCAGAAAATTGTAGACCGACACATCCAGCGGCAGAGCGGCCTCGCCAGCCAGTGCGATCAGGCCCAGCAACACGCTCGCCAATACCAGCAACAGCCCCGCCCACAATACCAGGCCCTTGGCCTCGGGCTGGGCCGGATCCATTATCCAGGCCGTGATCCGGCCCAGATAGGGATGACTCCAACCCCAGGCCAGCAGACGATCGGTCAAATAACTGGCCCAGGGCGTGAGCCAGCGTACCAGGCGCCGCACCAGCCAGATCACCAGCACCACCAAGACCAGGATGCCCAGCATCAGCACCGCCAAGCGACCTGCCACCTCGGCAGCCAGCTCCATGGACGCACCGAAAGCAATGCCCGGCAACAGATAGGCCGGCGCCCAAAGCAGGGCAGAGGCCACATTGACCGCCACGAAACGCCAAGGGGGCATCTGCATCATCCCGGCCACGGCAGGAATCACCGGTCGCACCGGGCCCACAAAGCGTCCGAACAGCACACTCTTGCCACCGTGGCGGCGGAAAAAGGCCTGCCCCTTGCTCAATAATTCAGGCCGCTTGCGAAACGGCCACCAAGTCGCGATGCGCTCACGAAAGTGATATCCCAGCCAGAAACTGATGCCATCGCCGGCCACCGCCCCGGCAAAAGCCCAGGCCAGGGTCTCCCACAAGCCCAACACGCCCACTCCCAGCAGGGCACCGACACCGAACATCAATACCGTGCCGGGCACGATCAGGCCCACTACCAGCAGGGATTCGGTCAACGCGATGAGAAAAACGAAAATTCCGGCCCAGCCCGGATGGGCCGCCAGCCAGTGGAACAGCGGTTGCAGGGTCTGCAGGTCCATACCGCCTCGCGATGGAAACAGGGACCCCGCCCGAGCAGCGGAGCCCCGGAAATTTACAGCGTGGCGAACACCGCCTCGGCCGCCGCCAGGGTGGCCTCGATGTCGTCATCGCCATGGGCGCTGGAGACGAAACCGGCCTCGAAGGCCGAGGGCGCCAGGTAGACACCCTGTTCCAGCATGCCATGGAAGAATCTTTTGAAGCGTTCGCCGTCACAGGCGGTGACCTGGCTGTAGCGGCTCACCTTGGGCTCATCGGTGAAGAACACCCCGAACATGCCACCCACCTGGTTGGTGGTCAACGCGATACCCGCCGCCGTGGCACGCTCGCGCAGCCCCTGGCACAGCGCCGCGGCCCGGGCCTCCAGTCCGGCATGGAAACCCGGCTCACAAGCCAGTTCCAGGGTAGCCAGGCCCGCCGCCATGGAAACCGGGTTACCCGACAGGGTGCCGGCCTGGTACACCGGTCCCAGCGGTGCAATGTATTCCATGATGGCCCGCCTGCCCCCGAAGGCACCCACCGGCAGGCCGCCACCGATGACCTTGCCCAGAGTGGTGAGATCCGGCGTCACTCCGTAATGGGCCTGGGCACCACCCAGGGCCACGCGGAAACCGGTCATCACTTCGTCGAAGATGAGCACACTGCCATGAGTGTCACAGAGCCGGCGCAAACCCTCGAGAAAACCCGGCTCGGGCGGCACGCAGTTCATGTTGCCAGCCACCGGCTCCACGATGACGCAGGCGATCTGGTCACCGGCGACGTTGAAGGCCGCCTCGACCTGCTCCAGGTCGTTGTAGTCCAGGGTCATGGTATGTTCGGCCAGGGCGGCCGGCACCCCCGGTGAGGTGGGCACGCCCAGGGTGAGTGCTCCCGAGCCGGCCTTGACCAGCAGGGAATCGGAATGGCCATGGTAACAGCCCTCGAATTTGACGATCTTGTCACGCCCGGTATACCCACGCGCCAGACGAATAGCACTCATGGTAGCCTCGGTGCCAGAACTGACCATGCGCACCATTTCTATAGAGGGCACCAATTCGCACACCTTGCGCGCCATTTCGGTCTCGATCTCGGTGGGCGCGCCAAAGCCCAGCCCCCGATCCAGGGTCTGCTTCACCGCCGCGATCACCTTGGGATGGGCATGCCCGGCGATCATCGGTCCCCAGGACGCCACGTAATCGATATAACGCCGGCCATCCTCGTCGAACAGATAGGCCCCTTCGCCCCGCTGGAAGAACACCGGGTCACCGCCAACCCCACGGAAAGCACGTACCGGCGAATTGACACCGCCGGGAATGTACTTTTGGGCCTCGACGAAAAGGTCGTGTGAACGCGACATGAAATCTCCTTTCTCAATCAATCTGAAACGGTGCCAGTATATCACCTCGGGCAAACAGGCCGGCAAACCGACGCGCGCTGGCCTCCACGTCCACCTGTCCGAACAGGCCGTCGATCACCGCCAGTGCCTGGGCTCCAGCCGCCAGCAGGCGCGGCGCATTGTCCAGGGTGATGCCACCAATGGCCACCACCGGTAGGAACAGCCTTTCCCGTGCTTGGCGCAACACCTCCAGCGGCGCGGGGCTGGCCTCGGGCTTGCTGCGCGAGGCAAAGAAACGCCCGAAGGCCACGTAGTCCGCGCCCAGGGCCTGGGCGCGCTCGGCCCGCTCCAGGCTGGCATAGCAGGACACACCGATGATCAACTCCGGGGCCTGCGCGCGGGCCTGCGCCAGATCCGTATCATCACGCCCCAGGTGCACCCCGTCGGCGCCCACCGCCTGGGCCAGGGCCAGGTCGTCGTTGACAATGAACAAAGCCCGGTGACGCTGGCAGGCCTCTCGCAAGGCCCGGGCCAAACGCAAACGCCGTGGCGCATCGTCGCTCTTGTCACGCAACTGCAGCACCGCGGCGCCCCCGCGTAGGGCCTGCTCGGCCAGTTGCAGCACTTGCTGCTCGGCAAGCGGCCAGGGTGTGATGGCATAGAGCCCGCGCAGCTCAGGTTCCACCGGGTTCCTCGTCACCATGGGCCCAAAACAGGCGATCGGGTAGATATTGCCCCATGCCCGGGCGCCGGCCGTGCCTCAGAGCCTGCCAAGTGTATTGCTGGGCCTCATAGGCCGCCGCCAGGGGATCCACCCCTTGCGCCAACAACCCGGCAAGAGCCGCAGCCAGGGTACAACCCGAACCATGATAGCTGTGCGGCAGGCGTTCCCAGGCAAAGCTGTCCAATTGGCGTTGGTGGGTATAGAGGGTATTGACCACCTGGGGGGTATGTTCGTGGCTGCCGGTAATCAACACGTATTCGCAACCCATGTCCAGCAGTTCATGGGCACAGGCATCCAGCGTATCGGCCTCGTGGGCCAGCATGCGTGCCTCGCGACTGTTCGGGGTGAGCACGGTGGTCTGCGGAATCAGCAGCTCGCAGATAGCCTGCTGCAATTCGGCATCACCGAGCTCGGTACCCGCTCCGGAAGTGAGCACCGGATCGGTCACCACCGGCAGACCGGGATAGTCGCGCACAATGGTGTGTACCGCCTCGGCCACTTCAACACTACCCAGCAGCCCGATCTTGAACCCCACCACCGGCATATCCTCCAGCACCGCCCGGGCCTGCTCGGTCACCATGGTGAGATCACAGGGGGAATAGCTGATCACGTCCTGGCTGTCCTGGGCGGTGACCGCTGTCACCACCGGCGCGGCCTGGCAGCCCATGCTGGCCAAGGCCTCGATATCCGCCTGGATACCCGCGCCTCCGGTGGGATCGGTGCCGGAAAAACACATCACGATGGGAATCTCGGCTTGTTCGTTCATTGCGTCCTCTCTTTCCCGGCGCCACGCGCGGCCCGGCCATGGATACCGTCCCGATTATACCTTAATATATTGGACATCCCGCCGGGACAAACCCGCCCCCCGCTGGCACAATAAGCCATCCCCCGACGGAGCTGTGAACGTGAGTGGAATCCACCTGCGCTGGCACACTATCGACACGGTGCTGCTCGACATGGACGGCACCCTGCTGGATCTGCATTTCGACGACTACTTCTGGCAGGAGCACCTGCCCCAGCGCTATGCCGAGCGACACGGGCTCGACCTGCAGGACGCCAAGCAACTACTCATGCCCCGTTTCGCGGCTAAACAGGGTTCACTGGACTGGTACTGCCTGGATTACTGGAGCCGCGAGCTGGCGCTGGACATTCCGGCGTTGAAACAGGAAGTGCGCCAGCTCATCGCCATTCATGACGGTGTGCTGGATTTCCTGCGCGCCGCCGGGCGGGCGAAAAAATCACTCTGGCTGGTCACCAATGCCCATGGCAAGGCCTTGCAGCTCAAGCTGGCGCATACCGGCCTGGGCCGGCAGTTCCATCATATCGTCTGTGCCCACGAACTCGGCCTGCCCAAGGAAGAACCCGCTTTCTGGCAACGCCTGCAGCAACAACAAAGCTTCGATCCCACCCGCACCCTGTTCATCGACGACAACCAAGCCGTGCTGGCCGCGGCCCGCACCCATGGCATCGCCCATCTGTTGAGCATCGCCCGCCCATCCAGCCGCAAACCGCCTCGTCCACGGGGTGAATTTCCGCTATTGCACAGCTTTCACGATCTGCTGGATAGCAGCCAGCATCGCTTACACGATACATATATTCCTTAAAGACATATAGAAGTGAAAAAACATTATTTCAAAATATAAAGAGCGCAGATTATAGTCTTTCCTGTACGGCGGCCTCCCGCCAGCGATACAGGAGAAGGCTCATGCAACAATCCGACGACACCCTCCACCTGCGAATCCAGGTGGTCGATGATCCCGCCGGGGCACCCCGCAACGGCGACATCCAGCTCACCAGTATCACCAAGAACCGCTTTGGCACCCTGATCCCCTATTACCGACTGGAACTGGGCCAGGACGTGCGTGGACCGGATATCCCCGGCGGACGCATTCGCGCCGCCCTGCAGCGGATCCAGAACAGCTACGCCAGCGATGCACTAAACGGCGAGGATTTTGCCGCCTGGGCTGCACGCAAGGGCCAGGCCTTTTTCACCGAATTGCTGGAAGACTACACAACCGTGGGCCCTGGCGAACTGGCCCTGCTGCTGGAAGAGCACGACAACAAGATCGACTCCGGCCTCTGGCGCCTGGATGCCAACCGCACACTCGGCCCGGCCGACCCCCGGGAACGGCGCCTGCGCGAGCACCAGTTCGCCGAGCTGCTGCAGGACTACCGTGCCAAGCTGCTGGCCGGCGCCAACGAACTGCTGGGCAAGTATGCCATCGAATCCGCCGCCACCCTGGAGCAGGCCGCCAACCTGCTGGCCCTGCACGTAAGCGGACAGGCCCGGCTGCTGGGCCAGTTCCACGAGCTGCTGGCGGCGCTCAAGCGAGCACAGAGAGTGGCCACCGCCGACAGCTTGCGCCGGCTCGGCGAGCAGATCGACCAATGGCACGACAACATCGGCCAGCGCCTGATCGGTGCCGCCCACTACCACATGCCGCATAACACCGTGCTGGACATCTCCCGTGAAAGCCCTCCGCTGGACTACATGCGCGCCCGCCTGGCCCTGAGCAGCACCCGCGAGGGCGACGTGCGCCACTTCCGCATTCGCGCCGACCGCAACGGCAAGGCCTTGCAGGACAACCTGCGAACGGTGGGATTCGAGATCATCGCCGAACACGACGAGGGCCAGACCCTGCGCATCAGCGTGCGCAACCCCGGACGCCAGTCAGGCACCTTCAGGCCCTCCGACCAGGGAATCGCCTGATACATGTCCCTGGCACAGGCTCTGGAAACCACCCGCGCCCTGCTGGAGCGAATCCGCCAGCGACACCGGCAAGCGGCCTATTGCTTCGGTTTCGCCGCCGAAGACTCGGTGCTGCTGGACCTCCTCCAGCGCCATCTGGAAACCAGTACTATCTTCGTGCTCGACACCGGCAGGCTGCCCCGGGCCAGCCTGCAACTGCTGGACGAGGTGGAGCACCTCTACGGCAAGCCCATCCAGCGCTATCGGCCGCAGACCCGGGCCCTGAGTAAACACGCCCAGCGCTGGGGTGAAACAGGGTTTCGCCAAAGCATCACCGCCCGCAAACACTGTTGCCAGGTACGCAAGCTGGAACCCCTGGCCCGCGCCCTGGCCGGCAAGGATGCCTGGCTCACCACCCTGCGCCGGCAACCCGCCCTGGGCCAGGCCCACCTGCCCGCCAGCGAATGGGACCACAAGCATGCCTTGGTCAAGTTTCACCCCCTGCGGCACTGGAGCCATGGCGACATCTGGGCCTACATCTTCGAACACGACCTGCCCTACAACGACCTGCACGACCAGGGTTACCCGCTGGTGGGTTGCCAACCCTGTATCCGCCCCGTGGCCACGGGACACAACATTCGTGGCGGCCGCTGGTGGTGGGAACAAGCAAACCCCGGAAACGACGCACACCCAGTGTGCATGCTGGTGGAACAGCAAGAACCCGCTGTCATGGCCTGAACAGCCAACGAGATGAAGGGAAAATTCATTGACAATAGTTCGTATTAGAACTATATTACCCCCATGACACATCGAAACGCTCAAGAATACACCTCGGAACAGGCCCGCAAGGAAGCCTGGCTGCCACTGATGCAGGAGCTGGTGCGCTGCTATCAGGCCTTCTCCAGGCACTCGGCGCGCCATATCAAGAGCCTGGGCCTGACTCCCTCGCAATTCGACGTGATCGCCACCCTGGGCAATACCGAGGGCATGAACTTCAAGATGCTGGGCCAGGAAACCCTGATCACCAAAGGCACCCTCACCGGGATCATCGACCGGCTGGAGGCCAAGGGCCTGGTGCGGCGCGTCAACTCCGGCCAGGACCGCCGTTCCACTTTGATCCAGCTCACCGAGCAGGGACAAAGGCTGTTCGAAAAGGTATTCCCCGAGCACATCCGTTATCTCTCCACCAGCTTCGAACGCCTCGATAGCGAACAACAAACCCAGTTGCGCCGGCTTCTGCGCGGCCTGCGCAATCATTTTTTTTGAGCGCAAACCAGCCCGCCGGGGTTGTTTGCCCCGGCCTAATTGTTCTAACAAGTACTGTACGAAGAAGGAGAAACAAATGAAGCCTATGAATCGCATCCTCACCACTGCCATCCTGGCACTCGCCACCACCCAGGCCCAAGCCGCCGCCGAGCCCGGCCGGTACCGGATCGACCCGGCCCACACCAGCATCCTGTTCACCGTGGGCCATCTCAATACCAGTCGGCTGGTGGGCCGTTTCAACCGCTTCGAAGGCGAATTCGTGCTACAACCTGGCCAGGGCAGGATCGACATCCGCATCGACACCGACAGCGTGGACACCAACCACAAAAAACGCGACAAACACTTGCGCAGCCCGGACTTCTTCAATGCCCGGCAATTTCCGCAAATGCACTTCGTTTCCCACCAGGTGCGCTTCGACCAAAACGGGGAGCCGGTGGCCGCCGAGGGCAGCCTCAGCCTGCACGGCCAGAAACGCCCGGTCAGCCTGAAGATCAGTCCCGTGGGCGCGGGCAAGGACCCCTGGGGGGGTTATCGCGCCGGTTATACCGCCACCACCACCATCAAGCGCAGCGATTTCGGCATGAACTACATGCTCGGCGGCATTGGTGACGAAGTGGTCATTACCCTGGAAGTGGAAGGCATCAAACAATAGTGACTTGTAGCGCCCACTCAAATGTGGGCGCTCACCAACCAGGAGGTGAATACATGTCAACGGAATTGTTACTCCCCAGCCTGATCCTGCCGGTGCTGCTGGGCCTGCTGGCGGGCATCCTGTGCCGCAAGCATTCCCTTTGGCTGGGCCCCAGCCTGCTGATCACCTGGCTGGTATCCTTTTCTTGGTTGCGGGGCCTGCATTGGCCACCCACCGAAGCCCTGGACGGGTTGCCGGCAATAGCCCTGGCCGCCGTGCTCGCCGGCCTGGCCGGCAAGCAGCATACCCGCCTGGGCACCCTGGCTCATGTCGCAGTGCTGGTCTTCGGCTTGCTGTCACTGGCCTGGCCCGTGCTCCGCCACGGCACCGATGTCTTCACTCTCGGTGGCCTGCTCGTCGCCGCCATCGCGGGCATCGCCAGCGTCCCGGTGAAGCAGCGACGCCCGGCCAGCGTGCTCTCCCTGACTGCCGGTGGCCTGGCCCTGGCCACCGCCCTGGATGGCAGCCTGCTGCTGGGACAACTGGCCGCGGCACTGGCCAGCCTGGGCATACCCTTTGCCATAGCCGAGTGGCGCCCCCGCCCGTTCCTGGCACGGTTTGGTCCGGCGCCTGCTGGCCTGCTCGGCCTGATACTGCTCATCCTGCTGGTCCATGCCTGGCTCTACGCCGAGCTGCCCGCCGGCCCCAGCCTGCTCCTGCTGCTGGCCCTGCTGCCCCTGCGCCTGGCCGCGCCGCGAGCGGCACTGATCACCCCGCCGGCCGTGGCTGTCGCCCTGACCTGGTTGCTGCTGAATGCCGACGAGTCCGGTTATTGACCCGGCGACACGATAAGCCTCAAGCCCCGATGAGACCGAAGAAACCACCGATGACCAACAACAGCAGGATCACCGCGGCGGTATTGGCCGCCACCGCCAGCACCGGTTGCTGCCGACGGCTTCGCCGGCCCAGCCAAAACAACAGCACCGCCAGGAACAAGGCGAGAAAGAGATAACGCTGCACGGCTATGTCCCCCCGTTTTCCAGGCGCCTCAAAACGTCTCGCGAGGCACGACCTGCCGCCACGATCTGCTCCGCGCTCATTTCCTGCGCCACCCGCTCGCGATGGCGCACCGCTCGCGCATCACCTCGTTCGGCGGCCACGTTGAACCACAGGTAGGCCTGGTAGTCACTGCGCGCCACTCCCTGACCCAGGGCATAGCGCACCGCCAGGTTGTTGGCTGCCGCCGCATGACCTTGCCGGGCTGCTGCATGATACCAGTACACCGCCTGCTCGTAGTCTCGAGGTAAGTGTTCACCTTCGCTGTAGAGTTGGGCCAGATTGAACTGAGCATCGGCCATACCTTGCTCGGCAGCCTGCCGGTACCAGTGGGCGGCCTGTTCCGGGTCGCGCCGCCCACCCTGGCCCTGGAGCAGCATCAGCGCCAGGTTGAACTGGGCCGGGGCATAACCCTGCTCGGCGGCCTTGCGATACCAGGCTCGCGCTTCCCAGGGGTTTTGCGCCACCTCCTGACCGCTGTCGTAGAGCACGGCCAGGTTG